>JBGSZR010000041.1:0-49997 GCA_041750275.1 Gemmataceae bacterium
GCCGACGAGTGTGTTCAACGTGAACGCGCCGTAGTCGGCGTTCACCGCACCGCCGGAACCGCTAGCCCAGACCACCGCATTGCCGCCGGAGCCGCCTAGTGCGGTGAGGCCGGGCTGAATATCGCTGAAGGCATCGTAGCCGATGACGCCGATCTGTGGCCCCGCGGCGACGGGGTCGGCATCCGGGATCACGGTGCCGGGCAGCAGGTCGGCCCAATCGTCGTTGATATAGACGGTGGTCGGCACGAGATCCGACACCGTGACGAGCACGACATCGTTGCCAGTGCCGCCGTTGTAGAAGATCACCCACGACTGACTATTGGCGGTGAAGGTGCCGCCATTCGTGGTGTAGTTGCTGAAGGTGCCGATGACGGAATCGACATCATCATTGTTAATAATGGTGTATGGCGTGCCATAGGGAATCGGGCCGGCACCCAGGAAGTCGAATGTGAGATCACCGGTGAGATTCACCATGCCGGTGACATTCACCTGGTCGTAGTCCGCGCCCTCGATGGCCGGGTTGTTGGGATTGATGATCTCGATGAGGAGATCGCCGGCCTGTGTGTAGTTGCCCGTATTCATGATACCCGGGCTATTGCCTGGAGACATGAAACCGCCGGCGTCGATGGTGACAGGCCCGGTGATGGTGCCGCTGCCGCCGAGCGTGGCTCCCGTCTGCACGGTGACGGCATTCGTCGCCGCCGTGAACGTGCCATTTACGAGGAGCGTTCCACCCGCCACGGTGGTGATGCCGGAGTAGGTATCGGTGCCGGAGAGGATCAGTGTTCCCAAGCCGGATTTGGTGAGATCGAACCCGATGCCCGAGACGCCACCACTCAATATAAGAGCGGTGCTCGCGGCGGTGTCGATGGTGGTGTTCGAACTGAGTGTGATGGGGCCAGTGACAGCATTCGCACCACCGGCCGTCGGGACCACGAGTGCCGCGGGCTGACCGGCCGCACCCGTGCCACCCACGGTGATCGCTTCAGACGAAATGCTGCTTCCCGTGAAGGCCAGCGTGGCTCCCTCGATCACCGTGGTGTCGGATGCCGTCACGATGGCCTGGCGATTGAGCCGGATGTAATCGAACTGAATGAATGCTCCAGTCCCTGCCGTACGTGTCAGTGTTACAACGTTATCACCCGTGGTCATCCCGACCGACGCGCCCGTGAAGACGGCCGTGGTGATGGTGCCGTCGCCCGTCCGCGTCTCTGTATGAACTACGACACCATTCACGAGTACTTGAAGGGTGATGCTACCCGCTGTGAAACTGCTGGCCACGGTATCGACCACCAACTGGTAGTTATCCTGAAGTTGGTCTGCCGTGAGATTGAAGTGGATGCGATTCGTGGGATCGCCGATAGTGAGTGCACGTTCAAATCCGGTTGCCGGCGCACCACCCAAAGCTTCGTTGGCCGCTACGACGCCAATAGGTGCGGGATAGGTGCCGGCAAAGTACCAGTCGTCATCACGAGCTGTGGCGCTTCCGGGAGCGGCATTCGATGATCCATTTTCTTGTGAGAATTCACTATTGTTTCCATTATCCGTTCCGACCTGCCACTGCTGAATCAAGGCCCCGACGGGAATCGGGCTTAGCGGAGAGGGAACCGATGATCCAAGTGCATTGTTCGAGGCGACAACGAGCACACCCTGGTTCACAAGTGTGACACCCGTGTACGTGTTATTGCCTGAAAGTGTGGCGGTACCGGTGCCAGTCTTGATGAAGTGATTGGTGCCGCTCATCACGCTGGAGTTGACGATAGGCAGGAGCGTGCCATTCGAGGTGCCCAGGAGTGAGGGGCCGCCGATGCGACCTGTGACAGCTTCGCCCCCGGCCCCTTCACGGTGGGCATAAACAAGTGTGTAATCGCCTGGAGTCAGTGCCCGGGTCACCACGCCTGTGTTGTTATTGCCGACAATTCCCTGAAGCAGATCGCCCGCAACAAAGGCTGCATTGGCCGAAGGCTTGAGCCATACCGCGGCACCATCATCGTTATTCGTCACCGAGAATGTATACACACCAGCATTGACCACGGTTAACGTAGTCTCAAAGACAGTGGTGAAATTATCACCTAACGGAATGGATGGTGTGAAGAGCGCATTGAATGCGGCGGCGTTGGCAAATTGAAGATTGCCTGTGAGAAAGGCGGTACGAGTAGGTGTAGTTGTTCCATTGATGTCATTGGTGATCACGGAGGCATCGTTGAGCACTTGCTGCACACCATTGAACGCACGGGCCGTAACAGGCGAGAGGAAGAAATCGCCATCAGCAATGTTCGAACTCACATCGAAATCGCCCGCACCCAGCAGTGTGATACTGCTGGGCGTATCCTTGGTGATCCCTCCACTGAGTGTCAGTGTGCGGCCTGCGGTATTGCTGGCCATGAATGTGTCGCTACGGAAGCTGATGTCGCCACCCAGAGTGACATCGTTGCCTTGCGACTGCAAGGCCCCGGCATTCCCAACGCCTGTGCCACCTAGCACGAGTGGCTCGGCACTGGAGATTGCACCGCCCGTGGCATCGAAGCGGAGCGTGGCACCCGAGGCGACCGATGTGCCCAGCACAGTTCCACCAAGTGCATTCTCTGCGGCTGCCACCAGCGTACCCGCATTCACAGAGGTCAGGCCGGCGTAGTCGTTCGTGTTGTTGGCGAGGGTGAGAATCGCGCCATTGTTCTTATTGACCCCCCCCACACCTGTCATCTGGCCTGGGAAAGCAAGATTGACATTAGTATTGATGTTTGCAGTGCCATTCAACGTGATAGTGCCCGTCACGGTTACGCTGCCACTACTATTTGTGGTGACGTTGGCTCCACCCACGAGTGTGATGTTGACGTCGTGGGTCTGAGAACTCGCCCAGAAATCGAGGGTGGCACCATTTGCCACACTGATCGTGCGTGTGGGGCCATCGAAATCAGTCGAGCCTTCGAGCCGGAAAATCTGCTGATTGACGTTGATATCGCCTTCGTTGTTGACAATGGCATTCATGAGCACCACTTCGCGCCCACCGACTTTTGTGAGCGAGAAGCCATTCATGTCGAATGTTGCTGTGCCACCTGTGTTTCGCACATCCCAGCGGAAATCACCACGAACTGTGGTATCGCCCAGAAGCGTGAGTCGACGGAAAGCACTTGTTTGATCAGCCCGGGTGTTGTTGATTGCACCGTTGCCGCCGACACCCGTGCCGCTGACTTCCACAAGTTCATTACCGCTGGCACCCGCACGGTAGCCGAAGATATCGAGCGTGGCACCAGACTGAATCGTGGTCTTGCCAACCTCGTCGCCCAGGGCTGAATTATTGCCCATGCGCAGCAGGCCATCCGTGACGAGAAGATCACCGGCGAAAGTGTTGATACCATTGAGCGTCAGTGTACCCGTGCCGTTCTTGGTGATGATATCCGTGGCAATTTGCGAGACGACACCTGTGATGGTGGCGGATGCGGTGTTCGTCGCAATGGTCGCAGCACCTGCGAGCGAAGCCGAAGTAAACGTGATGACCTGACCCAGTCCAGTCCCTTGCCCGTTCAACACCAGCGTGCTTCCCGTAGCGGCGTCAAGCGAAGCGAAGTTCACACCAGGCACTTGGAGTTCAATCGTCGCGGTGCCGGATACAGCGACCGCATTATTGGCGACAAGGCCTGTTCCTGTCCCGAGATCGAATGCCGCGAATGTCCCAATAGGCCCGGGTGTACCCGGATCGATCCGGGACCAGGGCACCACAGTGCCGGTGGTACGGCGAATGTTGGCAAGCATCCGCTCGGAACCTCCGCCCTCCCGGAAGGCGATGGCAATAGGATACGCCACGCCGGCAGTGAGATTCACTGTGGCACCGGCATTCGAGCCACCCGATGTGGGTTGATACGCCACTCGCTCACCGACACCGGTGTCAAAGAGGCCGTCAGCATTCATGTCCAAATAGATTGCCGCTTCATCATCGATGGTCTCAGTAGCATTGACTTGATTCCCAACCCCGAACTGGTAGGTTCCCGTCTCGGATGGGATGAAGAACCCACGGTAAAGGAACATGAAGTTATCGCCAGCCGTCAGCGGAGCACCGGTGGCCGGACTGGCTGTTGATGTCTGAAAAGCGGCTGCATTGAGAAAGGCAATCGCGGAATTTAGCAACTTCGTTCCCTGCGGAGTTGCACCCAGCAGGCCGCCGGTGGGTGTATTGTTCCCTATGCCGGTGATTTGTGCGGAAGCTGCGCCCGTGTTGAACCAGCTCATCGATAGGTTGTCGGCCGCGCCCGTCGTTGTGGGGTATGAAACCACCACCGTGGCCAGGTCGTTGATGGTCAGTGTGCCTGTGCCGAGCGGGTTGATCACACCGTCGGGTGTTTGAACGTTCAGAGTGCCCGCATTCACCGTGGTCGTGCCGGCGTAACCGGCGTTGTTCCCCGAGAGCACGATGGTGCCGGTGCCGTTCTTGGTCAGGGCGCTGCCCGCGGCTCCGGTGATGACGCTGGACACTGTGCCGGACGCGGGGCTGGTGTTGTCCAGCACGAGCGTGTTAGTGCCGAGCGCGATGGTGCCGCCGCTGAGGGTGTGGACGCCGTTGCCGCTGATGAGCGAGACGCTGGCCGCTGCCACGGAAACGTTGCCCGTCAGGCTCAGCGGGCCGCCGGTGGCGAGGGCATTCGTCGTCAGGTTGCCATTGAGCGTTGTTGTGCCCGCGGCAGTGATCGCGATTCCGCCGCTCCGGGTGTCGACGCGTTGGAGTGAAACGTTGTTGGCCGAGGTGATGCTAAGGGTTTGCAGTTCTTCGCTCACGCCAACATTCTGAAGTGAGACATTTCCGCTGCCTGCTGCAATCGTGAGCGGGCGATTATTGCCTGCCGCATCGGCGTTGATGGGATTATTAAATGTGACATTGCCATCAACACCGTTCGAATCCGTCGTGATGACGATGCTGCTATTGAGGAGTCGCACCGGCCCTGTGATGGTCACATCGCCGGCATCGAACCCGCCATTGGTGACGATGCTCCGGCTCAGGTTGACCTGCTGCAGCGAAGTGATGGAAACGCTCGCCGTGGTGGCGAACTCGCCGAGGATGAGATTCGCATTCAAGTTCGTGATTTCACCAGCGCCACCGGTGACGATGAAGGAACCGATGAATGCATCATCCACACCATCAATATTAATCGTATCCGAACCACTCCCATTGGTGGTGATGATGGTGAGTGAGTTGGTGGGATTGGCGAAGACAATGGATTCCGATTCGGTGGAATCGATGGTCATGAAGCCGTCGAAGCCGCCACTGTCTGTGAGTGTAATCGTTTCGTCGTTGATGCTGGTGAAATCAAATACGCGGTCCGTGGCACTGAGGTTATCGTTGACGGGTTCGAGGCCGAAGTACGAGATGAGCGCATTGCCGCTGACATTCACGGCCCCATCGCTGGAGTTGGCCGCGGTGTGGATGACGCTGGCATAGGTGCCGCCACCGGTGAGGTTCAGCGAATCTGTCCCCGCCCCGGCTCCACCATTGAAGGTGATGGCCTTCGCAAAGTTGCCGCCACTGAAATTGATGTTCAGTGTATCGCTGCCGCCGGCACCGTTGATGATGACTTGTGAGCCGGGGATATTCGCGAGCGGCACCGTGAGGGTGTGGCCCATGTTCGAGAGTGAGCCGCCAGCGAATGGCTCGAAGATTTCATTGGCATCTGTGAACACCAGGCTGGTGCCGCTGACAGTCGCCGAGAGAGCGTTGGCAACATCCGCTGTGTCAGCGATCACGAGATTGTTCGAGCCATCGAGCGTCACGCTGAGGGTCGCACCGGGGAGCGGTGTCAGAACATAGTCGAAATTTGCACCGAAATCGCCATTTGCCGCAGCACCAGTCATACTTGGAAACGCAAAAACACCATTGATGAACCGAGGCGAAACAAAGGTAATTTCGGCGGCTGTGGCGAATCCAGTCGTATCGTTCGCATAGGCATCGTTGTTACCGTATCCAGAAGCTGCGACCACGTATGTCACCCCAGCCGTGAGGTTGATGGGTGTTCCGAGCGTGGCGTAACGGAAGTTGCCGTTGAGCGTATCCGTTTCGGCAACCATAACGGAGGCGAGCAACGCCTCGTCGCTCAGTCGCCACAGGCCGACTTGCTTGTCGCCATCCGCAAAGCCATCCATTCCATCGTCGAAAGCTCCAAATGCGTTGACCGTGATATCTGCCGTGGGCGTGAACTCCGAACCCACGGTGATTGGGGCGGCAATGAGGTTTTGCGTTCCAGACGTAAACTCCCAGGCCACGGCTGGCACCACGCGGTCTTCGAGCAGTTCGATCGGGCGACCGAGGACGCCGGGTTGTTTGCGGATGGGGTTGGTCTTGCGGCTGCGGAAGGCGGCGGTGAGCAGGCTGCGGATCGATTTCTTTGCGGACATGGGGCGGCCTCGCGGAGTAAGGCAAAGAATGCGGGTTGTGAGATACACGCACGCCGAACCGGTCAGCGGACACAGTCCGGATCTGCGACGATACGAATGCGAACAAACTGTTCGAGTCGTGTGATTCAGGCGTCACGCCAGGGTGCGGGCGGCGCTCCCCTGGCCAGGGTTGGTTCCGATTACGAAGAAACTGCCAGGCAAACCATTTTGGCAAGATAGGGATATTAAAGCGACTGGCTGCCTGCGGATGCAAAGCCAAAATCGGAATTATTCAAAACTGATCAAGCTGTACAACTGATACTTTAGTTGCAATCGTGCGGATGCGAAGCCCGGATCTGACACAGTGACTACCGTCAGTTCGTTTTGCCTTGCCGCACGTGTTCACTGTCCATGAATCGATTGCCCCTTGGCAAGGACCAATGAGCCCTGCAGCGAAGTGATACTGACGGTTCCTGCGTCACGGGCAGGACCGTACAAATAAAGGTGGCATTCCCAGGAGAGCGCCCTCGTCGCCCTCCTGGTCGGGAGAACGAGTGAGCGGGCCCGATGGAGCGGCGATCCGCAGAAACGCCAGGGTAGCGTTTTGAGCAGTTCGATTACAATAAGATCACTCCAGTTACTGTCAGTCCTTCGAGGGATTACGCATGCGATGCACTGCATTTCTACTCGTGCTTGTGGTTTGCAGCACCACCATTGCCCAGGCTCCACCAAATGATCCCGCGAAACTCACACTCGATCGAATCTTCGGTTCGGATGAATTTCAAAGCGATCGCACACCCGCTGTGAAGTGGCTCAAGGGTGGCGGGTATACCGTGACTCAGCGTTCGAAAACACACAAGGGCTCTGACGACATCGTGGAGATCGATCGTGCTGGATCGTCGCGCGTGCTCGTCGCCGCGTCGGACCTCATGCCGCCAAACGCCAAATCACCACTCGCCATTCAGTCCTACGAATTCTCTCAGGATCAGGATCTGGTGTTGATCTATACCAACACCGAGAAAGTCTGGAGGCAACACACGCGTGGCGACTATTGGATATTTTCTCGATCGACAAACAAATTGCGAAAACTTGGCGGCCACTTTGAAGCTTCATCCTTGATGTTTGCGAAAATCTCCCCGGACGGCACACACATTGGTTACGTTCATGCCAATAATATCTATGTCGAACCTGTGACGGGCGGCCCACCTGTTGCGCTGACGCGTGATGGATCGCTCGATCGGATCAATGGCACATTCGATTGGGTCTATGAGGAAGAGTTCGGTTGCCGGGATGGGTGGCGCTGGAGCCCGGACGGCCAGCAGATTGCATACTGGCAACTGAATTCGGAAGGTGTGCCAAAGTTCACACTTGTTGACAACACCACCAAGAAATATCCCGTATTGAAATCATTCTCTTATCCGAAAACGGGCGAACGTAACTCGGCCTGTCGCATCGGCATCGTGGCCACGTCCGGTGGTGAGACCAAATGGCTGGATATGCCCGGCGACTCGCGGACGGAATATTATCTCCCACGCATGGAATGGGCGGGGAATTCGCAAGAACTCGTTATCCAGCGCATCAATCGACTTCAAAATGCCCTGACGGTCATTCTTGCCGACGTGGCCACCGGCCAGCAAAAGCCACTCCTCACGGAGCGAGATGCAACCTGGGTCGATATCGACGATGATTCACTGGACTGGGTGGACGACGGTAAAAAATTCACCTGGATCAGCGAACGAAACGGCTGGCGACATCTCTATCTCGCGGCTCGCGATGGAACAAAAATCAGCCGCATGACGAGTGGAGAATTCGATGTCATTCGAGTTGTATACGTTGACAAAATGGCTGGATATATTTATTTTATTGCCTCTCCTAAGAATGCAACACAACGCTACCTTTATCGATTCGTAATCGCCGAACAAAAATCAGAGCGAATCACACCTGCAAAAATGGAAGGCTGGAACGATTACCAGATCTCGCCCAACGGCTCACAGTGCATGCACACTCACTCCGCATTCGGAACACCTCCAAGTGCAGAGATCATCTCGCTCCCCGATCATGCGACGATACGCACTCTCACGACGAACGAAAAACTCGTGAATGCCCTGAGTGCGCTTGCCCCCTCCCCGGTCGAGTTCTTTCGGGTGGAGATTCAAGACGGCGTGCAACTCGATGGCTGGATGATCAAGCCGCCACATTTTGATTCGACGAAAAAATATCCTCTATTGTTTCATGTGTATGGAGAGCCGGCCGGCCAGGCCGTGACCGATCGCTGGGGCGGAAATCAGTATTTGTGGCATCGATTCCTGGCACAAGAAGGCTATATCGTGGCGTGCGTCGATAATCGTGGCACCCCCGCTCCACGTGGCCGCGACTGGCGAAAGGCGGCCTACCGCCGAGTGGGCACCCTGGCCTCCGAAGAGCAATCGGCCGCTGCTCGGGTGCTCTTGAAGAGACCCTACCTCGATGGATCACGTGTCGGAGTCTGGGGCTGGAGTGGCGGCGGCTCGATGACCCTGAACCTACTCTTCCGCTATCCAGAACTTTACCAGACTGGCATGGCCGTCGCACCCGTACCCGACATGCACCTCTACGACACAATCTATCAGGAGCGATACATGGGCCTGCCACAGGATAATGATGCGGACTACGTCAAAGGATCGCCCATCACTCACGCGGCGGGGCTCAAGGGAAATTTGCTCCTCGTCCACGGCACGGGTGACGACAACTGCCACTACCAGGGCGTCGAGATTCTCACCAACAAACTCATCGAGTTGAATAAGCCGTTCTCACTCATGGCCTATCCCAATCGCAGTCACTCGATCAACGAGGGGAAAAACACCACTCGACATTTGTATGGCTTGCTCACACGCTACCTCAGGGAACACCTGCCGGCTGAAGCCCGGTGAGATCGCCGCACACGACATTCTGAGTGATCCATCAATCCGACAGCGGATGAGGCCCACTCGCTGAGCAGCTGTCCACTGCCGTGGCGAGCGGCTGCAGTCAAATAGCCAGCATTCTCTGCCATCGCACCTGCCAGATGGCCTCACCGGCACCTGGCAAAAACCATCGGGACACGCGGGTGCAACCATCTTCTTTGGGGGTGTCACGAGGACAATTGCGGCGGTTTGCTGGGTACTTCATTCCGCATTCCACATTCCGCGTTCCGCACTGCAGGACCACGCTCCTGCGGAGGAATTCAATATCCCAAGAAAATTCGGTTACACCCGGTCACGCCTGCGAAGGTTGCCCTTTTTTTTCTCCCCGGGACTCCCCTATACTCCTGGCAACTATGAGATTTCGCGCGTCGGCAGGAAGCCGACCAGGCCGCGGAAGGATGCCCATGGCGATTGCACCGAGCCCGAACGACCTGACCCGCCAGCAACTCGATGAACTCGATGCGCTTCTCCAGCGGATGCTCTCGTTGCCGCTGCCCACGGTCGATGAGTCGGCAGTTGCCGCGGTGCCTGTCGTGCCAACCGCACCGCTGCCGATGCCCGATCCCGTGGTGATCCCTGCGGCTGTGAAAAACTGGCGTGTGGATCCACCGAAAGCCCCCCCCGCTCCGGCACCGCACCTGCTCGTCGCTCCGCTGCCGGTCGAAATGCCTGCACCACGAAGCAGTCCAACACCAGTTGCACCACCGGAACCGGCGAAACCGCACATCCCCGAAATGCCACGCCAGGTTGCTCCGGTTCCAGTGACTGTGCCACCACCGCCAGCCCCGGTCGTCCCTCCGCCTTCTCCGAAGGCTGCACCAGTTGTGCAGGTGCCGCCGATGCTTCCCGCGCCGGTCGCTTCATTGCCCTTTGCGGAGCCTGTGCTGGAGCCGGAGATCCCGAAGCCACGAGTTCTCGCACCACAGCCAGTCACGCCGAAGCCACCTCCCGGCCCGTCGGCCTTTGCCGGAGTGCCAGTCGTCCTCTGGCCGCTCGTGCTCATCAATGTCCTGACAGATGCTCTGTTCCGTCGCCTGGGCCCTGTCGGTTCGTTGCTTCGCTCCGGACTCGGGAAGAATGCACTAGGTTTGATGGGCATCGCCCTACTCATGTACACACTGGCGCACATCGCTCAGCTACGAGCCTGGATCACCCTGCCCTTCCCACTGGCTTGGCCTCATTGATCGGTGTGCCATATAATCTCGGGATCGACAATCCCACCCATTGACCGGCACCTGTTCCGGTCTCGTGGGTTTGGTGGATTGTCCCCGGGTGAGATGCTGCTGATGGATTCTGTCCCCCCTGCTCCCTTGCCGTTGCCACCCCCGCTGCCACCGATTCCGCTCGCACCGGCACGGCCCATTTCCGCGGGTGGTGCACCCACGACCTTGCCACCGCAGCCACTCGATCCGCTCGCGGCAGTATTGAGTTACCTCATCCCCGGGCTTGGGCAGATTTACCAGGGCCGCACGGGCAAGGGGCTGCTCTTTTTCGTCGGGCTGTACTTGCTCTTCTTCTACGGTATGTGGATGGGGCAATGGCGGAACGTCTGGCTGCCGGATGTATCCGATAACCGCACCTTCCCGCCGGTGGCAATCCTGGGAAATGAACTCGGTGGCATGCCCAAGGCCATGGCCTATCGTCCACAGTTCCTGGGTCAGTTCTGGATTGGTGTTGCCGCCTGGCCAGCGCTTTTTCAGTACGCCAGCTACGATCCCAACAAGGACACCGGACCCATCTTCGGCACATTCGAGCGCACCCCACCCGAGGGAACGCCGAGCGACGATCCGGATCGCATCACGCTGAACAAACTCCAGCGCGACGGCAACAAGCGCTGGGATCTAGGCTGGGTTTACACCGTGATTGCAGGCGTGCTGAACTTACTGGTGATCTACGACGCGCTGGCCGGCCCGATGTTTCGTGATCCGCCGCGCGAAGCGTCAAAAGAGAGCGACGACACACCGGAGGCGAGCTAATGACCGTGCCGTTCGCTGTCAGCATCTACTGGGATTTGCCCGTGTTGCTTGTGGTGCTCAGCCTGGTCTATGCCGCAACCCGGCATGACCACTGGGACCGCATCCTTGCGGAGGGTGTGGGTTGGGGCGTGCGAATTTCCGTCTTCCTCCTGGCGATCGGCCTCACACTATACTTGCTCAGCACGTACATCTAACTGGCAGTTATTCGAGAACCTTTGCCGCCAGGATCGTGATGTCGTCCGCTTGATTGGGTGCATGCGCGAAGTCGCGGGCCCTTTCGTACACCGTGGCCGCAATCTCCCGTGCTCCACGGTGTCGGGAATCGCGGACGGCCTGCTCGAACCCTTCCCACCCGAAGAAGCCATTCACTTCATCCATCGTCTCGGCAACACCATCGGTCGCGAGCACAAGGACGTCGCCGGGTGCGAGTGCAATGGGATCGGTCAGGTGAAACTGATTGTCTGCGAGAATGCCAAGCATCGTGTCGGTGCTCTCAATTCGCAGGGCCTCGCCATTCGCCCGCATCAGCAAGCCTTCGTGCCCGGCTCCGCAGCAGCGCATCTGCTTTCGCTCGACATCGATCTCGGCGACGAACATCGTGACGAAATTATCAGAAGGCAAATCGGCCACCAGAGCCTGGTTGAGCCGCTGCAGCACGATTTCGAGATTGGCTTCGAAGCCGACAATCGCCCGGATCAGTGCGCGAGTCTCGACCATCTCCAGTGCCGGACCGATGCCGTGCCCGGTGACATCCGCGACCAGACAGAGAAGCCGGCCATCACTGAGCGGGATGAAGTCGTAGTAATCGCCACACATGACGTGGGCCGGGTAGACGACGCCAGCCAGGTCGAATCCGGGCACGATGGGCGGTGTCTCGGGGTAGAGCAGACGCTGGATTTCCCGGGCGGCCCGGAGTTCTTGCTCCACCCGAAGCCGCTCGATGCGATCGGTGATGTCGGTGGAAATGCCGGCCACGCCGATGATGCGTTCCTTGTGATCGCGCAGCGGGAATTTCACCGAGATGTATGTGTGTTCGCCATCGGCATGAGGTGCTACCTCCTCGATTTCGAGCACCTTCCCGCTGCTCGTGACCGCGCGATCATTGCGACGAAACGCCTCGGCCATTGCATGCGGAAAGAGATCGAAATCCGTTTTGCCAGCGGCTTGCTCCTGAGTGATGTTGAAGCGTTGAAAATACTGCTTGTTCACCATCAAATACCGGCCATCGATATCCTTGGCATAGATCACGGCCGTGGTGTTGTTCACGATGTCCGAAAGTCGGCGTTCCGCCTCATGTCGCCCTTGCTCGGCAATGATTCGTTCGGTGAGATCCACTAGCGTGTAGACCAGCAAGGGACCCATCACCGTCGACCACTGACCGCGGCCAACTTCGACGAGTAGTTCGCTCCCATCCCGCTTGCGGCCCAGAACCAGTTCCGCACCATCCGACCCCAGGGAGCGGCCACGGATGGGTGCGTCGATCAGTTCTTCGATTTGGACACCAACGACATCCCCTTCTGCGTAGCCAAAAAGATTGTTGAAACGAGTGTTCGCGAAGAGCACAGCCCCGGAAGGGTCCGCAATCAAACTGGCAACGGGGACCGATTCCAGGAGTGAAGCGTGATCAACGACGTCGAGCAGAGCAATGGTGTCCATCACTGTTGTCCGGGCGAGGGCGAGCCCGCGAAGCGGTGTGCCAAGAAGCTCCCGCAGGTCGCGGTACATCCATCAGGCCCAAGTATAAATGTCTGCCAAGCGACGAACAAGTCTTTAATGGAATGACGCGCTCCGATTGACCTGCGTGCGACACACTTGAGCTGTGTCGAATCGACTTGAAGCAGCGGTTTATTCAGCCTTCAGCGAGATCGATACACATCAAAGGAATTGACACTCGCGTGGAGCGACCTCGGGCATTTCGAAGCGTCGGCTCGCCAGGTGCTGGACACGAGCGAAGTATTCGCACCCGTGCAGCGTCGGAAGTGATCCGATGCCGGAGGCAGCCGCAACGCTATCATTTCGGAAGGTTATTCATCCCGTCGGACGAGACGCCATGAGCTTGACGCAGAAGACTGCCGTGGAGTTGCTGACTCTACAGGTGGCGAAGCAGGCAACTGCAGTGGAGATTGCCGAGGCGCACCTGGCCGCCATCCGCGAATGCGAGCCGAAGGTGATGGCCTATGTAAACGTCGATGAAGCGCGTGTGCGTCAGCAAGCCGCAACCATCGATGCGAAGCGGGCAAGCGGCCAACGGCTCGGCAAGTTGGCCGGGATTCCGGTCGCCATCAAGGATGTGCTCTGCACCCGTGGCGAGCGAACGACTTGTTCCAGCAAGATGCTCGCAAACTTTATCCCGCCCTATGACGCTCATGTGATCGAGCGATTGCGGGCCGAGGATGCAGTGCTTATCGGCAAGACGAACATGGACGAGTTCGCGATGGGCTCCTCGACCGAGAATAGTGCGGTTGATGTAACGCGGAACCCGTGGAACACGGCCTGCATCCCGGGCGGTTCGTCGGGCGGCAGTGCCGCCGCTGTGGCCGCGAACACCGCCCCACTATCGCTAGGCACCGACACCGGCGGCTCCATCCGCCAGCCGGCAGCGCTCTGCGGGCTTGTCGGCATGAAGCCGACTTATGGTCGGGTCTCGCGATACGGGCTGATCGCGTTCGCCAGTTCACTGGACCAGGTCGGTCCCTTCGCCCACGACACGGCCGATTGTGCCCTGCTCCTCGAAGCGATCGCGGGACATGATCCTCGTGACAGCACCAGCGTGAATGAACCCGTGCCGAGTTATTCGCAGACGCTGAATGAGCCCGTGAAGGGTCTCCGCATTGGCGTGCCGGCCGAGTTCTTCATGGAAGGAATCGATGACGAAGTGAACGACGCCGTCAGGCGAGCGTTGAAGGTCTACGAAGGTCTTGGGGCCACGCTCGTGCCCATCTCGTTGCCACACACACCCTATGCACTCGCCGCATACTACATCGTCGCGCCGGCGGAAGCGTCCAGCAACCTGGCACGTTACGACGGCATGCACTACGGACATCGCACCAAGGAGAAAACGGACCTCATCGGCACTTACTCGAAGTCACGGGCCGAGGGCTTCGGCAAGGAAGTTCAACGCCGCATCATGATCGGCACGTACGTGCTCTCGAGCGGCTACAAGGATGCGTACTACGTGAAGGCCCTGCAAGTGCGGCGACTGGTGAAGAAGGACTTCGATGAGGCGTTTGCAAAGTGTGATGTGGTGATGGGGCCGACGACCCCCACCGCCGCGTTTGAGATCGGATCGAAGAGTAACGATCCGATCGCGATGTACCTATCTGATGTGTACACGGTCTCGTGCAATCTCGCGGGTTTGCCAGGGTTGAGCATCCCATGCGGCTTCACAAAGGCAGGTTTGCCGATCGGTCTGCAGTTGCTCGGACCCGCCTTCGGCGAGGAGAAGTTGCTCCGCATCGCCCGCATGCACGAGGCCGCCACAGACTGGCACACACGCCGGGCCAGCCTGTGAGATCTCCGTGTTATCGGCTGCTGGTCGCGCGTGAGCGCGGTCGCGGCATCTCGATCTTGCCGAGGTGCTCGGCGAGAGCTTGCTCCGGGTTTGGCAGCACTTCGCGCAAGCGCGGAGCCAGCGGTCCTGGCACGGGATTCGTGCGGAGCGTTTGCAGGTATTCGCAGAGCGTGGCCTTGGCCGCGGGACTGCTCCGCAACATGAGGTGCACCCAGGCCCAGGCCTCACGATACTCCGGCTTCTCCATGTCGCGAACCTGGTCCAGTTTCTCCAGCCGGTTCAAATCCGGCAAGAATGGACCGCGACGCAAATTCTCCAGATGTTGCGGATTCACGCCGTCGGTTCCCGGCGCCAACTCGAAATAACCCGCGAGCCCTTCATCCAGCCAGAGTGGCACATCCTTCAAAGTGCTATGCAGCAACGCATGCGTCAGTTCGTGACGCAGGTCCGTGCGGAGATGATCACCCATCCAGGTGTAAACTTTCAACTCGTCTGTCGTTCCGCCTACGCGTGGCTCGGCAATGAAATAGGCCCGGCGGGGCGGCAGGTTGCCAATGCCCGTGCGATACTTCGCTCGCATGTAGCGCTCATAGCGATCCTGGGTGTCGAACAGGAAGACCTGAATTATGCCTGTGCCCGCCGGAAGCCGCAGTTCTTCGTACACTTCATCGGGCAGTGCTTCGAGTTCGGTAAATAGCGGGTCTGCGGCATCGAGTTCGAAATCGTGGTAAAAGACGTACGGCCCGCGTCGCGTGGCGTGCTTACCAGGCGGCGTGGCCGTGGCGTTGACCGTGACAGGTTCCGCACCGCGTGACACCACTTCCGTGCGATGTGTCCGCGGTTTCTCGACCAGTTCACCCGTCGGCAGCATCGACTCACAGCCCAGCAACATCAGCGTGCTCACGCAAGCCGTGGCACCCAGCGTGTGGCGCAAAATCGATCGGGTTCGCGGAAGCGATAACGGCATACGGAACCCCAGACAGGGATCGTCCCCGGTGCGGGGCATAGCCCGAACCGGCATCGGAAGCCAGAGCAATCGGCTGACGACTTAGTTTCGGTTCTGCGGGATGCACGGCTTCACATTTTGCCGATGGAAGCGATTATGCAGGCAACTTGAAGGATTCCCGCTTCAATTTGCTTGACCGCGACGGGAGCGGTACTTACGATTCTCGGAGTTCGAATGCGATCCTGGCGGACTCGATGCGTCCCACCTGCTCCACCACAACGCGAGTCGCTCTGTCGCTGGCCTTGCTAGGTCAGTTGGTGGTGGCGTTCGCGGCTCCAGCCTACGCCGCGCTTTCGACGGCTGATCGGAACCAGGGGAGTTGTGGTTCCCTGCGTCGCTGTGCCTGCGCCCCCGTGGTGAAAGCACTGGATCAGTGCTGTTGCTCGTCGGCGAAGTCCCTTCCGTCCACGACGGTCGAAGAAGCGACATCGCCCTGCTGTGCTCGAAAGCACAAGCCGGACGTGCCGGCTGTTCAGCCGGTTCCGTCGCATCATTCGGAATATGTCGCACCGGATCGTTGTCGCTGCGAAAAACCGATCACGGTCGTGATCAGCGACCCGACGATGCCGATCGAGGAGCAGTCGGCTCCCTGGCAATTCGACGGGCGGGATACGGGACGTGCCGCTCTCACTTCGATCGAACCAGCAACGTGGAATGAACCGCCTCCGGCTCCACCCCCAAAGGCATGAGCGATCGTGACAGGGCTGATCTCGAACGGAATCGCAGACTGTGCGATTTAGTCGAATATCCCTTAAACGGCCCGCGTCTCAACCGGCGGGAGGTCGGCGACTCTACGAGTGCCGACACATCGGCCGTGCCGCGAGAGTTCGTTCTGTGAGAGGAACCCGGCTCTCGATGATTGGGAACCAATCCGGTTCGTACGTTGTGGAGGCAATCCAGTCGGCCGTGGGTTCGATACCCACCCGGGCCATCGATTCGGATGCGAGTGCGGAACCCCGCTTGCTGCATGGGGTTCACTGTTGAGCGATACAACAGCCAGGTTTCACTCTGGTGTTGGTTCGATAGCTCCGGCTCCGACCCCAACGGCGTTCGTTGTGGGTAACCCGGACAGGAATGCGTTACTCAGGAGATGCTTGCGATGATTCGGAAGTTGATTCGCTCGGCCGTGTTTGCCGGGCTCGGTATGGTCGGCCTGTTCCTCTCGTATGGCGCGGCCGTCTCGGCCGCCGACGACAAGCTGCCCGATATCGGCGAGATCATGAAGAAGGGCCACGCCAAGACCGATGGCTACCTCGCCAAGATCGGTGCCTCCGCCAAGGCTGGCAAGTGGGAAGACGCCCAGACCGACGCCAAGAGCCTCGTGATTCTCGGCGATGCCCTCGGCAAGAACAAGCCACCGAAGGGTGATGCCAAGTCGTGGGAAGCCCTCTCGAAGAAGTACAGCGCCAACACCGCAGCCGTTCTGAAGGCTGCCGAGGCCAAGGACGCCAAGGGCGTTTCCGCGGCACTCGGTGCCATCGGCAAGAGCTGCGGCGAGTGCCACAAGTCGCACAAGTAAGCCACAGTTCTGAAGCAACGTGCCGCCCGGTTTGCACTTTCATCCGTGCCAATCGGGCGGTGCTGTTTTTCTTGCCGCTCTTCTGGTTCCGCCGCCTGGTAGTTGCGTAGTAGGTCAGCCTTTCCAGGCTGACATTCCGCAGAAAAAAGCAGAGAAAACGTCAGCCTGGAAAAGCTGACCTACGCAAGCTGAGACACGACCCTCCGTCATCCCGTGCTTGCCTTTCACCTTTCGATCGTTTAGAAGCAATTTGTTTGAAGATCCGATTCGTTTCTACTTTTCCAACCACATTCGCGCTGAAGGCGGATTGGTTCTTCTTCCATTGAGCTATGGGGTGGCCCATGCCCATCGCCCTGAGTTGCCTGCAATGTCGAACCGAGCTTCGCCTGATCGCGCCAGAACCTGGCGTGCCCGTGATCTGCCCGGGATGTGGCTTGAGCTGGTTGCCGACGGTTGAGGAACTGCGGCAGGTGGCACCTGAGCCCGCGCCACCAAGACCACGACCGCGTTCCCGCCCGCCGCGAGAGACCGAGGAGTTCGTCACGCTGGAGCGCGCCGAACCGGAGGAGCTTGACACGGTGTCGAGTTCTCCTGTCGCCGCCATTCTGGTTGCCGGCTTGCTGCTGCTTGTTTTGGGTGGTGGTGCCACGGCATGGTTCGTGTTGAACCGCGACGCCCGGCAACCTCCTCACGTCGAGGCCGTTCCCGCCGACTCACCGACAACCGCCTCCACGCCCACCACCGAGAGCACCACCGCCCTCACCGGAGAACAGATCTATCGCCGCTTGCTTCGCAGCACGGTGTTTATTGTGGTGGCGGATACCTCCGGGACGGACATCACCTTCATCGGTTGCGGCAGCGGAGCCTTGATCCACAAGGACCGTCGCCTGGTTGTGACCAATTATCACGTCGTGGGCGAGCGGGCCCGCGTCGCGGTCTTTTTTCCGGCTCTCGACACAAAAAGTGAACTGATCACCAAGCCCCTTCACTACATCACCAACGCCAAGACGCTTCGAATTTGGGGCCGAGTGGTGGCTCGCGATCCGCAACGAGATCTCGCCTTGCTGGAGCTGGAAACTCTCCCGAGTACTGCCGCCGCAGTCAGCATCGCCAGCCGACCTGCAGCGACGAACTCGATGGTGTGGTCCATCGGTGCCTCCGGTGTGGGGCGGGAATTCACGGGGGCACTTTGGCGAGGTTGCACCGGCAGCGTCACCAATCGCTACAAGGACCGGCTCACGATGGATAACGGTCAGGTGGTGGAAGCCATGCTCCTGCAGACCCAGAAGCCCGTGAATCCTGGCGACAGTGGCGGCCCCACGGTAAACGACCGCTGTGAGCTTGTGGGAGTTGTCTCGTCGCTCACTCAGAACAAGAATCTCGTCACGCATGATATCGACGAAACGGAGATCCGCAGCTTCCTGGCGGCCTATGCCAAATCAACCGGCTGGACGTGGGAAGATGGCGCCACGGGCAGTGATATTCCGCTTGAGGAGCCACTTGATGTCGCGACACTTATCGCTCGGCTGAAGGATCCCGCGGCCGATGTCCGGCTTGATGCGGTGCAGCGGCTTGGAAGTCTTGGGGTTGAGGCACGCGATGCCTACCCGAAACTGATCGCCTTACTGGACGAACCGGACGACCGTGTGCGACGGGCCGTGCTCGTGGCACTGGGCAAGGTCGGCCCGCCAAAAGTGACCGACGCTGGCTGTCTCGAGGTAGCGCTGCGTGAAGGCGGCCCGAATTCCAGGCTATTCGCACTGCGCTATTTCGCCGAACCGGGCCGCTCCTTGCCCATTGCCAACGTGGCAAATGCGATCGCTGCCCTCTCCGATGCTTCTGCCGATCTGCGACTGGCCGCGCTGCAATCGCTGACACAGTATGGCGTCGGAAGCAAGACCAAAGCTTTTGCATCTGTGCTCGAATGCAGCGCCGACGAGAACATTCTTGTCGCGAATGCCGCGAATGAATTGCTCGAGTTGTACGGCCCTCCCAGCGAAAACGAACGTGATGCACTCGTGCAACTGCTGTCACACGAGAAAGCCTCGCTGCGATTGCGTGCCGTGCGCCTGCTCGCGGCTGATAGCCCCGCTTGCAAGGCGAAAGCCCTCACCGCTCTCATTGAGCGAATCGGAGACGACGACAGAACGATCGCGGCCGAAGCCGCAAAAGTGGTTGCCGACTTTGCGCCGTTCAGCGATTCGGAACGCAAAATCCTGGCTGAGAAACTGAGCGATAAACGACCCGCCCTGCGACTTGCAGCCGTTCAGTTGCTGGATTCGGAGGCAACGGATTTTGCCACGGCGATCAAGTGGTTTCGGCCACTGCTGACAGACGATACTCCCGCCGTGCAGGTCCAGGCGATCACCTGCATCACACGCTGGGGCCCGGCCGCGGCCGAAGTGCGACAACACATGATCACCCTCAGCCGCAGCGGGAATGCCGAGGTGGCCATCGCAGCCATTCGCGGGCTGGCGCTGATGGGAAACAGCGTGGGTGTGATGACGGCTCTCGAAGCCCGAATCACAGATCCCACAGCGGCTGTGGCGGTGAAAGATGCCGCCGCCGAGGCGATCCTGAGCCTCGATCTGAAGCATGCCGATACGGATATTCCCGCCATCCTGCGGCTCACCATACTGGCGAATCCCAAGATCCGCAAAGCAGCCATCACCAAGATAGCCGGGTTCGGCAAGGATGCCGTGCAGTTCCTCGAACCGATCACCGCTCACTTGAAGGATTCCGATGTCGGTGTTCGTCTCGCCACACTGCAGACGATTGCCGCGATCGGAAAAAACGCAGCACCCGCCATTCCCGATGTGGCAGCACTTCTCACAACGACACAACCCGATGAGGTCGCCATTGCCGCGGCAAACACACTGAGCAAACTGGGGCCCAAGGCCATCGAACCACTCGCAGAAGCTCTTTCGGACAAGCTTCCCGATAAGGTGCTCGAGGAGATCTGCGATTCACTTGGCAGCTTCGGCAAGGAAGCACAATCCGCCACCCCCGCGATCTTCGCCGCACTCGCGAAGCATGAGTCGCTCGGCAAACGCGCGACCGAGGCCTCGGCCGTGGTTAAGGATCAACAGGCCTTCGCACCGGATGCCGTCTCGCGGGCCCTGATCAAGATCGGCGGGGATGAGATGGTCAAGAAGCTCAAGGAGTTTGGCCAGTGGACCAAATTGCAGAATCGAAAAGTCTGTAAGTTCGGTGAGCCCGTGCAATTCTGGGCCATTGTGGTCATTGGTTCGGTCGAGCCGGACACGCTCAGCGAATCGGGGAAAAAGCTGGTGGCCGAGTTCCTGGAGTATGAAGCACAAACCGACCCCGATCCCCTGTGTCGTGCGGCAGCCATCACGGGTCAGGGCCTTCATCCTCTGAAGAAGCGTTAGGCCGCCAGGGAGACTTCAGGGCAAAATCGGCCACCGCACGGCACCGGGAGTGGTGGTGCGAATGCTGTAGAGGGTGCCGCCGCCCGTGATATAGAGCGTCCTGAGATCATCGCCGCCAAAGGCACAGTTGGTGACTTCATCCGTGGGCACGGGCACAAACGCGAGCAGCTTGCCTTTCTCGGGATCGATGACGTAAATGCCACCCTTCACATCAGTGGCCGGTTCGTTGGGGGGATTGGGTTTGTTGAGCCCGCCAGCCACGTAGAGCCGGCCCTTCAAATCCTGCTTGATTCCATCGGGGCCACGCCCTTTGCCCCAATCATAAAGCAGCTTCTGACTCTTGAGATCGACTGAGCCATCCGCTTGAAAGTCAAAGCGCCAGAGTTTTCGGGCACCACCGAGCGTGTCGTTGTTGTTATCTGCCACGAAGAGATGCTTTCCATCTTTCGAGACGAGCACGCCATTGGCCCGCTCCACTTCTCTGCCGATGATTCGTGTGACCTTGCCATCGGTACCAATGCGATAAACACCCTCGATGCTGCGGCCGCGGTTGTCGAGAAGTTGCATATCTGTGCGCGATCCATATCGCGGATCCGAGAAGTACAGACGTCCTTGCGAATCGATGGTGAGGTCGTTTGGCTGGTTATAACGCTTGCCATCGAATTTCTCGGTGAGGACTGTGACCTTCCCACCCAGATCGGTGCGTGTGACACGACGTTGCACCGGTTCGCAAGCCACAAGTCGTCCCTCCAGGTCGAAGAGGAGTCCGTTCGTGCCGGCGTTCTCGCGGAAGATGCTGGACTTGCCCTCGCGGTCCAGCCGGTAGATATGACCACCGCCACTGGTCAGGATGCCGAGTGTCGGATCCCAGGCGGGCCCTTCGCCGGCGGATCCTTTCTCCGCTTCCACCTTGAGCTTCGCTCCCACTTCGAACACGTCGTCGGCCGCCTGCAAACCACACGGAAGGAACAGCTCGACGATCACGGAGAATACGAGAATTCGCACGGTGTGGACTCCCGGAGAAGAGGATACCGCAGCCATTCTATTGCGGATCAGGATGACCGGACTCAACGCGGTCGCGGCAGTCGGAGAGTGGTTTTCGCCTCGATGCCACGGTTCGACCGCTTCGCGGACACAGTAAGGGATCCCTGGATCCCGGTGAGGCCGCCACGCAACGCTCGCCATGTGTGGATTCACATGATGTTGTTAATCGAGACATTGCAAGCTTGGTAAACCACTCATATTGCTCCGACATTCATTCTTCCGAACAAGTGAAATGGTTCCAGTTGAGGGGGTGCGGAACTCGGCCGGAATCAATGAGAATCACCCCGGGGTGAACCTATCGATTGCTTGCCTCGTCCGAGGAAATGCGTCACACTGCGAACATGCGATCCACCAGCCAAGGCTGCCCACACTCATGGCATCGGTCATCACCTTTCCGGTCGGCCTGGTTTTTCAGAAGGTCGGGCCGGGTGCCGTGCTCGCCGCACCGCTCTTTTTTCCCGAACTCTCGCGTTTGGGCACGAATCACGGGCAAGCTCAAGCGGCCGTCGAGCGAAACCTGATCGAGATGATCACACGAATGCCCAAATCGGAGTTGATCCACCGCCGCCGCGCCGTTGCCGCTTCACAACGATCGTTCACACTCACACTCGATCCGCCACGCCATAACACCGCCTGGCGCGAACCGCTCACTCTCACCTTTCATGCGATCGTGTGGGAGCACCCGGCCATCGAAGGACGTGCCGCCTCGGCCCTGCTGGCTCACATCGCGGAACTCGGAATCGAAGTTTTGGCGGAGTCCGAAGCTCAACTCAGCGAGCTACTGCGGAAGGAATCGCTGGCCGCCCTGCGCCGACGAGACGCTTCGAGTGGCTTGCAACCACTCGCTTCGTTTCAGGCCACCAACACCTTCCGCCTGGCCTGGGTTGATGTACCGGTTCCGATTCCCTCGCTCAAGGAACGGGCCGTGAATGCCGAGACCGAGACGGGCGACGCCAAGCGAACTGTTCTGCAAAAAGTCGCCTCACTGTTGAAGGCGAAAAAGCTTGAGCCGGCGTTCGAAGTCGAAGATGCCGTTCAGCAGATCGCCGAGGCTCTCACCGCGAAGCCGCCGCAGAGCGTGCTGCTGATCGGCCCCAGCGGTGTGGGCAAAACGGCCGTGGTGCGTGAAGTGGTTCGCCGTGCCTGTGACTTTGCACTTGGTGCCACACCCTTTTACCAGACGAGCGGAGCCCGCATTGTCGCCGGTCAAACCGGCTTCGGCATGTGGGAGGAACGCTGCCAGGAACTGATCAAGGACGCGACTCGCAAGCGTGCGATTCTGCACCTGGGGCCGCTTGTGGAATTGATGGAAGTGGGCAAGAGCGAGCACAACCATTCCGGCATTGCCACGTTTCTTCGCCCCGCCCTCGCACGCGGCGAATTGCTTGGTATCGCCGAATGCACACCCGAACAACTGCCGCTTCTCGAAAAGCAGGATCCGCAGCTTCTCGATGTCTTTCGGCACGTCAACGTTGAGGAACCGGACACCATCCGTGGCCGGGCTATTCTGAAGCGATTCGCCGAGGGCCAGCGCCGTCGTTCGCTCGAAGTGGAAGCACTCGGGGCACTGGACCGCCTGCATCGCCGCTATGCAACCTATTCCGCATACCCCGGCCGACCGCTTCGCTTTCTGGAGAACTTGCTACGCGACGGACCACGCCGCACACCGATCACCGAGGACGAAATACATCACGGCTTCACCCGCGAGACCGGCTTGCCACGCTCACTGATCGACCCTGCCGTGGCACTCGATCTCGCCGAGACGCACCGCTGGTTCAGTGGTCGCGTGATCGGTCAATCCGGTGCCGTCGATCTCGTGGTGGATCTGCTTGCCACAATCAAGGCTGGGCTCACGCGGCCCAATCGCCCTATCGCGTCGCTTCTGTTCATTGGGCCCACCGGTGTCGGCAAGACCGAGATGGCGAAGGCACTCGCCGAGTTTCTCTTCGGCTCACGCGAACGGCTCACCCGCTTCGACATGAGTGAATTTGCCGATCCGGTTTCGGTGCGTCGCCTCATAGGCGGTGCTTTCGGTTCGGAGGGATTGCTCACCGCACGCGTCCGCGAGCAACCGTTCAGCGTGCTCCTGCTGGATGAAGTGGAAAAGGCCGATGGCTCCTTCTTCGACTTGCTTTTGCAAGCTCTCGGCGAAGCTCGACTCACGGACGCTGGCGGTCGGCTCGCGGACTTCCGCAACACGGTCGTGATTCTCACTTCGAATCTCGGTGCCGAATCGTACCGCACAGGATCGACCGGTTTCGCCGGTGCAGCGCTCACGAGTGCCGAAGCACAGGAGCACTTCACTCGGGCCGTTGAGCAGTTCTTGAGGCCGGAGATGTTCAATCGTCTCGATCGCGTCGTGCCCTTCGCACCGCTCAGCTCGGATGTGGTGCGAAGCATCGCCGATCGCGAGTGGCACAAGGTCCGGCAGCGCGATGGCATCCGGTTTCGCGGGATCCAAGTGAATACGGACCCGGCCCTGCTCGATCACCTGGCCGCAATAGGCTTTGACCCACGCTACGGTGCCCGACCACTGAAGCGCGCCATCGAACGTGAGACGATTGCACCGCTCGCCCGCCAGTTCAACCGCTTCACGAGTGACACCGCACTGTCAGTCGAAGTTGGCACCGCCGACGGCAAGCCTCATGTCAGCGTCAAACCTGTGCAAGGTGCAAAACCGCGGTCCGCGCGCGAACCGAACGACGCGGTCGGCACCTTCACACTGGCCGTGCAGCAACTGCGCCGGTGGCATCAACTTCTCGAAAGCTCCTCCACGATGCGTGAGTTGAACAACGAGATCACACAACTCGAACATCTCGAACGGCTCATTCTGCGGAGGCAGGCCCGCGGCAAAGTGACAGGCTCGCAGGGATATGCGGAGTTCGCCAAGCTCGGCCGGCTACGCGAACTCGCCGCGGAGGTGAACCGTGTTCAACAGACCGCGTTCGCGATCGAGGACGAATCGATTATCGCGTTCCACGAAGGAATGGAGCAGCCGTTAAGCGAACTGACCGAACGCTACGCGGCTGCGAATGCCGACTGGGATCACCTTTTATTGCGCCTGTACGCACTCCGTGCACCAAAGCACGACTCGACCTCGCTTGTCCTGTTCTCGGAGCACCGCGAGCACCTGGCCGCGCTTGCAGCCGCTTATCAGGAGGTGTCCGCAAAGATAAACCTCTCGGTGCGGATGGTGCGCTTCGTCCTGCCGGGAACTGAACCGCCACCGGAGAAACCCTTCACATCGCCAGATCTCATTCGCGAGATGGTCCAGGGGCGAATCGAGCCGCGTCGACTCGAAGATGAGACGGCCGAGGTTCACGTTCCCGAAACCGCCTGGCTGCAAGGTCGGCTCTACCGGCTCACGGAAACCACACCCAAGGAACTGCTCTGGCGTCTCGATCTTCCCGCAGACCATTTGAGCACAGAGCTACCTCCCGGCACGATTGGCGTGGGTCTTGAGATCGCGGGAGCCGGATCGTATATCCGCTTCGGAGGCGAGGCGGGATTGCACAAGTTCGATGATCCCGAGAGCACCGATCCCGCGAACCCGGACGTCTTCATCGTCGTCTGTCCCGGTGTGCTCACAGAGTATAAGCCATCCGAGCGCTTCCTCCGCAAAGGTGCCATCGAGGATGACGTGACGCGTCGCTGGTTCGAGTTGGAGCAGGGCCGCATCACAGACGCACACGTCGAGCACACCTGGACGAATCTCCGAGGCGAACTCGCGGCCTGGCTCGAACCCGTCATTGCCGCGAACATGCGTCTGCGGCTCATCCGGCTCGTGGTGGAATAATTCGCATGCAGTTCCGCATCCCTCTCTTCATTTACCAGCACAAGTCGGGCTACACGGCCCGACCACTGTTCTTTGCAGCCCCGTGCCGTACGGACGATAACCTCAATCGCCTTCTCACCAAACTCACCCGCGATATCGTGCAGACGCTGGAATCACTTGGCCGTGCTTCGCGCCACGACGCTGCCTCTGCCTGGGCTTTCTGCCCCCACGTCACAACGCACCGCGTGCCGCTGACGATCGAGTTGCGTCGTCGCATCATTCGCGTGAAGCACGTGATCATTGCCTTCAACCACTTCGAGAAACGCATCGCCTTTGCACCGACTGTCGCCGAGTTGTGGTTCGAGATCGCACGCAATGAAACGATTGAGGATCGCGCGCAGGCGGTGTTGAGCGACCACTGGCGCAAGCTCGAGCGCGAGGCGGACGACGAAGACGAAATTCGCCCCGAAGCGGGCCAGCTGGCCGGCAAGGCCTGGGTGCAAGTGCTGGAAGTTTCAGTCGCCATTCCGACACTTGTGCCGAAGCCGCCTGTGATTGATTTCCTCTTACTGGGTGGCAGCGGGACCGCTGATGGTGCAAGCGAACTGCGCCGCGTCGGTCGCTGCCTGGACTGGTTTTTCCGGATGAACTCGACCGTGCTGTGCTCCGTGAACGTGAAGCCAGCGAACTCGAACGCTTGCTCAGCCAGGCGGACCGTCGACCCGTATTGCTGTGCGGACCTCGATTGGCCGGCAAGACCAACATCGTGCACGAATGTGTTTATCGGCGCGTCGCCGCCCGCAAGCACATCCACATCCAGCGTGCGAACGTCTGGCTCGTATCGCCGCAACGGCTGATCTCGGGTATGTCGTACGTCGGCCAGTGGGAAGGCCGCCTGCTCGCCATTCTGAAGCACGCCCGCAAGCGAAACCATGTCCTCTTCTTCGACGATCTCGTCGGGCTATTTCTCGCCGGCGTCACCTGCAATTCTTCACTCAGTGCCGCCGTCGTGCTGAAGCCGTATCTCGAACGGCGCGACGTGCGCGTGCTCGGCGAGATCACACCCGAAAGCTTGCGTGTGTTGCAGGAACGCGACCGTGGCTTCGCCGATCTGTTCCACATCATTCCGGTGCGTGAAGCCGCGGATGCGGAGACGCTTCGCATTCTGATCGATCAGCAGCGCCGGATTGAAGGCCGCCGAGCCTGCCTCTTCGGCCTCGATGTGCTCCCCGCCGTGATCGACCTCCAACGCCGCTATGAGCGCACCACGGCCTTCCCCGGCAAGGCCGCAACCGTGCTCACCCGTCTTGCAGCCCGCGCCACCGAAAACGATTCCGAGGAGGAGACGGATGCGAAGCCACGCGTGGATGGCGACTTCTTTGCAAAGCGACCCCGCATCACCCGCGATGATGTCTTTGCCGAGTTCGCCGCACGCAGTGGCCTGTCAATCGCCTTTCTCGATCCGAAGCAACGTCTCGACCGCGATGTCGTGCGAAACAAGTTGCAGGAGCAGGTGATTGGCCAGGGCGAAGCTATCGAAGCGCTTGATGATGTCGTAAGCGTGGCCAAGGCCCGGCTCAACGATCCAGACCGCCCACTCGCGGCATTCCTCTTCCTGGGCCCGACCGGCGTCGGCAAAACTGAGTGTGCCAAGGCCATCGCCCGCACCCTGTTTGGCGATGCCGAGCGACTCCTGCGATTCGACCTCAACGAGTTCAACCAGCCCGGTGCCGCGGCCCGCCTCGTTGGCACTTTCAATCAACCTGAAGGTGCGCTCACCGCAGCAATCCGCCGACAACCGTTTGCCGTGATCCTCTTCGATGAAGTGGAGAAGGCTGATCCCGAAGTATTCGATTTGCTCCTGCAAGTGCTCGGCGAAGGTCGGCTCACGGACTCGCTCGGCCGCACCGCGGACTTCAGCAACGCCATCATCCTGCTCACGTCGAACCTCGGCGTTCGTGAGGCAGAGGGCAACCTCGGCTTTGCACCTGAGAGTGAGCGATCATTTGCTTACACACGTGCGGCCGAGCGATTCTTCCGCCCCGAGTTTTTCAACCGCCTGGATCGCATCATCCCATTCCGCAAGCTCTCACGCGAGGAACTGGCCCGGATCGCCCGGCGACTGGTGAACGAAGTGCTGACTCGCGAAGGTTTCGGGCAGCGGCAATGTGTGCTGAATGTCACGGAAGCTGCGCTCGATCGCGTTGTGGAAGCGGGATATGATCCTGCTCTGGGTGCCCGAGCGATGAAGCGTGCCGTGGAGCGTGAACTCACCCAACCCGCGGCGGCACAACTCGCATGTCTCAATGCCGAAGCCCTCACCATCGTCACCGTGCGAGCCGCGAACGAAATTCCCGGAAGGCAATGCACGGGACTGGTGGTCGATGTGCAGGCACCCGGCTGGATGGCGAAATTGGCACTTGGCACAGACGCCGCACAATCATCGGTCCACCGCATCAGTGACATCCGACTGTCACTCGAATCCATCGTGGCTGGATTCGCACGATCGCGGCCGACCGGTCCGATTGTGGCCAAACAGGTCACGACCGAACAGGAGCGCTACTTCGCCCTGCGTGAACGGGCTGATGAGATCGCAGAGAAGCTGGACAGCTTCGAGCAACGCCTCGAGAGCCGCAAGCACGCGTACCTGGAGGCCAGCACTCCCGAGGCCGTGGGCCGGCGAGCACGCTATCGTGCTGTGAAGGTGAAGAATTGGAACTTCAACTACGACGGCACTCAGCCTTTCCGCTCGCTAAGTTCCGCTGAAAGCATGGAGGATGCGATCCGCGAACTTCTGGACACGGCTGCACCATTACCCGGCGAAACGGAACTTTTTGAGCTTGAAAACCAACTCGCGTTGTTGAAGTTGATGAATGCCGCCCCGCTCGATGAACGTCCTGTTTACCTGCTCATCCGCGGCTTTCCGGATGGGACTCTCTCGACAGAATCAGTCGCGTTAAACCTCTGTTATGTACGTGCCTGGAACGAGTCGCTCGGCCTGGAAACAATTCCCGTTGCGCGTCCGAAGCATCGGCCAGGTTCCGAAATGTACCTGGAACTCAAGGGCTTCCATGCTCGCCCACTGGCGTTAACAGAAGTCGGCACGCATCTGGTGATGCCGAGGCACGGTGGCCCCGTCCCGGTGCGCGTCGACGTGCTCGATTCGCTCACCATCACGCCTGCGGATCCGTTTGCCTTCGGCCCAATCGTTCGCCTCTATCCGGAGGGGCAAGCGATTGTTGATGTACGAACGGGTCTGCTGTTACCGCCGCCGTTCGATGCCTCAACCTTCCGCACCTTCACACTGGCTGCATTGCCTCGTGCGACGAGGGCGTAGCCGATCACTTGTCCCTCGTACAAAAAAGCCATCACGCATGCCGACGTACCGCTATCCCGTGCTGATTTGTCGCGACCCCGCAGGGGGCTTCTCGGCCATAGCCGTCGATGAAGGCACAGTGGGTTTCGGTGCCACCGTGGCCGATGCCCGCAATGATCTGCGCGATTATCTGCGCTGGCTTCATCGCAAGGTGCCATACACCCCAAAGCCGGACTTTCATGATCCGGAACTGCGATGGTTCCGTGTCGCGGTTCGCCCGGAATATCGCACCAAGACCCGCCTCTACCCGTGCGAAAACGACACAACTTTGGCCGTGCCATGCGTGGTGGGTACGCGTGGAAGTGGTCAGCCCACCGCGGATTTGCCGCTGGTTGGGATTCGCTTCGACTACCCCAATCGCTCCGAACTCGGCGACCTCGTTCGTCGCTATGCCTTGCAGAAACTCGAGGGGATCACGCCGGCGGAACTCGCACGCTTTCTCCACCCTGCCGATGTCGAACTGATCGAGATTGCGGTGGCCGTCCCACGTGGCGATGCGAACTCGCAGTTCATGTTGCCATCGCCGCGGACCCTGTCTCGCGTCGCAGAACCGGTCGGCGATCGCGCCGTTCGCAAGGGCTATGCCCGGGCCTGGGGACGCGAGGCGGAACTCGCCGCACTCGCCAAGAAACTGCACCGTGAGAAAGCCAATGTGCTCCTGGTGGGCGAACCCGGTGTCGGCAAGACCACGCTCATGGTCGATGCCGTGAAGGAGGCCGAGAAACGCTTCCAGGAAGTTGACAAGGCGAATGGAGAGACACAGCATCAGCGCCGCTTCTGGCTCACGTCGGCCGGGCGACTGGTCGCCGGCATGAAGTATCTTGGGCAATGGGAAGAACGCGTTGAAGGTGTGATCAGCGAACTCGGCGAAATCTCGGGCGTGCTCTGCGTCGAGCGTTTGCTCGGTCTCGTGCAGCGCGGCGGCATCGGACCCACCGATAGCATAGCCGCATTCCTGATGCCCTATCTTGCTCGCGGCGAAGTACGCCTCCTCGCCGAGGCCACGCCTGCTGAACTCGATGCCTGCCGACGACTCCTGCCCGGGTTCGCAGAACTGTTCCAGATTGTGTTGGTCCAACCATTCGAACGGGCTGCGGCACTCGCCGTGATTGACAAGCAACTCGGAACCAGCGCCTCGGGCCCCGGCATTGAAATCGCGCGAGGCAGCGGGGAGCGCATCGTCCGCCTGTTCCGCCGTTTCATGCCCTATGCGTCGTTTCCCGGCCCTGCCTCCAGCTTCGCCCGCGAACTGGTCGAGGCCCACGCCCGACTCAACAAAAAATCGGTCACGGCCAACGATGTGGTGGAGCGCTTCCGGCGGCGCACCGGGCTCCCCGAACTATTTCTGCGCGACGAAATCACACTCGAACGCGATGCGGTGCGCGAGTGGTTCCGCGTTCGAGTCATCGACCAGCCCGAGGCATGTGAAGCGGCCACCAACGTGGTGCTCACGGTGAAAGCCGGGCTAAATGATCCCGCGCGACCACCGGCCGTGCTCCTGTTCTGCGGCCCCACGGGCGTGGGCAAGACTCACATGGCCCAGGCACTCGCCACCTATTTCTTCGGTGCATCCGATGCGGAAGTCAGGGCGAACGAACGGCTCATCCGCTTCGACATGAGTGAATTCGGCGGCTTCGATGCCGTTTATCGCCTGCTTGGTCCACCGCAGGGCGAACCGGGCGAACTCGTGAAGCGCGTGCGACGGCAGCCTTTTTCCGTGCTCTTGCTCGATGAAATCGAAAAGGCATCCGCCGCTGTTTTTGACACGCTCATGGGTGTGTTCGACGAAGGCCGGCTCACGGATCAGTATGGCCGTGTCACCAACTTTCGCAGCACCATCATCGTGATGACTTCGAACATTGGCACCGGCACCGCTCGCAGCGTTGGCTTCAACGAGGACACGGGCGGCGCACGCTACAAAGAAGCGGCGATGAAGTTCTTCCGCCCCGAGTTCTTCAACCGTATGGATACCGTCGTGACCTTTGACCCGTTGAAGCTGGACACCATCCGCGCAATCGCCAAACGCGAACTGGTAGCGATCAGCCTGCGGGAGGGCTTGCTTCGCGCGAACATGAGCATTCACTGGTCAGATGCGTTGATCGCACACCTCGCGGCCATCGGCTTCGATGCGCGCTATGGGGCTCGCCCGATGCAGCGTGTGATCGAGCGTGAAGTCGTGGCCCCGCTCGCGAAGTGGTTGATCGAGAATGGGGAGTGTGAACGGAAAGCCATCACCGCAGACTGGCATGATGCAAGGTGTTCGTTCCACGCCGAATAATCGCACTCACCTCACACCGAGTTCCTTGAGTGCCATTTCCGCAATGGTGCGGCCGATGCTAATGGAAGCAGTCGCGGCAGGCGAAGGTGCGTTCAGCACATGTACCATGCGCTCGGCCTGACGGATGCAGAAATCATCTTCAAGCTTGCCATCGGGCCGCACCGCCTGGGCTCGCACGCCCGCACCCGCGGGAACGAGATCCGTGAACTTCACTTCCGGAATGAGCCGTTGGAGCGCATGCCAGAATGCCCGGCGTGAGAATGAGCGATAGATCTCGCCCATTCCTGTCCACCAGAACTTGCGGGCCATCTTCCAGAAGCCAGCGAAGCGGGCCATCTCGAGCAGGTCGCCTGTGCTGGCATCGGTGAGTTTGTAGCCCTCGCGTTTGAAGGCGAGCACGGCATTCGGACCACACTCAACGCCACCGCCAATCATCCGTGTGAAGTGCACGCCGAGAAAGGGCAAGCGGGCATCGGGCACGGGATAAATGAGATGTTTGCAGAGATGCTCGGCTCGCGACTTCAACTCGAAGTATTCGCCGCGAAAGGGAACGATTTGCACTCCGGGTTCCACACCGCAAAGCTTCGCGACACGGTCCGAATATAGCCCGCCGCAATTCACAAGCATCTTCGTACGAAGCGGCCCATTCGTGGTCTCGGCGACAAGCCCGTCGGATTCGCGCTGACAGCCGATGAACTTTGTGTATGTGCGGACCTGCCCGCCCGCGGCTCCGATCTTTCGGGCATAAACCGCCGCGACGTCCTTGTAATTCACGATGCCGGTCTCGGGTACGCGCAGCCCGGCGATGCCCGCGACGTGCGGCTCAATCTCCCGCATCTCCGCGCCGCTCACGCGGTGAATCCCGGTCAAACCATTGGCGAGCCCACGGCGCTCGAGTTCGGTGAGGGCGGGTCGTTCGCGTTCCTCCGTTGCGACCACGATCTTGCCACACCGCTCGAACGGGATGCTGTTCTCTTCGCAGAAGCGGACCATCAACTCGCGTCCTTCAGCGCAGTTGATCGCTTTGGCGGAGCCGGGCTTGTAGTAGAGGCCGGAGTGGATGACGCCGCTGTTGTGGCCGGTCTGATGGCGGGCGAGTTCGCCTTCGGTTTCAATCACGGTCACCGCGGCCCGGCCTGCGAGTGCCATTCCCGTTGCCAGACCGACGATGCCGCCGCCGACGATGAGCACATCCGTGTGATCCAAGGTGATTCGCTCCGCGCCGCCTCAGGCGACTTTCTGGTGACGGGATAACAACCCGCTTTTGGTAACGGCATCGGCCAGGTCCGCGGCGATGAGTTCGAGCCGCAGTGCCTCGCGGTCCAGGCTCGGTGCAGCCACGGTGCTGCCATACCCCGTGCGAACGAGCATCGTGCGAGCACCCACAGCGGCACCCGCTTCCAGGTCGCTGATGCGATCGCCCACCATCCACGATGCAGCAAGGTCCAGGTTGTGCTCGCGTGCGGCACGATGCAACATCCCGGGCTGCGGTTTGCGGCACTCGCAGGTCATGCGATACGAAGTCACTTCGCCTTCCGGGTGATGCGGGCAATAATAGAAAGCGGTGATTCTGGCTCCAAAGCTGGCAAGTTCCGCCGCGATGTAAGCGTGAATGGAGTCGATGGCCGCTTCGGTAAACAGACCGCGCGCGACGCCGGCCTGATTCGTGACGACAATCACGGGCCAGCCCGCCCGGTTGAGCGACGCGATGGCATCCGCCGCACCGGGCAGGATGCGAACACGGTCAACGGTGCCGACATAGTGGGCATCCTCGATCACCACGCCATCGCGGTCGAGGAATACAGCAGGTCGTTTATTCATGGCACGGAATCATGCCACGCGGAACCTGGCGAAGCAAGGCGAACTGCAGCGGGTGTTCATGACACGCGAACGCGGAGAATCTTGCGACCAAGCCGAATCACGAGCCCGTCGCTCATGGCAACGGTTGCCTTCACATCGGTGAGCTTCGTGCGGTCCGGGCCGATGTTGAAAGCACCTTCCGTGATCTTTTGCCGGGCTTCACCCTTGCTCTTGCAGAGCCCGGCTCGCACGATGAGGTCGACCGCGGGCATCGCACCATCTGTCAGGTCAGCAGTGGGGATGTTCACTTCATCGATGTGATCCGGATCCTGCTTGCCGCCGCTGGCAAATTGCTTGTTCCAGTCCGCCAGTGTGGCCGCGGCGGCCTCGGCTCCGTGGTAGAACGTGACGATATCCGTTGCGAGCAATTTCTTGGCCTCGTTCGGATGCCCGGCAACGATCGAGGCAATCTCCCCTTCCGACCGATCCGTGAGCAGGGTGAACCATTCACGCAGCAGTTCATCGGGGATGCGCATGGTCTTGCCGAACTGTTCCTTGGCAGGTTCAGCGAGGCCGATGTAGTTGCCCGCCGTCTTGCCCATCTTTTTCGCGCCATCGGTGCCGCGGAGAATCGGCATTGTCAGGCAGATTTGTGGTTCCTGGCCGGCATCGCGCTGCAGGTCCCGGCCAACCATGAGGTTGTACAGTTGCTCTGTGCCGCCGAGTTCGACATCGGCCTGAATCTCGACACTGTCCCAGCCCTGCATAAGTGGATACAGGCATTCGTGCAGGTAAATGGGTGTGCCGGCCTTGATGCGGTTGCTGAAGTCATCGCGCTCCAGCATGCGCTGCACGGTGATCTTGCCGAGCAAGCGCAGCAACTCCGCGAAGCCGAATTTGCTGAACCAGTTGCCATTGGGCCGCACCTCGGCTCGGGTCACCTCGACGACCTTGGCGATTTGTGTGAGATAGGTGCCAGCATTGATCTCAATCTGTTCGGAAGTGAGACTTTTACGCGAATCATCTCGGCCCGAGGGGTCGCCGACCGCGGCTGTGGCGGTGCCGATGATGAGCACGGCCGTGTGGCCCATCTCCTGAAACTGACGCAACTTTCGCAGCGGAACGGTGTGGCCCAAGTGCACATCGAAGCCAGTGGGATCGATGCCGTACTTGATGCGAAGGGGCTTGCCAGTGGCGACACTGCGTTCCAGCTTCTTGCGGAGCTCCTCCAGCTTTTCGACATGAGCGGCACCACGCGTGATGACCTGAAGCTGTTCATCGACCGATTGCATAACAGACTCCGAGTTTGGCCACACGATGGAGACGAATAGCCACAATCAATACAAAGAAAAGATTTAAATAGGCTTGTGAGAAACCTGCTGAACGTCGCATATCGTGCTGTGCAGACTTTTTATTGAGAACGAATAGTCCCAGGCAGAGTTGAGATTATAGTCACGATTGCCTCGATTCCGTGGTGCTCCACGTATTTATTAATCGTCTATTGTTGCAGGGCATCTACCAAATCGTGCAGCTTGGTTTCGGTGTCGCTCCACTCGTGCAGCCAGACTCAGTTGAACATCTGGAATTTGCCGACGGCGTCAAAGGCATGAGGGATGTGTCGCAGGATCGGTTCGCGTGCGGTGGCAGGCCAGGCGATGACAATCACATCGAAGCGGACGGCAATCTTGCCGAGCAGACGGCGGTGGGCCAAGAAACGCAAGGCCGCCCCGGTGATCTTCCGCTGTTTGGCGGCGTCTACCGAGGCGGCCTTGGCTTCGAGATCATCAGGGGCCGCGGATGCAGTCGAACGGACCTCGACCACGACCAGCACATCACCATCGAGAGCGATCAAATCCAGTTCGCCAGCAGCATCAGCGACGTTAGAGGCAATCAGGCGATATCCGTGCCGGCGAAGAAACTTCGCCGCGGCCCTTTCACTGCGCTGGCCGAACCAGCGTCGCCACCAAGGCCAACGCGAAAAACCTCTGTCTTCGCGCGGTGCATCCGGGCTTGCCTTGCCCATGGCCGTTACTTCTTCTTGGCGGCCTCAGCTTCCTTGCGCTCACGCTTCTTCTTGGCGGATTTGCTCTCACCGCCCTCAGCCGTGGCCTTTGCGGCCGCTTCTTGGGCGGCCTTCGATGCGGCCTCGGCCGACGCCTTCAAATCGTGATCGATCTTCTGCTGACGCTTCACATCTTCTTTGATCTTCGTGGCCTTGCCCACGCGATCGCGCAGGTAGTACAGTTTCGCACGGCGAACCATGCCAGCCTTCTTCACCACGATCTTGACAATGCGGGGCGAATGGAGCGGGAAGATACGCTCGACACCTTCACCCTGAACGAGGCGACGAACGACGACGGTCTCGCTGATGCCGCCGTTCTGGCGGGCGATCACGTCGCCCTCGAACACCTGCACACGTTCCTTCTGGCCATCCAGAATCCGCTGATGAACCTCAATACGGTCGCCAACGCGGAAGTCCGGCACATCCGATTTCATCAACGAATCGACCACGAGTTTTAGACGAGGCTTGATCATAACCCACCTTGAAGACTGAGCACGCTTCGCATCGCGTCGCGGCTAATGTTACTGGTGATCCTTACGGCTGCGCTGTTCGCTTTGCTGTTGCCGCCACTTTGCGATGGCCTGGTGGTTGCCGCTCAGCAGAATCTCGGGAACCTCCAGGCCGCGGAACTCACGCGGCCGGGTGTACTGCGGGTATTCGAGCCGGCCTTCCTCACTGTGTGATTCATCAGCCGCACTTTGTTCATCGCCAAGCACACCGGGGATGAGGCGGATGACGGAATCAATCAGAACCATCGCCGGCACTTCACCACCATTGCAGACGAAGTCGCCAACAGATATTTCTATCGGCTGAAGCAATTGTCGTATGCGATCATCAAAACCTTCGTAGCGACCGCAGAGCAGGAGCACTCGCGGCTCTGCAGCGAGTTTCTCGACGATGCGCTGCGTGAGTCGCTCGCCAGCAGGCGTGAGCATCACCACCTTGCCGGGTACTTCAGCCTTTCCCTGCACCGCTTCAACAGCATCCATCACGGGCTGGGCCGAGAGAACCATTCCGGGCCCGCCACCAAACGGCCGATCATCGACTTTTTGGTGCCGATCCTGCGTCCAGTCGCGAATGTTCCAGAGGCTAACCTGAACGAGGCCCGCGGTGATCGCATCTTCAAGCAGGCTCTCGGCAAGATATCCCGAGAAGATCCCCGGGAAGAGCGTGAGCACATCGAAGCGAATCATCGCAACTTCTCGTGAGCGATGCTTGCAAATGTGCCCTCACGGACACTGTTGCCTGGCATCTCTCGCCCTGCTTAGGCCTGGGCCGGTTCAGCGGCGGCGGATTTCGCAGCGTCCTCGGCTGCCTTGGCAGCATTGGATGCCTCGATCTCTTCCCACTTCTTCATGTGTTTCTGGAAGATCGCTTCGCAATGTTCGGTAGCCTTCGCTCCGACGCTCTGCCAGTACTTGATCCGGGCCGGACGCAGCTTCACGCGGTCGTCCTTGTTGGTGACGTGCGGATCGTAGCTGCCGAGTTCCTCGATCACCTTGCCGTCGCGCGGCTGGCGATGATCAATGGCCACGATGCGATAGTAGTGCCGGTGGGTCCGGCCCATTTGTTTCATGCGAATGCGAACGGCCACGGCGAAACACCTCAATACGTCGAGATCGCTTGGAAACGACATCCTATCAACGGAACGTAAATCGACTACGGGGCGAAGGGGGAAAGTGGCGCTCCGTGCGATTTTGTCACACGACTCCAGGCACAATTCCGGGTCGCCTGCAGATCGAACTTGGTCGGTAGGGGTTCCAGTCTCTGGCCGGGCGAACGGCCAGCTGACGCCAACCGCTCGCCGGATCCATCTCAGTTTCCGAGCATTTCCTTGAACAGATCCTTCATGCCCTGCCAGGACTTCTCGTCGGCTTCCTTGTCGTACTTCATGCCAGGGTTGTTGGCCTTGCCCGCGTCGGGCACGGTGAAACTGTGCACAACACCGGGGAAACTCTGGAACGTGTATTTCACACCGCCACCGTCGAGTGAGGCCTTGAAGTCGGCGATGGCCTTCGCAGGGATGAAGGCATCCGCGGCACCGTGGTTCACGAGGATCTTTGCCTTGATCGCCTTGGCTTCTTCGACGGAGGCCGCGGGCAGTGCCGCATGAAAGGTGGAGACCGCTTTCAAGTCCGCACCGGAATAGGCCAGTTGCAGGGCCGTGGAACCGCCCAGACAATAGCCAATGGCCGCGACTTTTGTGGGATCAACGTTGGGCTGGCTGGTAAGCACCTTCAAGGCAGCAGCGGCCCGGCCACGCCACGCGGCGACATTCGCTCGCAGGGACGCCGCCATCTTCTGGGCATCTTCGGGATGCGCGACATCGATGACTTTGCCATCGCCGTACAGATCCGCGGCGAAAGCGACGTAGCCCAGTTCGGCCAGTTGCTTCACTCGCCCCTTGGCGTAGTCGTTCAGTCCCCACCATTCGGGAAAGACAAGCACGGCCGGTTGCTTCACCTTGATGGCATCGTCGTAGGCGAGGAAGCCCTGAAGCTTCACTCCGTTGTATTCGTACTCAATTGTCTTGGTTTGGATGGCAGCCGGCGCGAACCCGACGACGCCAAGTGATACGGCCACCGCGATTGCCCATCGTGTCATGGTGCAAACCTCCATGGTGAAAGAAAGAGCCCGCCCGAAATATCGAGCGGGCTGCATTGTTGTAGTGGAGTCGCGAATTGATTGGACACTACCCCGCGATGTCTCCCGCGAGCTTGGCGAGTGATTCGTGTGTGAGCGCGAATGCAATCTGTTCACGGCCCGTCACTGCTTTCGCAGCCGAGAAGCGGCGAACACTGGCGCTATTGATACCGACCAGCCGAACCTCATAGTAAGCGACCTGGTCGCCCTTCCGTGTGGGTGCAACACTGCGAAGGATCGCCTCGTTTCGCCCCGAATCCACTTCGTGCAACTTGATCTCTTCGAGCAATCCACCCACGCGGTCCGCGACCGAGTTGGCCCACTCCTTGATCGAGAAGTCAGGGCTGCCGCCACTGCGATTGAGCGTGAGTTCCCAGAGGAGGCAGGAGAGTGTGTCGACCTTGTCCGCACTGATTTGCACATTCCATCCCGCTTCGGGGAGTGCCGCCGAGAAGCTGTGCCGGCCTTCGCCAGAGGGCGACCACTCACTGAGTCTTGGGAGGAGTCTTTCCGCGAGCGTCATCGGTCCCTCCGATTGTTTGTTGGGTGTGTTCGCTACCATCGAAACTGAGCACGGTCGGATGGCCGTCCAGTTGTGTTTCCAGGTGGACCGGCCGCGACCACATGTATTGTACGTTCGCCAGCGTGTCGCGCGCCTCGTCTAGTTTCAACTCTACCCCATTATGCTCGTGTCGCAACAGCAGTTCACCGCGGTTGAGGTGGTTGCCGTCGATGGCATAGATCCAGGGCTTGCCAAAGTTGGTCAGGCTGAAAAGCAATCGCTGCTTCACTTTCTGGAATTCACGCGTCTCGATCACGTAATTCTTCGTCTGATCCTGATAGTTAAATGAGAATAACTTGTGCTCCTTGCAGAAATCGGGCGTCAGGAAGGTGTCGATGAAGGTAATATCGTTGTGAACGCGGCGCACTTCGAACAGTTTCTGACGACCCAGACCGAGTTGCTTGTCCCAGGAACGCTTTTTGTCCATGTCCTCGCAGTTCTCCCATTCGGTACCGAACTGCCCCATGTTCCAGCGCCGCTCCACATCGCGAAGAAGCTCAATGCCGACTTTGTAGGGATTCAATCGGCGTGAACTGGTGGCCATCGTGCCGGAATGATGGTCGGCATAGTCGATGACTTCGGAGGAGTCGAGCACCTTTTGCGTCATGATGGTCGAGTGCCAGTAGCTGGCCCAACCCTCGTTGATGATCTTCGTTTGAGCTTGCGGGTAGAAGTAATACGCTTCATCGCGCACGATACTGAGTATTTCTCGCTGCCAGTTCTTGAGTGGTGCGTGTTCGATCAGGAATAGCAAAATGTCTTTTTCTGGCCGTTCCGGGAAGCGGGAGACACGCTCACTCACAAGTTTTTTGCGTTCGTCCTCCAGGGCTTTCATGGCCGCGGGCGGATTGATGTAATCGCTCATGTACCCTTTGGCCTTGAAGCGGGGTGAGGTTGCTTCCTCGTCGCCATCCTCGGTCGGCGGGGCGGTATCGAATTTTATGGGCTCATCGCGGCGCTTGATGGCGACGGAGTGGATGTCGATGAGGTCGTCGATGGACATGCACTTATCCATGAATGTCTCGACTTCGTCTTCGCCGACGCGCTCGACAATGCGGCGAATCTTGGCCGCATGGTTGGCGATCTCATCCATCATCTTGCGGCTGGTGTGGCTAAAATAAGCATTGTTCTTGAAGAAATCGCAGTGACCATAGACATGAGCCATCACGAGCTTCTGGTCAACAGTATGATTGCAACGCATCAAATACGCATAACACGGATCATTATTGATGACCATTTCATAGATCTTGGAGAGGCCGTAGGAGTAGCTCTTGTTGAGTTCCTCATACTGCATGCCGAATGACCAGTGCGGGTATCGCGTGGGGAAGCCACCGTAAGCCGCGATCTCATTAAGATCATCTGCGTCGATCACTTCGAAGATGGTCTCGAAGAAGTCGAGGCCATAGTCACGCGCATAGCCTTCAATTTCATCCTTGAGAACTCGCAGGTGCGGCGGCAAATTCGTGTTATAAAAGCCAAGATTCATGGTGATATCCTTACCATCTGCAACCAGAGAATTCTGACTGGCGAACCACGCAAACAAACGCACTCGCCCACTTTTCGTGCTCTCGCCGAAATACTACGATGTGGGCGCTTGCCATTGCCCGCCCCAGCGGGCATGAAGATCGTTCAGGAAGCGATCCCACTCGGCACGCGTTCGAGACTTGGGGAACGGTTCAGGCCGGACACTTTCTTGGACGCCTGCCACGATCTCGACGGAACCATCCGGGCGTATTCGACCGATGCGCCAGGGCCGCCAGGCATGCCGGTTGGCGGGATCGATGCGAATCAATCCACTAGGGCCGGCGTATTCACAGTCGCGGATCGACTCCACCACAGTATCAGGATCGATTCGACCCGCCTGCTTCGCCGCTTTCGCCCAGAGCATCACCCCAGTATACGCGGCGGCCATGCCGTCCGTGGTGGGTCGTTCGGTGCCGTAGCGTGCCTGGAAGCGAGTGATGAAGGCACGGTTCTCATCCCGTTCCACGCCCTGAAAATAGCTCGCGGCGAGATAATCACCTGAGATCACCGCGGGATCGAGAGCACGCAACTCGTTCTCGGCAATGCTCACGGACATCGTGGGCACACGGCCGGGGGTGAACCCCTCGCGCCGAAGCTCGCGGAAAAAGTGGTAGTTCGTGCTGCCATTGATGGTGTTGAGAATGGCGTCCGGCTGAACCGCCTGAATTCGATCGACGAATGGCCCCACCTCGTTTGCACCCAATTTCACATATTCTTCGCCCACCACCTCGACACCTGGACTGCTTTTCAGGTGGTCCTTCACGATGGCATGAGCCGCTCGGGGAAAGACGTAGTCGGAACCAATCAGGAAGAGGCGGCGCTTGCCAAGCGCTCCCGTGAGGTAGTCGACTCCCGGGATGAGTTGTTGGTTGGGGACTGGTCCCAGATAGACGACCCGCGGCGATTCCTCCAACCCCTCACACTGCACAGGATAAAAGAGCAGATTATTGGCACGCTCAACCACTGTTCGCACCGCCTTGCGAGCCGCGCTCGACCAGCAACCGAAGATCACCAAGATTTGCTCATCGCGGATCAACCGCTCGGCTTCCATGGCGAAAGTTCGAGGATCCGACTTGCCATCGACCACGACCGGCGAAATCGATCGCTGGAGAACACCACCCTGGCGATTCAATTCTTCAATGGCCAGCAGGGTAGCACCGATGATGGGCTCTTCACTCACAGCCAGGGTGCCGCTTTGCGAGTGCAGCACACCAACCTTGATGGGACCGGCCGATGCCTGGAAGGCGCGGTAGCCCAGCCAGGCTGCTGTCCCCAACCCGGCCAGTGCAGCTGTGCCGCCCGCAGCACGCAGTACGGCACGCCGACTCGGTGTCGACCAGCGACGACCGGGCGAAACTGGCCCGGAGGGCGTTTCGTGCGGTACCGTCTGAATCATGGTCGGAACGACTGTTTCAGCAGAGGGCGCCACATCCATGATTGAGGAGAGTGGTATCGCCACGGGCGGTGTCGGAACATATGAGGGCATCTTCGCGAGTATGGCATCCAGTGCCAGCACCACCTCATGGGCAGACTGAGGTCGGGCCGCTGGGTTCTTCGAAAGGAGCTTCGAAACGAGTGCCGAGGCCGTAAGCGGTACCTTGGGATTCTTGACAGCAATTGGCGTGGGCTCCGTGCTTGCCAGTGCCATCATCACAGCCATCGCCGACTTGCCGGGAAAGGGGAGTTCGCCCGTGAGCATCGTGTAGATCACGGCCCCGAGGCTGAACAGATCGGCACGGGGATCCAGTTCAAATCCGGATGCCTGCTCCGGAGCCATGTAGTTCGGAGTGCCGACGATGAAGCCGGTATTGGTGAGGCTGGGTTCTCCCTGTGAACGGCGAGCAAGCCCGAAATCAAGGATGCGAACGCGCTTGAAGGGTCCACCGTGGCCATCGGTTTCCAGCCAGAGGTTCGCCGGCTTGATATCGCGGTGTATGAAGCCGAACGCATGAGCCGCTTCCAGGCCCAGCGCCACCTGTCTGGCAATGGTCAGGGCCGCAGCGGGTTGAAGCGGTGCCTGTCGGTGCAGCCGTTCCTGCAGAGTGAAGCCGTGCAGAAACTCCATCACGAGGTAGGGCACATTCTGGGTCACACCCACGTGATAAATCGTGACCACATGTTCAGAGCGGAGCCCTGCCGCGGCACGCGACTCGCGCAAGAATCGTTCCCGATTTTCGGCATCAACCGCCAGTTCACTACGAAGCACCTTGATCGCCACGAGTCGGCGTAGTGTGGTATCTTCCGCCTCGAACACAACACCCATGCCACCTGAACCGAGCACACGTAGCACGCGGTACTCGCCGATGCGTCCGATTTCGTCCGCCTGTCGGGCCGGGTTGAGAAAGGTGAATTTGCCCGAGTCCAGTGGCAGAACCGCATCGCTCGAGAGTGACTGGGCGGCTGTGCCAGGGTCATCGGGTTTGAAACTGCTCATGGCTCACTTCCGACCGAGTGTGACGATGAGCCCGGAGGCCAAGGAAGGAACTGCTGCAATGAGGACGAGAACCAAACACCACTTCCGCCGATTATGCTCCTGGTTGCGTGCGAAATGCTCCTGAAATCGTTCAGGAGAGTGACCAGCAAGAGTCAACCGTGACTCTGCAATTTCTCGAGCGTATCGCAGCGCAACAGATTTTACCCAGAAATTCCCTGTCGGATTCTGGCAACTTCTGTGCACTCCCTCGTTCATCGCCCCGTGCTCAGAAACTCCTTGATGCTGTCCAGGATCGCTTCGCGGTCGGGGACGCGACTCACCACCACGTTGTCGTGTGAGTCGGTCAATTCGTTGACATGCTCAAAGAATTCACCACTGCCGTATGGCGATTCGACCTGGCCGTAACCAAATAAGTTCAGCTTCGGCAGTATGGTGTCACCGAGGAGATCGATGCACTTGGGCACATCGTCGCCCCAGTTGTCGCCATCCGAAAAGTGGAAGGCGTAGAGGTTCCACTGGCTCGGCGGATAGCGGGCGTCGATGATCTTGTTGCAGAGTTCATAGGCCGAGCTAATCTTCGTGCCGCCGCTTTCGCGAGTGTGATAGAACGTGTGTTCATCCACCTCCTGGGCCACGGCATCGTGAATGATGTAGACGTTCTCGACGCCCTTGTAATGCTTCTTGATCCAGGTATCGATCCAGAACGCCTCGATGCGGACGATCTCCTTTTGTTCGTCGGTCATGCTGCCCGAGACGTCCATCATGTACAGGATGCACGCGACCGCGTCCGGCTTCTGGATCTCTTTCCAGCTGCGGTACTGCTTGTCCTCGCGAACGGGGATCACAATGGGGTCGCTGGGGCTGTACTGCCCGGCCGCGATCTGCCTTTTCAGGGCGCGTTTGAAGGTGCGCTTGAAGTGCCGCAGCGATTCCGGCCCCACTTGCCGGATGCTGGTGTACTTGTCCTTCTCCGTCACGACGTTCTTCTTGCCGCGTGGCTCGATGCGGGGCAGTGCCAGTTCCTCGCCGAGGATGTCGGCGAGTTCTTCAAGCGAGAGTTCGACTTCGAGGATGTGCCCGCCCGGCGAGTCGCCAGCTTGGGGTTCGCCATCCTCGTCCTGCGGTGCGGTCAGTGGTTGACCAGGCTGGCCATCGCCGACACCGACGCCGCCAGAGTTCTTCTTCCCGTAGCGGAACTGCGGCAAGTTAATGGACGGCATCGGAATCGACACCAGGTCGTTCCCTTTCTTGCCGATCATCTCACCGCGGCTGATGTATTTGGAAAGGTTACTTTTCACCTTGCCGCGAACCAGCTTGCGGAAACGCTGCAAATCCTGTTCGATTTTCTGTCCCATGGCGACGTGCCTTCCCGTGGTGGTGCCGATCCCTCTTCAGGAATCGTACCAGAGACAGGGTAGGCGAGTGAAGGGTATCAGGTGTCCGACGACGAAATGGCCAATCACAGAGGGAAAGCCTCAGTCCATCGCGTGATCGAACTTCCGGCCAAGGTTTTCTGGAAATCGCGGCGATTAGCTGTGAGTCGCAGAGAAATATGTGCGATTGAGATGGCTGCGATTTTCCGATCCGCTATGCCGACACGAATGCGACGGAAGATCTCAAAAAAGCTGGCGGCCTTCCCGTTTCGCTGTCGCCCCGTCAATGACATCGAGAAATCCTGGATCGGCGTCGAACAGACCAACGACTTTGCGCCCGTCCTTCAGATTCGTCGTGGCGGCGTTCTGCTCGGCGAGTTGCCGATCAAGTGCTTCCACGCGTGCCGCCAGGCTTGCCAGTGTGATTCTCGCGCATTGGTTCGCGTCCTGTATCGGTTGCCCCAATCTAACAGGTCAGACCGAGTGCGAGGTCAGGCCAGAATCTCGTTCACGATGCGGCCGTGAACGTCCGTGAGGCGGAAATCACGGCCGCTGTAGCGATATGTGAGTTTCTCGTGGTCCAGGCCGAGCAGGTGCAGAATCGTCGCGTGCAAGTCGTGCACACTCACCGGGTTCTCGGCGGCCTTGAAGCCAAATTCGTCGGTCGAACCGTGGCTGAAGCCGCCTTTCACGCCACCACCAGCGAGCCACATGGTGAAGCCGTAGTGGTTGTGGTCGCGGCCATCGCCATTCTCGGAGACGGGCGTGCGGCCGAACTCGCCACCCCAGACCACAAGCGTGTCGTCGAGTAAGCCACGCTGCCGAAGATCCTTCAAGAGTGCCGCGATGGGGCGATCGATCTCATCACACTTCTTCTTGAGTTCGGAGTTGATGCGGGCGTGGTGATCCCAGCCACCGAGTGAAAGTTGCACGAATCGGACGCCACGCTCCACCAATCGCCTGGCCAGCAGGCAACCGCGGGCGAACTCACCCCGTCCGTAAGTATCACGGACTTTCTGCGGTTCACGACGGGTGTCAAAGGCTTCTCCAGCCGCGGATTGCATGCGGAAGGCCGTTTCCATTGCTCGAACACGGGCCTCTAATAGCGGGTCGTGGCCGTTCGCGGCGGCGTGCGTGCGATTGAAGGACTGGAGCGCATCAAGCTGGCGTTGTTGGTCGTCCTGGCCGATGGCGGGATTCCGCAGATGGCGAATCATCTTCTCGGGATCCGCTTCAGCCGCGGCCACGCGTGTGGCCTGGAACTGGCCAGGCAGGTAGCCGCTGCGCTCGAACCCCACCTGGCCAAAGCCTCCGCCGAGCGAGACGAAGCCAGGCAGGTTCGCATTCTCGGAGCCAAGCCCGTAGGAAACCCAGGCACCGATCCCGGGATGGATGGCATCAATGCGACCGCTGGCCAGGAAGTTCGCGGCCGGTGAGTGATTCGGGTTCGTCGCGTAGACGGAGCGAAGCACGCACAGTTCATCCGCACAACCCCGGATGTTCGGCAACAGGTCGCTGACTGGGAGGCCTGACTTCCCACCTGGACGGAAGCGGAACGCCGAGGGGAGCACGCCGCCGGTCACACGCTCGGTTCGCAGGTCAGTGGCATCGGGTCGCTTGCCGGCGAACTTCTCCAGGGCGGCCTTTGGGTCAAACATATCGAGGTGCGAAGGTCCGCCAGCCATGAACAGGAAGATCACCCGCTTGGCCCGCGGTGTGAAGTGCGGCTTCCCGGGAACGAGCGCCGGAACTGCGGGGGCATCGGTGGCCTGGAGGTAGCTGGCAAGCCCGAGCAGACCAACGCTGCCACCGAGTTCACGCAGGAACGAGCGGCGTGACGGCCCAAACGAATCTGAGGGATCGTAATCGTTCATCGGGCGTCGCTCTCAGTTCAGGAACAGGAACTCATTGCTCGCCAGCAGTGTCTGTGCGAGCAACTCCCAGGCCGGCGTGCTCCCCTCGTTCATCGGCTGGACCAATCTCATCGCCGTCGCCAACTCGGCCGTGGTCGGTTCGCGCAGCAGCACGCGGCGGAAGAGTTCGATCGCCACATCCTCACCCGTTCGACCCTCACTGGCGGAGTTTGCCAGCTTCACGGATGCCTGGCGAACGAACGGGCTGTTCAGGAAGTACAGCTGTTGCACGGGTGTCGTGGTCACCTCGCGCTTCTCACCATGCCCACGTGGATCGGGCAGATCGAATAGGCGATGGATATCGGCCGGCCGTTCCCGACTCACCTTGCCGAAAACTGTCCGATGCTTGCTTCTCAGATCATCCAGATTCTCGGATGGACCGCCGCCGGCGAGGTTCAACTGACCGCTCACCTGCAATGTGGCGTCACGCCAGGCTTCCAGTTCCAGACGTTTGCGGGGAGCACGCCACATCCAGCGATCATCCGGATCGACGGCTGCGAACTTCTCGATGTGTCGGCTCGATTGCTGGTATGTGGCCGAGGTCACCAGTTCGCGAACCAGCCACTTCATCGACCAGTTCTTGGCGATGAACCGAGCCGCGAGGTCATCGAGAAGTTCCGGGTGGCTCGGACGCTCGCCCAGTGCGCCGAAGTTGCTCGGTGTGTTCACCAGATAACGACCGAAGACCCAACCCCAGGTGCGGTTCACGATGACGCGTGCCGTCAAACTTCTCGCATCCGTGGTGATGGCCTCGGCGAGTTCAAGTCGACCGCTGCCCTTGCGAAACGGCCGGGGTTCGCCACTTGCAAGCACTTCCAGGAAGCGGCGGGGCACCTCCTTGCCAGGCCGAGTCGGGTTGCCGCGAATGAACACCGGCAGATTGCGGAAGGTGCCGGGCCGATAGTCCACTACGGTCCAGGCCGGGTCGTCGCCATTCACCGTGGTCCCCGCATCGCGAACCACGTTCAAGGCGGGGCCGGTGTCGAGTCCTTTCTCACGCTTTCGCAGATCCGCCACGCGTGCTTCAAATAGCTTGATTTGCTGGTCCACTTCAGCCGTGCTCTTGCGCTCCTTCTGGGCCGTGCGGCGCTGCTCCTGTGCATACCCGAGCCGCATCGTGGCATCGAGCAAGTCGCGGCGAACGCTCGTGAGGGCATCCTCGGCAGCGTCCGCGTTCGGCTTGAGCGGGCGCTCGGCGAGTTGCGTGTTCGACATCACCCCGGCGAGCGCATAGTAATCCTCCGCCGAGATCGGATCGAACTTGTGATCGTGACAGCGGGCACAGGCGACCGTCAGCCCCAGGAAGCCGCGGGTGATCACATCCACTCGCTCGTCCCATTCATCCGCGACGATGCTGGCAATCACATCCTTCGAGAGCTTCGGCTCCTTGTGGTACACCGGCGAGAGACCCAGAAAGCCGAGTGCGGCGTAGTCCGATGGTTCGGTGCCTGGCATCAGGTCGCCGGCCAGTTGCAACCGCACGAAACGATCGAACGGCACATCTGCGTTGAATGCCTCGATCACCCAGTCGCGATAGCGATACGGGAAACGCGGCGGCTTGCACGTCGATTCACTGGTGGAGTTGTCCTCGGCGTAACGAGCCACATCGAGCCAGTGCCGGCCCCACTTCTCACCGAACCGCGGCGACGCGAGTAACTCCTCAACCACTTTCCCATAAGCATCGGCTCGCCTGTCCGCAACAAACTCCTCGACCTGTTCAAAGGTGGGCGGCAAGCCGATCAGATCGAAATACACCCGGCGAATCAACGTGCGCCGGTCCGCAACGGGAGCGTGTTCGAGTTTCTGTTCGTCGAGCTTTTGCAGGATGAAGAAATCCAGTTTCTGGCGCGGCCACTTCGCATCCGAAACCCCTGGCACCGCCAACTCGGCAGCCGGCTGGAACGACCAAAACTGCCGGGCCACGGCATCAATCCCGGATCGAGTCGCAACCGCGGCCGGCAACGGCGCTCCCAACATCACCCACTTCCGCAGGTCGGCTATCGCGGCCTCCGGCAACTTCTGCTTCGGCGGCATCGCCGGCGCGTCCGCACCGTGTGCCACCACCTGAAGGAGCAGGCTCTTCTCATCCTTCGGCATCACGACCGGGCCCGAGTCACCACCGGCCTTGATCGCATCCGTGCTGTCAAGACGCAGCCCGCCCTTCTCCTTCTTGGCACTGGCAGAATGGCAGGAATAGCAATGCTCCGCGAATACAGGTCGGACTTTCTTCTCAAAGAAATCGACACCGTCGTCGGCGTGAAGGAAGGATGGCCACAGCGAGACAAGCGACAGCGCGAGCAAGCATGGTCGCATTGAGAATCCGACGTGCATGGACAACACCCAGGTGGGCTGGGAATCCGGTTGGCGTGAAGTGATATTATAAGTCAAACGAAACGCAAAACATAGCCACCGTTCGAACGGTGGCCGCCACTCTCAGGATTGCCTCATCACTCCTGCTTTCGAACCGTTCTCATTGATTCCGGACCACTCCCCCACCCCCCTCGATCGGAAGCATCGGAATCATTGCCACATCGTGGAACGTGAATGATGCGATTGAGTTTACGGCGAACGGTGCCCGTCAGGGCACCGTTCCACTTCCTCACATCACAGCCGATCCAGTGGGCTTTGCACACCGCACGCTCCGCGCTGAAGCACGTGCGTGTAAATCATCGTCGTGCTCACATCCGCATGCCCCAGCAGTTCCTGCACCGTGCGGATATCGTGCCCCGCTTCCAGCAAGTGCGTCGCGAAGCTGTGCCGAAACGTGTGGCAACTCACCTTCTTCGTGATCCGGGCCGCGTTCACCGCCGTCCGCACCCGCTTCTGCAACGAACTCTCATGGACGTGATGCCGCCGTATCACCCCATCGTTCTCGCGCGGATCGACACTCAACCGGCTGGACGGAAACAAATACTGCCACGCCACTTCCCGCTCAGCACCCGGGTACTTCTCCCGCAGCGCATGCGGCAGCCACACCCGTCCATGCCCCGCCTGCACATCCTTCGCATGAATCATCCGCACCTGCTCCACCTGCTCGTTCAAACGCTCTTCCACTCGCCCCGGCAACGGCACCGCACGATCCTTGTCCCCCTTCGCTTCCCGCACCATCAACTGTTTCCGTGCGAAATCCACATCCTTCACACGCAGCCGGCAACATTCCAGCAATCGCAACCCGGCCCCGTACAGAATCTCCGTCATGAGCAACTCGATTCCGTCTAATTCCTTGAGGATGGCCCGCACTTCCTCGAGGGCCAGCACCACCGGCAAGCGATCGGGGCGCTCGGCCCGCAAGGCCTGCAAGGGCGGCAACTCCATCACGAGCACTTTCTGATACAGGAACAAGAGCGCGGAAAAGGCCTGATTTTGCGTGCTCGCCGCGACCTTCCCCTCCACCGCCAGGTGCGTCAAGAACGCCTCGATCTCCGCTCCGCCCATCTCACGCGGATGACGCTTGTTATGAAACAGAATGAACCGCCTGATCCAGTCCACGTACGCACCTTCCGTGCGAATGGAATAATGCAACAGCCGCATTTTGGCCGCCACCTGATCGAGCAACTTCGGAGGCGATTGGACTGGCGGAACGGCTGAAGAACGATTCACGGAGAATCTCCTGGCACAAGCCACCGTTCTCGCGTACGATTCGAAAAGTGGCTCTTGCAACTGGACTGACGACTCCACCTGATTAGACGGAATCGTTTCCAGATTAGCAAGAATCATCCCTGGAAATAGACGGAATCAATTCCGCCTAATTACTAGTTCGGCGGCGGAGGCGCGAGCGGTGGGGACGGTCTTCCGATACATCGCCGATGGCGCACTCGCCCCTTGCGGCGGCGACCAGTGCCACCACTGCGAGCGGACCGACGCCCCGATCTACTCGTACAGCGGCCGCATCCTCGACCCGGCCCGCGCCAAGAACCCGGAACTCGCCCGGCAGGAGCCGGAGGTGTACGAGTTGTGCGCGGATTGTATCCTCGGCGGTAACGTCCGCAAGCACGACGGCGGCATGGGGCGGATCATATCGCTGGTCGAGGCCCACGCCGCCGACAAGGCGCAGGCGGTCGAGGCGTACCACCGCACCCCGGAGCTGCCGTTCTTCCAAGGGGACACGTGGCCGATTTGCTGCGGCGAGTTCGCCGAGTACGTCGGCGAGCAGCCGACACCGGGCACCACCTACGGCGACTACGAGCCGTGGGAGCCGATGAACGCGCTGGTGGCGCGGTTCCGGCTTGAGGACTTCTACCCGCTTGACAAGCTGCCAGTCATGCACACGATGGCACTGTTCCGCTGCCTCCACTGTCCCCGGCGGTTCTGGGTGTTCCAGTACAGCGGGCTGTTCTGGCCGGGGCCGCTCGCAGAGTAAAGGCACGCCGAACCGCTCTCATGTCCTCCCGACTTGAAGAAATAGTTCCCCCGCCCGATCATTCACGTGGAATTGCGAACGTCGGTGTTGCATTTTCAGAGGCGTTCGCGTCTCAACCACACACTTCACGGCACCGGGATGGTTCGT
>JBGSZR010000042.1:0-13349 GCA_041750275.1 Gemmataceae bacterium
TACGAGAAGGGCCGCAAGGTGCGGGACGAGGAACTGGAGGCGTGCGCCATCAAGCCGCACAAGTATCACGGCGAGTGGAACTACGAAATCCACCCGCGAAAGGGCTAAGAATTCGGTAACTTATTTTGGCGCGATACCTAATGGATCGAAGAGCAACCCGGCGCTCGTGGGTGCCGGGTTGCCCGGTCGTCGTAGGTCAGCCTTTCCAGGCTGACATTCCGCTGTGAAGCAGAAAAGAAGAGAAACGTCAGCCTCGAAAGGATGACCTACGCAAACTGAGTCATACGTCAGCCTCAAAAGGCTGACCTACGCAAACTGAGACAGTTCCGGGTTGCCCGGTGATTGGGGCCAGAACAAGCTGAGCGGTCGACCGAGTGGAATTCACCCGGACGAGGCAGCGAGTTCGCAGCCGAGTTCCACGAGCACGGCTTCAAAGCGGTTGCAGCCACCCAGGCCGGACACTTGAACGGAGAAGTGCGTCAATTCCGGCTGCATGCACAGCCCGATGGCGGCATCCTCTGCTGCGGGGCCGTCGTGTTCTGCTTGCCACCAGCGGCAGGCCTTGCAATGACCGCGTTCTTCGGGATGGCTCGTGCAGTCGAATTCGGACATCGTGCGTGCCCTCCATTGGTGCCGTCTGAGGCGACCAGGGAATAGCTTGCAACAGCCGTGCCGGGCAGGAGTGACGGGAGACGGCACCGATTCCAGTGGAAGCGACAGGCCGTGCGAGGATCGACGTGAGGCCGCACGGCGGGACTTACCCGCCCGAGTGATTTGATCGTAGCGAGATCGCGAGTGAAGCGAAAGGATTATTTGATGCGAATCTCAGATTGTCGCTGCGCCGATCGTTGTGGAGCCTGTGGCATCCGTGCAGCGTGTGTGATCTCGTCTAACAGGTCAGCCGACACTCGCGTGGCGAGCGGCTGTGACTAATTCCGCACGAGGAAGCACAGCCACGCGGCTGGTGCATTGGGTGGTGAGCCGGGCTTCGAGCCAGTCCTCGGCCTTCTCGGAATTCCAGCCAGCGGCTGCATCGAAGACAATCGCGGCGGTGAACGCAGCGGGGCCAGCACCGATCACTTTTTCGCTCACGCCGGGGTCGAGATCGATCCAGGCTTCAATGGCACTCGTCTCCGCTGCGGGCCAGCAAACCGAGACGCGGTCATCGCCATGATGCCAGACGCTTTCTCCCAGCGGTCGGAGCAGAACGTTTTCGGTCTCACGGAAGAGAAATTGCTTGGCTTCGGCGATGGGTGTGGCCGCGGGGAAAGCCACCTCGGCAAGCAGGGCTTGCTCGTTCTCATCCGAGGCCACACGCAATTCAATGTGTGGGTGGTCGAAGAGCGGCTCACGCTGCAGATGGCGACGCTGTTCGGGGCTGATGTGCGCCAACCGACACACCAACCGCTCGCCCTCGATGCCCCAGGGTTCGCGGTTCAGCAGCCGAGCTACGCGTGTCAGGAATGTCGCCCGACCCGTGTGTCGGCCGCCGCGTGAGCTTTCCGGGAGTGTGGCTTCACCGGCGAGCACCCAGCGATCGGCAAGTCGGGAGAGCGCGGCGAAGTCGGGCTCGTTCAACTGCTCGGCATGGTCGAGAATGAGCAGACCAAACGGTGGCTTCTGCTCAAGCTCGGCACACTCGAAGATTGGGTCTTCATTCAGGCTAGCGGGTGTGCCAACCACGATGCGGACCTCGGCGAGCAACTGGCGGGCATGCGCCGCGCCATGCTGGCTGAGTTCGGCCAGGCGTTCGCGTGCGGCAGTGAGCGGTTGGTCAATCGCGGCGATGGCGGCCTGCACGGAGTCCGACACCCGTTCCACAGCGCCGGCGTCGGGGGTCACCACACCGAAGCCTGCCGAGAACACGTAGGCAATTTGGTCCCGGAACTCGGCACCAACCGCCTCACGCAGGCTGGCGAGTGAAGCGAGACGCTTCTCAATCTCGGTGTGGCGTATCGCAATCTCGTCGCTCACCAGGCGATTGCGCTGGCTGTCCGCAGCCTGACTCGCCGCCTCGGCCTCCGCGAGAGCCCGGGCTTCTCGCTCCGCAGAGGCTCGGGATTCCTGTTCAAGCTCTTGCACCTGCTGCTCGAGCTCAGCCAGATTTGCGATGGGCTTCGGTTTGCTGAAGAGCCGCGAAATCAGCCCGTGCTTCCTGGAGGCCTCGGCCACAACCTCGGCATAACACTCGCGTGACGCTTCGAGTTCGGCGTCCTTCTGTTGCCGAGCAGTTGTAGCGGCAGCACTCGCATCCCGGAACGGCTTTACGGTCGCCTCGAGTTTGGCCAGCCGTTCCGCGATTGGTGTGCCGGTTTCGTTGCGAATCTCGAGTTCGAGCCCGCTCTTGCGGGCTTCCTCCGCGTCGCGTTTTGACTCGATCACCGTCATGCGGGCGACAAGTTCCTTCATCCGCGTGAGGGCGTTCCTGGCCGTGAGAAGCGGAGGCAGTTTCGGACTCAGTCTGGCAATAGACTCCGACGCATCTTGTTTGAGTCGCTCGACTGTTCCCAATCCCGTTTCAAACGTGGTCAGGCGCATTACGGAAGGCGACAAGCGGTGCGGGTTTTCATCACCTGCCAAAGCACGCACCACCTTGAGGCGGTCGCCGATCGCACAGGGCTCGGCAATCCGATCGACCGCGTGGGAATCTGGTGAGAGCACGAGCACACGTTCCTCGCGCATCGCAGCAGCACGAGCAAGGTCGACGAGGGCTCGTTCGCGAGCAGATCGATCGCTGGCATCGATCACAAAAAGGTCCGGGCAGCCCAGGGCACGCGCGACAGTGTCGGTCTCGATCGGCGTGCGGCCAGCACCGACAAACACCACGGGGCTGATAGCCGGGAAGGCGATCTCACCGGCGAAGAGGCCGGATAACCAGGACCGGCCGCGATCAGCAGACGGTTGCGGGTGTGACGTGTCCGTGGGCGCAGATCCGTGGGTGCGGGGAGCAAGGGTGAGGGGCATAGTCGCGTTATCGCCTGGGGATCCCAAGTCCGTGTGTATAACCAATCGAGGAACCGAGTAGACGGTTCGCACCGGTTCGGAAGGGGTATTCCGCTCCGTCATTCCGATATCCTGGCTCGGACCGGGCGTCCCATGAACATTAGCTTACTTCTCTCAATGCGGCGACCGGTCAGTATGGGATTAGAACGGCCTGGCATATTGCAACTTGCGCTCCGCATAGTCGGCGCCGGGCTTCGTGGCACGGCTTGATCCGAGTATAGACGCTCAATGGTCGATAAGCTATCGCACATACAAATTTCATCGTGGCTTGTGACGATCAACAACACCCCGTTCCCACCGCACATGCTGTGCCCATTGTGGGCACACCACAGCGATCCGGGGCCAGGCATTCGGTGTGCTTGTTACCAAGATGAAACAGCAACCCAGCCGGGGTCGACTCGATTTCCGCGAGCGGGAACTGCGAGGTCGCATTCAACTCATACTCGATTTCCACTGGCAGTTCGTCCGAACCGAGCAGCGGAGCGGCAAGCCGCAGGATACTGGCGAGCTTTGTGGTCGTAAGCCGATGTTCCGTATCCGAGGCCACCCAGACCTGCAACAGGCTGGTGACGCTTGAACGGCGTGTTCCGCCGCAATCGATGAAATCCTTCTGCACCCGCCCCACCTCGGTCACGTGGAAATGGGCCGGGATAAACTCCCCGGAGGGCAGCATCATGTGGAGGGCCGCGTGCGGGGCACTGGCCAGGGTGGACAGAAGTTGGCCGACATTCATGAACTAATTACCTACTTTTAGAACTTCGACCTTCGGCTTCGCCATCAACACGCGGAGCATCGGCAAGAGCGGGGCAATCGAGCGTTCGTCGTGCCAGCTGTTGGCGGAGATCTTCAGATGGCCGGGTCCGACGCCGCCCATTCCGAGTGTGGCGTCGATCGGCACCCACTGATTATCGGCATAAACCTCGGTCCACATGTGGTAAGCGAGGTAGAATTTGCCATCCCGACCGGGTGCGTGGATCAGACCTACGACCACCCGGGCCGGCACACCGTTGGCCCGGCACATTGCCGCGGCCAGCATGGCATACTCCGTGCAATCACCGCTCAGCGTCTTTGCCACAAGTTCCGAGGTCGCCATCGCCTGGGTGAACTCGAACGCCTTCATGTTCTGATTCACCCAGCGTTCGACGGACTTCGCCTTGTCCCAATCGGTCGCGTTCGGTCCGAGTCCAGCGACGGCACGCACCGCGTGGGCCTTAACCACATCGTTGTCCCAGTTGATGTAGAAACTGCTGCCCAGATACTCCTTGCCCGGTGCAGGCTCGGCATCGCCTCCTTTGATTGGGCCGTGCGACGCGAGCACCTGCAATTCAAATGTCTTCGCCTTCTCGTCGAAATTCTTCACGGCCTGCCGGGCATCGCTTGGAAACGCCGATTGCGGTTCGTCGTCGTCCGGCATCGCCACCTTGTAGACGACGCTCCCCCGCCCATGTATTCCCGGAATTTCGCGATCGAGCCGAATTGACTGGGCATTGAAGAGCTCCAGTGGCCGGGCGATCGGTTGCAACGCGGCTTGCTGCGTGGTGCGCAGGAATGTGACGCGCCCACCCAGCGGGGGGTACTTGAACTCGATCAGAATCGGTTCGCCTGTCAGCGGATCGGTCCAGGTTGTGTTCGGCGGAAACTTGAACTCTTGAATCGCTTCCATGCGTGCGACATATTTGTTCAACTTCTTGGGCGGCGTGTTCGGCCAGAGCATCAACGTTTCTTCGCCCTCGAACGTGACCGTGATCTTCACAACACGGTTGATGGGCGCGACATAGCTGAGGTAATCGAACGATTCACCGGGCTTGAGCTGGTTGTTCTCTTTGAACAGTAGCGGTTCGCGGGCCACGCCGATGACGCCCGGAGGCCAGGGTGTGTCACTGGCGGCCTTCGCACCACCCTCGCCGGTGACCTTGAGCACCTTGCCATCGACGACGCCCGTGATGCTCAGTGATTGCGTGCCGAGCCCCTGCCGGAAGGAGGTGACGAGCACTTCGCCCTCGGCAGATTCGACGGTCGATTCCTCGCCAACCTGGCTGACGATGTTGCCAATGCGCGAGACGGTGAACTTCTGGTACTTGGTGCCCGTGAGCAGTTTGCGGCCATTCTTCTCGGATTGCGTAGCACTCCAGTGGGTGTAGCCAATGAGCTGGCCATCGACACCGGCCGCGAACCAGTAGTCATAGAGGACGCCATCGGCACGAACCGCAGGTGCAACAGGTTGCGGATTAACGGGTTGTGTGCCCGGATCCGCGCCAGGTGTAGGTCGCCCCTTGGGTGTGATCAGAATCGTGCCGGGTGGCGCACCCTTCGGTAGATCGGGTGAACTGCCCGGCCGGTTGGGCTGGATGATGATAGGCGGTGGGCCGTCGGCCTTCTTGGCCGGTGGCTGGGCGGCCAGGAGCCCGGCGGCGAACGCCAGCAAAAGCACAGTCATTCCCGTTCGCATAGCGTGCCCTCCTGACCCAGTCTCGGCCCAGTGCCACGTCGTCCACAACGTTTGGCTACTTCAATCGTTTATCTCGCATCAGACGATACCGCTTTCCGTCCCGTGTGCCCAGCCGATCTATCACTATTTTCGCTGCGGCAGGAACTTGCCTTCCCATCCTGAACACCTGGATCACACGGTAGCCTCGCACCAACCGGACTCATGGTTGACTAGAATATCGGCGGCACGGACGCCATCGACGGGATCAGGGACTATGTTTGTGTGCCCGGGGTATCCCAGATTTACGCCACGACGCGACACCATTGCAGCCAACCGCCCCGGGCCGCATCCTTATTCCGCTGTCGCGAGGTGTTGTCGTGAATTCCGATCTCCTGTCTGCACACCTCGAAGTAAACCGCTACGGTGACTTCGCCCTCACGGATGCTATTCGCCCCGGTCCCGGGTTGCCCGTGCGACCACGTCAGGGCTACCGTGTGGAAATCTTTCGTGATCTCGATGCCAGGCTCCGCCTGCCCATGCTTTCGGCTGCCGTGTCCGCCGAGCAGGTCTTTGAAACGTTTCTTGCGCTCCTGGAGCCGCTGGGAGAGGTGGTCCACGTGGTGCTCGAAAGCAGCCACGGCCGCGGCACGGATCAGCACAAGGACCTGCGCCGCAACCATATCGATTTACCCGTGCTGCTGAGCCATTTCTGCGAATTCGAGGAACTGCTCACGCATGATGGCTGCACCGGTGTGGCCGTGATGGCTCACAATCGGCCGCTCGAAGTGCAGTTCGACGAACACAAACTTTTTCACGTCTACGCACCGAACCTGAAACCGTTCCGCCGGGCGTTACGCGATCTCGGGATTCGCCGCCGGAAAGTGTTGCCGCTGATCAGCGAGGCCGAGCACCTTCACCACACCACGGACGAATACTCGGATGCATTCTGCCGGCTCTGCATGCGTGTGGGCGTGGGTGATTTCGACCGCGTCTTCAGTGACGAAAGCTGGTAGGCCGGCATAGTCGTGATAGAAATGTTCTTCAACAGAGCGCTGGGAGCGAGCCCCCCCCCAGCGTTTCGCTTTTTCGCTCTGCACTCACACATCACGACGGCTGAAGCCGGCCAGGCCGATTGCCGCGGCGACTCCGCTGAGCCCGGCCGCACCGAGCAATACGTCCGTCAGCAGCCTCGAGTTGTACTGCCCCCGCAAGACGAACTTCAATCGACCCAGCTCACGTTCGGGCGAGGGCCACGGCTCCGGAAGCAGGGTGAGCAAAAAGCCCAGGCCATAGAGCAACAGCCAGAAGACGGTGATGCCCAGCACCGTGCCATTCGAGAGCGCACCAATCATCACGCCCCACGACACAATCACAAATAACACGGCACAAATAGCCAGCGTGGCTGCAAGTCCACCCGCGAGCGAGAGATCGCTCTGCTCATCGGCCTTGAAAAGGAAGTAGCTCGCGGTGAGCACGGCCGTGGAGAGGAAGGAAAAGGTGCAGAGCACGACGGCAAGGCGGGCATGCCACTTCGCCAGGAAGTATTGATGGCGACTGATGCCGCGACTTAGCACGGAATCGGCGACGGTGCCCTTTTCCGCTCCAATCGCCGAGACGGCCAGCACCACCACAAGCGCCAGGCTGCCGACGAGCATGAAGCGAAACAGGTCTCCGGACTGCGTGGCCGCGGACTGGAACATCCCCGCTTCTTTGTGCAACCCGACGCGATAGATGAGAAACCCTGCCGCGGCCACGATCGTGGTGAGCACCCAGAGCCGGTACACCCAGCTGCGCAGCGTCTGGCGCAAATCGGTTTGCAGCACCGCCCAGTACGGCAGAAACTTGTTGAAGCGAACCGTGACAACCGCGGGCTGAGCTTCCATCGCATATTCCCGATCGTGCTGTGTGAGAATCCGAAATCCCGTTCGGCTCTCTCGTGTGTTTTCCTCACTCAGGCGGCTTCGGCATCGCGATAGAGTCTTGCGAAGCCGCGGCTCTCTTCACGCTCGACCAGATCAAGGTAGGCTTGCTCGGTTTGCATGCCGACACTGCGAACGGTGATGAGTGTGACCTTGTGATCGTGGAGAATCTGAAACATCTGTGCAAATAGTGCCGAGTTTGGAATCTCATCCCCGAACTTTACTTCCATGCGCCGCTGCCGCAGCAATACCTGAGTGAAATCCTTGTGGGTTCGCAACGCCGCCGCGGCTTTTGTGATGGATTTCTGATCGCCATCCAGATCGAGTTCGTAGTGATTTTTCTTGATGCGGCCCTTCAAATCTTGCAAGGAGCCGTGGAAGATTAACTGACCCTTGTTGAGCACGGCCGCATGATTACACACTTCATCCACATCACTGAGATTGTGACTGGAGAGAATCAATGTTTTTTCCGCGGCCAGTGTCTTGATGAGTTCGAGCATGGAGCGGCGGGCTTCAATGTCGAGGCCGTGCGTCGGTTCGTCCCAGATGAGCAAGTCGGGTTCGTTGATGAGGCTGGCAGCGACGGCCAGGCGAGCAGTCATGCCGGGCGTGAAGTGGATGATCGGTTCGCCCGAGTGCGGCAAGAGATCAACCGCACGAATAAGCGTCGCCAGTCGCGGCTTGCGGGCATTCGCGGGCAGGCCGAAAAGCCGCGCGATGTAGTCGAGGTACGAAATGGGCGTCATGCCCTTGGGGAACTGCGGATTCGTGGGGATGTAGCCGATGCGGCGGCGCAAGTGCGCCGCGTTTGGCGACATCACCTGACCAAACACCTTGGCCCAGCCGGCCGTCGGCCGATGCAGACCGAGAATCAGACGCAAAAACGTCGTCTTGCCTGCTCCATTCGGCCCCAGCAAGCCAAGGACGCAGCCCGGGTCGATCGTGAGCGACGCATCGTTCAGCGCGATCTGGCGGTTCTGATAGATCTTGGTGAGGTTCTGCGTCTCGACGACGAGCTCACTGGTGTCGTCCGCCACGGGCATCTCCTCCGCCGCGCATTTCCAGCGTCGGTTTCGAAGGGCTATAACCCGGGCGACCTGCCGCGTCTAGGGGAGTTTCAAGCCGGGAAGCAACGGGTGTACCCGAATTTACTTGGGCTATTGAATTCCTCCGCAAGAACGTGGTCCTGCCGTGCGGAATAATAAACCCAGCAACCCGCCGCAATTGTCTTCAGACCACCCCCAGAGAAAATGGTTGCACCCAAGCAACTGGCTACAACTCAACAGCGTGTTCAACTATTGGAGAAGTTCATCGAGCAAGGGGCGAGGTCATGCGTCTGCAAAAACGCATTCCGGGTCCGACTGTCCAGGCTCTTGACCTGATCGACAGCACCACGCCCTGAACTTCCAGACCGCTGAGCAAGCTAAGTTCAGCGGGATTTCTCCTGGGTTGACCCGTAACGGGTCAGATCAACGTCAAACCTGCCCGAGCGGTGTTATATTCGGTCAGAGAACACGACTGCATCATTTCCGCTCCGAATGCGTTCTTCTTGATTCAAACAGTCCTTTCGCAGCACGATCGCAAGGTTTATGCCAATCCTCAAACGCTTACCGCCCCGGTTCCTTCGCCACCGCCGGTTTGGCGCTGCCCGCACCGACGAGGCCGATGCGGTCCAACAATTTCAGGTTGATCACGAAGCGGGTCTTCAACTCCGCACCGCCCTCGACTGTCATGGACATGGCGGAGAATGGTTTATCCTCCGTGCCGAAGCTGCGGACAATCATGTTTTGTCCTTCGACCTCGATCGTGCCAGCCAACTTGCCCAGACGGGCGGGGTTGATCATCACTTCCAGCACGGGTGATGGAGCCGGCTTGACCACGAGGGCCTTCTTGATGGCATCGATCGCCTCCGGGCCCGCCGCCACGAAGATGCCATTGGGGGCGAATGCAAATGCAATCGTGGGGTTGTCGCCGAATGGCTTCTTGATTTCTCGGAAGATGAAGTCGTCTTCAACCATCGCGAGTGTGTGGATGTTCACAGTCCCGGCCTTCTCCGCGTCCCACTTCAAGTGCTTCTTGAACTCATCGGGTGCCTCGGCCTCGATGAATTTGCGGAACGCCTTCTCCAGGGGGAGGGCATCGTCGAAGGCCACAACTCCGATGGCGGTGAAGTATCCCTGCTTGTCGGGTCCGCGCACCACGCCGACGATGTCCACCTCGCCGGTCTTCACGGTGCGGGCGAGCCCCTTGAAGAGTTCATCGAGGGCCGCGTTCATGGACGGGCTGCCGCCGGGGATTTCCTTGCGGAATTCCTCGAGGCCGGTCTTGGCCGAGTCTCGCAGATCATCATTGAATAGCGGCAGGCGTGTCTTGAAGCCCACAGCGGTGTCGGGTGTGATGAGGGCTCCGAACTTGTTCTCCGTGGGTTTGCGGGCCGCGATCACCTTTGCCAGCGAAGAATCTGCATTAGGCGTCACCGCGATCTCCACCGAGAAGTTGCTGGTCGGCACGTCGAGCCCCAACCGCAGCACGGCGAGTTTCGCCTCTTTGCTTTGCACCACGACATTGGAAAGACCTTTGCCGAGACTGTTGAGAATCAGCTTTTCCTGCATCCCGATTCGACCCAGGCCGAGGAAATCGCCCTTCTGCAGTTCGGCGATCAGGGCCAGCAACTTATCCTGGGTGCCCGGCGTGAGCCGATCAAAGTGCACCTTCGCAGAGGCGAGACTACGCTCGGTGGGATCGAAGAGCTTCTGCGCCGGAATCAGAGCCGCGGGCTCGAGAGCCGCTGTGGGGTCCTTGCCAATGGCGATATACGCATGCTGGTTGGCGACCCGGCAGAGCGTCTTGACTGTGGAATCGACCGAGGGCAACTCGTACAGTCCACCCTTGAGCGGAACCGGAGCGTTGCCGTTGATGCGTTCGCACAGGTCGAGGAACTCTTTCTCACCGGTCACGGGAATTGCGACCACCACGACAGAATCCGCGAGTTCGGCAGGGACCATCCCGTAGCCGACCACGGGCCTCGTGAGATCAAGGCCATCAAAGCCCTTCTCGCCGAAATTGCGAGTGAGGGTGTCGTTGAAGCCCTTGACGGCTTCGGGCCCGCCGATGATCTGGATCGTGGCCCGGGCATCCGCCAGTATGCGTCCGACCGGTTGCGTTTGAAACACGATGGGCGGATCGGCCGCGCGAAGGCCCGCGGGCATCAGGAAGGTGCTGGTCAGGGCGGCGAGAAGCAGCAGGCATCGCATGGCGTTCTCCAATGGGCATGGCTTGCCTCACCAGAATACTCGCTGGGTGGCCGATTGCAACAACCCGTGATGGGCCTAAAATGGATAACATTGTCCTCTAAAATAGGAGCCGCACCATGCACAATCGCGCCGTGGCCTTCTTCACTGCCCTGCAAGATCGCATCTGTGCCGGGCTCGAACAGACCGATGGCGGTGGCACCTTCCGTGAGGACAGCTGGGAACGCCCCGGCGGCGGTGGCGGACGCAGCCGCGTCATCGAGGAGGGTGAAGTTTTCGAGAAGGGTGGTGTGAACTTTTCCGAGGTGTACGGCGAACTCAGCCCCGAGTTCGCGAAGTCGATGCCGGGCGAGGGGACCCGCTTCACCGCGACGGGTGTTTCACTGGTGCTCCATCCCCGCAGCCCGCTTGTGCCAACTGTGCACGCCAACTTCCGCTTTCTCACCCACGGATCGAAAGCCTGGTTCGGCGGTGGGGCCGATCTCACACCGTATTATCCATTTCGTGAAGACGTGGTGCACTTCCACCACACCTGGCGAGAGGTGTGTGCCGAGCATTCCGATGTGGCCGACCACGCCAAAATGAAGCTCGATTGCGATGAGTATTTCCACCTCAAACACCGCAACGAAGCCCGCGGCGTGGGCGGCATCTTCTTCGACTACATGGATGCCACCGCAGACGCCTTCGCCTTTGTCCAGGACTGCGGCGAGGCCTTCCTCAATTCGTATCTCCCCATCGTGGACGAGCGAAAACGGCTCCGCTACACACCCGAACAGCGATTCTTCCAGGAGTATCGCCGCGGCCGTTATGTCGAGTTCAATTTGGTCTACGATCGCGGCACCGTCTTCGGTTTAAAGACGGATGGCCGCACGGAAAGCATCCTGATGAGCTTGCCACCGGTGGTGCGCTACATCTACGATTATCGCCCCGAGCCCGGTACACCCGAAGCGGAATTGACTGAATACTGGCTCAAACCCCGCGACTGGCTCGCCGGGGAATGAGACGCTTTGACGATCACGTCCCGATCAGGCCAGAGCCGGGTCGGGCATCCTTCTGCAGTTCTTCCCACTCTTCGCGGACCTTGTGCAGTCCGAGCGCACAGACCTCGAACTGGTCGCTCAGTCGGCGGAACAGGTCCGCATCGGAGTCGCGGTGTTGCTCCTCATCCAGGCGGCTCGTGAGCAGGTAGCCGCGCTTGCCCTGAACCGTGTAGTCGATGAGGTGATCCTTGCTGTGCCGGCGGCGGTTGCGGTTGAGCGTCTCCGGGAAGACGCCCGTCCAGAAAAGCGCGAAGTCGCCGATGTGGCGGTAGTACTCGCGCTGGGTGCGACCCCCGGCCGGGAGTTGCTCGGCCTCGATCGCCATGTCGGCGAGTTCGGTCAGAGGCTGTCCGGTCTGGTTCCGCAGGTGAAACAAGGCATCCGCGTGGACGAATCGCGAGAGCAATGTGGAGAGGTAATCGATGAGGGGCGGGTCGGCGACGCCGAGATGGGAGAAGAAGGCGTGCTCGGCCAGCCCCGAGAACAGCCGCCGCAGCGGGTGTTCAGCGGGTGGTTCCCACATGAGGGGGTCCTCGGTAAGACTCCTGAACAATTAAACCCAAGAGATACAATCCTTCCCAGAATTGTGCCGCACAACTTCTAGTAATTCAACTGAATATCGTCAAGGGCGAAAGAAAATAATTACCACGAATCGTTCCCACTCACGGTTGGGACTTGCTCGCCCCTTCCGGATAGACCGCGGGAGGCAACGGCACCGCGGTCGGCCGACGCTCCACCACCGGCAATGCCATTGGATTCGCGGCACCACCACGGAGACCACCTGTCGGAGCCGGTATCCCATTATACGCAGGCGTCGTTGGCTTCACCGGAGCAGGCACCGGCTGCGGTCCCTTCACGGGAGGAACGATCAGAGCGGGGGCCGTTTGCGCGACTTCTGGCTCTGCGACTGCGATTGGCTCCGCATTCGGCACGGCCGCGGCCAGGCATTGCGCGGGATGGCCCAGCGCACGATACAGGCGAAACTGGGCCCGGTTGTAGTCGGAGACTGCCGAGTAGAAATCGGTGTTCGCCTGGGCGAAAGCCTGCACCGCGGCCACCGCTTCTTGCGGGCGAACGACAAGCGTCAGCCCTTCCCCAACTCGGCGTGTCTGCCCGAGCCCTTCGATGCTCTTGTCCACGAGTTCGACCGCTTCACGCAGCGCCGGTTCGGCCTCGTTCAATCGCTCTGCCGCGGCTCGCACCTGGGCGAAGGCTTGCACCACCTCGGCGGCGATCAGATCCTGCGTGCGGAACTGATCGAGGATGGCGGCGGCGTGCTCGGCCTGGCGCTCCTTGACACGGGCATGGTTCGCGAGGCCCAGCGACTGGAATTCCCAGAGCAGTTGCACATCGATGTCGAAACGCGAGCCGAAATGCGTGCCATCATCGGTGCGGCCGCCACCGAACAGGCCGTAACCGAGTGTGCCCGCGGGGTTGGTCGAAGCACCGCGGACGGCCAGGCTCGGCACCAGAGGTCGAATCTTTTCTTGCTTCAGCCGTGCCAGTGTGGCTTGCACAAGTGCCTGGTTGCCTGCGAGTTCAGGCCGTGTGGTGAGCGCCACGGGAATGAGCCCATCGACGGCCACGGTGGGATCAATCACCGTGATGGGCAAGAACGGCGGTTCCGTTGGCTCGATCACCGACGCGGGATCGAGTCGCAGCAGGCGTGCCAGTTCGGCGCTGGCCATGCGCCAGCGTTCGCGTGCGG
>JBGSZR010000043.1:0-1686 GCA_041750275.1 Gemmataceae bacterium
CGCCGGTCAATGGCCGGCGGAGCAGGAAGAGCGGGGCGAGCAGCCCAACGATGATCTCCAATGCCGCGTCCTCCGCCGCCGAAAGAATTCATACAACGTTTGCCCGCGGGCGGCCCCTGTCGGGCGTGAACGTGCGTGGGCTGTTTCCAATTCTGACATGTTAGAGGAATTCGGCGCGGGTCGACGGCCGTCACGGCACTGGTGCTTCGTGCCCGTCATGCAACCTGGCCTGCGATCGCGGAGTCCGTCGCAAAGCTTCGGTTGAACGAAACCGCGGAGCGGTCTATGGAGATTCCATCGCTCCCACGGTAACTTGCAGAAGTGTATCGGCCCGCGCAGCCACAACGCAAACGGGATTCTGGCACATTCACCATTTCCCTGCGTTCGCCTGAGCGTGAATTGCTCGCGGGATGTTTGGCCCCGCCGCGGTGTGACAATGCGTTGTCACAACCCCGAGATGAGAGGCCAGCGAACGAACCATCCCGGTGCAGAGTATTTGGTGGACAAGCGGAAGTGAACCAACGAGAAACGCTGCAAGCCGCATTCAATCACCCGAATTGCCGGCCCGGGAGTCTTTTTCTTTCAAGTCAGCATGCGGCGGTGCGGCCTGATGCGGCGCACCCGCCGCGCTCACTCTCATTGACTGGCTACTTCTTCTCGCCGAAGGGCAGCGTCCAGACGCGGGCGACGCGATCAACCCCTACTGTCAGCAAGTAGGCCGAGTCCGGGGTCGGCCGCACCCAAGTGGCCGTGAAGGCCCCGCCCGCCTTCGGCAGTTTCTCGCCCTTCTCGGGCGGGAGCACGAACGGTTTCTCGACCTTGCCAGTGTCGAGAGCGACGACTGACGCCCCGCCTGTCACGACTCGCCGGTTGCTGTCCACCAAGGCCACGGTCGATCCCGCCCCCGTGGGCAACACCACGCGGACCGTCTTCTTCACTGCGTCGTACACGACCAGTTTGCCCCCTTGCGCTGCGACCGCGAGTTTCCCGTCGCCCGAAATGGCCAGTGAATCCGATGCCGCCGCCAGCGGCACCTTGATGGTCGCCCTCGTCTTGCCCGTGTCCACGTTGAGGAACTCGACTCCGCTGCCGTCCGGCCCGTAGGCGTTTCGCACTAGCGTCTTCCCGTCGGCCGACAAATCGAGCGCGGAGAAGTTTCACATGGAAGAGGTGAACAACACCTTCTTCTTAGCCACGTCCCAGACGTTCAAGGTTCCGGCATCGGTGCCCGCGCTGCTGGCAACAGCAACCCGGCCGCCGTCTTGCGAGATCGCCAATTCACTGGCCGCCCGGGGGTGTTCGAACTCGGCGACCGTCTCCCACGACGCGGTGTCGAAGACGTAGACTTTCGTGGAGTAGTCCTGCTTGCCGAAGTTAAGGAAGTCCACCACGGTCACTCGCTTGCCATTCTCTGAGATCCGGATGCGCTGCGGGAACTCCAGTTTGATCCGCTTCACGACTTCCTTCTTGGCCAGATCGAAGGCAACGACGGATTGCGATGTCCCGTCGGAGTTGATGGCGTAAAGTATCTTCCCGTCTGGAGACGAATGGCACTTCCTGTGGTGTAACTCGATACGAGTGGTTGGGATAGAGACGGGGCACCCAATGCGGGAGGATGTGGTTGTTCACGACCCACCCGCCCGCAAGGATGCCCCGCGATGTCCCATCTTAATCGATCCCGAATCC
>JBGSZR010000044.1:0-13325 GCA_041750275.1 Gemmataceae bacterium
TACGAGAAGGGCCGCAAGGTGCGGGACGAGGAACTGGAGGCGTGCGCCATCAAGCCGCACAAGTATCACGGCGAGTGGAACTACGAAATCCACCCGCGAAAGGGCTAAGAATTCGGTAACTTATTTTGGCGCGATACCTAACTTGATGCGTATGGGCTGTTCGATGGGATCATCCCACAGGCAATGGGCCGCGACTTCGAGATGCTCGGGGAGCACTTCATCGGCACCGTTCACATAGGCGAATGCCCGCACCACGTTCACCGTCTTGAACTGACGACGATCGCCGGGCTGCACACCCTCCTTCACCAGTTCCTTCAGGATGGTTTCAAGGGCATCGCGTGCCGGCTCAGTCCACGGTAATGCCGAAGCCGCACGTCGTGCCCGTTCGACTTCGGCCGGTGTGATACTCGTCGTGAGTCGCGGCGTGTGATCGGCACGCCACAGAAAGCGTTGCCGACCTGCCTGCGAACGAATTGGAGACACCGTGCGACGCAGCATGAAACGATCGAAGAGAGCCTGCGGTTCCTTGCCAGTGTCGGGTGAGGGCCACTCGTTGGAGGCACCCACACACAGCTTCAACGGCACCGGCCGGGCCACACCATCACCGGCATCGTAGACACGCTCGTTGAGGATCTTGAGCAATTTGTTGAGAATCGCCGATGAGGCCTTGAAGAGTTCATCGATGAAGGCAAAGTCCGCTTCGGGGAGCTTGCCCGTGGTGACACGCAGATAGCGGTCTTCCTTGAGAGCCGTCAGACTGACTGGCCCCACCACCTCCTCGGTCACCAAGGGTTTGAATTATTCGAGGACCCGTTTTCACGGGTGCGATCGATTTCCTGGTCTGTGTGGCACTCTACTTCGCATTTCTGAGCGACTGTGAGAATGCGTCTTCGCACTCCCTGCGATTGAGGACATTGGCATATTCTGGATGCGAACACCAGCGATTCATTTTGTCGGACGCACGGCCGGGAGGAATCCGTGTGCTTCCAGAAACTTCGTCATGCGGGTGAGGCACGCGTCGTAGTCGTCCGGCTTGGCACCCTTGCGGAACGCGGGGCTGTTGAAGAAGCCGTGGCCGCGGCCTTCGAACGCCTCGATTTCGCAGGTGTTTTTAGCCTCCTTCATCGCCTTTGCGAAGGCCTCCGGTTGCTTGAACGGCACAGTCGTGTCCGCAGTGCCGTGGAAGATGAGTGTGGGCGGCAAGCCGGGCCGCACGTGATGCAGCGGTGAGATCGGCTTCAACTCGTCGCCGCGTTTGCCTCCGCCGAAACCGGTGGCTGAGGTATCCAGCACGGGGTTGAAGAGCACGAGCGCGTTCGCGGCCGTGGTGGCCTCGGTGGCGTCCTTCTCATCGAAGAAGCCCGGCACCACACCCACACATGCGGCGAGGTGGCCCCCGGCAGAACCACCTGCCACCACGATACGCTTCGGATCGATACCCAGTTCCTTCGCGTGCGTGCGAACATAATGCACCGCGGACTTCGCATCGCGGACCGCCTCGATTGGTGTCGTCTTGTGACGCGAGGCGACGCGGTAATCGGCACAGATCGCCACGCAACCCTTGTTCGCGAAGTACTGGGCGAACGGCTCGAACTGCGTCGGATTCCAGCTACTCCAGCCGCCGCCGAAGAAGAAGACGATGGCGGTGCGCTCGTCGCCAGGCTTCACATCCTCCGGTGCGAAGATGTGCAACTGCAGTTTCTCTCCGGACGCTAACTTGAAGGTCACAGTCTTTGCCTCAGCAGCGGCATCCTTCTTCGCCGGGGCATCTTTTTTCGCCGGGGCATCCTTCTTCGCGGGCGGGTCCTTCGCCTTGGGTTGCTTCACGATGCGGATGGCGACATCGTTCTTTTGCTGCTCACCGGGAGTGCTGCGGCCAGCGGCGACGAAACGCTCCATGAGGCCCGTGAGTCGCTTCACCTCCTCGGGGAATTCCGCGGCGAGATCCTTCGATTCGCCCAGATCCGCGCTAAGGTCGAAGAGGTGAGGCGTCGCGGAATTGGCGGCACCGCTGCCCGGACCGAGAATGAGCTTCCATTTGCCAGAGCGGATGGCGAACACACCGGACGCGGAGTGGTGCACGACTGCTTCGTGAACGGGTTTGTCTTCACCACGTAGAAGCGGCAGCAAGCTGACGCTGTCTTCTCCGGCGCTTGCGGGCAGCTTCGCACCCAGCAACTCGGCGAAGGTCGCGAGCAAGTCCACGGAGCAGATGGTTTGCGAGCAGATGGTGCCCGGCTTCACGACGCCGGGCCAGCGAACGATGAATGGGATGCGGTGGCCGCCTTCCCAGGCATCGGCCTTGTAGCCGCGCCAGGGGCCACTCGGGTAGTGTCCCCTGGCTTCCAGTTCCTTCGCACCGATATATGATGCGCAGCCGTTATCGCTGGTGAAGACGACCAGCGTGTTCTCGGCAACACCGGCCTTCTCGATCGCGGCAAGCACCTGGCCGAGCACGTCGTCCGTCTGCATCACGAAGTCTGCATAGGTATGCTTCAACTCGCTCTTGCCTTGCCACGCATCAGCAACTGCCAGGGGCGTGTGCGGGGCGGTCAATGGCATGTATAGCAGGAACGGTTTCTTCGCAGCGGCCTGCTTCGCGATCACACTGCAGGCGCGGTCTGCGAGTGTCGGCAGGATGGCATCGAGTTTCCAGTCCACGAGTGCCGGGCCCTGCAAGCTGGCCTGGTTCTTCACGAAGTTCGGAGCGGGCAGCAGCGTAGTGGGGATGCCCACCGTGCGATCGTTCTCGATGTAGCAGTATGGCGGCCAGTTGGGGACATCGGTGCCGAAGTATTCGTTGAAGCCGCGGGTGGTGGGCCCGCCGGGAATCGCCTGGGCGAAGACTTTCTTGAAGGTGGCGACCTGTTCGGGCGTGGTGGTGGTGTCGACCTTGCCGCCTCCGCCGGCCTGGCCGCCGAGGCCGCGGAAGTGCTTCATTTCATCCGCGGCAATGGGCCAGTCCCAGCCGAGGTGCCACTTGCCCACGATGGCGGAGTGGTAGCCGTGTTGCTGGGCGAGCCCGCCGATGGTGAGGCGATCGGGCGCGATGAGCGGTGCACCCCAAACGCCGACGATACCTGATTGCAACCGCGTGCGCCAGTGGTAGCGGCCAGTGAGCAGCGAGTAGCGCGTGGGCGAACAGACGCCGGATGAGGAATGCGCATCGGTGAAGCGCATGCCTTCTGCGGCGAGCTTGTCGATGTGCGGCGTGGGGATTTTCCCGCGCTCCGGGTTGTAGCAGCCGACGTCGCCGTAGCCGAGATCGTCGGCGAGGATCACGACGATGTTCGGCGTGGTCGCGGCTGCGCACGGGCTGGCGAGAAGCAAGCCCGCGAGGAAGGCACGCATCATGGCGCTGCTCACTTGTTGGGTTCGAAACCAGGGCGAATCTTGCCATCCTTGTCGATCAGCGGCCGGGCGTCCTTCACCTTGCCCAGGGGCCGCGAACCCTTGGCGGGGCCATCGAGGCCGAGGTCGTCCTTCATGGCCAGCACGAGCACTTCGAGTTCTTTCACGCGCTCGGGATTCGCTGCTGCCACATCCGTTGTTTCACCGATATCCGCTTTCAAGTTGTAGAGCTTTGGCTTGAAGGCATCGTCCTTGGCATCGGCCTTCTTGGCGGGGTTGGCGAGTTGCAGTTTCCAGTCGCCATGCCGCACGGCTTCGAGCTTCAATCCACGGTAAAAGTAGAAGGTTTCATGGGCCGGCTTGGCGTCGGGCTGCCCGGCGAGTTGCGGCCAGATGTTCACGCCATCAAGCTTCCGATCAGCGGGGACTTTGCAATCGGCGAGAGCCGCAAACGTGGGCAGGATGTCGAACATGCCCATGACGGCGTCGGTCTCGGTCCCGGCTGGGATCTTGCCCGGCCACCAGGCGATCGTGGGCACGCGCATGCCGCCTTCCCAGGTGCTCCCCTTGTTGCCGCGCAGCGGGGCATTCACCGCGCGGGGCGTGCCGCCGTTATCACTGGTGAAGATCACCAGCGTGCGCTCGGCGAGGCCGTTCTTGCGAACCGCGTCCAGGATGCGGCCCACGCTCCAGTCCACTTCCTCCACCCAGTCCGAGTAGATGCCGTGCGGGGACTTGCCCGCCCACTGCTTGCCGGGATAGATCGGGAAATGCACCGCGTTGTGCGGCAGATAGAGGAAGAAGGGTTTGGCCTTGTTCGCCGCGATGAAGTTCTCGGCTTCGGTCGTGTAGATTTCCACGAGCGATTGCTGATCGTCCGGGAGCACACGTTTCACCACGGTGCCGTTACGCAGCAAGGGCAGCGGCGGCTGGCCCGCACCCGGCTTCGACTTGGGCAAAGGCTTGCCGAGATCGCTCTTCACGCCATCCTCGGCGGGGCCCATGTCGTTCGAATAGGGCAGGCCGAAGTGGAGATCGAAGCCCTGCTTGTTCGGGAGGAATTCGGGCTGATCGCCGAGGTGCCACTTGCCCACGATGGCAGTGGCGTAGCCCTTCTCCTTGAGCACTTCCGCCACGGTCACTTCGTCCGGTGACAGCCCGACGTCGTTGCCGGGGAAGAGCACGTGTGGGATGGGGAGCGCACGCTTCGGGTAGCAGCCGGTCATGAGTGCGGAGCGAGAAGGCGAGCAGACGGGTGCGGCATAAAAGCAAGTGAGTTTCCGCCCTTCCTTCGCCATGGTGTCGAGGTTCGGTGTGCGATTCAGCTTCGAACCAAATGGCCCGATGTCGGCGTAGCCGAGATCATCGATGTTGATGAAGACGAAGTTCGGCGTGACCTTCGGCTGCTCGATTGCGAGTGCAGCCGTTGCGGTGCCGACGATCATGACCATGCTGAGGGAAAGCACACGTGGAAGGAGAGAGGAGCGATGCATGGAGTTGATTCTCCGATCGGGAAGAGTGGGCTCACACGTTGAGTTTAAATGATCGTGGCCGAGTCCTGACCACAGACTATTGGCTGGCTCCGGGCCCGGTTCGAGTTTCCTGGGTTCAATCTGAAAGCGAATCACATCATCGCTCGCAAGGCAAAGTGCGTGAGGGGCTCACGCGACCCCTTCCTCCGAGCCTTTCTGGACACGTAAGAGGAACGTCGGATTCACGGCTTCGAAGCGAAGCGATTCGAGTTGCTCCACGCCGCGTGAAAGATTCAGCAGCAGCACCTCGACGTGCGAGGCCAATCGTTTCAACACGGCATAGGTCGCGGTGAGCATCTCCACGGTGCCGATATTGGTGGCGAGTCTTCCACCGGGCCGCAGTGCATTGAAGCTGGCTTCGAGCAACCGGGCGACCTCGCCACCGTTGCCGCCGACGAAGATGGCATCCGGTGCGGGTAAGCCCGTGAACACCTCGGGGGCCGTGCCGAAGACGGGCTTCACATTGGAGACACCATAGGTCTCGGCATTGGCAACAATCAGGTGATAATCGGCGGAGTCCTGTTCAATCGCGTACACCGGCCCTGGTGCGACGAGTGCCGCGGCTTCGATGGCCACGCTGCCGCTGCCGGCCCCGACATCCCACATCACATCACCCGCGTGGAGATCGAGTTGGCTGAGCGCCACGGCCCGCACTTCCGCTTGCGTGATCAAGCCGGTCTTGGGTCGAGATTGCGCGAAGACATCATCCGGATTGCCGAACCGGCGAAACTGTGGCGAGGCACGTGGGCGGTCCGGGCGGCCGGGCTTGCGCTTGAGAATGAGGATGTTCAGCGGATCAAATTTCATGTCACGGATATCCGTGAGTTCACCGCGAGTGATGCGTTCGTCCTTGCCACCGAGGTTCTCGCAAACCCAGGCGTTGAAGTAATCGATGCCGCGGGCGAGCAACTCCCGGGCAACGCGAGCGGGGTGGTTCGCTTCACTCGTGAAGAGCCCCACTGTCTCTGCCGTGCGAATCTTGTCGATCACATCTTCCAGCGGGCGAGCGGCCAGGTCCGTGAGGTACGCTTCTTCCCAGGTCTCCTTGATGCGGGCGAACGCCAACTGCATCGACGAAACGTGCGGCACCACCTCGAAATGCTCGTTGCCGACTTTCTCACACAGGTAGCGAGCCGTGCCGTAGAAGAGGGGATCGCCCGTGGCAACGATGGCCAGTCGTCTGTGCCCGATCGCGGCACGCAACCGCTCGACGACGTCAGGGAGATCGGAGCCGATTCGCACGCGCTCGGCGCCCAACTCGGGGAGCAAGCGCAGCGCCGCCTCCGAACCGAACACCATCTCGGCCGCGGCCAGCAACTCCCGGCTTCGGCCCGACAGCCCACCCAGACCGTCAGGCCCCAGACCAATGATGGGCACCTTCTCTGACATCACTTCGCTCCGATTAACAACGACACTTCACAGGGAACAGGATACGAAACCAGGCGAGCGGAAGGCGAGCGGTGTCCGTCAGGGCACGATTGCATCGCAGATGATGAGAATAAAAGCGACGTTGGCAAGCATGCCACATCAAAGTTAGAATCGGCAGTAGTGATACGACCCATGAATTCCAGGTTGGAAGGAGACGCCATGGCGACGGCGATGCGAAGCTTGGCTGCAGCAGTGCTGGCCGGGTTCATCTTCACGTCACCCACACTGCGTGCGGACGATGCCAAGGATAAAGCCGCACTCCGGGCGGAACTGCTCAAGCTCAACAAGATTAGCGGCGACGACGCCCAGCGCGAAGCACTGCTGGGGCTCATCAAGGATAAGCCGAAGGCTCGCCTTGCGGTGGTCGAGGCCATGAAGATGGCCAAGGAGGCCAAGGATGAGTCACCGTTCAAGTACAACGCTTGCCTGATCCTGGCCAAGACCGCTCACATCGTGAAGGACTTCAAGTCGGCCGCATTCTTCTACGAGGAATGCGTGGACGAAGCCACGAAGCTTGAGAGCGGCGGTAAAATTCTTCAGTCATACGACGGCCTGCTGGACCTGTATTTTGATGCCAAGCGTTACCAGGACGCGATCGACCTGTGCGAGAAGTTCCTCGATCTCAAGGGCCCGGACGAAGTGAAGGACGCCGCCCCGTTCATCCTCGAGAGGCAGGTGCAAGCGATGGCTCGCGCGGGCCAGACCGATCAAGCCCTCGCTATGGCCGAGAAACTCGTCAAACTGGATGGCGGCGGCTGGTACTTCTTGATGCTCAAAGGCTATGTCCTCCACGAAGACGGCAAGCTTGATGCCGCCATCGAGACGTACACGGAATCGCTCGGCAAGCTCGACGCCAACAAGAAGATGGAGAAGGAACAGAAGGACCGCTTCAAGGATCGCATCCACTACATCCTCAGCGGACTCTACGTCGAAGCCAAGGACATCGACAAGGCCACGAAGGAACTCGAAGGGCTCATCAAACGCAACCCGGAGAACCCCACATACAAGAACGACCTCGGCTTCATCTGGTGCGATGTCGGTTTGAACCTGGAGCAATCCGAGAAGTTGATCCGCGAGGCGCTCGACCTCGACGAGAAGCGACAGAAGAAGGCACTCGAGGAGGGCCTGATCGATGAGGTGAAGCCGAACGCCGCATACCTCGATAGCCTGGGCTGGGTGCTCTACAAGCAGAAGAAATATAAGGAAGCGATCGACTATCTCACCAAGGCCACGGCGGATGAGGAAGAAGGCAATCACCTCGAAATCTGGGACCACCTCGCCGATTGCTACATGGCCCTGGGCGACAAGAAGAAGGCCGCCGAGACCTGGGAGAAAGGATTGAAACTGGAAGACATCGGCCCGCGCGACAAGGAACGCCGCCGACTCATCGCACCCAAGCTGCGTGAAGCCCGCGCGGCCACCAAGGATGAGAAGTAAGCAACCGCACTCGCTACCACGGCGAACCGGGGGAATGCGATTCGGGTGAATCACATGGAGCCCACGGTTCGCCGTGAACTACTTCTTCAAGGCCTTCCACATGACTGCCGGCTGGACACGACTCGATCTGGCCGGCAAACCCGCGGACGCCTTCATCCCGGCTTCGCCGCGATTCGCTCTCCTCTTCCTGCACGATCACGCAGGCCCATCCCCTGCCCTTACCCCAGCGCTCACGGCGCTGCTCACCGAACTTCGCCTCGCCTGCGTCGCGCCAATGGGCGGTGCGTGCTGGTGGGTGGATCGCGTCTGGCCTCCTTTTGATGCGAACATCACCCCGGAGCGATTCCTGTTGGAGCAGGTTGTGCCGTGGCTCGAATCCGAGTGGAAGCTCGGCCTCCGAGCCATCGCCGGCATCGGCATGGGCGGCCAGGCGGCTCTGCGGCTCGGCTTCCGCCATCCCGACCGCTTTCCCATCGTCACCAGTCTGGATGGAGCCCTTGATTTCCACGAATGGCATGGCCGCGGCACCGCACTTGATACCCAGTACGAAAGCCGCGAACGCGCCCGCCAGGACACGGCCATCTTGCACATCGAGCCTTCACGCTGGCCCGCCCATATCAGCTTCGCCTGTTCGCCCACCAGCGAGTGGTATCGCGGCAACGACCGCCTCGCCGAGAAGCTCACCGCGTACGGCATTAGTCACGCCGCCGACCTCGATTCGATCACACCGCTCGAAGCCCGGCTCGCCCCGATGCTGCACTTCCTCGCTAACGGACTGGAGCGTGAATCGCGCCGGCTGATGTGATATCGTCGGAGCCTGGGAATCTCACTCGTCCGGAATCACGGCCATGTCCAAGGCAAAGAAACCGGAGCTTGTGAAGCTGTGCGAGCTGCAGCCCGGCATTCAGGCCGATTGCTTCGCTCAGCTTGTGGAGAAAGTTCACTCCACCACGCGCGAGGGCAAGGAGTTCTACTCGTGCCGCTTCCGCGATCTTCGCCGCAGCGTCGCCGTGGCCGTGTGGGGTGATGGAGAACTTTATGAAGCCTGCCACACTCACTGGCAGGTTGGTGAGTTCTACAAGCTCCGCGCTGTGCTCTTCATCCACGAGAAATACGGTCCGAAAATCGATATTGAACAGATTCGCGGCGTCGAGGAACGCGACAGCAGCGAGGGTTTCACCACCCGCGATTTCCTGGAGCGGTCTCGGTTCGAACCGGACGAGACGTTTGCAACACTTGTCGCTTTCGCCGAGGCGGAAGTCAAGGACGAGCCGTTGCGGGCACTCGTGCACAAGTTGCTTCACGACCACGCGGCGCACCTGAAGTTGCTCCCCGCCAGCCCTCGCCACTACTACCCGTTCGCCGGCGGCTGGCTCGAACACACGCTGAACGTCACCCGCCACAGTGCCTGGCTGGCCGACCGCTATCGCGAACAGTTCCCGGACCTGCTCCCGCCGCTCAATCGCGACCTGGTGATCGCGGGGGCCGTGCTCCACGACATTGGCCGCGTCAAGGAATTCGATGCCGCTGCGCCGGGGCAGTTGCCGAGGCCTGGCATCACCAGTGAACTCTTCACGCCCCTGTTCCTCGCGTATGAACTCATCCGATCCACTGCGAAAGAGATTGCCGGCCTGAACGCCGAATTGCTCGAACTCTTGCTGCACATCGTGGTCACACACCTCAAATTGCCCGAGTGGGGATCGCCACGCATCCCGGCGATTCCTGAGGTGCTCATCGTGCATCACGCGGACGATCTCGATGCGAAGTTCGAAATGTACGCACGTTGCCTGACACGCGATGCCAGCGATGGCCCGTTCACGGAGCGTGATCCGGTGCTGGGGCGCATCCTCCTCAAGGCGCGAAGTCTGTGAACGGCAAGTAGACGCGGCATGGCCAAATCGGGATACTGAGCGCGTTCTTCCACTCCCACGGAGTCTTTCTCATGCGATTCGCGTTCACCCTGGCCGCGGGCTTCGCCATCAGCGGGTTGCTCCTCGCCGTGCCGCCGCAACCCGAGAAGTTCGACAGCACCGGCTTCGTCACCATCTTCGATGGCAAGAACCTCGATGGCTGGAAGGTCTCCGCCAAGACCGGGCATAGCCGGGCCAGCAAAAACACCACCGGCGGCAAGTGGGTCATCGAAGAGGGTGCCATCGTGGGCAGCCAGGATATTCCAGGCAACGGCGGCATCATCATCACCGAGAAGCAGTACGGCGACTTCGAAGTGGTCCTGGAGATGAACAACGACTTCGGCCCCGATAGCGGCCTCTTTCTGCGAAGCACCGACACGGGCAAGTGCTACCAGGCGATGATCGATTACCACTCCGGCGGCAATCTCATGGGTGTCTACGGCGAAGGACTCGGCGGCAAGCCACACTTCCGCAACTTCGATTTCGGCCAGAAGGTAACCGAAATCGTGGTGCCCAGCCGGCAACCGGATAACGGCATCAAGTGCCCCGTGACACCCGAGGACTGGCCGAACTTCTGGAAAGCCGGGGAATGGAACGAACTCCGGGCCCGCATCGAGCACAACCCGCCCAAGGTCACGACCTGGATCAAGGGGGTGAAGTTCATGGAATACATGGACAGCGAAAAGCGCCTCCCCGACACGGGCGGCATCGCACTCCAGGTGCACGGCGGCGGCGACAACACGAAGAAGTTCGTGCGATACCGCAACATCCGCGTGAAGGAACTGAACAAGAAGTGAATCATGCCGCGGAGACCAACGACTCACGGGCCTTCGGGTTCTTCCGGGAAGCGGTTGGGTTCCGGCGGTTGGTTGTACACGAGGCCCGGGAAGTGCTCGGCGAGGTAGTGCACAACTTGCCGGGCCGTGAGCAGGCCGACGGGGCGGTTGCCGTCATCCACGATGGGCAAATGGCGGTAGCCGCCTTTTTCCATGCGCTTGATGGCGGTGCGAACCACATCGTTCAGCGTGATCGTGGCAGGCTCGATGGTCATGGCCGAGGAGATCGGTGCTTCGACCGAGAGTCCGGCAGCGAAGACACGCGCGAGCAGATCGCGTTCGGTGAAGATGCCGGCCAGTCGCCCGGCCCGCGTCACGAGCAGGCAACCGATCTTCTGCCAGCGCATCAGTTGCAGTGCTTCCGAAATCGGACGAGCCGATTCCAGGGCCCAGGGCTGGGCGGGCCGCAACCGGGCCACCGTGTCCACACGTAGGTTTCGCGTCAGTTCCATGGGAACCGATTCTCGAAGAGGCGATGAATAAGAAAGCACCTCTATTCTCGGTTCGGCCCCGGCTTAGGCAAGGGTCTTGCCTCCATGCCGTTTGAGGTAACCATTCGATTCCGACCGACATGAAGGCCTCGAATCGGTGTACGATTGCGGTAACCACCTTGCTTCGGTGCTCTGCGATGGAGTCCTGATGGCCCAGAAAGATCCCCGCCCTGTGCGTGCAGTTCCGGTCTCGAACAGCGATGACGACGTCATCGATGCCGAGATTCTCGATGATGAGATCGTGGATGCCGAGATTCTCGATGCGGAAGTCTTCGAGGACGAGATCATCACGGCCGAAGTGTTGGATGCCGAACCGGTTGTCGAAGCGGTGCTGGAAGCGCCGGCACCCGTCGAGCCGCTCGCACCAAGTGCAGTGTTCGACATCGGCTCCCTGATCGCCGCAACGCCCGTTTCTGAACCTACCACGGACGACGGCATCTTTTCACTGGATCCAGATGCCGCCAAACCGATCGCGGCCACACACGCAACGCAACAGATTGGTGAACTGATCTCTCTCGACCTGGATGCTTCCGCGCCGGGAGAGCCATTCCCGGAGCCCATCATACTCACCTGCCCCGCAACCTCGCATCGCCCCGCGATCAAAATCACACTGCTAAGAGTGGGGCAACCGTCGCCGCTGGTGTGAAACAGGATGCAGGCGAGCGGCCCCCGAAAGGGGGCTGTTCGATGTTAAGGTGAGCAGTAATGGAAAGGGGCCCTGCGACAGTCACTTCTTCCTTGTCTCATCAAGCGTTGGACTTTTCTCTTGAACGGCCCCCTGACGGGGGTCCGCTCGCCTCGTGTGAAGTGAAGAGTGCGTACTATCCCAGATCGAACAGAAGCACTTCACCACTTTCTGTGCCTTGCACGTCGAGTGGTTCATCTTCGACTGCCACGGCATCACCAGCTGTCAACGGTCGGCCATTCACCGTGGCGGCTCCCGTGGCAACGTGGAGAAAAGCACCGCGGCCCGGGGTGAGCACGTACTGCAGGTTTTGCCCCGGTTCAAGTTTCGCTACGTAGACACGGGCATTCTGGTGAATCGGCAGTGAGCCATCGACACCATCGGGCGAAGCGGTCAATCGCCACTGGCCCGCCTTCTCGCCATCGGCAAAGCGACGCTGCCGATAGCCCGGCGTGTGCCCCTTGCGGTCTGGCATCAGCCAGATTTGCAGCAGGTGGGCGGGTTCGGTCGCCGAGGGGTTGAACTCGCTGTGCTGGATGCCGGTGCCCGCGGTCATGGCCTGCCATTCACCCGCCTGAATCACCTCGCCGTTGCCCATGCTGTCCTGGTGCTCCAGTTGGCCGGAGAGCACGTACGTCAGGATTTCCATGTCGCGGTGCGGGTGCGTGCCGAAGCCGCCGCCGGCTGCAATGCGGTCATCGTTGATGACGCGCAGGGCCCGGTAATTGTGATGTTGGGGATCGTAGTAGTCCCCGAAGGAGAAGGTGTGCCGGCTATCGAGCCAGCCGATGCGGGTGGTGCCGCGATCCGATCCTTTGCGAAGTGTGAGCATTGGTCTTTCCCATTAGTGTCACCGAGGTCAATAGGTGACACCAATGGATACCACAGCCGCGAACCGACTTTACAGATGCGATTCTCACTTGCTGAACTTGGTGACGAACACATAGCCCGCGAAGGCGAGCACGCCGATGACCAGCGCACCGAGAGCAGCATGGCCCAGGAAGGTGGCCCGCCGATACGCGGCATCCTCGGCAATCGCCTCGTCCGTCCAGGCGACGTAACCCTGGGAGCTTTCCACCTTCTTGAAGAACTCGCGGGCGAACTTGGCATCGGTGGGTTCGCCCTGCAGGAAGACGGTGAGGTAGCAGCCGCCGAACTCGGGCACCACATCGCCATAGAGCACAACGGCCCGGCTCACGAGCCGGCTCAGGTGTGGCCCGCGGCGGCGCACTTCCGCCATGAAACGTACAAGCCCGGCGTTATCGCGTGTGTCTGCACTGACGCCGCTATCGACGCGCATCAAGCGGTAAGCCCAGTATGGGAGCAAGCTGTTGAAGACCCAGCCCACACTCCTTTCGACGGCTTCGCCCACGGCTTCGGGCTTGATCTCGGGGTTGAGCGGGAAGCCCTTGCCGAGCCGCTGCCCGCCCTTGTCGGCGGCGAAGCGTTCGAAGAAGGTCTGCCCGCCGGCGAGGTTCTCGATGCCGCCGATCAGTGTGTACACCGGGAAGCGTTGCTTGGTCATGGCCTCGGCGACCGCGATATCCTGGCGAGCCACGAGCCCCCATTGCTGGGCGGCCTCGTCCTTCTCGGCCACGGTCATGGGCACCGCGAGCACAGCACCGTTGAGGGGGCAGAGCGGCCAGCGTGCGGCA
>JBGSZR010000045.1:0-4128 GCA_041750275.1 Gemmataceae bacterium
CGCCGGTCAATGGCCGGCGGAGCAGGAAGAGCGGGGCGAGCAGCCCAACGATGATCTCCAATGCCGCGTCCTCCGCCGCCGAAAGAATTCATACAACGTTTGCCCGCGGGCGGCCCCTGTCGGGCGTGAACGTGCGTGGGCGGTTCCCATTTCTGACATGGTGGAGGAAGTCGGCGCGGGTCGACGGCCGTCACGGCATTGGCGCTTCGTGCTCGCCATGCAACCTGGCCTGCGATCGCGGAGTCCGTCGCATCACTTCGGTAGAAGCCGCGGAGTGGAGGCATAGTGTTTCCATGGCTCCCGCGGTCACTTGCAGAAGTCTAACGGCCTCGGCGGTCACAACGCAAACGGGATTCTGGCACATTCACCATTCCCGTGCGTTCGCCTGAGTGTGAATGGCTCGCGGGCTGTTTGGTCCCGCCGCGGTGTGACAATGCGTTGTCACAGCTCGAAATGAGAGGCCAGCGAACGAACCATCCCGGTGCAGCGCGTTTGGTGGACAAGCGGAAGTGACCCAACGAGCAACGCTGTAATCCGGCGGTTCTGCGGATGATCGAGGTCTGAACCCGCCATGTCTGAACCCGCCACACCCAAAAGCCCGTCTTGCAGGCGGAGCGGCACGCTGGTATGCACACCAGCAAGGCCGCACTAACCCCGACGGCCGGCCCGAGGCGGGGAGTATCGATGGTCCGAGACCGGCTGACCACACTGCCCGCGATTCTCCTCTGCTGCCCCTCGGTCGGCTGTCTGGCGGCCTACTCGACCCGGCCTGTTGATGTTGTCGTTACACGGACCGACACTGGGCAACCGGCGTCGGGTGTGCCTGTCACCGTGTCCTACGCCTCAATGCTGGTGCTGAACCAGCCCAAGAATGTGGACGGGACGACGGACGCGGCTGGCCGGGTCATGCTGCCGATGGCCGACTTCCTATCCGGCCCATACTTGCAAGCCGGGACTACCAAATACTGGGCACCGTCGGAGAACATCTGTGCCGGCGGTAGCCTGACGTACAAGCCTTCCGCGAACCCAGATGAACCCGTCCCAACTTATGCCGTGCTATTGGTCCCTCGGCAGCGTTCACTGATACACCGTCTGCTCGACAGCCGGAAGACGGCACCTGCCCAAGGCGCTTCCACCCAGTCCGCAATCCTGGCCGCCGCCCCGGGCTGCGTGACCCCGGAGATGCGCGGGCCGCTCGACTACGGCCGTGTCGGGTGGCTGCTGTACGGGGACGATGATAGCCCCGCGCAGAGGGAACGGACCCGGAAAGTGATGACCGAGTTATGGGGCAACACATCAACCGCAGCACCGGCCCAGTGCTACCATGCCGACAACCCGTGAATGTTTCCGGCGGCCGACCGTAGAGGAAGCTATGCGACGTACTCCGCTCGGGGAGTACGAGAGAAAGCCCTTGACTCCGGTCGCGGAGTCCGTCGCATAGCTTCGATTGAACGAAACCGCGGAGCGGTCAATGGAGATTCCATCACTCCGACGGTCACTTGCAGAAGTGTAACGGTCTCGACGGTCACAACGCAAAGGGGATTCTGGCACGTTCATCATCCCCGTGCTGAGTATTTGGTGGACAAGTGGAAGTGACCCAACGAGCAACGCTGTCAGCCGCATTCAATCACCCGAATCGCCGGCCCGGGGGTCTGGTTCGCTAAAGTTCGTAGGCCATGAGAGCGGTTCGGCGTCTGGCCTACACGGCTCAGTCGCCTGACCAGATGCATAGGAACGACAGCCCGTCGAAGTCCGCGGCGATGGTCCAATCGGGGGCGACGGCGATGCCCACCGCGAATGACCACTTGCCCGGCCCCTCCTCGGCCAGGATGTCCCGTGATAACCAGACCGCCGGCTCGAGGACCCGCTCGATGATGTCCGGGGAGTCGGCGTGTCCGCGGTACTCCCGCTCGATCACCGGCAGTAGCTCCGGCAACCCGCCCAGGACGAGCCGGATCAGCGCCGTCTCGGTCGCGTCCAGCGGCGGGGACGGGCCGCCGGTCGGGATCGGCAGGGTGTCCACCCGCAGCCCGACTGCCTTACCGATGAACCGGACACCCGGCAGGTTGGCCCGCCAACCCCAGCGGTACTCCTCCAGCGACCGCAACACAGCGTCGATGGCTTCCGCGGTCATCGCTCCTCCGCCGAACCTCTGAACTCACCCGCGGCGACAGTGCCGAAGGTGGATTAAGAACCACGATCTTTATTGCCGTCGGGTGCAGTGACTCGTTCGGCGTCTTCGACCTTGCCTCGAAGACCATCTGAACGGCTCGGCGGCGACCCGAGGACCTTCGCTTTCGCCCCTAATCCCTCGGTCGACGAGAGTTTGACCGTGAGTCGCTGGAACAGCGACCCTGCGTCCAACGGGTCGCAGTCATGTACCTCAGTCACTTCTGGCTGCCCCTGGCTGTACCCCACCTCAAACCGGCCGGTGGCCCAATGAAGCGTTGCCCACACGTGCGGCTGCGGGAAGACCGTGGGCGAGAGCCGGGACACGACAAGCCGTTGGAGCGAGGTCCAGGGGAACAGCCGAGACGCGGGCGGCGCGGCCCTCAGCTCCGCGACGAGATCAAGCATCGGCCCGAGGTGGCCGCCGTTCGCGGTGCCCAGCGATTCTTGGAATATAGCGAATACATTGTCCCACTGCCCCGGCAGGTCTTCATCACCGTCGGAACGCATGGTGCCCACCCACCGAACGAAATCATGCATGCCGTGGCGTCTGGGACTGTCCAGGTAGCAGCCCGACTTTCGGAGGCATGCGAAGAGCATCATCTTGGCCATCGATATCTGGCGATACAAGAGCGTTCTTTGCTGAAGTGAGCATGCCGCGGTGTGACAGTGCGTTGTCACATCCTCGAGATGAGAGGCCAGCAAAAGAACCATCGCGGCGCTGAGCGTTTGGTGAACTAGCGGAAGTGACCCAACGAGCAACGCTGCACGCCGCATTCAAGCACCCGAATCGCCGGCCCGGGAGTCTTGTTGATTCGAATGAAGAGGTTATGAGAGCGGTTAGGCCTCTGCACGCACACGCTACGGCCCAACCAGTCCAGTGCTAGCCAGCACCTCGACCACCTTCCCGTCCTTGTGGACGACCGCCACCTGCCAACGACGCTGGACGATCCCGCCCTCGGAGCGGTCGCAGTAGATGTAGTCCAACCCCTTGCGGTCGAGGAACGCCGCGTTGGTGCTGCGGGAACAGGAGAAACCCTCCCGCTCCATGAACTTCTGGGCGTCATCAACCGGGGTACCGACGGGGGCCTGGCCGAGGACCGCCTCGACCATCCGCGGCGGTTCCTCAATGCCGCGGGTGATAGCCCGCGAGGTGGAGCACCCGGCAACCGAAGCAAGGACCAGGGCCAGGCAAGATATTCGCATCCCGTACGCCCTTCGTAGCCGAACGTAATGGCTGAGTTGCCGGCCGCCCGCGAAAGCGGACGTCCAACCGGGAACATTATTCTCCATCGCGGGCGTTACCGGTCAACTGCACCCGGTGGTTACTTCCGCAATCGTTGGCGGAGGTCTTCTACACATGCCAGCCATTGTCCGCTTTCGTCGCTTTCGGCCCAAAGTTCCTTGAGCTCCGAGTTCTCGCCAAGAACACGATCGATCGCGGCGTTTGCACGAGCAATCAAGCCAGGTGCAAGTTCAATCGGATGCGCGGCAACCCAAGTGTCGACCTTCTCGGTGTAGGCGTTCTCATAACCGGGCTTGCCATTCAAGCGGGCGAGTACCTCGCACGCTGCGAGGGCATGGGATGCCTCCGGGGCCTCCAAGTAGTGGTCGGCCGACTCGACCTCCGCAAACGCCGACTCGACGAGCGTGAGATCGTCGGTCTCCTCCAAGGCGTATGCCCAATCGTTGGCGTCGTCGTTGTCGAATGCAAGATGACCCCATGCGCCCATAGTTGCCTCTGCGGAAATAACGACCCAACTCATCAGCGGCGAGGCACCAGTGAGCTATGGTCACGAAAAACGAATCATGCCCCGCCGTCTGCTGCGCCTGATTCGGCGCCTGGGGCGCACCCCGAGGCAATGAACAACTCGCACTATGCCAACCGCTCCCGTCGGTAGCCGGTGGCGTAGTCACCGCTGACGCAGGCAGCCGCCCGTGCTGCCAGCTTGGCCGCCG
>JBGSZR010000046.1:0-86038 GCA_041750275.1 Gemmataceae bacterium
GGCCAGTCGGCGGCGGGCGCCGCGAGAGAAACCGCGAGGGCCGCCAACGCGGCGAGGGCGAAGGCACGCATGGTTGCTCCAGAAATTGTCATTTCGGTTTCGCGGACCAGGCACACGATTGCCGGCCGAACAGACTGATGGTTCCCGTGCGATCGCAAGCGAGCAAGCTTAGCCCATCCGGACTGAAGGCCACGCACCGGAATGGTTGGCGGGTTCCTTCGATGTGCAGGGTTTCGAGTTGAGTCTCGACATCCCACACCTTGATTCGGGCATTGGTGGCTTGTGCGATGGGCTCGTCACGGAACGTTTTCTCATTGAGGAAGGAATGCACGCCGCACGCCGCCGCAAGCCGTCGCCCATCGGGGCTGAACGCCACCCGCCAGACGCACGGACTCTCGACGGGGAAGCAGGCGATTTCGCGGCCGGTCTTCACGTTCCAAAGTTTCACGTCGCCGACGGGCAGCGTGGTCAAGTAGTTGCCGCGCGCCGCCGCGAGCAACGTTCCATCCGGACTGAACGCAACACCCCAGACGCTGGACGTGGGCTGCGAGAAGGAAAGAACTTCGCGGTTGAGAGCAAGGTCGAACAGGCACACGGAATTCCCGCCGAAGCCCACGGCACCGTAGCCCACGGCCAGTGTGCGGCCGTCCGGTGAGAACGCGAGGGCCAGCGCCCACCCGCCGCCGGTTGGGGAAGCGGTGCGATCGACGAAGCGATGGCGAGTTTCTCCCGTCTCGACGTCCCACACCTGAACGACGCCAATCTCACCGATCGCCATCAACTTCCCATCCGGGCTGAAACAGGCGTCGTAGCCGCCGAACGTTCGCTCGTTATGAAGTACTCGACGAATAGGAAGCCCCGTCTCCACGTTCCAGATCGTGGAGCCGTCTGTGAGCCGCGTGCCGTCCGGGTTGAAGGCGATGCGGCAATAGTTGTGGGAACTGCCCTGCATCGTCCTTATGGCTTGGCGCGTGTGAATGTCCCAGAGTGTGATGGCCGCGGCCGTCTTGCTCGCCGCGTGCCGGCCGTTCGGATGGAAGGAGACGTGGTTCACCTCCAACTCTCGCCCGACCTTCGCCGCCTGCGGCGGGACGAGGCTCCAGAGCCGGACGGCCCCATCCTCGCACCCCACAGCGAGTTCGGTGCCGGTGCCGTTGATCGCCAGTGTGGTGGGAATGGACGGCGCGGAGAACGTCCATTCGTTCGCGTTCGCCACGAGCACACGCCTGTCGCCCAGCCCGACGGCGACGACCGGTCCGCTCATGGCGAGACTGACGACGGGCACGAGAAGTTTCTGACGAAGTGAAGGCCAGCGGTCGAACTCCGGGTCGAACGTGAAGCTCCATTCCGGGGGTAATTCGTCGAAATTGCCGAGATTGGACCGCGGCACGTGCTTCACGGCCCGCAGCACGACGCGCCCATCGCTATCTCTGGCGAAATCGTTTTGAACAGGCCGCAGTGCCAGGACGCGCTCGCGCTCGATCTTGCTCGGCTTGGGCCCGAGCGATTGGACGAGCCGGTCCATCCGATCCTTGACGCGATTCTTCAGATCGGTCGCCGTCTCGCCCAGTTCGGGAGAAAAGGCGGGTGCTTCGATTCCCGACTGCCGCTCGAAGGCTTTCACCTCCTCATCCTGACTGGCGGAGAGCAAGTACCTCCCATCGGCCGTGAACTGGAATTCCGAGACGGGAGCCGCGTGTTTGCCGAGGATTCGCAGCGTTTGGTTTTGCTCTATCAACACGGCTATCGCCACCGTGCCGTCCGAACTTGCCACCGCGAGTTCGCGTTCATCGCGGCTAAAGGCGAGTGCCGTGATCGCGCCACCGGGCATGCGCAGGAGTTCCTTGTAGCCGCTGGCCTTCGTCCAGTAGTGATACCACTCCGGACCGCGCAACTCGGCACCGAGCATTTCGGGCCGCAGCGATTCGAGGATGCGCAGCGCCTCGGCGATCTTGTTCTCGTCGATGGCTTTTTTCGCCAGCACCAGCTCGGAGGCGTAGAGAAATCGCTTGGCTCGCTGCTCCTCTTCCGCGGCTTTCTGTCGCTGCTTCTCCGCTTCCTGATGATTGACGACGGCGATGCCCCGTTGCGTTTCAGCCTCGTTCGACTTGATCTCGAGGTGGCCGAGGGCAGATTTCAACTCGACCTGCGTCTCGGCGAGGTCGCGGTTGCTCTGTTCGAGTTTTGTGGCGTAGGCGTATCCGACGATGAGTGTAATAAACGCGACGATGGCGGGAACGCTGACGCCGATCACGGCGGTCCATGCCGGGTTCCGCGCACACCAGCGCCGGGCTCGCTCGAACGACCCCGTGGGCCGGGCGAGGATCGGCACGCCCTTCGACCAGCGCTCCAGATCGTCGGCGAGCGACTGGGCCGTGTCGTACCGCCGGGCTGGTTCCTTCTGCAAGCATTTGAGCGCGATCGTTTCCAGATCACGATCGATGGCGGTGCAGATGGATCGCGGCCGCGTCACTTCCCGCTCGCGCACCTGGGCCACGGTGTCAAGTGGATCGGACCCCTTGAACGGCGGGCGGCCCGTGAGCAGTTCATAGAGGATCGCACCGACGCCGTACACGTCCGCCTGCGTGGTGATGTCCACGCCGCCGCGAGCCTGCTCGGGAGCCATGTAACTTGGAGTACCCAGGACGGCTCCGGTCGCGGTCAGGCTGCTCGCCGAACCGATGCGGCGAGCTAGCCCGAAATCGACGACGTGCGGCTCGCCCTTCTCGTCGAGCAACACATTCGATGGTTTCAGGTCGCGGTGCAGGATGCCGCGCTGGTGCGCGTGGTGGATGGCGCGAGCGACAGTGCCGACGAGCCTGGCGGTCGCCGCTTGCCGGCGTCGCGATTCGGGCCGCGCGTGTTCCGTGGCGACTGTATATTTCTCGACGTGCGTTGCGAGACTGCCGCCCTCCAGCAACCGCATGCTGTAGTACGGCCGGCCTTGATGCTCCCCGACTTCGTGGATCGGCACAATGTTCGGATGGTCGAGCGCCGCCACGGCTTCGACCTCGCGCAAGAATCGCTTCGCTTCGCCCGGCGCGGCGAACTCGCCGGATCGGATCATCTTCAAAGCGACGACGCGTTCCAGGCTCAGTTGCTTGGCTCGATAGACGACACCCATGCCGCCGCGGGCGATTTCTTCCAGGAGTTCGTAGTCGCCGAAGTAGCCGACGCGCGTGCCGGGTTGCAGACTGGGAGCCGGGCCACGGGCTGCGGCCGTGGTGCCGAGCGGGTGGTTTTCCTCTTGGAGAAGCTCGATCATCCAGTGTGAATCGAGCGCGGGGAAGCGAACGAGATACTCGTCGGCGAGTGGCCGTTCCCCTTCGCCTTTGCGGTAATACACATCGAGGGCAACCAGTTCGCGCACTCCGGCGGCTTGAAGTTCCTCCGGCAATTCCGCGACCGCGGCCCAAACGTCCGGCCGTCCCCCAGCTCGCCACTTCGACTCGTAGCGGTCGCACGCCTCCTCCAGGAGCACGGCCTGTTCGACCGTCAACCCGGGTTCGAACCGATCGAATGTCTCGGTTGCGCGATCATCCGACATCTGCCGTCTCCCGTTCCCAAATGCTGCGAATCAATTGCAATTTCCGTTTCACCGAACGTGGCGCGCAACCGATTTGGCTTGCCACTTCCTCGACCGTGAAGCCGTCCATGCGCAAGAGTGCGATTCGACGCAAATCGGCATCACCGAGTGCGCCGAGCAACCGTTCGCACTCCTCGGCCACTTCCGCTGCCAGCCCGGGATCGGGTTCGCGCCCGAGCACGTTATTCCAAACTTCCGAGCCGTCCTGCGGCGATGTACCGCCGCCGCGTTTGAGCCGCGTTGCATCGCGCCGATGATGCGAGGCCTTCCGCAAGGTGAACCCCGCGAGCAACCGCCACAGGCTATCGCGATCCGCGAGATCAGGAAAGCGACCCAGTTCGGCCTGACGGCAAAAACTATCGAATGCGGAGAGCGCCACATCCTCCTCATCCGCGGCACGGCGGGGCGCATCCCGGAAGCGCGATCGGGCCAGTCCGACGAGTCGGTGGAAATACGTGTCCCACAGCGGCCGCACCGCTGCGGAATCACCGGAGACCAGCTGGCCGAGCCAGAACGTGACCAGATCATTTGGCATGAGCGAGTCCAACCACGAACCGTCGAGCTGACCCCATGCTAACGCACAGGCCGCTCCGCGAGTTAAGAGTGAATGCCCAATCGGAAGAAAACGGGGCCAGCGAGAATTGAAGATTGATTTTGGCCCCGGATTCCACTCTTCGGTCATTTCACTGTTAACGAGCCGATTGCGATGGGAATCGAGTAACCCGAAACTGAGGAGAGGCCATGCGGAACATCACGAACAAAACAGCAGATGCGGCTCACGGCCGATGGTCGCGATTCTGGGACGCCCTCCGCCGCAGCCTGGCCGCCTGCAGTTTCTGATCGACGACAGATCGTTGATCGCGTCAGCAACGGTCTCGCGAATGAGGCCACCTGTCCAGGCCCAGACTTGGTGATTGAAGTCGAACTCAACGCCCTGATCAAGGCACGCAACCCACTCGCCCTGGGCCGCGGCCAGCGCCATCTTCCGGGCGGCCGCCTGCCCACGACTCACCACATGGCGAAATACTCGCAGACGTGGCTCCGTTGCCGCGAACGCATAGAGCCGCGCAGTCGATTCGTCCGTCGAACCATTATCGACCGCCAGCAATTCCCAGTCCGAAAATGTCTGTACAAGGAGCGACGTCACGGCTCGCTCCAAGAACCGGACGCCATTGTGAACCGGCATCAGCACTGAGACGTTAGGGATGGGAATGGGGCGACCGTGATACATCGTGAATGTGTCGCGATAGAGCATTACCAACAAGAACTTGCCCGCAAGGACAGCTGGTGCTCTGCGGCCGCTTCGAGGCGATGCGAATCTCACCAACTTAGATCGAGGTTAAGGGTGCGGCGCACCCTTCCGCATTTATCGTCGAAGGCACACCGTTATTCACCACCATCGAACCTGTGGCTACGTACAACTGTGTGGCGCATCGATCGCTGCTGCGGACACCCCAGCCCATCCAGTGAATACCACTACCACAAGTATCCCGTGTGCGTAAACACCCCGTGGGCCGACGATGGCTCCGACCACTCACCACTGATCGGCTTCGCCTTCGATGGTTTCCCGGTCTACGGTCCTTACGAGGCAAAAAGTGTGCTTGCCCGGGATGCGAAAGAGAACCCGCTGAACGAGTTCAATCTTCACTCAGATGAATTCCGCGGCCCGCACTACCACGTCACACCCGGAAAGTTCCCCCACATCATCGGCGGCTACTGGGGCGAGCCGGACCCACTCAATCGCGGCAAGAAAGGCCCACCCAAGCAGTGAGCAACGCCGAAGTGCATGTATACTTCGGCACCAGGGCCAGCCACGCGGCGGCGTCGAGAGCGGAGCCGCTCAGCCGTGAAGGTCGGCCTGTGAATCGTTCGTACAGGATCGAGCCGAGGCGATACACACCCGATGCGTGGTCCACGAACTTCAACCGGCCATCCGCGTTTTCGGGGTTCATGTACGCTGGCGCAATCTTCACTACCCCCGACTCGGTGGCCTGCGAACGACTTGAATCCGGAAGCTGCGTGGCCAAGCCGAAATCGGTGATGTGATGCATGCGCATGGTTATGTATACGCTGCGCGGCGGTAACGTAGTTTATCGAGATAGATGTAGTAAACCGGGGTGAAGTAGAGTGTGAGCACCTGGGAAACGAGCAGGCCACCGACTACAGCCAGACCCAGTGGTTTGCGCGATTCCGCACCTGCTCCCAGTCCGAGGGCAATGGGCAACGCGCCTAATAACGCACACATCGTCGTCATCATGATCGGTCGAAACCGAACAATCGCGGCCTCATAGATCGCTTCCTCCGCCGTTTTTCCGCGAGTACGCTCGGCATCGAGTGCGAAGTCGATCATCATAATCGCATTCTTCTTGACGATGCCGATGAGCATGATGAGACCCACCATCGAATAGAGATTCAATTCGCTATCGAAGAGCGCCAGTGTCAATAGTGCACCAACGCCCGCTGAAGGGAGGCCGGAGAGAATGGTGATGGGATGGATGAAACTCTCATAGAGCATCCCCATCACAAGATAAATCACGACGACCGCGGCGATGAGGAGAAAGCCCAGGCCGCGTGCCGATTTTTGAAACTCCTGGGCGGTTCCTTGAAAGCCCGTGGTCAGTGAAGCCGGCAGTTCTTCGCGGGCGGCCTGCTCCACTTTGGCCAGGCCATCCCCCAGCGAGACGCCGGGTGCGAGGTCGAAGGAAATCGTCACGGCGGGCAACTGCCCCGCGTGGGCAATGGTGAGTGGACCGACGCCGCGTTCCATTGTCACGAGTGAATCAATCGGCACAAGCACACCGCCGTTGGAGCGGACGTAGAGCCGGGAGAGCAAGGTCGGATCGCGTTGATACTCGGGCATCGCCTCCAGCACGACCTGGTATTCATTCGTGGGCGAGTAAATGGTCGAGACCAGCCGCGAGCCGTAGGCGTTGGCCAGTGCATCTTCGATCTGTCGCGCACTGACGCCGAGGCTGGTTGCCTTGTCGCGATCGATCTGCACATTGAGTTGGGGACTGCGAATCAACAGATCGCTGGTCACCTCAATGAGTTCGGGCATGGTCCGCAAGCGATTTTCCAGTTTGGGAACCGCGGCAAAGAGTTCATCCGTGTTCGGCCCTTGAATGGTGAGTTGGTAGGTGCTCTTGGCGGCCCGTCCGCCGATGCGAATTGGCGGCGGGTTCTGGAAGTAAACCTTGAGGCCGGGCACACCAGCCACTTTCTTTCGCAGGCGAGCAATCACCTCGTTGGCCGAGAGTGTTCGTTCTTCACGCGGCGTGAGCCGGATGAAGAACCGGCCGGCATTGCTTGCCGAGGTCGAACCGCTTGCTCCCACGGTGCTGCTGAGTGCGGCGATGTTTTCATCCTGGCGGAGAATCTCGGCCACGCGTTGCTGGGCCTCGATCATACCTACAAATGACACATCTTCAGGCCCCTCGGTACTCGCGTAGATATCGGTGGTATCTTCACTCGGCAGAAATCCCTTCGGTAGCTCGATGAAGTAGTAGGCCGTGCCGGCGATGAACACGGTCGAGAAGGCGAGCATGCTCAGTCGAAAGCGGATCGACCAGCGCAGTGTCCGGGCGTAGATCGCGAGCATCAGATCGAAGACCCACTCTGTGGCCCGGTAGAGACGGCCGGGCCGCACACCGGCATCCGCGGCGTGGCCACCCTTCAGGAACAGGGCGCAAAGCATTGGTGTCAGCGTGACGGAGACGAAACCCGAAACGATGATGGCCACCGAAATCGTGACCGCGAATTCGCGTAGTAACCGCCCCACAACGCCATCGAGAAATAACACGGGGATGAACACGGCGACAAGCGAGACGGTCATCGACACGATCGTGAAGCCGACTTCGGCCGAGCCATCGAGGGCCGCTTGCAGGGCGGTTTTTCCCATGTCCAGATGCCGGACAATATTCTCCAGCATCACGATAGCATCATCGACGACGAAGCCGACGGCGAGTGTGAGTGCGAGAAGTGAGAGGTTGTTCAGTGTGTAACCGAACAGGTACATCACACCGAAGGTGGCAACCACGGAAACCGGCAAGGCCAGGCTCGGGATGATCGTCGCACGCACGCTTCGCAGAAAAAGAAAGATGACGAGTACGACGAGGACGAAGGCGACGATCAGTGTGATTTGCACGTCATCAATCGATTCCTTGATCGGCGCGGCTCGATCGGACTGGATCGCAAGCTGGACAGAGGGGGGAAGTTCCGCCTGAAGCGTGGGCAGTAGATCCTTCACGGCCGAGGCGACGGCGACGGTGTTGGCACCGGGCTGTCGTTGTACGCCGAGCACGACCGCACGCGACATTTCACCGGGTGTGCCATCAGGATTGCGCTGTGTGAACCAGGCCGCGAGCTTATCGTTCTCGATTCCATCAGTGACGTCGCCGAGATCCTCCAGCCGGACCGGTTTCCCGTTCCGATAAGCCACGATCATCGGGCGGTACTCACTCGCGGTCATCAACTGGCCGCTTGACTTGATGTTGAAGGCCCGTCGTTCGCCCTGGAAAGTACCGGTCGGCAGTTTCACATTGGCATCGCGAACCGCCGCCGCGACATCATCAAGCCCGATCTGGCGAATGGCCAGCAGATCCGGGTCCACCTGCACCCGCACGGCACGTTTCTGTTGCCCGAAGACGACAACCTGCGCGACCCCTTGAATCATTGAAATGCGCTGGGCCAGATTCGTCTCGGCGTATTCATTCACCTCATAGAGCGGCAGCGTATCTGAGCGCAGAGCCATCACGAGAATGGAGAAATCGGCCGGGTTCACCTTCCGAAACGAAGGCGGGCTCGGCATGTCCGCCGGCAATGATCGAGCCGATTTCGAGATGGCCGATTGCACATCCAGCGCCGCGGCATCAATATCTCTATCGAGCGAGAACTCCAGCGTGATCGATGTCGTTCCCAGAGCGCTGATCGAACTGACCTTGTCGAGACCGGGGATCGCGGTGAATTGCTTTTCAAGTGGCGTGGCAACCGATGAGGCCATCGTCTCGGGGCTCGCTCCCGGAAGCGTGGCAGTGACCTGGATGGTGGGGAAATCGACGCGCGGAAGAGCATCGACGGAGAGCGAGGAATAACCCAGGGCACCGGCCAGGACGATGCCGATCGTGAGCAGCGTGGTCATCACGGGGCGGAGGATGAACGGTGCGGAGATATTCACTGCGCACCCCCGAGGATTACACGATTGGGGGTCTGGGTGCGATTAATCGCAGGCGGCGGCTGATAGGGCTTGGCGTCCACTTTTGTTCCCGGAGCCAGCCGCAGTTGCCCTTCAACAACCACCGTTTCGCCACCCGTTAAACCTGTGGCGATGATCGCTTCACCATCGGCTTCAAAGGCCACGGTGACGGGCTTGAGTTCCGCCTTGTTATCCGATCCGACGATATACACGTACTGGCCATTCTGCCCTGATTGCAGTGCTGCACTCGGTATCACGACGCTACCGGGCCGGCTTCCGAGTGTGACGGTCACTTCAACAAACAGCCCGGGCAAGAGTTTCTGCTCCGCGTTCTCGAACTCCGCTTTGAACTGGATAGTCCCCGTGAGGGGATCGGTGGCGTTATCGACAAATGAGAGCACGCCGGAGGCGAGTGGCACGCCGCCCCGCAAATCCGCCACGACCGTCACCGGTCCACGTTGCCGGGCCGCGATGATGTCCGGAAGTTGTTGCTCGGGGAGCGAAAAGGTGACATAGATTGGGCTAACCTGGTTGATGACCACCAGCGGGTTCGCACTGTTGGCATCTACCAGATTCCCTTGATCGACAATCATTTCACCGGCCCGGCCATCAAGAGGTGAAGTGATCGTGGTAAACGAGGCTTGAAGTTTCGCCGTGTTGATCGCGGCCTGGTCGGCCTCGACGGTGGCCCGGGCACTGGCCACGGCCGTCAGCGCGGCATCGTAGTCAGTTGCCGAGCCTACCCCATTCTCCCTGACTTGCTCAGCACGAGCCAAATCGAGTTCTGCACCCTTCAACAAGGCGTCGCTTCGAGCCTTGTTCGCTTCCGCCTGTTTCACGGCCGCATCGTAGGGACGCGGATCGATAGTGAAGAGTTTCTGATTCGTTCGGACGATATCACCTTCCTGAAAGAACACTTCTGTCAGTTGCCCACCCACTCGCGGACGTATGGCAACGCTGGCGAACGCCTTCACAGACCCGATGGTCTTTACACGAACGGGCACGGTTTTTTTACCCACCTTCGCAACCGTAACCGGTGCCGCCGTGGTCTCCCCTCGTTTGGCCGACGGCTTCTCGCAGCCGATGAGTGTTAACATGGCCACAATAAAACTGAGTCGCACCAGGAATGACGGCATGGACGTGACTCCTCGAAGCTTCACGAGCAGGCAGTACTGGGCGGGCATCTTCATGCACCACACCTTACCAAAAAACCCTCCGCACCTTACACAGAATGAAACTGAGGACGGAATGCACTGGGCGAAGGGTTCTTGATCGACGGTAGCCGGTCGAGATTGGACAGCGGTGGTAGGTCAAGAGTCCATCACGGTGGAGTTGGAAGGTGGTTACCATCTTTTGCAACACTGACACCCGCGAGACTTGTGTATGTCAGTTGCCGCGGACCTGATCGCGACTGGAGTGTTTCCAAGGCCATTTGTTTCATCTCCACGAGTACAAGCCGACAAACTCTTTCGGATACGATGTAACACATTGCCAGTGTTCGACTTGCAGGGCGTAGATTCTGCGAATTTCACCCGACATGCTACCCGACACGAAGACGGGGCTTTGGTGTACATCGTCGGGTCTGTCACTCGTGTGTCGCCTGGAGTAAACCGTGGAAGTGATGCTGCAACATACTTCTATTATGCTGGTTACGACGATGCCATCGTGGCGTCGGGTATGTCGAGTGGATAGGAGTAAGCTGCCATTCGCATGAATTTAAACGATTGGCCTAACAAAAATGTGGGAAGTCTTTGTTCCAGGTGATGGTTACCACACCCTCACCTGAAACAAGGAGGTTTCCGCATGCCGAGTATCTCTCTCGTGCATCATGAAGGTGGCGACAAATCAAATGGAACGACGGACGCAGGCGATCGGGATGGAACGCTGCGTGGGGCGGGATGCCGAGACGGAGGCGTATTTGGCGTTGCCTTTGGTGGAGCGGAAGGGTGTGCCCGTGGGGGTGTGACGGCCCCGGAGGTGGCGGTGGGCGGTGGACGACTGCAAATTCTGGATCGTTCGGCGGCGTGCGACGAGGCGGTATCGCTGATCAAGCCGGGATCGCCCAGGCTCATGTTCGTCGTGAGTGCACACGATTGCCCCGTCCCTATCGCTTGAAGTGGATGTCTTCGAATTGCGTCACTTCGGTCTGACCTCACGAGGTGGTGGAGCGGTCTTTAAATTGGTGGCATCTCGCGCGATCTTGGCTTGACGCGCACGTTCAAGACTCTTCTGCCTCTGGGGGTTATTCGGATCGAGACACACCGCTGTCTCAAGATGCTCGATGGCTTCATCAAGGTCGCCAAGTTCGGTCAGAACGCTACCCAGATTGCCGTGAAGGATCGGATCGGAAGAATCGAGTCCCACGGCGGTGCGATATTCGCTGATGGCTTCCTGAACTTCCCCCTTCTTGAGAAGTTGACTGCCGAGATTGTTGTGTGCGCGCGGATTATTGGGTGTGAGTCGAATGACTTCGCGGTACGATTCGATGGCACCATCGACATCATTCAATCCAGCGAGCGCGACGGCCAACCCAAAGTGTGCGTCAGAGAGTTCGGGATACTTCTGTATCATTTGACGATAGACGACGACTGCTTCCTGGTATCGCCCTGCTGCAGTGAGTGCCATCGTCAGAGTCTTTTCGATATTCGGATCCCTGGGATCGAGTTTTCGAGCCGTTTTCAGTTCACTGATGGCGGTGACATAATCTTTCTTCAGAGTGAGCACGAGTCCCAGATTGTGGTGAGCCATGGCATTGCTGGGTTTTGCCACGATCGCGGCCCGATACCAGATCTCGCTATCGTTCCAGGCTGCTTCGTTCCACTCGAACTGTCGGCTGGCACGCGTCATGAGTAGGCCGAAACTACTCGGCTGCTTCTGCAACGCCGCTTCCAGGATCAGCCGACTGCGGTCGGTGGGCACATCGATCAACCCACCGAGAACCGCAGCGAAACGAGGCGGTTGATGGAGCCCGATATCTTGCGACGCCAGGATTTTCGCTCGGCCCTCACGCCCTTCCACGATCGCATCGCGAACGACGTTTCGATACGGGTTGGGATCCGCCGTCTTCAGAAAAAGCAGGAGTTCCTTCGAGCGTGTGTGAACCAGCCAGATATCCAGTGAGTAAAAGACTCGCTCACGGATGGGACAGTCTCGCAATCGATCCATGAACGCGCCAAGAGGTGTGATACCCGGGAGCAGACCCCAGTCGGCGAACGCCTTGGCCCATTCATCCTTGAACTGCTCTATTGGAACCCAGTCGCCATCCACCATCATCCAGCGCATCGTGTCGATCCGATCGAGCGCGCGGCACAGTTCAAGGTCAGCGCGACAACGAGCACCCCGGTTCTCCAAGTGTTCGGCACCGCCCTCGGGAAAACGCTGTTCGGCTGCTTTCACATACGCTTCTGCCTGTTCAAGGTCGTCCGCTCGCAAGGCCGTCTCGCACTGCACGAGCAGGAAGGAGATGGCGTCGCTATTGCGTTGATGACGGCTCCGTTCGACTGCGGCCCGTCGTTCGTCCTCAACTTGAAGGCCCAGTTCCGCAGCCCGTTTCTCGGACGCATTCCGCTCGCGTTCGGCTTGTCGTGCACTGGATTGCCGCTCTTGCCACCATGTGAATGCCACTCCACCGAGAGCGAGCAGGCCGACCGCAACCGCAAAAGCGAGTTGAATGCGCTGACGTTTGCGCTGTTCTCGGGCTGCGCTTTCGTAGCGAGCACGCTCAATCTCGGCGCTTCTTGCACGTGCTTCCGCCGTCGCTCGCAGTTCTGCCACAGCTGTGGCGACTTGGCCAGCGTGGGCCGGTCGATCATCCGGTTCCGCTGCCAGGCAACGCCGACACAATGTAATCAGTTCCGCTTCGGCACCGCACGTATCGAGGCGGGCATAGGTCTCCCTGAGATTTGCACTGGCTGCGAGTTGAAGCGTGGACTCTCCATCGGTGGCGATGTATGTGGGTCGGCCTGTGAGAATCGTGCACAGAATGCCACCGAGTCCAAAGACGTCGCTTCGCCGATCGACTCGGTGAATCGCCCCGTTGGCCTGTTCTGGCGGCATAAACGCTGGCGTGCCCAGAACCGAGCCTGCCATCGTTTCTGCGGTGTGAGGTGTATGGAGACCAGCCTGCCCAACATATGTACCCGTGCCTTCGTCCGGATAGTCGTGATCAGGTTCGCGATCTTGTGTCGCTGACGGACGGGAATCGCCCCGACTTGCTCGTCGCAGTTCCTTGGCCAGTCCCCAGTCCATGACCTGGACCTCGCCGAAGGCACCCACCATGATGTTCGCGGGCTTGAGATCCCGATGGAGGATGCCTTCGCTATGCGCATAACCGATGGCCTGACAGATCTGCTCGAAGGCTGTGATGAGCACCGTTCGATCCTGGTCTTGATCCTGTCTCGCTCGCACGAGTTGATCGAGGGTGTGGCCACGAATCAGCTTCATGGCCAGGAAAGGTCGGCCATCGTCGAGTGTACCGAGATCGTGCACTGCCGGGATGCCGGGATGCTGTAGGCGACCGGTGATGCGGGCTTCTTCGACAAACCGTATCGCGGCGTCGGAGTGTGGGCCGAACCGCTCCTGCAAGACCTTTACCGCAACTTCACGATGGAGAATCGAATCGATGGCACGGTAGACAATTCCCATCCCACCGTGGGCGACCTCAGCCAATAGCTCATATCGGCCACGGCCCGTTCGCAACTCCTGCTGTGTTGTGCGTGGTTCACTCGCACCCAGCGGTTGTATCGTCTCGGGAATGAATACACTGGGTGTCGATAACCCCTTCAACCGATCCGGCTGCAGGGGAACGCTGTCAGACATGAGCGATTCTCACGAACCCGACAATCTTTGTTACCGACTCCAGTAACTACTAAAGGTGACGCATTGATGACCCGTCTGCAACTACTCTTTGCAGCAAGTGTCAGTGGGCGCTCAAAACCAGCACTCTCGACTCCATCATTTTGATGCAATCCTTGTAACCGGTGTGGCCTCATCATAACCGTTCTCGGCTCGGAAGCCCTGCCGTTCAAGGGTCTATAGCGACAACCCAGTGTCAATCGTCCCGACAAGTGGTATTCGGCACTTGAAACCACCTGATTTCGTGCCTTCCAGCCCGTGAACGGTTCCGACCAAACTCATCGAGTACATCCTCTTCTGTGAAGATCTGTGTTAGCCGAGGGAGAAGCTCTCGTTGAGATCCAGGTTCCAATCCAAAACCCACACGGTGGTATGAGGCTGTGCGTCATTTGAGAATGCAGCCACGGCCGTGTGTGTGGCCACAATCACATCCAGCCGGCCATTCCCATCTGCATCGCCCACGGCGACACGAATGCCACCCCGATCCGCAACAAGTGCAGCAAAGAAATCGGACCATGGTTGTTGGATCGCCGTGTTGGAACCGCTGAACCATAACCTCTGTCCTGAAAGCACAATCGCGCGCGGTCCGTCGCCTGCACCTGCAGCCACGATCAATTCCGTGTGGCCGTCGCCGTCCAGATCGGCACTCGCGACCTCCACACCACCTCTGAACGAAGGCTCGAAGACGAAGAAATCGCCAACAGGGCGCAGAATCTGCCCGCGTGAGAGCGCCAGACCATCGATCACGGACACCCGGGGGCCGCCACCTGGCCCAGCAGCAACGAAGAGTTCCGCGTGGCCATCTCCGTTCAGATCACCCGCGGTCACGCGCACACCGCCCCGAAAGGCCGTGTCATCCAGCCCCAACACACTGGTAAATGGTTCGAAGCTACGACTGTGGTAGATCCGCACATGCGGGCTGCCGCCGTGGCCAGGGGAGACGATGAGTTCAGCCGCTCCATCGCGTGTGATGTCACCACCTGCAACGTGAACTCCACCGGTGAACGCGTGAAACGGCTCTGTGGAGAAGAGGAGTTCGCCGGTCACGCCGTCGTAAATTCGCACACGTGCCAGCTCGCCCGGCCCCGAGCCCACGGCCAGATCGGCCACGCCATCGCCCGTGAAATCAGCCATGGCGACGTGGGTCGAATCTCCAAGCCCCGCCATTCTCCAACGTTCGACGCCGCCAGCACCAAATACGCGTGCTGCACCACCAGCCGCGACAACAAATGCGCGATCGACTGGCGTGGCGGGCGGTGGCACCGGAGGCGGCTCAACAGTAGGTGGAACGATCGCGATGACAGCTTCGGCCTGATATTCAAGCGATTCTGTGTTTCCGGTCGCGTCCTGTGCTGCGGCAAAAAAACTAAGTCGGCAAACGTGACTGGCATTTGAACGTGATTCGTGGTTAGGATATGGGTTGCACCAGGAGAGTGATCCATGTCCAAGACAGCGAAGGTACTCCCCCCGGCCATCACTCACGCTCTCATCACGGAGCGGACCACCTGCCCGCACTGCCGAGGGCACCTGCGGGCCGATTACACCAATACCCGAACGCTGCACACGCTGGTCGGCGTCACGCGGTTGACCCTGACCATCCGGCGCTGTCACAACGCGACGTGTCCGGCTCACAAGAAGCCGTACCGTCCCGAGGCTGAAGGGTCGCTGGCCCTGCCGCATCACGAGTTCGGACTCGACGTCATCGCCCTCGTCGGCCGACTCCGCTACGCCGAGCACCGGTCTGTTCCCGAGATCTGCACCCACCTGATCGAACGCCGGGTGGCGGTGTGCGAACGCACGGTCACCAACTTGCTCGACCGCTACGACGAGTTGCTCGCCGTGACCCTCACGGATGACCGCCGCTTGAAGAAGATCCTGACCTTGCAGCACAAGGTAATCCTGGCCATTGACGGTCTGCAGCCGGACGTGGGCCATGAGGTGCTGTGGGTGATACGCGATGTCCTCAGCGGCGAGATTCTCCTGGCCAAGAGCCTGCTGTCGGCCCGTCAGCAGGATCTGGCCGAGTTACTGAGGTCGGTGAAGACGTCGTGTCCGGTGCCGATCGCGGGAATCATCTCGGACGGCCAGCACTCGATCCGCAAGGCCGTGGCTGAGGTGTTTCCCGACGTGCCGCACCAACTCTGTCAGTTCCATTACCTGCGGGAGGCAGCCCGACCCATTTACGAGGCCGACCGTCACGCCAAGAAGGAACTCAAGAAGAAGGTGCGGGTGGTGCGGGGCGTCGAGCGGCGGACGGAGGGCCGCACGGACGTCGAGGCGGAGGCGATCCGCGGCTACTGTTCGGCGGTGCGGAGTGCGTTGACCGATGATGGCCGACCGCCACTGGAAGCGTCGGGGCTGAAACTGCACGCCCGCTTGAGTCTCATCGCCGGCAGCCTGGATCGGGCCGGGGAAAAAGGGGGCTGCCGAACGAGTTGCAGCGGCTGAGGGGAACCGTTCGTCGGGCCCTGGAGGTGGCCGGCGCGGCGTTCGCGCCCCTGATGCTGGCGTTCGGTTGGGTGCATCAGGCGGCTCACATCCTCGGCCAGGTCGAACTCAGTGGAGCCGTCGTGCGGCAGCAACTGGGCGGCTTGCTCGGGGCCATGCGGCGGCACCGGGCGTCGGTCGGCGTGTTGGGGGCGGCAGTGGACCACTTCCTGAAAGTGAGCCGGAGTTACTGGCCGGGACTGTTCGCCTGCTACGACACGCCCGACCTGCCACGGACGAACAACGATCTGGAGCAGGCGTTCGGAGCGCATCGCTATCACGAGCGTCGGGCCAGTGGCCGCAAAGGGGCATCGCCGTCGTTAGTGCTCCGGGGCGCGGCCAAGCTGATCGCAAGGTTGGCGACGCGGACCCGTCCGGTGGAAGTGGCGGACCTGACCGCGGCCGACCCGGAGCGTTGGAAGCGGTTCCGAGCGGAGTTGGAGCAACGGCGGCAACGCCGGGTGGAGCGGCAGCACTTCCGCCGCGACCCCAGTGCCTACCTCAAAGACCTGGAAAACAAGCTCAACCAGTCACGTTTGCCGACCTAGAAAAAAAGCGTAGTGCCGGCCAACCTCGCCAGTAAACGTTGAGCTGAGCAGAGTCGTGTTCAGGAGCCAGGCAGCGTATGGTCCGCCATCCGTGGAGACATAAATGGAGTACAAGGAAATCCCGCTCCCATTGCCATCCGAGCCGGCCCAGGTAACGGGAAAGCTCGTGGCGGTGCTGGTCGCGGGAAGCGATTCCACGAATGCGATCGGGGCATCGGCATCGATTGTGTGCCGGGTCGTGTTGGTCACAATGGCATCGTTCAAGTCGAAGACAATCGAAGCCGTGTTCTCGATTGGCGTGCCCGTGTCAAGCCCAGCATGCGAGCGAGCCAGGAAGCGAACGAAGCCTTCACCCTTGCCAGTGGCATCGTTCACTGGAAGAAAGCCGGCAAATGGATCCTCGGGAAGTGCTCCCGTCGCGGGCTCCACCGAGCGGAATGTCCAACTCAGAACGCCGCTCGTCGGGTCGAGGTCAATCTCCACATCGACAAACAACGGCGAGCCATCCGGATTGGCGGCATTCACACGGCCACGATAACTTTGTAGACCCGCTGGCAGCGCAAACTCCCGACCCGAGAAGCCGAAAGATCCCAGTTCGATCGTGGTCCAGTCGAGGTTGGGGTCGAGAACGTCCGTGATGAACACTTCCTGAGCCGCGGCCGTGGCCTTGCTGGCTTCATTCTCGAAGTAAATCGTGTATGGGAGAAACGCCTCCGCCGGCAAATATCCATCCGCACCCACCCCGGCGGGCCCCACCTTCTCGTTGGGATCAAAGGCTCGCACCGTGCGAACAATCGAGACGGAGAACACCACGCCATCCGTCGAGCGGATCAAATTCTCATCCTTGGGAATCTCTTCGCAGGAAGAGACGTAAGCCCAGAAATCTTCGATGTGGGTGAAATCCTCGGAAGTCAGAGCGCGGCGGGTGGCGATGCCATTACACCCAGAAAAGCTTCGCACCTCGATCGCGGGATTCTCAGCTTGAGTAGGTCGGCCTTTGCAGGCTGACGTTTTTCTGCTTTTCTGCGGAATGTCAGCCTTTGCAAGCTGACGTAATTCTGCTTTGTTCTGCTTTTCTGCGGAATGTCAGCCTTTGCAGGCTGACGTATTTCTGCTTGGTTCTGTTTTCTGCGGAATCTCAGCCTTTGCGGGCCGACGTTTTTCTGCATTGTTCTGCTTTTCTACGGAATGTCAGCCTGGAAAGGCTGACCTACTACGCAAACTGAGACACTACTGCAGCGTGCGATCGATTGTGGTTCAGCGGCTTCACGCGTATGATGCGGAAGCACTGGCTCCGCGAGGAAAACAGCGTGAAACGTGTGCGGATTGGCAATGGTTGCGGCTTCTGGGGTGATAACCTCGATGCTCCGGTTCGGCTGGCAGAAGCGGGCCGGCTCGACTATCTCACGCTCGAATATCTTTCCGAACTGACCATGTCGATTCTTGCCGTCCAGAAGCAGAAGCGTGCGAGTGCCGGGTTTGCCTCGGACTTCCTCGACGTGCTCGAACGGCTCGGCCCCTGCCTCTCCGCACAACCCAACCTCAGGGTGATCACGAATGCTGGCGGCATGAATCCGCTTGGCTGCGCTGAACGAGCGAGAGCCATCCTCGATCACGCGGGCCTCACTGGGCACCGTATTGGCGTTGTCTCCGGTGATGACCTGATGCCGCAACTGGATGAGTTGCTTGCTGCAGGGCATGGATTGCAACATCTCGATTCGGGGGAATCGCTTGACTCGATCCGCGAACAGGTCGTGAGTGCCAACGCCTATCTCGGAGCGGCTCCAATCGTGGAAGCACTGCGACAGGGTGCGAACATTCTTATCACGGGCCGCGTCGCCGACGCGTCACTCACGGTCGGCCCCGCAGCATTCGAATTTGGCTGGGGCTTTAACGAAACACACCGTGACAAGCTCGCTGCGGCCACTGTGGCCGGGCATCTCATCGAATGTGGTGCCCAGGCAACAGGCGGGTTGTGGCTCAATGCCGATGATTCGACAAACCTGGCGGAAGTCGGCTATCCCATCGCCGAGATGTGTGAAGATGGCAACTTCACCATCTCGAAACCCGCGAACACGGGTGGGCGAGTGAACCGCGAAACGATTGCGGAACAGTTGCTGTACGAGGTGGCCGACCCCGCTGCTTACCTCACGCCCGATGTCGTCGCCGACTTCACTTCGGTGCAACTTCGTGAAGCCGAGTGTGATGTCGTTGCCGTTTCTGGTTGCCAGGCATGCGGCCTCACCGATTCTTACAAGGTTTCGATCGCTTATCGCGACGGTTATACCTCGGCCGGCACGCTGGTGATCGCCGGCCCGGACGCCGCTGCGAAGGCCCGTCGTTCCGGAGCGATTCTGCTTGAGAAGCTCAATCAAATTGGGCTCACATTCGAAGCCACGCAAATTGAAGCACTTGGTGCGGGTGATTGCGTGCCCGGCGTGGCGAAGCCCCTGTGTGATCCGCCCGAGGTCGTGCTGCGCGTGGCCGTGCGCGATTCACGTCGTTCGGCCGTGGAGCGTTTCACGAAGGAATTCGCACCACTCGTCACTTCCGGCTACGCTGGAACCACGGGCTACACCGTGGGTCGACCACCCGTGCGTGAAGTGTTTGCGTACTGGCCGGCACTGATTGCGAAGTCCGCCGTACAGCCACGCGTGGAGGTGATCTGATGCTGGCAAAACTGTCTCTCATCGCTCACGGCCGCAGCGGCGATAAGGGCAACCACTCGAACATTGCCATCATCGCCTACACGGATGTCGGCTTTGCCTGGCTTCGCGATCACCTCACGGGTGAGGTCGTGGCGAGCCACTTCGCAGCGATGCAGCCCTCACGCGTGATTCGCTACGAAGCGGCCAATGTGCTGGGGCTGAACTTCATGCTCCATGATATTCTGGCGGGTGGTGCCAGCCGTTCCTTGCGATCGGATACGCAAGGCAAGGCGTTTGCCCTGGCACTTCTGCAGCTGGAGATCGAGTTGCCAGATGATCTGACAGGGATGTTGCGAACCATTTAATCCTGGTCCCCTCGGGATCTTCACAATATGAAGGTATCCCATGCCGCAATACATTCAGTACGAGCATCATGCCCCGGCCGTGGTGATTGCCATCAATCGCCCGGAAAGCCGCAACGCCCTTTGCCGGGCGGTGATCGCGGAACTTACCGATGCCTTCCTGCGGGCCGCGAATGACCAGGCAGCCCGTTGCGTCATTCTCACGGGTGTCGGGCCTGCGTTCTGTGCCGGCATGGATCTGGACGAGCTTCGCGGAGTCGTCGAGAACCAGCGCGAAAGTGAGATGGTTTGGAACGACGCGGCCAAGCTCTCCTCGCTCTACGAACTCATTTACACACTCGCCAAACCGACGATCGCGGCCGTGAACGGTGCCGCGGTTGCGGGTGGTGCCGGTCTGATGACCGTGTGCGATCTGGCCGTGACGGTGCCGGAAGCGAAGATTGGCTACCCCGAAGTGCGTCGTGGCCTGGTGGCCGCCATGGTGATGCCACACTTATTGCGGCATGTCGGCGAGCGTGCGGCACGCTGGCTGCTCCTGACGGGGGAACTTATCGATGGCGTGGCGGCCCTGCGGTTGGGGCTCGTCAATTCCGTTGCCGGGACCGAGCAACTTCTGGATGTTGCCCGGAACTGGGCCCTGGCCGTGGCCGAGGGCGGCCCCAAAGCACTCGCCACAACGAAAGAGCTTCTTCGCCGTTGCTCGCGGCAGGCGGTGCCCGTGGACGAACTGGCCCGGGCCAGTGCCGAGCCCCGATTGACGGACGAGTGTCGCACGGGGCTCGAAGCCTTCTTCGCCAAGAAAAAAGCCCCGTGGTCAAAGTCATGAATCCCATTGTGGGCATGGGTGAACTGCTCTGGGATATTTACCCCGATGGCCGGCGCGTTGCCGGGGGAGCACCGTTCAACTTTGCGTTTCACTGCCAGCAACTCGGCCACCCTGCCGTGATCGTGTCGCGTGTGGGCGACGATGAACTGGGTTGCGCTCTGCGCGATGAAGTGCGGCGGTTGAACCTGAGCGATGCGTTCATTCAAACGGATCGCGAGCACACGACGGGCACCGTGCAGGTGGCACTCGATGCAGCTAGCATCCCTTCGTACACCATCCGCGAGAATGTGGCCTGGGATCATATCGAATGGAACGCAGCGCTGAACGAACTCGTCGGGCAGTCCGCGGCGCTTTGCGTCGGCACGCTCGCACAGCGCCAACCGGAATCGAGACAGGCCGTGCAGGCGGCGCTGGAGGCTCTGCCGCGCGAATGCATCTTCGATGTGAATTTGCGTCAGCAGTACTTCACCCGTGAAATGATCACCTCCACTTTGTTTCGCTGCCGCACGGTCAAGGTGAACGACGAGGAATTGCAGGTGCTGGCTGAACTCCTCGGCTGGCGTGGCACGCATCGTGATGAACTCGTTGCAGAGTTGTTTCGTTTCTCGGCCATCGAAACGCAACGAGTGATTGTTACGCTGGGTGGTGCCGGATCGGTGATCTACACCGAACGCGAAGCGCCTCTCTTCACTCCCGTGGTGCCCGCGACCCTCGTCGACACAGTCGGGGCAGGCGATGCCTTCACCGCGGCTATGGTCTGCTTGTTGCTCGAAGCTCGGTCGCTCGCCGAATGTGCATTGTTCGCCAGCCACTATGCCGCACGTGTCTGTGAGCATCGTGGGGCCACACCACACATTGATCGGCACGAGATCGAGAGCGCGGCGTTCGGAAAGTGATACGCATGTTTTCACACGACTGGCGGCCGGCCACGCTCACCACAGAGCGGTTGATTCTCCGTGCGTTCGTGGATGCCGACGCCGAGCCGCTCTTCGTGCATGCCAGCAACCCGAATGTCACACGGTTCACGCTCTGGGAGCATCATCAGTCACTGGCGGACACGAGCATGTTCGTGCGCGACTACGCTCGCTGCCGTTATCTGGAAGGCGTGCCGGAACCGTACGCGGTTTGCTTGAAAGAGGACGGTGTGCCCATCGGAGCGGTTGGTTGTTTCTGGGCATCCGAACCGAACCGCGCGATGGAACTGGGTTACTGGCTCGGCGAGCAATTCTGGGGGCAGGGCATCATGGCCGAAGCATGCCGGGCCACCGTTGCACAGGCTTTCGCCACGTGCCAGCCTGAACGCATGCAGGCACGTGTCATCGCCGGAAACGACGCCAGCATCCGCGTGTTGAACAAACTTGGCTTTCATCTCGAAGGTACGCTGCGTGCGAGCTTGCTGCGGCGTGGTGTGCTCGAAGATGTACTGATCTTCTCTCAACTCCGCAGCGAAATAGCAGAACGCCCGCGATCGTGATTCGCGGCCCGGGCGTTCCGTAGTCTGCTTCAACCGCCAACAGCTTTTAGCACGTCGCCGACCTTGGCGCGGTCGCCGTGGCTCTTGCTCAGCTTCGCGAACGTCACTTTTCCCTTGGCGTCGATCACATAGGTCGAAGGATAAGCCGTTTCGTTCTTGGCATCCCAGCGCAGATTGTAGGCGTTCGTAAAGGTGTAGTCCGGGTCGAGAAGAATCGTGAAATGTGAAGGATAATCTTTGCCCTTGAAGAACTCGCCCGCCTTCTCCTTGAGCATGTCCGCAGGGCCAGGGTAAATGAAGACCACGTGCGAACCGGCCTTCTTGAATTCCTCCGCCTTGGCCTTGAACTCGGCGAATTGTTTCGAGCAGATGGGGCACTGATAGCCGGGGTAGCCGCGGAGAACGACGAGCACGACGGGACCGGCTTCCGTTAGCTTCGAGAGCTTGACCTTCTCGCCGCCGATTGCCATCAACTCAAAATCCTTGGCCGTGTCCCCGATTTTGGGGCCCTTATCCGCAGCCTTGCCGTCTTGATCACTGGAGGCGGAGCAGCCGTACACCAGGCTCGTGGTGAGCAGTGTGGCTGCGACAAAGCGGGACATCGGGAGTCGCAAGAGCGGCGCCATGAGAAAGCTCCAGAAGTGGGGTCCGCCGAAGTGCGGCATCGCGAGATACCGCAGCGAGGTGAATGGCTTACAGGGCGGGTCAACAGAACGGACTTCACTTCGCGGGAAGCGTGCTGGCGAAGGCGAGGCATCGTTCGATCCAGCGGGCGAGCGTTGCCTCCTTCGCGAAGCCAGCGGGCTCCACAACCACCCAGCCCCGCATGGGTCGGCCGGTGAAATCGAAGGCTCGTGTGTGGGCTTCATTGAGCACGCGGTCCGTCTCTTCGAGCGGAACGCGAACGATGAGTTCTTCCTGGAGCACACCGCAACACATGTTGCCGAACAGCAGAAACGCGAGCCCGCCGAACATCTTTTTCTCGACGATGCCGCCCTCTGATGCGAGTAACGCACGGACGCGCTCGGCCAGCTTGGCATCGTAGCTCATGGGCTAGGCTCCGCATCAGCGGCTCTGGAAGAGCACATCCATCGGCGTGCCATCGCAGAGGCGGGAGGGGCGGTTCTGCAGGTCGTGGATGATGCTCTCCGCGCTGACGCCGAGTGCCTGGTAGATCGTTGCACCGACGTCGAACGGGGTGTACGACGTGCTAATCGGATGTGAGCCGACGCGGTCCGATTTGCCGATGATGCGGCCCCCTTGCACGCCCGCCCCGGCGAAGAGACCCGAGTAGACACGGGCCCAGTGATCGCGCCCGGGGATGGTTTTGCCGGGCAACATCGAGACTTTGGGTGTGCGGCCGAATTCCCCGAGGACGGCCACGAATGTCTCGCCGAGCGAGCCATCGGCTTCGAGATCATCGATGAGCGCACCCAGTGCCTGGTCCAGCCAGGGAAGCAGGCGATTCTTGAGGCGGCCCCAGTTATCGAAGTGCGTGTCCCACGATTGCACGATGCCCATGTTAGCTTGAACAATCGGCACGCCGGATTTCACAAGGCGATGGGCGAGCAAGAGCGATTGCCCGAACTGATTGCGGCCATAGCGATCGCGAACCTTGCCGGGTTCCAGTTCCAGCTTGAAGGCACTGGCGATTTTGCCCGAATTGATGATTTCGAAGGCGTGCTGTTGATGGTCGCGGAAGGCGGGGTCGCCTTTGCCTTCCGAGTCAAGTTGCTCGAGCAAGCTGCGACGTCCGGCGATGCGTGCGGGATCGATGCCGGTGGGCAGGTCAAAGGTTTCGAAGCGGAATTTCGGTGAATTGGGATCCTGGGCCACGAGCATGGGATCGTTGGCCGGCCCGAGGAATCCCGCGTGCTGACCGGGCCAGGTGAGTGGCCCTTCGATGAGGGAATGCGGCAGCGTCACGCCATTGGGGATGCCGTCATGCCGCGGGCGAAGTTGATTGAGCGCGGCGGCATAGCAGGGCCAATCGCGGCGCGAGAGCACGTTATCGAGATCGGTGCCACGCTTGTTCGGCATGGTGGCACCAGTGAGAAGCCGGTGCGTGCCGGGAAGGTGGCCATTTTCCAGATGCGACAGGGATCGGACCAGGGCCCAGTGCTTCATGCGAGCCGCCAGCTGCGGCAGGTGCTCCGTGATCTGGATGCCGGTGATGGCTGTGGCGGCGGGCTTGAACTCGCCCCGAAGCTCGACTGGTGCCTCGGGCTTCATGTCGAGCGTGTCGATGTGACTCATGCCGCCGGTGAGGTTCACGAGAATGACCGAGCCGGGCTTCCTCGCGTGCGATGCGTAGGCCTTCGTGGACGGAAGACACACGCCCATGCCGATGGCCGCACCGGCACTCAGTGTGAGAAAGTCTCGGCGGGGGAGCAGGGGAAAGTGAGGCATGCGGAATGAACCTTTTTAATGAAGCGAGATAGTCGGCGGGAGCAAGATTATACGGTGCAATGGCGGGGCGACGCAACCACGCACCGGACACTGCCGGCGGTTCACCGCCGGAGGAAGCTCAGGGTGCAGTGCCTGGCAGCAAGCCGCCTGCAGCCTCACATGCGTGTTTACTTCTTCTTGGACTGTACGACAGGCCACGGTTCGACATGGGCCCGCTTTGCCCACGCATCGTATTTCGCGACCATCGCTTTCAACTTCTCGGGCTCTTCGGAGGCGAGGTTGTTGCTCTCGATGCGATCCTGGCCGATGTTGTAGAGTTCCCACGGCTTGTTGTGCTTGGCCACGATTTTCCAGGGACCTTGTCGCACGGCGCGGTTGCCCTCGTGTTCCCAGTAAATGGCGTCGCGTTCGATTGGTTTGCCGAGAAAGAGCGGCTGCAAGCTTTTGCCTTCCAGGGGGGTGGCCTCGGCAGGATAGCGGGCTCCGCTCACGTCGTATGCGGTCGCGGCGAGGTCGATGAGGTGGCCCGGTTCGCTCCGGAGCTCGCCCTTCGCGCGGATGCCGGCTGGCCAGTGGGCGATCAGCGGCGTGCTGATGCCGCCCTCGTGAACCCAGTGCTTGTACTCGCGGAACGGCGTGTTGCTCACATTCGCCCACCCTTCGCCATAAGCGACGAACGTGTCGGCTGGACCGGGAAACACATTTGGGCCCTGGCGAACCGGGAAGCCATCACGCGTCTGCGGCGGCGGGTTGTTCGCAGGCAACGATTCTGCTGGCAGCGGCGGCAGACTCGGCTTCGCTGCACGTGGCCCATCCGCTCGGCCCTTCGTGGCACCCCGGCCATTCCCCTCGGCACAACCGCCGTTGTCCTGCAGGAAGAAGATCAACGTGTTCTCGAATTGCCCTGTGCGTTTCAGCTCCGCCACCAGTTTGCCGATGCCCTGGTCCATGCGGTCCACCATTGCAGCATACACTTCCATGCATGCTATCTCGCGCTCCTTGTTGGCGACCGCGTCCCATTTGCCGGCCTGTGGCGAAAGCCCTTGTTTGGGATCGACGAGCTCCAACTCGGCGGCCTTCAACAGGCGAGCCTTGCGGATTGGCTCATAGCCCCCGTCGTACTTCCCCTTGTACTTCGCAATGTCCTCGGGAAGTGCGTGCATCGGCCAGTGGGCGGCGGTGTAAGTCACGTACATGAAGAACGGTTGTTTCTCGTTATGAACCTGGTGTTCATTGACAAAGCGCACCGCGTGATCGGTGATGGCATCGGTGAAGTAGTATTCCTTGGGTTGATATTCCTTGTCCGCGGCTGGTGAGATCAGGTTGTTATCGCGGCAGAGCGTGAAGGGATCGTAGAAACTGCCGGCTCCGGAGATCATGCCGTAGAAGCGGTCGAATCCGCGCTGCAGCGGCCAGTTCTCCTTGGGGCCATCCTGCCTGATGCTCGCGGTGACGTGCCATTTGCCGGCCATGTAGTTGCGGTAGCCGTTGGCTTTCATCACCTCGGCGATGGTGCGGCAAGAGGTGTTGAGGCTGCCACGGTAGCCGGGCTTGCCGCTGTCCGAGACCATGTGGCCGATGCCAGCCTGGTGCGGATAGAGGCCGGTGAGCAAGCTGGCACGCGTGGGGCAGCAACGAGCCGTGTTGTAGAACTGTGTGAATCGCAAACCATTCGCAGCGAGAGCGTCGAGGTTGGGCGTGTGGATCTCGCCGCCGTAGCAGCCGAGATCCGAGAAGCCCATGTCGTCCGACATAATGATGATGACGTTCGGCTTGAGGCCGGGCTGCCCCGGTGAAGTGGAACAGGCACCGAGCAGCGCCAGGAGAGCGAAGGCGTGAACTTTCACGATGCACCTCGAAGAGGATTCAGGAGAGCGAGATCGAAGTGCGAGGATAACGCGTTCGATTCGAGAATGCGAGTGTGTGAGTTTGTTGGTTCCGGAATTTCGGGTGTTTCCACCTTGCGGTGGCATGGTAAGATATCTTTCAGTTTTGGCACACTCCCCGCCTGAAACCAACTCATCATTATGCGCCACCCGCTCGCACTTGCACCGATCGTTCTGGCGTTCCTCGGCCTCGTTGCCGTGCCATCTGCCACGCTGCATGCCGACGAGAAAGCCACACCTCGAGCCGTCGAACCCGCGGGCATCTCCGCTGAACAGATCGCGTTCTTCGAGAAGAAGATCCGGCCGGTGCTCGTCGAGCAGTGCTATTCGTGCCACTCCACAGAGGCGGCCTCCAAGAAAAAGCTCAAGGGCGGATTGTTGCTCGATTCACGTGAGGGGTTGCTGGCCGGTGGTGATAGTGGCCCGGCCATCGTGCCCGGCAAACCCGAGAAGAGCATGCTCATCGAGACGTTGAAATACGCGGGTGACGTACAGATGCCTCCCAAGGGGAAGTTGCCGGACGCCGTGCTGGCGGACTTCGAGAAGTGGGTGGCTATGGGTGCACCCGACCCGCGCTCGTCCGGCACGGGCACCAAGAAGCAGGTGGGGCTCGATCTCGTCGCAGGCCGGAATTTCTGGTCGTACAAGCCCGTGGTGATGCCGGCGATACCCAGTGTGAAAACGGATGGGCCGAGCACGGATCTCGATCGATTCATCCTGGCAAAGCTCGCGGAGCAGGGGTTGAAGCCCACGCCAGAGGCGGACCGCGCCACGCTGGCACGCCGGCTGTACTTCGATCTCGTTGGAGTGCCACCCAGCCCCGCGGAGGTCGATGCGTTCCTCGCGGACACCGCTCCGGATGCCTATGAGAAATTGGTCGATCGCTTGCTCGCCGATCCGCGCTTCGGCGAACGCTGGGGTCGGCTCTGGCTCGATGTTGTGCGCTATGCCGATTCCGTCACGCTTCGCGGCTTCATCTTCAAGGAAGCCTGGCGTTACCGCGACTACGTCATTGAAGCCTTCAATGCAGATATGCCCTTCGACCAGTTCGTGCGTGAGCAACTCGCCGGCGACTTGCTCCCCGCGAATGGGATGGACGACCGCACCCGACAGCTGGTTGCCACCACGTTCTACCAGCTCGGCAACACCAACCTTGAAGAACAGGACAAGAAGCAACTGCGCATGGACGTGGTGGACGAACAGCTGGACGTCATCAGTAAGGGGTTCCTGGGCCAGACCGTGACGTGTGCCCGCTGCCACGACCACAAGTTCGACCCTATTCCCACAAAGGATTACTACGCTCTCGCAGGCATCCTGCGGAATGTGCGAGCGCTCAAGGACTCAAACGTCTCCGAGTGGATTGAGGTGCCATTGCCCGCGGCGCCGGAGGTGGAAGCAGCGGTCAAGAACTACGAAACGGAACTGGCTGCTCTGCAAGCGAAGATTAAGTCGGCCAAGGCAAAGAAGCCGGTGGTCGCCGAACCCGTGGTGGGGGCGAAGGGCGTGCTCGCCGTGAAGGATGTGCCGGGAATCGTGGTTGATGATACCAAGGCGATGAAGGTGGGCGAGTGGATGGATTCCACGCACGCCGGCACGTACATCGGGACGGGCTACACCCACGACAAGGACACGGGCAAGGGTGAGAAGTCGATCACGTTCGACCCCGAGATCACCGTCACGGGGCAGTACGAAGTCTGGCTGGCCTATTCGCCTGGGACCAACCGGGCGGACAAGGTGCCCGTGAAAGTGTTCAGCGCCGATGGCGAGAAAGATTTCTTCCTCGATATGCGTGGAGCACCACCGCTGCACGGCCGCTATGTGTCGCTGGGTCAGTATCGCTGCGAGAAGGACGGCCAGAGCTTTGTGCTCATCTCGAATGAGGGCACAAAAGGGCACATCACCGCCGATGCAGTCACGTTTATCCCCATCGATCAAGTCCCAAAAGCTCCGGCACCCAAGCCAGGGGCAAAACCCGCACCCAAGCCCACGGTGGATGAAATTGCGGCTCTGGAAGCGGAGTTAAAGAAGCTGCAGGCCAACTCGCCCAAGCGGCCGATGACCATGTCCGTGGTCGAGGAGAAGACGGCGATCGACCTGAAGATCCACGTGCGTGGCAGCGTGCACAGCCTGGGTGATGTGGCCCCGCGTGGCTTCCTGCAGGTCGCGACATATGGCCCGGTGCCGACCATGCCGAAAGATCAGAGCGGCCGCGTGCAACTGGCGGACTGGATCGCCAGCGAGCAGAACCCCCTGACGGCTCGTGTCTACGCCAACCGTGTGTGGCACTGGTTGCTGGGCAGCGGCATCGTTCGCACGGTCGATAACTTCGGCACCACGGGCGAACTCCCCTCGAATCCGGAACTGCTTGATTACCTCGCCTCCACCTTCGTGAAGGATGGCTGGTCCACGAAGAAACTCGTTCGTCGCATCGTGCTCAGCCACACGTATCGCCAGGCCTCGGTCGCCGATGATCGGCTCGTGAAGGCCGATCCCGAAAACAAGCTGTTCGGTCGGGGCAACCGCCGCCGGCTCGATGCCGAGTGCATCCGCGATACGATGCTCACGGTCAGCGGCAAACTGACCAGCGACCGTGGCGGCCGCACCTTTCCAGCAAATCTCGGTTCCGATTATTCCTTCAAGCAAACCGGCCTGAGCCGCAGCGTCTATTTGCCCGTGTTCCGCAACTCGCTTCCTGACCTGTTCGAGGCGTTCGACTTTGCCGATCCGAGCACCGTCAACGGTCGACGCGACACCAGCACGGTTGCCCCGCAGGCACTCTTCCTGATGAACAACCCCTTCGTGATCGAACAGGCGAAGCTCGCCGCCACACGCTTGCTCGAGGAGAAACTGGATACGGACGACGCCCGACTCACTCGTGCCTACCGCCTCACGCTCGGACGCGACCCCACGGCCAGCGAACGCAGCATTGCCATGAAGTATCTTGCGGCAAACAAGGGCGACGCGAAGGAAGCCTGGGCCGCACTGTTCCACACACTCTTTGCGACCGCGGACTTCCGCTATGTGGAGTAGTGTGAAAGAATCCGCTCCCTGACGGGGATGGCTCGCCAGGTCAATGAACGTTCCTCTTGCTTCTTACGAGTGCACTCATGAACTCGATCTCTTCACTCTCCCGGCGGGCCTGGTTGCGAAACACCAGTTGCGGGTTCGGGGCCCTGGCACTCTCCGGGCTCGCTGCAAACCCGGCCGCGGCCCACACCAATCCGCTGGCACCCAAGTCGCCGCACCACTCGCCGAAGGCCAAGCGTATCATCTTCCTGTTCATGCAGGGCGGTGTGAGCCACGTCGATTCCTACGACTACAAGCCACGCCTGATCGCGGACGATGGCAAGCAACTCCCCTTCGATGATGCCCGGGCGATGGCCAACACCGGTGCCCGAGGCTCCGCCGCCCGCGTCATGAAGCCATTGTGGAAGTTCGCCCAGCGCGGCCAGTCCGGGTTGTGGGCCTCTGAACTTTTCCCTGAAGTCGCTAAACACATGGACAAGCTGTGTGTCGTTCGCTCGATGCACACCGAAGGCGTCGCGCACGGTCCGGCCACGCTCTTCCTGCACTGCGGTTCCACCAACTTCATCCGCCCCAGCATGGGTTCCTGGGTGCTCTATGGGCTGGGCTCGGAGAACCAGAACCTGCCCGGGTTCGTCTCGATCGCACCTTCTTCCGGTAATGGCGGCCCGCGTAACTATGGCAACGCCTTCCTGCCCACGGTTTATCAAGGCACGGCCATCGGCAAAGCGGGCGGTTCCATAACCGACGCCACCATCCGCAACCTCACCAGCAGCTTGCCCGCCAGCGCCCGCGAGAGCCGCTTCGATTTGCTTCGCGAACTGAACGCCGAGCAACTCAAGCGTGCCCCCGGCGATGCAGAACTGGAAGCCGTGGCGGAGTCGTACGAACTCGCCTGGCGCATGCAGATGAAAGCCCCGAGTGCGCTCGATCTCACCAAGGAATCGGCCGAGACACTCAAACTCTACGGCATCGGCGAAAAGGCCACGGATACTTACGGCCGGCAATGCCTCATGGCTCGCCGGTTGGCCCAGCAGGGCGTTCGCTACATCCAGGTGACCTACGGAGACAGCAGTGCGAACCCGGCCTGGGATCAGCACTCGAACATGCCCAAACATGCCGATCATGCCAGGGCAGTGGATAAGCCCGTGGCCGGGTTGCTCGAAGACCTGGCACGGCAAGGCTTGCTCGAAGACACCATCGTGTGGTGGGGCGGTGAGTTCGGCCGCACGCCCTATGCCCAGGGCAACGGCACCGGTCGCGATCACAACCCCGGCGGCTTCACCGTCTGGCTGGCGGGCGGCGGACTCAAGAGCGGCGTCGCCTTCGGCGATACGGACGATTTCGGCCATCTCGCTGTGCAAGATAAAGTGCACATGCATGATCTGCACGCCACTATCCTGCACCAGCTCGGCCTCGATCACGAGAAGCTGACATACACTTACGCTGGCCGGCCGTTCCGCCTCACCGATGTGCATGGCCGCGTGGTCAAGGAGATCATGGCCTAAGGCAAGGAGCAATAGAGTTCACCCACGAGTAGTGTCTCAGCTTGCGTGGCAGGTCAGCCTTTCGAGGCTGACATTCCGCAAGAGAGCAAGAAACCGTCAGCCTGGAAAGTCTGACCGACCCATGAGCCCGCAGCTTGAGCATAGACACACCATTACCCCTCCCTCACGCTGCGGACTCGTTGACGAGCTCCCGGCGTGCACAAGCCAGCTTCAACAGGATTGGCTTGAAATCATGTCACTCCTGTTCACCCCGTTTCCAATTCCGATTGCAAAGGTCCATCATGTCGCGATTCCTGGCGCTGTTCGCACTCACTTATTGCTCCAGTCTCTTCGCGGCGGATTTCGCCACCGAGACAAAGGCGAACTGGCACCAGTGGCGCGGCCCCGAGGCGAATGGCTTCGCCCCCACAGCCGATCCGCCCACCACGTGGGATGAGAAGACCAACATCAAGTGGAAGGCACCGCTCGCCGGCAAAGGCAGTGCGACACCCATCGTGTGGGGCAGTCGTGTATTCGTGCTCACCGCGATTCCCACGGATCGGATGGCGAAGCCGGACGAGTTACCGAAGCCCGATTCGCGCTTCAAACAAATGACAGTGCCGCCCAAGAACTTCTACAAGTTCGTGGTGCTCTGCTTCGACCGCGATACCGGCAAGTTGCTCTGGGAGCGTGTCGCCGCGGAGCGTGTGCCGCATGAAGGAACGCACAACACACACTCCTACGCGGCCGGTTCACCCACCACCGATGGCCAGCGGCTCTTCGTCTCGTTTGGCTCGTTCGGCAACTACTGCTACGACTTCGATGGCAAATTGCTCTGGAGCCGTGAACTGAAGCGCATCAACTCCCGCCTCGGCTGGGGCGAAGCGGTGTCCCCGGTCTTTCACGAAGGCAACTTGCTCCTGAACTACGACCAGGAAGCCGACTCCACACTCTATTGCCTTGATGCAGCCACAGGCGAGACACGCTGGAGCGTCGATCGCAACGAGAAGACGACCTGGACCACGCCGTTGATTGCACCATTTGAGGGAACGACCCAGGTGGTGATGAATGGCACCACGGTCACGAGCTACGACCTTGCGAACGGCAAGGTGCTCTGGTCGATGGAAGGTATGACCACGAACCCGATACCCTCGGCTGTTCGCGTGGGCGATGCGGTTGTCTGTATGAGCGGTTATCGCGGTGCCGCGGCGGTGTCGATTCCGTTGAGTTCCCGCGGCATGCTGGCGAAGGACGCCAAGCTGAACTGGCGCTACGCCACGGGAACGCCATACGTGCCCTCACCCGTGCTGGCGCAGGACCGACTTTATTTCACACAGGGCAACGATTCCTTGCTCACGATACTGGATGCCAGAAATGGCAAGGTGCTGGCTGACAAGGAACGTCTACCCCAGGTGAAGAGCTTTTACGCGTCACCCATTGCCGCCTCGGGCCGTGTCTACTTCGTCGATCGCAGTGGCACCACGTTGGTCCTCAAGGCGGGTGACACGCTCGACGTGCTCGCCACCAATAAACTCGATGACCCCATCGATGCCTCACCCGTGGCGGTGGGCAAACAACTCTTCCTCCGCAGTGAGAAGTTCTTGTACTGCATCGAGGCGAAGTGATAGCGCGAACGGACGAGTTGGCGAAAAATGTATGAAGTTCGCTTGCCGACTCCCTGTGAGTCGGCGTATCCTTCATATATCAGCGGATCGGTGCGAATCTCCCTTCCTTGAATCGCTGATGCTCCGGCATTCCACTCCCGCCGGTTCGTTTCTCCCGAGCTATCTCCTCAATCTCCCCACCGGCGGCGGGTTCGTTTCCCGTTTCCGGACCCATTACTCCGTCACATGTCCGGTTTTATCCGGGCCTGGCGTCATCTCGTTCTTCCAGTCGAAGGAGTGCGTATGAATCGCTTCTCGTCCGTTGCCCGTCGCGGCTTCACTCTCATTGAACTGCTCGTTGTGATCGCCATAATTGCCATTCTCATTGGCTTACTTCTGCCGGCCGTGCAGAAAGTACGCGAGGCGGCTGCCCGTTCCACCAGTCAAAATAACCTCAAGCAGATCTCGCTCGCCTGCCACTCATGCGGCGATACGTACAGCGGAGCGATGCCGTCGTTGGTTTCGGCCGGCAGTCTCGGGCTCACTGGCATGACGGGTCCGTTCGGTTCAACATCCACGGGCAATGTGTTCTTCCACCTGCTCCCATTCATCGAGCAAGATCCGCTGTACAAGCTTGGCTATAGCACCACCAGCATCAACCCCATCAAGACCTATCAGGCCACACTCGATTCCACAGCGAGCGGCAACCTTGCTGGCAATGGTTATGCGGTCGGCAACTATGCCGCGAACCCACTCGTCTTTGCCAATGCCAAGGCCGTGACCGTGGGCGTCACCACGCCGACCATCACCGTCACAAGCTGGTATGGCCGGCCGAATATCCCGGCGACGTTCACGGATGGCCAGTCCAACACAGTGATGTTCGCGGAGAAGAAAAGTACCTGCACGGGCACCGGTGGCAGCGGCGGCGGCAGCTCGTGGGCCTGGTCGCAGACCACGAGTGCCAGCAACACCTATCTGCCTTCATTTAATTACGTCTCCGGCAACATCCTGGTGATCCAGCCGACCACCACACCGGCGAATGGCTGCAACGCCATGCAGGCCCATTTCCTGTCCAGCGGCGGCTGCCAGATCGGTCTGGGCGATGGGTCGATCCGCTCGGTAACTCCAAGCGTCACCCTGCTGACATGGGCCTCGGCACTCACCCCCAGCGGTGGCGAAACGCTCAACAACTGGTAGTGGTTCTTGTGAATCGGCCGGGGATGTTATTCTCGGCCGATTCCCACTCCTCTGCAGAATCGCCAAAGTCTCCCGCTCGTCGTGGTCGATTATTTTACCACGGGTGGACCGCACGACTCCCTGCGAACGGTGCCAGCCTGGCACTGCTGGCCGCGGTGGGTTGTCACTCACTTCCGAATACCGCGAATCGCTCAACTGTCAGCGTGCAACTTCACGAATGAATAGGCCACTCTCTGCCTGATAGCTGCCCGCCGAAGAAGTTCCTGATTCCTCCCGGTGCCTCGCTCGCGGATGACGCGCATGCTCAAAAGCGTGTACGCGGCGATGCTGCCAGCCTCGATGCACCGGCCGTATGCTGCTCGTGGCTTTGTGCTTGCCACGTTTCTGCTTGGTGGGGCGGCGGCCTCACGTTTCGGTCAGGAGTTTCTCCCGGAGTTCCAGGAGACGGACTGCCTGAGGCACTTCCTCGAAAAGCCCGGCACCTCGCTTAAAGAGATGGACCGCATGTCTGTGCGGGCCAGCAAGGAATTGCGAGCCATCCCCGGAGTGCGAAACTTCAGCTCGCACATCGGCCGGCCAGAAGTCGCGGACGAGGTGGTGGGCCCGAACTTCACCGAACTCTGGATCAGCATCGACCCGGACGTGGATTACCTGAGCACGTGAAGAAGATTCAGGATGCCATGGATGGCTATCCTGGCATGTACTGCGACGTGCAGACCTATCTGAAGGAACGCAGCATGGAAGTCCTCTCGGGCACCAGTGCCAGCAGCGTGCTGCGAGCGAAGGCGAATGAAGTGGAAAAGGCGATGTCGAGTGTGGAGGGGGTCACGAACCTGAAGGTGGGGCCGCAAGTGCTCGTGCCACAGATCAATGTTCGCTTGCGAACCGAGGCCGCCGAGCGCTTCGTGCTCACCGCAGGGCATGTTCGCCGGGCCATCACCACAATGTTTCGTGGGCTCAAAGTGGGTGAAGTGTACGAAGGGCAGAAGCGGTTCGATGTGCTCGTGTGGGGTGAACCGACCACCCGCACCGATATCGCTGCTGTGCAAGCGCTGCCCATCGACACACCCGCAGGTGTGCAGGTGCGATGCCGCGATGTCGCCGATGTGATCGTGGTGCCGAATGTGCGGACTGATCACCTCGACCTTGTTGAACCTCTTCCTGTTGCCGCCGCTCTCTCTCAAGTTCGGCCAGCGTTCGGAGGCGGAATTGTTGGGCTCGGCCGAGGCGCGCGTGAATCGCTCGTGTCGCATGTGGGCTGGGCGGTGAACGGCCCTTGTACTAAAGTGAAATCGACTACGCGAGGATGGTGGAATTGGCAGACACACAGGACTTAGGATCCTGTGCCCGCAAGGGCGTGGGGGTTCAAGTCCCCCTCCTCGCAGTGCACGACAACAACGCTGAATACAGGCGAGCGGCCCACGTTAGTGGGCTGTTCACTCCCACATCATCAAGGCGAGCGGCCCACGTCAGTGTGCTGTTCAATTGCTGCGTCATCTCATCAGGAACAGCCCACTGACGTAGGCCGCTCGCCGAGTCTGCTCGCCTCTTGCATTTAACCCGCGTTCGTGCCGACGGCGCGGAAGTCTTCCATGGCTCGTGCCACGGAGAGCGGCAGCACCCGGCGGAGGCGACGGCCGCGACGAATCTCTGCCCAGTTCTTGAGGATGTGCTCCGCCTGCCGGCTGCCAGTGCGGGCGAAGTACTGGTGGAGGAGTGGGTGCATCCACTCGTAGTCGACGTGGGCACAATCGATCACGGTGACGCTCTTGCCGTGCAACTTGGCGGGCACCTCGGTGTACGGGTCGAAAACGAAGAGTTCACCGCCCGTCATGCCGCTGCCGATTTCGTTCTCGACCGGGCCGAGAATGAGCACGCGGCCACGGGTCATGTATTCACAGGCATACTTGCCAGCGGCCTCGGCAACGATCGTGGCCCCGCTGTTGCGGATGCCGAGTCGGTGGCCGGCGCGACCGCCAATGAAAATGGTTCCACCCGTGGCACCATAGCCGATGTTGTTGCCCGCGACGCTTTGAATCTCGCCACCGTAGTCGCTGACGCTGTAGTCCAGCGTGACGACAACCGTGCCGCCTGAGATGCCTTTCGCGATGCCGTCCTGGGCGAAGCCACGCAGTTCGAGGTCGAGGCCGTGGATGCACCAGGCTCCGAAGCTCTGGCCAGCTTCGCCATCGAGCCGCACCTTGATCTTGCGGTGATTCGGCATCCCCTCGCGGCCATAGAGGCGGGCAATCATGCCAGCGAGCGTGGCTCCGACGCTGCGATCCGAGTTCTTCACGCGGAAGACCAGGTCTGCATTCTGGGCGGTGTCGATGGCGTCGTGGGCGGCGGCCAGGATCTTCTGGTTCAGCGAGAAAGAATCGCCTCCGCCGCACACGCCAAGCACGCCCTCTTGCGGGTAGCGTTCGGCGAGACTCGTCATGGCCATGTCCGGCTGGATGAAGCGCGACAGGTCGAGCAGCGCGGCTCGTGGTGTCTTCGCTTTGAGATCCGTGCGGCGGACGAGCAAGTCGGAACGGCCGGTGATCTCCGAGATATGGGTGAAGCCCATCTCGGCAAGAATCCTCCGCACTTCCTCGGCCACCACGAGCCAGTAGGCCTTGGTGTGCTCCGGGTGCCCCTTGAAGATTTCCGGGGAGCCAGTGATGCCGGTGGGGCAGTTCGGGATGTGGCACGACTTGCAAACGATGCAGCCGACCGAGACCATGAGCCCCTGGCCGAACGTGAATTCATCCGCACCAAAAAGCGCGTACTTCACGACATCATGGCCATTCTTGATGCCGCCACCGACGCGGAGTTTCACACTGGTGCGAAGGCCATTCACGACCAGGGCCTGATGCGCCTCCCCGAGCCCCATCTCGCTGGGCAGTCCGGCGTGCTCCTTGCTGGAGACCATCGCCGCACCTGTGCCGCCATCGATGCCGTCGATCTCGATGATGTCCGCCCCGGCCTTGGCCACACCGACGGCGATGGTGCCGATGTTCTCCACGGCGACCAGTTTCACGGAGACGGGCATGCCAGGCTTGGCCGCCTTGAGGTCATAGATGAGCTGGGCCAGATCCTCGATGGAATAGATGTCGTGGTGGGGCGGCGGCGAGATGAGATCGGTGCCGGGCTTAGCGAAGCGAATCTCAGCAATTTCGGCCGTGACCTTCTTGCCCATAAGCTGGCCGCCTTCGCCGGGCTTGGCACCCTGGGCCATCTTGATGGACATCTCATCGGCGTTGACGATGTACTCGGCGTCGACACCGAACCGACCGCTGGCGATCTGGCGAATCCGGCTGCGGAAGCGGCTGGCTTCGATCTTGCCGTTCAGTGCGTAAATCCCCGGGTGCTCCTCGCGCTGGGCCCGCACCTTCTCCCAGTATGGCCCCCAGGCGCGTTCCGGGATGTCGTTGCGCCAGCGTGCTTCGCCGCCTTCGCCGCTGTTGCTGAGAGAATCGAGTTCGTTGACGGCCGCGGCGATGGTCATGTGCGAAGCACCGGTGAGCGCACCGTGGCTCATGGCGGCACCGCGGAAGTGATTCTTCACGATGTCGCGTGCAGACTGGATGCTGCTCAGTTCCGTGGGTTTGTCACCCGGCTTCACGCCGAAGAGATCGCGCAACACCGTGGGGACGCGGAGGTTCACCATGTCCGAGAACTTGATGAACTTCTCCGCGACACGCTGAGGTGCCTTCGGATCGTACTCTTCAGGTGGTGCGGTGTAAGCCATTTCGCCGCCGCCCGGCTCGGGCTCGGGATGGGCTTCCTTCACGGCATCACGCAGGGCCATGCGAACCTTTGCATTGAAAGCCATGTAGTCGCGGTTGCGGCCGAGCGGGTTGTTCTTCGCGGCCATCACCTCGGCCTGCTGCACGCGCCACTGTACGTCTTCAACAAGCTCCGCGAAGCCGATACCGCCAACGCGGCTGGGGAAGTCGCCCAGGAACTCCATCAATTCCGGACCAAAGCCCACGGCCTCGAACAACTGCGCACCGCGATACCCTTCGATGGTGGTGATGCCCATCTTCGAGATCACCTTCTTGATGGTGTCCTCGAGTGCGGCGAAGAGGTTTTCCAGGGCTTCGCGGGCATCCAGGCGAATTTCCTGCTTGGTGTCGCCATCCTTGAAGACAAGCCCGTCCTTCACCAGTCGGAGCATGAGGTACGGATGCACCGCATCGGCACCGAAGGCGACGAGACAGCAGACGTCGTGGCCTTCTTGAATGTCGCCGGCCTGCACGATCAGGCTGCACTTATTGCGCAAGCCCTGTCGGCTGAGATACTGATGCACGGCACCGAGCGCAAGCAAGGAGGGAATGGGATCGATGCCACGCTTGCAGGCTTCCTTGTCGGAGACACAGAGAACGTGATAACCTTCGAGCACGGCCTTCTCGGCGCTGCTTTGCAATCCAGCGAGCGCGGAACGAAGTGCCTCGGGGCCGCCAGAAAGTGGGAACGTGGCGTCCAGCAGCTTGAAGCCGAGCACCTCGTTCTGGCGGATCTCTTCAATCACCGCATCGGAAACCACCGGTGAGGCGATCTCCATCTGTTTGATCGGCATATCCTGATCGAGCGGATCGCCGAGCGACGAACGGCCGGCCACCGCCTGGGCACGACCCAGATAGGTGGTCAGCGACATCGCACTGCCTTCGCGGTAGGGATCGATGGGCGGATTCGTGACCTCGGCGAAGGTCTGTTGCAGGTACTTGAACAGGGTGGGGTGGTACTGGCTGAAGATCGTCAGCACGCGATCGTGACCCATGGACGAGAGTGGTTCTTTCCGCAGTTTCGCCATGTCCTTGACGAAGACGGCACGATCGAAGTCCCAGCCCGCGGCCTGGAGCAGATTATCGAGAGTCCAGTTCCGTTCTTCGAGCATGGCACCGACGGCGTCGTCCGTCTGCCGGGTGTAGTCGAAGCCTTCGGGAATGATGATTTGCCGGCGATTCAGCTCATGCACATCGCCGAGTTCTGCTTTCGCCTCGGCCACGATGCGGTCGAGGATCTGGTAACTATCGAGGCGTTCGCCGGTGTGAGTGTCCAGGGCGATCATCTGGCCCGGCTGAAGCTGGCCGCTGGCGACGATCGTGGTGGCATCGAGGCCGAACACTCCGGACTCACTGCCGATATACAACCAACCCCGTTGGTCCGAACACCAGCGGACGGGGCGCAGGCCCATGCGATCGACTAACCCCACGACGGTGCGACCATCCGTGCCGATGATGCCGGCCGGGCCGTCCCACGCGGTGAGGCTGCCGAAAGTGCGGCGATAGTACGTGAAGAGATCGAAGGCGTCCTGACCCCACACGTCCGCTTCCGTGTCCCAGACGGGCGGCAGGCTCAGCCGCAAGGCCCGCAACAAGCTCCAGCGTTGTTCGAGCATCAGGAACTCGACCCACTCATCCAGGCTGGCGGAGTCGCTCATCTTTGCGGTAAGAAGATCGCCACCAGGCAGTGGCGGTTGCAGGCCACGTGAGAAGGCCGTGACGGCGTTGCGTGCCGTGCGCACAGTGTTGATTTCACCGTTGTGGCAGGTGTAGCGGAACGGCTGGCCGAGTGTCCAGTTCGGGAACGTGTTGGTGCTGTAGCGGCGATGGAAGATGGCGATGCCAGTTTCGTAGGCCGGATCGGTGAGATCGGAGTAGAAGGCTTCCAGCTGTGGGCTGGTGAGCAACCCCTTGTAGCTGACCAGCCGGGCCGACAGCGACGGCAAATAAACCTGCAATCCCTCCGCTTTGAAGAGTTCGCGGAGTTCCAGCCGGCGCGTGAAGAGCCAGCGCTCGACATCTTCGATGTCGCCGTTCACACGGAAGATCACCTGCTCGAAGGCACCAGGGCGTGCCTCGAGCGCCTTTCGCGGAAGCACACCGTCATTCGTGGGAACCGTGCGGAAGCCAAGGAACTGAACCGGGCCGCCGGTCAAAGCAGTGCGGATGGCGGCACGGCCACGCTCGATCTTGGCGGGGTCGGTATCGATGAAGAAGATTACGCCAACGCCAAGCGCGTCCTCGGGCTTGAGATAGCGGGCATCTTCGAAGCGGAGGCGTTTGGCCTCTTCGCGGAAGAAAGCCTGGGGTATGACGGTGGTGAGTCCCGCTCCATCGCCCGCATCGCCGCAGACGCCGCCGCGGTGTTCCATGCAGTTGAGGGCGAGCAGGGCTTTTTTCAGGACTTCCGCCGATGGTTTCCCATCGCGGGCAGCGACCGCTCCAATTCCGCAGGCATCGTGCCCGACTTCATTCGTGAACAGAAGTTCGCCACTGCGCACGCGTGCTAGCCCGGCCTGCTCATTCATGCGGTAATCACCAGTAGGGTTGGAGGAGAGAATCCAACAGTCATGGGATAGAAGACTTCAGCAAAGCGGAACAAGGTTCGGCCCGCAACCTATTTTTTTGCAGAATTGTACGCCTCGCGGCAAGGCGTGGGGGACCCTGCGGAGGGGGAAAGCGTGGACGGCGATCGGCCGTGCAGCAGGAACGGATGACACCACGGAGCGATTCAGTGGTCTGTTTGCCCAAGATACTGGCAGAGGAGGCGAGCGCTTGCCGCACCTCGAACTCCCCGGGTCGCGAGAAGATGACAGCACGGAATTCCCGTCTCGGCACTTGCTCTGGCCATAGGGCGGCGGTAGAACACGGGTGCAATTAAATGTCGCGGCTGAACCGCTTCGAGCCAACTTCTTGCGGGGTGTGCCGCCCACTTTCTTAACCCCTTCTCGGAAAGGATCAGGTTCCCATGGATTTTCTCGGCAACACCTGGGTGATGGTCGGTATGGGTCTGGCGCTCGTCGCACTCATCGGCGTGATGATCTTCTTGCGGATGAAGCCACGCGACGAGGAATAAAGACACACAACAAACAAACCCGGGTTTCCCCGGGTTTGTTTCGTTTTCACGGTCGATATCGACTCTTTACTGCGGCCCAGTCACCCACCACGGCATCAAGCGTCTGCTGTTGCCGATCTCGCCAGATCGTGAGTTTCACACGCTGGCCCGGTGGCAAGGCTGTGATGAGATTGATGAACTGATTCTCATTCCGTAGCTCCACATCCTCCAGTTTCAGAATCACATCCCCGACCTTGAGCCCGGCCGTGGCTGCCGGGGTGTCCGGATAAACGATTTCGACGTAGCCGCCGCAGACACGATCAAGCCCCAATCGCAAGGCCTCGGCCGGTTCCAGCGTCGGTGCCAGCTGCAAACCCAGATAGCCGCGGGTCACGGAACCTTTGCTATGGAGTTCTGTGCCGATGCGCTTCACCAGGTTCGAGGGAATGCTAAACGAGACACCACTATTGTTGCCGCTTTGCGAGGCGATGGCGGTGTTGATGCCGATCACGCGGCCATCGAGATCGACGAGCGGGCCACCGCTGGAACCCGGGTTGATGGCGGCGTCCGTCTGAAGAAACTCCTTGATCCGAATCGTGGCACCCAGGCTGATCTGCCCGCGGTCTGTAGCGGAAATAATGCCGTGGGTCACAGTCTGATTCAGCCCGAACGGACTGCCAAAGGCGAGCACCCACTGGCCCTTTTGCACGCGGTCGCTGTCAGCCAGTTCCGCGAAGGGAAGGGTGGCATCCGCGATCTGCAGTAGCGAGATATCGGACTCCGCATCGGCCAGGATGCGAATCGGTTGCAGGATGCGGCCATCCGAGAGTGTGACGTAGACCTTGTTCGGATCCGCGGCACCGACCACATGGTTGTTGGTGATCACCACCGAGCCGGCCACGTTCGGGAAGTGAACAATCACACCCGATCCGGATTCCTCGATGGGTTTGGCCTTGGTCGTGCTCCCCGTGGCAACAGGCTTCACCGCGTCGACCGCCACCACGCAGGGCCCGACCTTGTCAATCACTGCCTGAAAACGAGCGCTCAGCTCGGAATTGGCATCCACAACAGGGGCCGGTGGCAATGGCATCGTGTGAGCGGTTGCTAAACCAACCGTACGCAGCGATTCCACTGCAACGCCACCGAGGAAAGCACAGCACCCACAGAGCGTCACCACAGCGACTTTCTTCATCATGGCAAAACCTCACGCACGAGTGACTCGTGTTCCATCCAGACGCCACTTTACGCAGCGTGCTGTCTGAAGCTTGAGAGCAACTTAAAAAAATTGGCGAGGTGGCGTGAAAAGTGGGTGGCAAGAAACGCAGAAAGCCCGCAACCTACGCAGGTCGCGGGCTCGCGTCGATCAAGATGTGCGAGTGAACTCAGCTTGATCTTTCAAGGTCGGCGATGTTCACCTCGCGGTCGTCCAGGGAGGTGCTGTGGTCGTGAATGCGGGCCCAGTCGTGTTCGCCACGCATCGTGAGCCAGTTCGCATCCGTCTCCATCTCGCGCTGGCACTTGATACAGAGCGTGCTGAAGGGTAACGCGTTAAGACGGGCAACCGGGATCGTACAGTTGCAACCTTCGCACTTGCCGTAAGAACCCTGTTTGAGTTTTCGGATTGCTCGTTCAATCTGGGTGAGTTCCTTCGCTTCGAGCTCAGCCAGTTGCGAGGCCATCTCTTCCCCGCTCGAGTCGAACGCGGCATCGGCCACGTCGCCAGTTGCGGAGGTGACTTTGCGGTGAAGGTCTTCCAGATCGATTCCGAGTCGCTTGCGCAGCTCATCTCGGCGATTGATCAGGGAACCATGAAGTCGAACAAGTGCATCATTGCGGGCCATGGTGCGCCTCCTCTCAGGGGGCGAAGACAACTAGCCGGTCATAACCACCGGATTCTGTGAGGGTTCCAGTCAACAGTACGGGAAAGATGCCAGGTGCGTTTGCACTTCCCAGCGTTCGATCCCCACTGACATTAACTATAGATCTCAACTTCATCACCTGTCGAGAAAGATCGGATGTGGGCCAGAATTCTCTGCCACCTCTTTCCGAACTTTCGACCATTTGGATGCCCGGCCAGGGAGAAAGATTCGGATTGAATCAACTTGGACCGAAAATCCGTGGTCGCCGAAACTGTGCAGGTTTCATGCCGTTATTTGGAGATGCTGCGTATTGATGTGAAATTGGATGAGCTGCGTTCGGTTGGTGGCAGCCTGTGTCCCGGAAGTGTTCGAAAAGGTGGATCAACTGCTCATTAATTCAACATCACTTTCCGACTACGAAATGCAACCGGCGTGGTCCCCGAGCACTCGGAGACCACGCCGGTTGTCGACTGAAATGCAGATTATTGAAGGTTTTGCAGCATTTCCCGAAGCGGGACAAGTCGCTGGCCGCGTGTGTCCTCGATTCGCAATGCTTTCAGAAAACGCTTTCGAAGCGTGGCTTGCAACTCTTCGATCGCGGAGGGGGCTGTGCTGGTGAGTCGGATGGAACCGCCCGCCCGCCGGTCATGGCCTCCGGCTTTGCCGAGCCTCCCGACAGCTTGTCGGAGAACCTCGCCCGCCATGGCGTTTTCCTTCGCGGAGCGAACGGAGAGGATCAACTGGTCCTTGTACACACCGCCACAGACTGCCCAGTCCACCTCATCGAAGCGAATCATGAAGTCGACCACTTCCGCAGCCTGTTCAGGCTGGGGCAGGGGGTTCACCCACGAAATGATGAGTCGATCATAAATGAACGAGCTCTGCAAAGCGTGCAGAAGGCACTCGAAGTGGCTGTGCGGCAGGCGGGCGTTGCGAATCTTGGCGATCAGATCCTTGTCAGCGATCGGGTAAAGCTCGATCAGGGCGTTGTCGTCAGCGGCGCTCGCCTCGCGCGGGTAGCCCGTCATCTCGGTCTCGATGCCGTAGAGCAGTGCAGTCGCCACGCGCACGGGAATTTCAACATCCTGTTCCAGCAGATATTTCGTGACCAGCGTGCAGGTGGCACCCAGGTGCGGGCGAATATCGCTGAAGGGAACCGTGTCCAGGTCGCCTGGAGTCGCGTGATGGTCCAGCACCCCGTAGAGCGGGGTCGCTTCATCGAGTGTGTGCCGACCGGTGTTGGGCTGGCTATCAACCATGACCACGGAATCACCTGGCAGCCAGACGAGTTCTTCCACGGGTAGCAGTTCCAGGTCGAGTACTTCAACCATCGCGCGATTCTCGGCCCGGCTGATGAGTCCATCACGCGTGATGACCGTCGGCTTTCCAAGCCGCGTTTCGACCAGGTGTGCCAGCCCGAGCATGCTGCCAAGGCTATCCGGATCGGGTTGAACGTGTGAAACAAAGACAACGCGATTTGCGGAGTTCAGACCGGCCAAGAAACGATCTGACCGGCGAAGGCCGGTGAGGGAGGGCTTTCCATTGCTCTCCACTTCGGCGCTGCGTCGCGCCATGGGGTGGGAACCTCCAGTGACCCCGGTTATGGCATCCTGCGGCGAAACCGGGTGGATCAACTCAGCGAGTCATCCTCCTTGATGCCGACACCGTTTTACCTCACCGGCGAGACGTTGCCAAGCGGGGCTGAGACTCGGGATCGTTCAAAATAGGCGCAAGCGTCGTGAGGTTATCGAGAAAAGAGATTTCTATTCGTCTCAACTCGATGCAAGCACCACCAAGCGACTGGTGGGCTCTTCATGCCCTATACAGGACATTTTGCGTGCTCATCCGGGCGAGCAGAAATCACGGACCTCCAGGGATTCGGATACAGTATTCGCCCGGACTCAGGAAGCACCTCTAACCACAGGCTCGGTTTTTGCAAGTAATGCGATCAGGGGCAGAAGCCAGAATCAGTCTGAGGGACAGACGCTGCATCACGGGCCAGGCGATGCGAGATCGCCAGGCGCAACCGAAACAGGACTTCTTGAATATGTGGCACACTCGTTCGTCCCGCTCCACTTTAGCGAGCCGCTGGATCATATTGCTTGTACTCGGAATTTGGTCCGCGAGTTCCCGATCCCAGCCTCCGCCCAGTCCAACCAAGGAGGCGGTGGTTCCGCCACAACCTCAGGTCAGTGCGAATCTGACCTCGCCGCGTGCGACGGTTGAAACCCTACTGTTTGCCGTTGATGCCTATGGAACCAGACCGGAATTGATTGCAATGGCTCAGGGTTGCTTCGAGCCTTTGCCGGGCACAACTGCTGTGCCGGGGGAATCAGTTTTTCAACTCGCCGAGGTGCTTTCGGAACTGACGATCCCCTTGAATAGCATCACCGTGCCAGCCGGGGCCGACACGGTGCAGATCTGGAGCGATGGCGGCAACGCAATCACACTTCGAGCCGTCAACAAGCAGTGGCGTTTCGACGAATCTACAACTCGGTTGCTCCCGCAGTTGCTGCGCGCGGTGCAGGCTCGCCATGCTGTCGTGCAAAGTCGGCAGGTCGGGTTGCGGCCGAATGCCACCGACGCCCGCACCACGATGAACAACTTCCTTCGTGAAGCTTCGCTCGGTAACTTCGATGGTGCGGCCGATTTCATAGATCTGAGCGGCGTCACAGCGGATGACCGCCGGGCTTCCGGAGCGGTCATCGCACACCGCCTCGCGTTTGTCATCCAGCGGCGTGGCTATTTCTACTCGCAGGAAGTGCCGAATGATCCGGATGCGATGCCCTATACCTGGCGTGCGGATGCGTCCGGGCGCGTGCAACTCGAACGCCTGCCGCAATCCGCCGGGAAAGATGCCTGGTTATTCTCCCGCGAAACCGTGGCGAACCTGGAGCGAATGTACACCGCAGTCAAGGATCACTCACCGGACATTCGATACGCGATTTTGAACCAGGTGGTGCCAACGGTCCAGCCGACCGCACCTGCTCCTCCCACACCGCCACCACCCGAAGAGATCCCGGAGCCGTTTCGCTCGCCCCGTTCCGTGATGAAGGGCTTCCTCGCTGCCGTCGACGACGGGCAGACGAACGACGCACGCATGGCGGATGCGGTTCGATTCCTGGAACTGGATCAAATTGCACCTGACGATCGCCAGATGCGGGCAACTCGACTGGCAAACTGGCTCGAATTGATTCTGCGTGGCGTCCCCTTCAGTCTGGACGATCTGCCCGATACCTGGAATGCGCAGACGCAGGTGTTGAATGGTAAAGATGGGCTGAAAGTGGAGATCGTCCGCACATTCTCCGGCTGGCGTTTCAGCGAAGATACGGTCGCACGCATTCCAGTGATGTACCAACAGTTGCCTGCCGAGGTGCGCCGCAGCCGCGAACGCCGCGAGCAATTTGGCTCGCCTCGCGAAACAATGTATACCTTTCTCTCTGCGGCGAACCGGAACGACTGGGAACTGGCTGCACGTTGCCTCAACCTGAGTTCCCTCTCGGCTTCGGTTCGGCCACAGATCGGACCGGTCCTGGCGGCGAAGCTGAAGTACGTCCTGGATCGACTGGGCCGCATCTACCTGCCCAGCATTCCCAACGATCCCTCAAGCAGTTTGTACATTCATTATCGTGGTGATCTGGGCCGTATCACCATCGGGCAGCGTGCCAGCACCAGCACCGAGGAACCCGTTGTCTGGCAATTCACCCCGGAGACGATCACCCACATCGAGCCAATGTTCCGAGAGTGCATGCATCGGCCTGTGCCTGCATCCGAAGCCGCTCAATCAGCAACCGTCATGTCGTGGTGGGAACAGCCTGGTCTCTGGCTTCGACTGCGAATGCCCGACTGGTCGCTTCGTCGCTTCGCCGGGCTCGACCTCTACCAATACCTCGGTTTGCCACTCATCGTTCTCGTTTCCCTTGTACTCTCGCGCGTGGCGGTTCGCCTGAGCGACCTGGTTGTGAGCTGGGTACTGCGCCTGGCCGGTGTGAAAGGGCTCAGTCGTTCGTTCGTTTCGGATCGAATGAGGCCTCTGACATGGGTAGTGGCGATCTGGCCAGTCTACATGCTGCTCCAGGCACTCGATCTTCCGCTCTGGCTTGCCACGGCAGTGCTCTCAGTGCAGACATTCATTCTCAGTGCGCTGATCGCCTGGGCCCTGTTCCGCTTTTTCGATCTCATCATGGCGGCCTATGTCAACAGCGAGAAGCTCTTCGAACAGCGAAGCCTTTCCGAAATGGTGGTCCCCACGTTGCTCCGTGCGCTCAAGGTGGCTGTCGTTGTCCTGTACCTTGCCAGCGTCGTGTACCAATTGGGTGGTGAAGCCTGGTTGGTGAACTTGCTGGCCGCGTTTGGTGTTGTCGGAATCGCCGCCTCGTTGGCTGCCCAGGATACCCTCAAAAACTTCTTCGGCACGATCACCCTGATCGGCGACCGCCCCTTCCGCATCGGCGACTGGGTGGTTGTCGGCACCAACGAGGGTGTCGTGGAAGAATTGGGCTTCCGCTCGACAGTGCTCCGAACCTTTCACAATGAGGTGCTGACGATCCCGAACTCGCTCCTGGTGGTGGCCGCCATCATCAACAAGGGTGGCAAGGCCTTTCGCGTCAGTCGGAGCGTCTTCTCACTGGATGCCTCTCTGCCAGCTGCCAAGGTGACGGAACTCTCTGAAATGCTGAGGCGGCGTTTACTGGCGCTGCCGGGAATCGCCACACGTAAGGTGAGTGTCCAGCCGCGTGAGGCGAGAGAAGGTCAGATCCCGGTGACCATTTCACTGGTCTACCTCGCACCGGATGACTCAGCAGAAGAGCGGATCCGTGGACTCGTACTGGAGACGACCCGAAGCGTTGCTCAGGCCAATGAAGTCATCATTACGGTGTGTGAGCGGCACGTCAGTGAAGGCAAAAGACTGCCTTCGTCAGCGCACACGTGAAGTTGTGTTACAAGGTGAAGCGCTGACAGCGTCTTGACAATGGTTTTGATAGCAACGTGATTACCAGGAATGGTTCTGACGGCAACAGAAACAAAATCGAGCGGACAAGATTGCCAAGTGTGCTGGAATCCAGCGTCCTCGTGCAAGCCTGTCCGCTCATTTCACGTCCGATGCGAACGTGTGAATGACCCTATCGGGATTTGAACCCGAGTCTTGGCCTTGAGAGGGCCACGTCCTAGGCCACTAGACGATAGGGCCGCTACAGAGAAACATTCTTAGCCGAGGCCCCAGAGTTGTCAAGGGTTGCGAGAGTTCGCTACTGTCTCAATTTGCAGAGTAGTTCAGCCTTTCCATGCTGACACGCCGCAGAAGAGCAGAGAAAAGCAGAAGAACGTCAGCCTGGAAAGGCTGACCTACGCAAGCTGAGACACCACCGAGAGTTGAGCAGTGGTCGGCGCACGTGCTGAAGTCATGATTTGACTGGCTTCGGCTTCTGGACCCGCCAACAAATGCTTGCACGGTGGCGTTCTCAAAACGCCTCACCCTGTTACACGGGAGGAAGACGCCATGTGCATCAGTCGCAATCACCTCGCGCTCGTGGTAGTCCTTGGGTCGACTCTGACTGCGGGCACGCTTCGAGCCGGAGACAAGGACCCAGAGATTGCCACGGCCTGGGGGAAACCCGTGGAGGGTATGCAGGCCGGCATCCGCGTGAAGCCCGGGAAGCCGCCAGGAGATACGGTGGTGGAACTGCAAGTGGTGGTGCGGAATGTGGGCAAAAAGAAGCTCGAATTTCGCCACACCTTCGCAATGTACTTCTGGGGCGAGTGCGATGGAGGGGTCGTTTCCGTCCAGGAGGCGTACATCTATGGCGGCTTCTTCCCGCCGGGCTTGTTCGTCTATCCCACCCTGGCTCCCGAGGATGAGATGGATCTTGGGAGCATGATCATTGAGCGAAGCGTTGCGGATGAGAAACCCAATCCGCCAGGGCTCGGTGTGGGCTTGAACACGCTGAAACGAACGAGGCTGAAGCCGGGCAAGTATCAGGTCGGCATCGATCATCTGAAAGTGCTTCTCACGGGAGGAAATCCTCTGGAAATACCTCGAATGGAAGGGAAGCCTCTGGAACTCGGCACGGGTTATCTGGATATCACAATTCCCGCCGAGCAGGATTGATTCCGCTTGGCCATCCCTCGCCATCTGGGCTCCTTGCGGAGACCCGATCACACGAAGAGCCGGCATGATCAGATGCGAGAGCGTCCGCGTGCAAGTGGTTGATTGCGGTCCATCACACACAACCAGGGTCGAATGGTGTGTGCCGCCTGAGCGGTCGTGTTCCAACTTGGTCCCATCTTTGCTAAACTGATGCTATCAAGCAAACAGTGTCGGCTGCGCGTGGGAGCGGGGATGGGCATTCACGACCGTGATTACTACCGCGAACGCTCCGGAGGCCTCTTCGAAACCTGGGGTCGGCAAGGCGTCACCGTCTGGCTCATTGCCATCACCGCGGGCGTCTTTGTGCTACAAATTCTTACGACGAACCCGAACCTCGCCCGTCGCGGCGTGCCGGCTGCGCTCACCAGCCCCATCTGCACGTTCGGCGAGTACGATCCGGCCCGCATCATGGCCGGCGAAGTCTGGCGGCTCGTCACACCGATCTTTCTCCATGCTGGATTGCTCCACCTCGCCTTCAACATGCTCGTGCTGTACTGGACCGGCACGCGCCTCGAAGAACGCTATGGCAGCCGGGAGTTCCTCTGCTTTTACCTGCTGGCGGGCACTTTCGCTGATGTGCTCACCCTGGCCGTGCAACTTGCAGACCTGACACCCGCCACCCGCGCGGTTGGTGCCAGCGGAGCCGTTACTGCGGCGCTCGTGCTCTATGCGTTTCTCTACCCGCATCAACGCGTGCTGCTATACTTCGTGCTGCCGATGCCGGTCTGGCTGCTTGTCGTGCTCTATGTGGGGCTGGATGTCCTGGGTGTCTTCGGAGCCGGCGATCAAGGGATCGGCTACATGGCGCACCTCGGCGGCGCCCTCTTCGGCGCCCTCTACTACAAATCGGGTTGGCGCCTCTCGAACTTGCTCCCGTCTTCCTCTGGCAAATCGCCACGACTGACGCGGGCCCCCGCACCGCGCCTCCGCGTGGTGCCGACGCCATCCGATGAATTCGACGACGAAGCCGAAGAGCCAGTGAGGGCCGCCGTCGATTCGCCGGCGCGACCGCAGGAATCCGGGGATCCCAGTTTCGAAACGAAGGTCGATGCGGTGTTGGAAAAGGTCTCACAGTTCGGCCAGCAAAGCCTGACGCCCGAAGAGCGCGCCCTCCTGTTCCAGGCCAGTGAGCGATATAAAAACCGCCGTCGTTAAGGGAGATGCATCATCATGCCGCTTTATGAATATCAGTGTAGTGCGTGCGACACCGCCTTCGAGGTCATGGAGTCGATCAGCAGCTCCGAGAAGCCGCACTGTCCGGCCTGCGACAGTGGCGAGCTGGAGCGACTCATTGGCCTTCCAGCACCTGGACGCGCGCTCAGTTCGGCTGCCACGAATTGCCGCGGTGATGGGCCGCCCTGCGGAGCTCCCCGCTGCGGTCGGCGGACGTAACTTTCATTTGTGTCAGCGTAAGATTATTTCTAAAGTATAATAATGCGATGCAGTTACGTTGGATCTTGTCCTGGACAACACCACACCTTGCATTGCCCAGATCCTTCGCCTGGATGTTAAAAAAAGAGCGGTTGGGGCTTGTCTTGTAACGTTCATCTCTCTAAGTATGATGATTGGATAAACCTCTGGACATGACCGACCGATGTCTGGTCAACGCCCGCTTCAAGAGGGTGGCGAGTTCGCCATCCTCTCCCTCATTCGACTCCTGGAAATGCTCCGATGACCGACCCGAAGCAAGCCAAACAGTGCGCCGAACTCCTCCAGGCGATCGCCGAGCCGAATCGCATTCGCATCATCGAGTGCCTGCGAACCGGCTCCAAGAATGTGACGGAGCTCGCCAAATTGCTCAACGTTGAAATCGTAAACGTCTCGCATCATCTCGGCGTGCTCCGCCAGGCGGGCCTCGTGCTTGACGAGAAGCATGGCCGTTTTGTCGTATACTCGCTGCATCCCAAGATTTTCAATAACGATAGCAACAAGGCCACCTATCTCGATCTGGGCTGGTGCCGCGTCGAGATTCCACACAACTGAGAGTCCGCACCATGCATGCCCACATCCTAACCCGGTGTGGGTTTTTTCGTGCGCCGACCGCCATACATCTCGGGCCTGTACACTTCGACACGCAACCGGGCCGGCAACACTTCCACCTGGATTTCGTGCAACCGGTCCTCGGGTCGGCAGAAGAATTCGCCATCGGTGTGCACGCACAAGGGTTGTTCCGATTCCACTGTGATGACTGCTGCCTGGCCGAGTTTTAACAATGCGTGATTCTCCGGCAATCGGCCCACAATCATCGCGGGCAAGTACCGAATCAGGTGCCCGCGTGTGAGTCGCGTGGCGTGCATGTAGTCGAACAGGCCATCAGTGAGGCTGGCCTCCGGCCGCAAGGGGAAGCCGCCTTCGCGTTGTGCCAGCAGCATCGAGAGTGCCAGCGTGGGCCCATCACGAACCACGCTATCGAATGTCACCTTCATGTGGGGAGTTGCGAAGTGCTTCACCATCGCCTGCAAGAAGGCCAGGGCATAGAGCGGCAGACCGCGCAGCCAGCGGATTTTGCGGGCTTCGATCGTGACCATGCCATTGAAGCCGACCCCGAGAGAATCGACGAAGAAGCATTCGCGGCCCGCACCACTCACTCGGCCGATATCGACGGTCATCACGTCCGTGGGCAAGGCCTCGCTGCGCCGCTTCCACCACGCAAGCAACCCGAGCGTGTACGCATAATCATTGGCCGAGCCCATCGGCCAGACCGAGAACACGACCTCGCGGTTCTCGCCGAGCAATAGGCCATTGGCAACTTCGTGCACCGTGCCATCGCCGCCCGCCGCAATCACCCGGGCGAACCCCTCGGCCGATGCCGCCCTCGCTAATTCAATCGCGTGGCCCGGATGCGAGGTGGGCCGCAATTCAACCTCGGCAGCCAGTGAGGGTCGAAGTTCCTTGAGAAGCGACTCCGCTCTTCCGCGACCAGCGGCCGGGTTATAAATCACACACGTGGCTTTGTTCATGTCATCCTCGAACTGCGCCGAAACGACTATCGACAACTTATGAATGGCCTCCTCGTCATCGATAAGCCCGGTGGAATGACTTCTCGCGATGTGGTGAACCGCGTGCAGAAATGGTTCCCGCGCAAGACCAGGATCGGGCACACCGGCACACTCGATCCGCTTGCCACGGGCGTGCTCGTCGTGTGCATCGGAGCCGCGACGCGCCTTGCCGACTACGTGCAGGCGATGGGCAAGTCGTATGCATCGCGGTTCCGCCTCGGTGCCACGAGCAGCACCGATGACGCCGATGGTGCTGTATGTGAACGCGTCACCCTCGTGCCGCCTTCACGCGAGCAGATTGAAAGAGCACTCGCGAAATTCAATGGCATCATCGAGCAACTGCCGCCTGCATTCTCGGCCGTGAAAGTCGATGGCCAACGAGCCCACAAGCTGGCTCGGCAAGGTGATGAGGTGAACCTGACGGCACGCCCGGTGCGCATTGATGCCATCCGCGTGAACGCCTATGAATGGCCCTGGCTCGATGTGGAAATCGACTGCGGGAAGGGCACGTACATCCGTTCCATCGCCCGCGACCTCGGCGAGAAACTGGGATGTGGCGGCTTCGTGCAAACGCTTCGCCGCACACGCATCGGGCCGTTCACCGCAGAGCAGGGCCACTCCCTCCAAACCGATCGCTCGGCCGTGAATCTCTTGCCCATGTCCCTGGCACTCAGCGGCATGCCATCCGTTCCATTCACGCGGGATGAAGTCAAGCGGTTCCGCATGGGCCAGGCCATCGTGCCCGAAAAAGGCGACCATTGTCTCACACAGAATGCAGAAGCCGCGGTGCTCGATGAGAATGGTGAATTAATTGGAATTGGAATTTGTGATGGGAAAGCCGTGAGACCTCACATCGTTTTCGCGATGCAGTAACGCCTACCCGTCGCAACGGGTAGGCTCCGTCGATTCTCTGTCAGCCTGCTTGCAACTCGCGCAGGTTTTCTTCCATCGAGCGAATCTGCTGCTCGGATTCCCCGGCGAGTGCTCGTTGTTGCTCCACGATCTCGGCAGGTGCGCTGCCCACGAACTTCTCATTAGCGAGTTTCGCTTTGATGCCATCGAGTTGCTTCCGCTTATCCACGAGTTGCTTCTCGAGTCGTTTCACCTCGGCGGCCACGTCGATGAGGCCGGCGAGCGAGAGGTACGCCTCGAATTCCGGCCGCAGCACCGTGCCAGCCTGCCTGGGCTTGGCGACAGCCGGGCCGGCCGTGAAGTTGCCGATGCCCGCGAGTGGCCCGATGAACGCGGCGAGCGCATTGAACTCGGCTGCGATAGCCGCGCTGCACTTCACGGTCACGTCCATCTTCGTCTTCTCGTCCACCTGATACCGATTGCGGAGTTCGCGCAGCCCGCGGACGAGATCCTGCATGCGGGCGAACCGCACTTCCACGGCCTCACTGATCCACTCAGTCGGGAACTCCGGCCAGGGCGCGATCACCACGCTTTCGGTTGAATCGGCGGGTGTTGGAAGGCCGCGTTTCGGGGCCGCTTCGTTGAGTGCGTGCCAGAGCGATTCCGCCACGAACGGCATCACCGGTTGCACGAGCCGCAAGATGCCATCGAGCACGCCGATGAGAACGCGCTGAGCCATCGGCCGGGACGATGCGTCCTTGAGCCGCCCCTTGGACATCTCGATGTACCAGTCGCAGAACTCGGACCAGATGAAGTCGTAGAGCAGGCGCGAGACTTCATTGAACTTGTACGCTTCAAGAGCCGCGGTCACGGCCTTCGTGGTGGTCGCCAGTCGGGAGAGCAGCCACTGGTCTTCCGTGGGGAGGGTCGCGAGATTCACCGGGCCGGGCGTGTAGCCATCGAGATTCATGAGGATGAAACGCGTGGCGTTCCACATCTTGTTGGCGAAGTTGCGGCCCACTTCGAAGCGGTCCGACGCCTGCTTGGCCGTGGCGAGTTCGGGATCGTCCGTGGGCCAGGGGCCGCCGGGCCGGAACGCCGTCTTGCACTGCGGGCAGGCGAGCTTCTTGGTGCGCAGCCCGAGATGTTCCTGCTTCTGCGGAATGAGCGTGCCGCAACTGGGGCACACATTCGACACCGGCAACCGGCTATCCTGTGTCTCGCCCGCGATGGACGTCACATAATAACGCAGCGCATCGGTGCCATAGAGATCGATGATGTCGAGCGGATCGACGCCATTGCCCTTCGACTTGCTCATGGTGTCGCCGAAACCATCCAACACCTTCGGCGTGATATACACATGGTGGAACGGAATCCCATCGAGATTATAGAGTCCCATCAACACCATCCGTGCCACCCACAGCGTGATAATATCCCGGCTCGTCACCAGCAAGGACGTGGGATAATAGTACTTCAACTCCGGCGTCTGCTCCGGCCAGCCGAGCGTGCTGTGCGGCCAGAGCGCGGAGGAGAACCAGGTGTCGAGAACATCGGGGTCTTGGGCAATCGGCGACTCTTTATGACAGTCAACTAATTGAAGAATCTCTGCGGGATAGTTGCCCGTCGCTCGATCAGGTAGATGTGGAAGCCCATCGGCTGTGCTATCTTCGCTTGTTTGCAACCTGGAATTGCGACACATCAGGCTGAGTTGATCAAGGGTCTTGCCAAGTTCAGGAACTGGAGAACAAACGTGCAACTTGAACTCGGCTGTCTCTGAGATGGCAAACTCCTCATCGGAGAACTTACAGTGCTTGAGGAAAGCTGTCAGCGCGTCCCGAGTCCGCTTCAGCCTCAACTTCCATTCCTGTTCCAGATCATCAGACGTGACATTTTCTCGATCCACGTGAACCGTCCACACCGGGATGCGGTGGCCCCACCACAGTTGCCGTGAGATGCACCAGTCGCGTTTCTCGGCGAGCCAGTCGAGGTACGAGCGAGCGTAACGCTCCGGTGTGAACTTCACACGACCGCTGGTCACGGCGTCCATCGTCATCTGCGCGAGCCCAACAGCGGACTCACGTCCGCCGCTCGCCTGGAGATCGCCCATCTTCACGAACCACTGATCCGACAGGTACGGCTCGATCGGCGTCTTGCTCCGGTCGCTGTACTTCAGCGGTATCTGGCGATCTTCCTTGCCCTCATAGAAGCCAAGTTCCTCCATCTTCTTCACGACTGCATCACGGGCCTTCACGCGATCGAGACCCTTGAAGTCGCCGCCGTTCTCGTTCAGCGTGCCGTCGGGGTTCAGGATGTTGATGATGCCGATCTCGGGATGCCGCTGCCAGCAGGCGTAGTCATTCGCATCGTGCGCCGGTGTCACCTTCACGCAGCCGGTGCCGAGTTCGGGATCGGCGAGGATGCCATCGGCGATGATGGGAATCGAACGGCCATTGAGTGGGATCGTCACCGTCTTGCCGATGAGGGGCTTGTAGCGCTCATCGGACGGATGCACGCAGATGGCGCAGTCGCCGAGCATCGTTTCGGGCCGCGTCGTGCTGAAGCGGATGAACGTGTCGGGAAGATCGTTCACGGGATATTTGAAGGTCCAGAAGCCGCCCTTGGTTTCCTCCGTGTACGTCTCATCGTCGGCGACGGAGGTTTGCAGGTGGGCGTCCCAGTTTACGAGGCGTTTGCCGCGATAGATGTAGCCGTCCTTGAACATGCGGAAGAAGGTTTCGCGCACGGCTTTCGCACACATGTCGTCGAGCGTGAAGCGTGTGCGCTGCCAGTCGCAACTGGAGCCGATTTCGCGCAACTGGCCGAGGATGCGAGCTTCGTACTTGTCCTTCCAGGCCCAAATGCGCTTGACGAGTTCCTCGCGGCCAAGATCGTGGCGGGTCTTCTTTTCCTGGGCGAAGACGAGGCGTTCCACCACGGATTGCGTGGCGATGCCGGCGTGGTCCGTGCCGGGCATCCATAGGGCGTTGAAGCCCTGCATGCGCTTCCAGCGGATGAGCACATCTTGCAGCGTGTTGTTGAGCGCGTGCCCCATGTGCAGCGCTCCCGTCACGTTCGGCGGCGGGATCACGATGGTGAAGGGCTTGCGCTCTGGATCGGGCTCGCTGTGGAAGTAGCCGCGTTCTTTCCAGAACGCGAGCCACTTCTGCTGGGCTTCCCTGGGGTCGTACGCTTTCGGCAATTCAGTCGCCATATCGGTTCCGGTCTCGGGTAGTTTGACAGTGCGTTGTCACTCGCCGCGGATGCGGCGCAGTTCGGCTTCGAGTTCCTTGTATTTCTGTTCGAGCGCCAGCGAATTCGCCTTCTCAGCATCGCGTTCGGCTGCAAGTTCGGCAGCACGAGTTTTCTCGGCTTCGGCTAACGCTACTGCTGCTTCGGCACGGGCTTTCTCGGCTTCAAAACGAGCGGTCTCCAATCGCACTTGTTCACGCGCAGTAGTGGCTTCTGCGATTGCCTTCTCGGCGTGGCGTGTGTTTTCCTGCAACTCTCGCAATGCTGTGAGGCCATCCGGAATCACACTTCCGTTTTCATCGCGGCAACAAAGTCGGTCGTGTTCCACGGAAACCCAGATGTCGGCCACCTCGATCCAGACGCGGCCGTCGGAGCGAGTGGGGAGTCGTTCATAGCGTTCGGGCCCGGCCTGGAATGCGACGACGCCTTGCGGTTTGCGACCGCCTCCATAGCTAGCGTCAATCACCACAGAGACGGGCACACCCACACGGTAATACTGATCGAGCCGTTCGCGAAAATCACGCACACGCGTGCTTGGCGACGTGATTTCGAACGCATACAGCGGGCGGGCTCCCATGTCCTTCACAGGGAACGTGCCACGATTGATATCCCAGGGACGATCTTCACCATTCAACAGGATCACATCGGGACCCAGGATGCCCATGCCTTCAACCTGGAAATCGATGCAGTGATCGCTGAAGACGCGAATCCCAGGTTTGCTCGCGGTGCGCAGACGCAGCACTTCTTTGAGGTAGCCGGTGTCTTCAACGTGGCAGTAGTTGGTCACAAGGAAATCGTCCTCCGCCTGGTACAGGAGGTCTTCCTGGCGAAGCGGCACGACACGCTGTCCGCCATCGAGGTAGCGCCAGCCCAGTGCAGTCGGGTCGTCGTCCGTGGGAGTGGGCACCGGCAGCGCCATTTCCAGTTCCGCGTCAGTCATCATTGACTGTTCCCTCCCGCGTCTTGATCCTTGAACAATTTGTACTCGATGCTGTCGACGAGTGCGAGCCAGCTAGCTTCGACCACGTTTTCGCTGACGCCGACCGTGCCCCACACATCGAGGCCGTCGCGCGATTCGATGACGACACGGACGCGGGCGGCGGTGCCTTCCTTTGGGTTCACGACGCGCACCTTATAATCGACCAGTTGCATCGTGGCCAGTCCGGGATAAGCCGGCAAGAGCGCCTTGCGCAGCGCCGCATCGAGTGCGTTCACGGGGCCATCGCCCTCGCTGGCCGTGTGCTGAAGTGTGTCGCCCACACGCAACTTCACCGTGGCTTCGGTGGTCGGGGCACCGTTGATGTCCGCCTCGATGTTGACGCGGTACGCCAAGCGTTCGAACCAGGGGTGATAGCGTCCCGCGACTTTCTTCACGAGCAAGTCGAAGGAGGCTTCCGCCGCTTCGAATTCGTAGCCCGCGTTCTCCAGGTCCTGCACCTGTGTGAGAATCTTGGCCATCATCGCCTTATCGTGGCTGATGGCGTACTTGGTGGTCTTGGCGAGGATCGTCGATTGCCCGGAGAGTTCCGACACGAGGATGCGGCGTTCGTTTCCGACTTCTTCGGGTCGGATGTGCTCATAGGTCGTGGGGTCCTTCGCCACGGCGTGCGCGTGCATGCCGCCCTTGTGTGCAAAGGCGCTGGCACCCACGAAGGGCTGGCCATTGCGGAAGTTCATGTTGGCCAGTTCGTAGGCATAGCGGGACACCTCCGTGAGCCGGGCGAGGCTGCCGGGCTGCAGCACGGTGTAGCCATACTTCAAGGCCAGATTGGCGAGGACGCTGATGAGATCGACGTTGCCGCAGCGTTCGCCGAAGCCGTTCAGCGTGCCTTGCACCTGTGTGGCTCCGGCCCGCACCGCGGCCAGTGTGTTGGCCACGGCGAGGTCGCAATCGTTGTGGCAGTGGATGCCGATCTCGCACGAGAGTTCGCGCCGCACGTGCTGCACGACCTCGGCGATGCGCTCGGGCATGGTGCCGCCATTGGTGTCGCACAGGATCACCGCACTGGCACCTGCCTCGGCTGCGGCCTGGAGCGTGCGAATGGCGTATTCGGGGTTGGCCCGATAGCCATCGAAGAAGTGCTCAGCGTCATAAAAGACTTCACGCCCCTGCGATTTACAGTACCCCAGCGAATCGGCGATCATCCGCACGTTCTCGTCGAGCGTGGTGCCGAGCACCTCCGCGACGTGGAAATCCCAGGTTTTGCCGACGATGGTGACGACGGGTGTGTGGGCATCGAGCAACGCCTTGAGGCACGTATCCGTTTCCGGCGGGCTGTTCTTGCGGCGTGTCATGCCGAACGCGACCACCTTGGCGTGCTTGAGTGTGAGATCGCGCACCGCGCGAAAGTATTCAAAGTCCTTGGGGTTCGAAAGCGGATAGCCCCCTTCGATGTAGTCGACGCCGATCTCATCAAGCCGGCGAGTGAGCAGCAGTTTGTCCTGCAGGGAGAAGTTTACGCCTTCGCCCTGGCTGCCATCGCGAAGGGTGGTGTCATAGATGTTGACGCGTGTCATGGGAGGGAGTGTGGTTGTGGGTGGCGTGTGAATGAAACAGCCCCGAAGCAATTGCTCCGGGGCCGGTGCGCTTTGTGCAATTCCGGTGCGGCCCCAGTTACCCGGTGGTGTCGACGACGATGATGCGCACTCCCTGCGCCGCGAGAATGGGGAAGCCGATCGAAAACATTGCAGCACTCCGAACCATGGCTAAACGTTCCGTTCAAGACTATTTGTACTGTGAAATTTACGAGCCATCGGCATCCAAGTCAATCGCGGCTCACTTTGCAGGCGAGCGTCGAAGCAGAAGGTACTGTGGGTATTCCTTCACGAGTTGAAAGTGCCCTTCACGCAACTCATCTGACAGTTCGGGCCAGCGATCGAGTTGGTTTGCGAAGTCACGCGGCACGATCACCCAGTTCGCTGAGCGGATCTGCGATCGAACTGCATTGATTTCTTCAGGGCGAGTGGCTGCGCGCAGGAGAAACCAGGAACGCATCCCCTCCACTTCGGGCCTGAGTATGTGGCCTGCACCCGTCGGTGCGAGCAGAAATACGCGATCACGCTGGGCGAGGTCGCGGAGTTCCGCCCAGGCGTTTGCGTTGGGTTGATCTGCAAAAAGACCGCAGGTGTCGGCCGTCCGGGTTGCTGAAGTCCAGATGAGCAAGCTGAATGCAACCGTAGCGACCTGGGCACTCGCTGCCAGGCCGATGAGTGCATACGGGCTGCACTTCGAGAGCAGATTCGGTGGGGCGGAGCGGGGAGCCAGACCATTGCCATTGAGGACACCGCAAAGACCCAGGACCAGGAAGTATGAATAATAAATCCAGGACAAATGGTTGCCGAACAGAAAGCAGATGAAGACGATATGCAATATTGTGCATGTTGAGGTGGCAGTCGCGACACGACCCCGGCCAACGACCGCGGTGCGGAAACCGCCGAGAATCAAAACGGCTGTGCCAAGAAGCCAGAAACCCACCGGAGTGAGGAGGTAGTGCCAGAGCGTGAACGGTTCGACGAGCCAGAAGCCACGGCCGACTCCGAAGAAGAACCCATAATGTTCATCGGCATACACTTTCATGCCGTCGGCAGGTGAGAGTGATTTCACGAGGGCTGCTGTTCCAAACACGGCTGCGAGCATGCCGGCGGTGCTGAGTGCTGTGAGAATCGCAGGAAGGAATGAACGCCACTTGCTTCGCGATGATTCGAACAGGATGAGAGCGGTAAGAATCGCACCGTAGACCAACGCCATGGAAGGCTTCACGAACACACATGCCGTCACGAGTGCCAGAGCGAAGGAGTAGCGGCCGCGGGCCTGGAGTGCGAGGGCATTGATGAGCAACGCGGCTTCGAGGCCATGGGTGGGGCTCGGGAAGACGACAGGCATCACGGCCAGTGGCGCTGCCACGATCGCAAAAATTCGAGCGATTCGCCCCAGTTGGGCCGCAGCAACGAAGCGCACGTAGCCAAAGGTGATGGCCACGTTAAAGAGGAAGTAAAGCACGGCCTGTGCGTTGGGTCCACGACCGAGCAGTGCGAAGATGGCACGATCCAAGATGAGGGTGAGCAAGCCATAAAAATACATGTAGTCGCGTGTGGGCATTAGCCCCTGGTCCCAGAGGGCATCCACCGTGATGGCCCAGCCCAGGTCGCCGATCATGAACGACTGGAAGGCGAGGAGGCTCGGCACTAACAACACAAAGTTGGCGCAGACAATCGCGATCGTGGCCAGGAGCCACGATCGCGAGAGGAAGGGTTGAGCGGGTTCCGTCATCATCGTTTCCTTCACAATCTCACATCACGGTATGCGTTGCGGTTGGCCGCGGCCGGGGATCGTCTCGGGGCCCTTCTCGAGGATGAGTCGTTCCTGCTCCTTGGCATCGCGGAGAATCTGTTCCACCTGCCGATTAGAATCGACGAGTTGCACCAGACCAGGCCCGGAAAGCACGAGACCGGCAGCGATCAGCAAGCAGAGCACGGTCGGAAAGATCATGTAGAAGTTGGCCTTGTTTGCCGCGGCTTCGGCTCGTTGGCGAGCATTGGTCTGGAGGCTCGTCGAGAGTTCCCAGAGCCCACGTGTGATGTCCGTGCCGAAGCGATCCGCCTGGCTCATCATGAACACAAAGCTGCCCAGCTCGGGCAGGGGCTGGCGATCCTTCCACTGTTCCAGGGAGTGCGACAGACTGCGCATCGGGGCATGGGCACCGACCACACGCACCTCACGGGCCAGTTCCGGGTGGCCGCGGCGAATGGCTTCACCGGACGAGGTGAATGCCGCCTGCAAGCTGGCTCCCGTCGAAAGTGTGAGGCCCATCGTGTCCATGAGGATGGGCAAACCACGGCGAACCTGTTCCGTCCGGCGATCGGCCTGGATGGCCAGCAGCACACGGGGGAAGGCATAACCGAGCAAACCCACGACGGTGCCAGAGACGAAGAACGCCGTCGAGATCCAGCCATCTGTCAGGACCGCTCCCACCTCACCGGCGATGAGGGGAAGAAACGTCATCAGGCTGCGGATCGCCTGAAAATTCACCAGTGCCACCGGTTCAAAGTAACCGGCTCGCATCAGCAACTTCTTGAGATTGGTGCGGCCATCCTGGGACTGCGGCAAGAAGCCCGCAATCATCGGTGTGAAGGGACCGAACACGCGTGGTGCGGGATCATCGCCGGGCGTTTCATCACCCCGCGCCAGGGTCAACGCGGACATCAAAAGGAACGCGACGAGCGCGGTCACTGTGAAAATCAGGGCGAGAATGGGCCATTCGTTCATGGGTCGCACTCCGGCGGGTTAGTAGTCATCCTGACGGCGGTTGAGTACGGCCAGCCAGATCACACCGCACACTTCGAGCACGATGGCGACCGTGAGGATCGTCTGCCCTTCGCGAACGGCGAGGAACCGATCAAACATTTCTCGCTGAAACAGCACATACATGAGCACGGCCGTTGGTGCAGCCAGTGCCAGGAAGAGAGCGGCCAGCCGGCTCATGGCCGTCACGGAGCGGAAGTAGCCGCGATACTGGTTGCGGTCGCGGATCGAGCCCGCGAGCCGGTCGAGCAACGCTGGCAGGTGCCCGCCGCTCTCGGCATGCAGAGCGATCACTTCCGTCACGAGATCGAATTCCGTCACTTCCGCATCATCGGCCACACGGCGAATGGAGCCGCGTGTCGATTCACCGAGCGAGAGCGCTGTCGCCAGTCGTTCGAAGCACTTTGAGAGCGGAGCGGGGACGTAAGATGCGGTTTCACGCAGTGCGCCTGGGAGCGCCAGCCCGGCCCTCAGCGAACGCGCTAACTGGAAGCAGCCATCGGGGAGTTGCTCCTGGATGGCACGCTTTCGGCGGTTGCGGAGACCCCAAAAGAAGACGTACGTGAAGCCGCCAGCCAGCACTGCCGCGCCGCCGGCGAGCAATTCGTTGAAAGTCGGCAAGTACACGGCGGCCGCGGCGATGACGGCAATCAGCAAGATCCAGCCGACTGCGGTGTCGCCACCGATGCCGAGTCGTGTGCCCTCTATGAGGCGATCGAACTGCGCATCGAACTTGCCAACTCCCCGGCGTGCACGCAGGATCGGCTCGGCCTGTTCGGCGAGCGTGGGGCCATCGGGCGATGCCGGCTTGCGGACCGCGGAGGCCATAAGCGAGAGCAGGCCATAGCCCAGGATCACGCCGATCACCACGGCGCCGATCAGACCCAGAGCGATTCCCCATGGCGGCAGCGTTTGAAGGATTTCAGGCGTCATACCCATACCCTCCCTCGTTCGAATCGAACGGGTAGAAGTCTTCGTCCTCGACTTCATCCGCCTTTGGAACGATCTCGAGCAGTGGCCGCTCCGCGAAGAGGCTGTCGTTCAACGGTCGGCCCGAAGCGGCAAGGCGAACCAGAAGTTCGGGGACGTAACCGGTTGCCCGGTAGATGCCGATCGCGGAGCCGTTCACCACACCAGTTTGCTCGAAGGTGAAGATGTCCCGCACTTCGTAACGCTTGCCCTTGCGAAGGCCGACCAGTTCCGAGATGCGGGTGATCTTGCGCGACCCTCCGGCAAGCCGCGACACGTGCACGAGCAGGTTGAGAGCCGCGGCGACGTAGCCACGCAGAACCGTGACATCGATGTCCACGCCGGCAAGCCCGACGAGCAACTCGAGACGCGAGAGGGCATCGCGCGTATCGTTGGCGTGCAGCGTGGTGAGTGAGCCATCGTGGCCCGTGTTCATCGCCTGCAAGAGGTCGACTGCCTCGGCACCGCGCGCTTCACCCAGGATGATGCGATCTGGTCGCATGCGGAGAGCGTTCTTGACAAGATCACGCTGTGTGACCTGGCCCTGGCCTTCCATGTTGGCATGTCGCGTTTCCATGCGAACGACGTGCGGCTGACGAAGCTGCAGTTCGGCGGCGTCCTCAATGGTCACGAGCCGTTCAGAAGGCGGGATGAACGAGGACATCACGTTAAGCAACGTCGTCTTTCCCGCACCGGTGCCGCCCGAGATGAGCACGTTAACGCGCCCGCTCACCGCGGCTTCGAGGAACGTTACCATTTCCGGTGTGCATGACTGTCGGTTGATGAGGTCTTCGGGCGTGAAGATCTTGGCGAACCGGCGAATCGAGAGCACGGGGCTATCGAGCGTCAACGGCGGCAGCACGGCGTTGACACGCGAACCATCGGCGAGGCGGGCATCCACCATCGGCGACGATTCATCAATGCGACGACCGACGCGGGAGGCGATACGCTGGATGACGCGAACGACGTGCGCCTTGTCAATGAATTTCACATTGGCCGGCCTCAGTCGGCCGTGCTTTTCCACGAACACCTTGTCTGGGGCGTTCACCAGGATTTCCGTCACAGCCGGGTCGCGAAGCAAGGGCTCCAGCGGCCCGAGCCCAAAAATTTCATCCACGACCTCGTCGGCCGCTTGTTGCACTTCCGCCGTGGGAATTCGCTTGTCGACGGTGGGTGCCAGTTTCTTGGCGAGACCCAACACTTCATCGCGAAGCCGGACTTCCGACCAGCGATCGATTCGCGAGAGGTCGACCACGTCCACAACGACGCGGTGCAGTTCATCCTTGAAGCCCGGCGAACTGTTGGCTCGATTGAGCCCGGCCGGGACACGCGCCGCGATTGCCATGAAACACCCCGTATCGTGGGATTGAATGAAGCGGAGTTCAGACGCCACCAGCCTCGCCACTGCGGATTGCGCACCGGCGAGGCATCAGCACAATTCACTTCGAAGGCCGGGTGACGCCGGTTTCCTTCCCGGATGGCGACTGGAATAGATATTGTGCCGGCGGCGGCGGAACGTATGGCACCGGCGGCGGCGGCGTCACTTCGATCGGCTTCTGGGGAACGGGGAACGTCACCACACCCGCCTTGTTCACGCCGTTATAAACTTCCACGGCCACGGGCGGTTCCGGGATCGGCGCGGGCGGCGGCGGAGCCGACGTCGGCGGCGGCAACGGCGGCTCGATCGCCTTCAGGTTCAGCACCTTCGCCAGTTCGTCATTCCCGATCGCCAGCGAGCCGCGGTTGTAGCGATCAATGCGTTCCGTCTCGTCCTTGAACTCGGTTGAGCCTGGGGCAGCGAACGTGATAGACAGATCTTTCGACATGTCCCTCATCGCTTCCTCGCGAAGCGATTCCAGCCGGTCCTTCTCCGAAGCGGAGACCGGCACCAGGGCCAGCACGCCGATCGTGCGAGCGTATTCGAGCAGTGCAGCGCGGTACGGATTGGTTGCAAGCGTAAACTGGACGGGTTCGCCCGGGGGCAGGGGTGCATAAATCGAGTATAGCGTATCACGCTTGGCCACCACGCGAGCTTGCCGCACCAGCACACCCGTGTGAGGAATGCGTCCCGAGGCATCCGTTCGCGAAACGTCCGTGATGAGATAGACATCCACCCAGTCGCCCACCTGGATCAGACCACCGACGGAGTGCTCCTTCTGGATGCCCACACTCACAGCACGCGTGCCCGGTGCCAGTCGCGCACTGAGCGATTCCGGCTTCTTCATCGCTTGCAGATCATCCCGCTTCAGCGGCTGGTCCGCCTGGATGTCCTTTGCGGGGAAGCGGTAGTAGACGATTTCAGGCACTGCAGGAAGGTACTCGGCCTTGCGGGCTTCGTATTCTTTCATTTCATCGGGACGAATAGCCCGCAGTTTGACATCCAGCGGGCTAATGGTGTCTCCCGCGAACAACTGACGGCTCGGCACAAGCACAACAGGTGCGGGCGGTGGTGCGGGCGGTTCCACCACGGGCGGTGGCGGAGCTTGAACAACGGGTGCCGGTGGCGGGTTCAACAGACCCATCGATTTCACGGCGAAGACAACTCCCAGGCCCACCACGGTCGCGACCGCGATGACGGCTAACATGCTGGCTCTCATGGCAACTCCACGGTGTCCGTAGGTGGTTCAAGTCGGACGGTAAGTGTTCGAAATTCGAGTGCGGTATCGGGCCGCATCACGCCTGGGCGGCAGCAGCCGCTTGCAGATAGTTCTGATAACCCCAGAGCAACAACCCAAGAATCACTCCGACGCCGAGGGCGAACGGCAGAGAGTAGCTCGTCATGCGACGACGACGACCAAGGCTCCGGGAATCCGCTGCCGCGGCCGTCAGTTGGCTCATTTTGCCTGTCGTCACACGGAGCACGACCGCCACCAGTAAGGCAAGGATCAGGAACGGCGTGGACAGCACGATCCCGCCGATGATGAAGCGCGGACCTAGCCAGGCACCCACCGCGGCCACGAGCTTTACATCGCCGCCGCCGCAGATGCCGAAGATCCAGAAGAGTGTGAACATTACGAAACCGCAGAGGAAGCCGGTGACCGCGAAGAGCAGGCCATCCAGTGTGCCCATTCCGATGTTTGCGGGCAGCACCCAGGTGGTCTGGTCGATGGCCCCAAGCCACGCCCCACGGATGGCATTGGCGAGGAAGCCGCTCCCGAGCAACCCGAGCGAAAGCCACTTCGGGACGAAGAGCGTCTTCCAGTCGGTCCACGCGGCATAGCCGAGGCCGCCGAGCAGCAGCAACACGAAGACAACGGCGAAGGGCAAATTCGGGAAGAACGGCTGTTCCACGATCAGGGCTCCTTATGTTGACGCATCAAGACTCTTGGCATCCGAGATCACGGGGCCGGTGGCACCACCACGCCGGCCAACGGGATCGGAGCGACCTGGACCGCTGTGAGTGTTCCGGGGTTTGGGCTGAACTCGATGCCGTTGACCTGTCCCACAACAGTGCCGCCACTCGTCACGATCTGGAAGCCCGAGAACGTGAATGACGGCACAAGTGCATTGGCGAGGTTGCCGAGCGAGGACATCACGGCGATGCCGGAGTTACGCAGGGCCACGAGCCCCGGGATGAGCCCGAACAGGAGGATGGTGATAATCAGGACGAGTTCGACCGAGATCACGGCCGCGGAATCGTCCTCCCAGAGTTGCTTCAGTGCACGCCGCATGGTTGTCACCTCATTTGAGGTCGGCGGCAGGATGGACCGAACACGGTGGTTCACGAGCCAGCCGACGACGCGTATGGCATCGTCCCCGGCGCGACCCCGATCGGAAAAAAAACTGCAGATGTGATGAAGTCGGAAGGCCAGGCACGCGGATCAATCGGATCGAAACGATTGATACGAATCGCGTGCAGTGAACGAGCGGAACAACAAAGCCGAGAAACGTGGCGTGGGCGGCGCAGCACCCACGACCACATGGGCGAACAGAACGCGGCTCAGGGGCAAGGTGGGATTACCACGTTACCCGTCAGCACGATCGGATCAAGCTGGCTGGCAGTCAGCAGCGTGCTATTGTTGCCCGGCATCAAGAAACCCTGGACCTGAGCGATGGTGGCACCACCCTGGATACAGCCAATCGCGAAACCAGAGAAGGTGAAGGACGGAACGATCGTGGTGAGGATGTTCCCCATCGTGCCGAGAGCGGCATTGATCGAGTTCCGCATCGCCACGAGGCCCGGGATGATCCCGAAGATCAGGATCCCAATCACGAGAATCAACTCGACGGAAATAACCGCACCACGGTCATCCGCCCACAACCGACGCAGCATGTTCGACATCGTTGCACTCCCAATTCAGGTGACACAGCCAGACCGCCGGGTGTCTGCGGGACATCCGCACGAATCACCATGACCGGCAAGGTCTACGTTGGGAGACTAATTCGCAAAGTCGACGAGCACGAGTTTTCTTGAGCAGAAGTTTCCAATTCCAACCTTTGAGACGTGCGCTTAGGAGATTTGAAATGATCCTCCTCACTATGAGGATCGGCGTGAAAAGACGAAAATTAGGATCTGTGACTGTCGGGAGATGAGGATCGAACGAGAGGGTTGAAACGATTGATTCACATGTGCGGAATGGGAATGTGTGGTTGTGGATCGTTGGACAATCCACAACCCCACAGCAGCACGGGGCTCACGGGCACGGAGCCGGGGGAATCACGACCAGCGAGTTCAGGAAGATCGGGGTCAACTGGCTCGCTGTCAGGAACGTGTTGTTGTTTCCCGGCATCAAGAAGCCCTGAACCTGGGCGATCGTGCAGTTGGCCGGAGCATTCCCGCCAATCGCGAAGCCGGAGAACGTGAACGACGGAACAATGGTTGTGAGAATGTTGCCAATTGTACCGAGTGCGGCATTGATCGAGTTTCGCATGGCCACCAGGCCCGGAATGATCCCGAAGATCAAAATACCGATCACCAGGATCAGTTCGACGGAGATCACCGCCCCGCGGTCATCCGTCCACAGTCGACGCAGTACGTTCGTCATCGAGTCGCTCCCTTCAAAGGTGTCAAAAACAGATCGCCAGGCACCGGCGGGAAATCCGCACGAATCACGATAACTGGCAATGTCTGCACCGAAAGCCTAACCCGGACGCACAGCACATTCGAGACGTGTTGAGATGTCTCAATGCAATTTTTACAACCATTCATCGGATTGGAATGATGAGAGCGATTGCGCGCGGCCCACCGTGTGCCCGGATTGGGTCGATCGGATGATTTGTGAGGAGCGTGACGGTTGGAACGATTGTGCCGGCTGGAAGGGTTATCCGGCGAGATGTGGCTGCGAACTCATTTCACACAATAAAGTGTGGGCGGTTTTCCCGCCCACACCTCTGCGATTCAGGGTGATGACTCACATCACGGTGCCGGTGCGACCGCAACTTGTGTCGAAATCACGATCGGAGCTGACTGAACAGAAGTCAACAGTGTGCTGGCGCTGGCGTCTACCTGGAAACCCTGAACCTGGGCAATCGTGCGGCCGCCCGGAGGGCTGGCAGCGCCAATCGCGAAGCCCGAGAACGTGAAGGACGGCACGACGCTCGTCAGGATGTTCCCGATCGTGCCGAGGGCGGCATTGACGGAGTTCCGCAGGGCCACGAGCCCGGGGATAATCCCGAAGATCAAAATACCGATTACGAGGACCAGTTCGGTTGAGATGACCGCGCCGCGATCATCCGCCCACAGACGACTCAGAACGTTCTTCATAGGTGTCCACCCTTGAGGAAAACGTGATAAGACCGCCGATACCCCCAGTTGGGCGCCGCTCAATGTGCGACATTCGGCAGGGTCTTGATTGAGACCTTACACCCGGGACTTAAAAAAATCGAAACGCACACTTCGTGTTCGATGAAAATCTGCCTGATAAAAATGGGGTTGCCACGATTGATGTGATGAACCGCGAAACATCGATTCTGGGTATCAATGTAAATGATGTGATCTTGCGTGTATTTCGAGGGATGCGATGTGATGTGTTTGATCCATCTTTGATGATGAATCTTAACTGTTGGGCCAAACATTATCCGACTCGCACAAGAAAAACTCAAGCGGCCACGGGCGGGGGTGGACAACCGCCCGCAGCCGAAGAGGCTCACGGTGCGGGCGGGATCACCACATTCCCGGTGAGCACGATCGGATCGAGCTGGCTGGCAGTCAACAGCGTGCTGTTGTTGCCCGGCATCAGGAAACCCTGGACCTGGGCAATTGTGGATCCACCTTCCGCACCACCGATCGCGAAGCCGGAGAAGGTGAAGGACGGGACGATGGTGGTGAGGATGTTCCCGATCGTGCCGAGGGCGGCATTGACGGAGTTCCGCAGGGCCACGAGCCCGGGGATGATCCCGAAAATCAGGATCCCAATCACCAGAATCAATTCGACGGAAATAACCGCACCGCGGTCATCCGCCCACAACCGACGCAGCATGTTGGTCATCGAGGCACTCCCTTTAACGAAACTGAGAAAAGGCCACCGGTTTCTGGCGCGGACGTCGCGGGAACCACGAAAACCGGCTGTCCTGCAAATGACGTTACACCCCAAACTTGAGTCAATCGAGTGAACTTGTTCGAAATTGATGTGAGGCAGCCGCACGTGCCTGTCACATTCCTCACAACAATATGACGCGTCATAACGTGCAGAAATTGCGAGGCATTGTGAGTGGCGAATGCATCAGTTCTGCGGAATTGCATGGCGCGGCGGGTCACACATCCTGCCAGATTGTGAATCTGTGCGGTCTCACCACTCTCGAATACCGATCCCATACAGGAAAGAGTTAAGCTGGGACTGAGACAGCAGACGGGTAATTTGGCGAGAACGGCCCCTGGGAGATGTCGAATGTTTTCTCCATCGCTTGGTCGACCTCGCGATTCACAGGCTATCTCGAGTGATGCCACTGCTCCGGCCGAAGATATCACGATTGGTGCCGGGATCGACTTTAGTGATCCGAATTCGCCTCTGGCACCGTTCTATCTAAAGACCGTCCACATCGTGGCCATTGCCTTCCTGGGGCTCATCTTCATAGTGTCGTCGGTCTTCCCACTCTGGCACACCGATGTGTGGGGCCACATTCGCTATGGTCAGTGGATGGTCGAGAACCGGGCCATTCCGGAGGGCGAGCCGTTCTGCCCCTGGTGGGATGGGCGGATGCAGTTCACGCAGTTCTACACGTTCACGCAACTCGCCATGTATGGTGCGTACGTGGGCGGAGCGTGGCTGGCGGGCGGCGATGAAGTGCGTCAGATGGCTGGCGGTGTGGACATGCTGCGACTCATGCACGCCGTGCTCACCACCGCCCGCTTTGGCGTGATGCTCGCCGTTTTCCTGCGAGCCTCGCGATCGTGGACGATCTCCATCCTCGGTATGATCGCGGTCGCCTCGCTCGACCTCTCGAACCTGGCGGTGTTCCGACCGCAAACATTTGCCCAGTTATTCTTCGCGATGCTCTTGCTGCCCCTCACGCGTGAGAAACTCTCGAACCGCGCCTTCCTCCTGATCCCGGCACTCTTGGCGTTCTGGGCCAATTCACATGGTAGCTACGTCACCGCCTTCGCACTCATCGGAGCGTTGTTGGGTGGCCGCATTGCTCAACTCGTGCTCGCCGAGCGAACCTGGCCCTGGAAGGATGCCCAGGTCATTCGTCTTGCCATCGTGTTGGGGCTCTCGCTTGTCGCGGTGGGAGTGCTGAACCCCTACGGCTTCGAGTTGTACTCACGCACGATCGAACTCTCGAAGCATCCAAGCCTGGCCTCGGCAGTGGGTGAATGGCAACCGCTGGCCTTTGTCTGGGCGAAGGGCTGGCACTGGGTCTTCATGATTTCGCTGGGTGTGCTCGCTCTCACGCAGCTGGCTTCCCCCAGGGGATTCCCGACAGGGCATCTCGCCGTCATTCTGATGTTCGGCATCGGCGTCGCATTGCAGAATCGCTTTGTGATCTGGTGGGCGATGGTGGTGCCCTGGGTGTTGGTGCCGCGCTGGGCCGAACTGGCGAAGCACTGGCCGGCACGCCTGACGCCCATGCCCAGCATTCCGAGCTTTCGCAAGACAGCCGTGGGTGCGGCCGTGGTCTTCGCTGCGTTCATGTGGTCATCCCCAGCGGGTTGGGCGACCTCAGGTGAACCGACACCGGTTGAACTTGGTGCTTCCTCTGGCACACCCTGGCAACTGGCCCGGCAAATCCGCCATCCGGAAGACCCCGATGCCAACTGGCTGCCCGAGATGGACGCGATCATTCGCACCAAGTACCCGGAGGCGAAGTTCAAGGGCACCATTCTCGCCACGCCGATGCAAGGCGATTACCTGATGTGGGCACTCGCACCCGATGTGCCCGTGACCTATGCCCACATCCACCTGTTTCACCCGGATTACTGGGAGGAACTCGGCATCGTGGGCCGCGGCGAACCGGGCTGGTCCGACGTGCTGGACAAGTACCGTGTGAACCTGCTCGTGATTGAAGCGGACTACGCACCACAGCTTCGCGACCTGCTGATGAAGTCGACGGAGTGGAAGGTGTTGCTGGACGAATCTGGAGATGTGGCGAAGAAGCCCGAGACTTTGACACGCCAGTTGATTGCTATTCGCACGAACCCGTTATGATCGCGGAGGCTGCCGACGTGACTGACCAGGAAGTTCAACCTCGACCTGCCTCCGGCCCCGCCACGTCGAAAGTCGTGGTGATCATGCTGCTGGTCGGTTTGTTCGCGTACTTCAACTCGCTGCATGGTGCGTACATCCTCGACGATGCTCGTTACCTTGCTGATCCGAACATCGATTCCCCGCTGCGTGCCGAGATGGCCACGCGGCCGCTCTTCATGGCATCGCTCACTCTGAACCACCGCCTCGATGGTTTCCACCACCGCGGCTATCACCTGTTCAATCTGAGCGTTCATTTGCTTGCCGCTTTCACGCTGTTCGATCTGCTGCGTCGCACGCTGGTGTTGCCACGCTTCGCCGGGCGTTTTGATACTTCCTCTGGCTGGATCGCGCTGGTGATCTCGATGCTCTGGCTCTCGCATCCGTTGAACACGCAGGCTGTGACCTACATGGTGCAGCGCTGCGAGTCGATGATGGGGCTCTTCTTTCTGCTGGCGATGTGGTGCTTCCTGCGGGGTGCCACAGGGACCCGGAAATTCTGGTGGTACAGCGCCATGATGATGTCCTGCCTGGCGGCGGCCGGGTGCAAGGAAGTCATTGCAATGTTTCCACCTCTGGCCTTGCTCTACGACCGGATGTTCATCTCAGGCTCATGGCGTGCCGCGCTCCGGGCCCGCGGTGGATTGCTCGCGGCAGCGTGCATCCCCTGCTTCGCACCCGTGCTGGCACTGGCCATCATCGGCTTCTTCACAGACAAGGTTGGCACCGTTGGCTTCGGTGTGAAGCTGTTTACGCCGTACACCTACGCCCTGACACAGACGGAAGTGATCCTGTACTACATTCAACTGTCCTTCTATCCGAAGGGGCTCTGTCTCGACTACATCGACTGGCCGGTGCGGCACTCGCTTGCTGAATGCTGGCCGAGCGCCCTCATGCTGTTGACGCTGTTGGGAATTATGGGCTATGGCGTGGTGAAGAACCGGGCCTGGGCCTTCCCGATGGCCTGGTTCTTCGTGATCCTGGCACCGACATCGAGCTTCTTGCCGATCCAGGATGCGGTGTTCGAACACCGGATGTACCTGCCACTGATCGGCATCATCACACTGGTCACGCTCGGTGTGGTGGCGGCGTTGCGATTCGTGGTGGACCGCGTGCCCGCCAGTCGCGGCATGCTCTACCGCACGGCGGGTGTCTCCGCCGTCTGTCTCATCACCCTATTGGCGTTCCGCACGGTCGTTCGCAACAGCGACTACGGCTCCGCCACGAAGATGTACGCCGATAACGTGGAGAAGCGGCCGGCAAATCCCCGGGCCCGGCATAACCTCGCCATGGCCCTGTTCACCAGCGGCGATATCGCAGGGGCAAATCATCACATTGACGTGCTTGCCACGGTGCCGCTGCAAATCCCCTCTCTTCGTGTCGACCAGATTCGCGTGCTCCGTGAGAATGGCCGCACCGCCGAAGCCCTCGCCCTCGCCCAGCGGCTCTACAGCGATGACCCGAACCTGGAAGGTGCGACCTACGAACTCGGCGTTTCACTTCTCACCGAGGATCGCCCGGCCGAAGCCGTGGTCTACCTGGAAAAGGCCGTGGCATCCTTTCCCGATAATCGCACAGGCCGCACGCACCTGGGCATTGCCCTGATTGCCGCGGGTCGAGAAGGCGACGGAATGCGCGAACTGCGCATCGCTCAGGGGCTCGACCCGACTTATGCGAAGCAACTATTGCAGGTGGCTCGCCGCACAGCGCTGAAGCCTGATGCAAAACCCTCAGCTTTGAAGCTGGTCACACTTTACGCGGATGCCGCCTGTCGGATGATCGAGAACCCGAACGCCGATGCTCGGGACACGTATGGCATCTGCCTCGCACGTATCGGTCGATTCTCGGAAGCGGCCGTGCAAGCCGATCAGGCCGAAGCACTCGCTCGCCAGGGTGGTGATTCATACCACGCGGATCGCATCCACTATCGTGCAGAACTCTATCGAGCCGGGAAGGCGTACCCACACGAATGAACACCGGAATCCCCATGAAGGCTCCGCGTGCTGGCAGCGACGCGGAGAGTGGCTTGAACCTCGAAGTGGGGGCACAGTGCCTCTATTGCGGAGGCACGACTCTTCGGGTTCGGTTCACGGGCGTTCGTGATCGCCTGGGATTCGTGCCCGGTGAACGAACCTTCGTGGGCTGCGGAGGGTGTGGCTCGGTGGTGTTGTCACCGCTGCCGACCGTCGAACAACTGCCGGATTTCTATCCGCCTGTTTACAGCTTCACGATTGAGAACCGTGGCCGTGGCTGGCTGAAGCGATGGCTCAGTCGGATCGAGTATCACTTGTACTTCCGCCCACAGTACGCCGCACAAGCACGAAGCGTGCAACGCACCTGCGGCATTGCAAAGCAGAGCAACAAAAAACTTCTCGACGTCGGCTGCGGCCGCGGCCTGCGGCTCCTGGAATTTCAGAGACTCGGCTTCGACGTTCACGGTCTCGACGTATTGCCCGACGTTGTGCGCTACTTGCAAGACGAACTGCACATCCCGGCCGCGTGCGCCGATGTCTCGCGAATCGCCGAGATCTACTCAGCCGAGTCTTTCGACGTGGTGACGGCATTCCAACTCGTGGAGCATGTCCCGGATGTTGAGGCGCTGCTGGTCGATTGTGCCCGCGTGCTGCGACCTGGCGGCTGGATCGTGCTGGCCACTCCGCTCGTCGATAGCCTGCAGGCCAGCCTGTTCGGCCGTCGCTGGATCAACGTGACCGAGGCACCCCGGCATCTTTCACTTGCCACGCAAGCCGGGCTGAAGAAGGCGTTCTCACGTGCAGGTTTGGAGCCCGGGCCGATTGTCCCGGATGCCGTTTCCAACTGTGCCGGGCTCGTCGGCCTGTCGCTCGTCTCGGGAGGTGCCCTCTCTCACGCCTATGCACCCGGTGCAGTGCTTTCGTTGGTCAAGCGATTCGCGGGAGCTGCCGTTTCGGCTGCGGCTCTGCCGGCATCGCTCTTTGTGAACCACATCATTGGTCGGCCATCCGTCGGCATTGCTTTCGCGAAGAAGCCGCACGCCGCACGTTCTCCTGGGGAGTGAGTCATGCTCGTGCGTGAAGCTAAATGGTTTGGTCAGCGGATCTCGGAACTCGGTGACGCGGCGGCGTTCCCGATGTTGAACGTCGGCAGCCACACGGAGCAGTTCCGCTCGCGCGAGCAACCCTGGATTGATCGCCACATCTTTGCTCCCGCACGTCGGCGTGGTGCGAAAGTGGTGCATCTCGATCTGCGTGCCGCCCCAGGTGTGGATCTCGTGGGTGATCTCACCGAATCCGCATTCCTCGCACGGCTCGCAGCCATGCGTTTCCGTTCCGTGTTCTGCTCAAACTTGCTCGAGCACGTGCCCAACCGCGAGGAGATTGGCCAGGCTGCCGTGGAGGCCGTCGTGCCAGGCGGTTATCTCTTCGTGTCGTGCCCAAATGTATTCCCGTATCACCCCGACCCGATCGACACGATGTACCGGCCCGGGGTCGACGATCTCGCCGCACTTTTCCCCGGCACCGAACTCGTGCGTGGCGACCGACTCGGGTGCGGCACACTCGTCAACTACTTGCTCGCCAAGTTCGCGGCTGCACCGTTCGCCTTGATCGGCAACCTCGTCCAACGTCGCAAGCAGATGGTGCATGCCACAAGGGAAGGCCAGTCCGCGACGCAGTGGATGCCCTGGCTGGCTCGCACCTTTTATCAGACGTGCATCCTGCTCCGGAAACAGGGCCCTTGAGGGAGCCAGTCATGCGTGCACTCGTTGTCTCGCATTATGCGTTGCCCCACGTGGGCGGTGTCGAGAACCTGGTGGATCTTGAGGTGCGCGGACTCGCCTCCGCCGGGCACGACGTAACGCTCGTCACCAGCCGGGCCAGTGGTGTGGGCCGCATGCCGCGCTACTGTGGGAAGGTGCGTGTGGTCCGCGTCTCCGCCTGGAACGGCCCCGAGAAGTTCGGCATCCCTTATCCGCTATTCGCGCCCAATCTCCTCGGCGTACTCTGGCGTGAAGTCGGCCGCTGCGATGTCGTGCATGCGCATGGATTCATGTTCATGAACTCGGCTCTCGCAATCCTGATGGCGAACCTGCAGCACAAGCCGTGCATTCTTACCGACCACGGCGGCATCCAAAAATTCGGCTCGCACTTCGCCACACTGCTCGCGCGAATCGGAGCCGAGACCGTGGGTCGACTCTCGACCACACTTGCTACGCGGGTCGTCACTTATAACGGCCGAATCCAACGCACGCTGGCCCGGCTCGGTCGTCGAAGTGATGTCGAATTCCTGGCGAACCCTGTCGATACGGAACTCTTTTACCCTCCCACTGCAAAGGAGCGCGAAGCAGCACGGGTCGCGCTGGGCTGGCACGACGAACGGCCGCGAATCCTGTTCGCAGGGCGGTTGATCGCCACGAAGGGTATTCCGCTCCTCCTGGCATCGGCCGAGCCGAGCTTCGATCTCGTGTTCTGTGGTCCGGGTGATCCTGCCCTTCTCGGCCCCTTGCCGCGACCCGGCATCCAGTACCTGCCCCCGCGACCGCAACACGAACTCCGGCAACTGTACCACGCGGCCGATGTGCTCGTGCTCCCGGCCGAGGTGCGAGAAGGATTCCCGCTTGTGGTGCAAGAAGCAGTCGCCTGCGGGCTCCCCGCCGTGGTTGGCAACGATCCGGGCTTCGCACCTTATCGCGGCTTGCCCGGCTTGCAGTTCACGGAACGAACTCCTGAAGCGATTCGTTCCGCAATCGGTCATGCTCTTGTTGAAGGTCCCGGGTTGAAGCGAATCGACGGAAGGGAACGCACGCACAGCTTCCCCAATTTGGAGAAATGGGTCGAAGAGCTTTTTCAACTTCCCACACACCCTGGCGAGGATCGCCTCCACATGAAGGTGCCCCTTGCCACACATTGACAACAAGCTCCCGCCCGATCTCTGGGTCGTGGTGCCTGCTTACAACGAATCGACACGCCTGCCGAACACGCTGCGTGAACTCGTCGCTCACATTCGCAACGTGGTGGTCGTCGACGACGGCTCACCGGACGACACGGCAGAGGCTGCGCGTGAATGCGGTGTCTGGGTTTTGAGGCACCCGATTAATCGCGGCCAGGGTGCATCGCTTCAAACGGGCATCGACTTCGCGCTCGCCTGCGGTGCATCGCACATTGTCACCTTCGACGCGGATGGCCAGCACGACCCGGATGATATCCCGGCCATCGTGGCTCCGCTCGTGGCGCGCGAAGCCGATATCACTCTCGGTTCGCGTTTCCTGGGCCGTTCGTTCGGGATGCCAACTTCACGCCGCATCGTGTTGAAGTTGGCGATTCTGTTTACGCGAATTGTTTCGCGCATTCGCGTTTCGGACACTCACAATGGTTTTCGCGGCTTCACGCGCGAGGCAGCATCAAAACTTCATATCCGCCAGGACCGCATGGCCCACGCCTCGGAAATCCTGGATGAAGTTCGCCGACTTGGCCTTCGCTTCACCGAAGTGCCAGTGACGATTCGCTACACCGCGGGCACACTTGCCAAGGGGCAAAGCTCCTGGAACGCTGTCCGCATTGCCTGGCAATTCCTGATCGGGAAGGTCGTGACATGAGCGCGTTTCAAATCCTGGCTTTCGCGATTCTCGGTGGCTTGCTCCTCCGGGATTTGCTCACCTGGTCGCGCTCACAGGCCGGCGTGCACGTTCGGTTGATTCGCTGCAGCGTCTGGGTTGGCACTGGCATCGCGATCGCCGAGCCGGGACTGGTGCAATCGATCGCCGAGGTGCTGGGCATTGGCCGCGGTGCGGACGTCGTCTTGTACTTGGCGGTAATCGCCTTCCTGTGGGTCGCTTTCTTCCTCTATTCGCGGTGTCTTCGACTCGAGCGCGAAATCACCGCGCTCACGCGGCACCTGGCCATCCGCGACGCTTCACGGTCCGCATCACGCGCCGGCGAACGCACCACACGAGCGGGTGTGTGAAGCAACCGGTTTGCAGACGTGCTTGTTGTGGTGAGGCTTCAGATGGAGCCTGAGCGTGAGCACACTAAATGTTGACGGCCCCAGTGCACGTCATCCTTGTTGGGGTAGTCGCTGCGGAAGTGCGTGCCCCGTGATTCTTCCCGGCGAAGAGCCGCGTCGATCATCATGCGGGCCACGGTTAACAGATTTTGCAACTCCCAGCCGGCCTTGCCGGGGAACTCCCGACCCAGCGCGTAGCGGCACCAAAACCCCACATCGCGCTGGGCGTCCTGGAGCCGCTCGCGATCGCGGATGATCCCCATCTTGCGCACCATCAGGCTGCGAAGCGAAGCCGTGAGGTCTGCGATATCGAGGCGGCCTCCGTCTTCATCGGCCGGTATGCGATGGCTCGTGGTGGGCACTCTGAGATCGTCGGTCGTGCTTCGCACTGCCTCGGCGGCACCCCGGCCACAATGTGCTCCATACACGAGGCCTTCGATGAGGCTGTTCGAAGCAAGACGGTTGGCCCCATGCAAGCCACTGGATGTGACCTCACCGGCGGCCCACAGCCCGGGGATGCTCGTGCGGCCTGCGGCATCCACACTGATGCCACCGATCATGTAATGGGCTCCCGGCCGCACGGGAATGCGATCCCGGGTGATATCCAGGCCGAAGCCATGGCAGACGCGGTTGATACCCGGGAAGCGGTTGAGCACCATCACAGGATCAAGGTGGGAGAGATCCAGGTACACGTTCGGGTGCTGGGTTCGCTCCATGGTGCGGAAGATGGCACGGGCGACGATGTCGCGTGGGGCGAGTTCCGCACGCGGGTCGGCAGCCGGCATGAAACGCTCGCCATGCACATCGCGGAGATATGCCCCTTCGCCGCGGACAGCCTCGCTGACGAGGTAGCGGGCGGAGCCAGCGACATACAGCACCGTGGGGTGAAACTGCAGGAATTCCATGTCGCGTAGTTCCGCACCGGCACGATAAGCCGCGGCCATGCCGTCACCAGTGGCAACGGCGGGGTTCGTGGTTTCCCGGTACACCATGCCGCAACCGCCGGAGGCGAGCACGACCTGCTTTGCCCAGATCAGGAACTTGCCATAGCCGTTGCGGGCGACGATGGCTCCGCAACACTTTCCTTCGTGCGTCAGCAAATCGATGGTGAAGGTGTCGTCCCACAAGGTGACGTTCGGTGCGGCGCGGGCCGTGGCAATGATGGCACGCATCACCTCGAATCCGGTCGAATCGCCCAGTGCGTGCACGATGCGGCGATGGCTGTGTCCGCCTTCGCGCGTCAGCGATAAGGCACCATTCACTTCGTCGAATTTCGTGCCCCAGTTCACGAGGCGTTCGATCTCCGCCGGGGCTTCGCGCACCACCATGTCCACAATATCGCGGTCGCACAACCCGTCGCCGGCGATGAGCGTGTCCTCGACGTGGTTATCGAATGTGTCCTCAGGTGAAAGCACGCCAGCGATGCCGCCCTGAGCGTACTGGCTGTTGCTCTCGGTGACGCGGTCCTTGGTGACGACAATGACGCGAAGATCGGATGGCACTTCCAGTGCCGCGCGAAGCCCGGCAATACCAGCCCCGATGACGAGCACATCGGTGAAGCGATGGAAGGTGTCGCGGGTATCGAACGAGACAAGATAACGCGAAGTGTTGGACATGGAGCGGCTCACGGCCGGACAAGGGGCGAAGTCCTGATAATGTAGAAACTGTGAATAAAAAAGCGGCGCGTGGCACTGCTGGCACACGCACCGCTTTCAGGTCAGTGACAGATCCCTGTCACTTGTTGCCGGGGACTTTCACGGCACCGATGTTGAACTTCTTGGCCGGGTCCGCGTAGCCCGGCGGGGGCAGGGCGACACCTCCTGCGGATCCACCTGCCGTGCCACTCGTGCGCGGTTCGAGTTTGCCACCACCGCTCACATTGGTAGTAGGAGCACCGGGTTCCTTGCCCTTCTCAAGATCGTCGAGTTGGGCCTTCAGGTCCTCGATCTCCTGACGCTTGGCGTTCATCACCTTGTCGATGAGTTCCGGAGTCCACCCCGCATCCTTGATGGCCTGGTCCTCCTTGTGCTTGTCGAACTTCTCCAGTTGCAACTCCGCAGATTTCAGGCGATTGGCCAGGTCGGCCTTGGTCTCCTCGAGCTTCGGATCGGGCCCACGGCCGGGCTTGTCCTTGTCGCGGTTGCCTTCGATGTTGTTGCCGCCCGAAGCTACCTTTTCCAGTTGCTTCTTGAGTTGCTCAGCCTTGGCCTCGGGGTCGCCGAACTGATCCTTCATGTCCTTTTGAATCTTCTCACGTTCTGCCTTGCCCACCTTGTCGTCGAAGGCCTGTTCGGCTTCCTTGCGGGCCTTGTCGTCGGGTGAATTCAGATCGTTCGCCTTCTTGGCGAGGTCATCAATTTCTTCTGGAGTCAGCTTCTCTTTCCGAGGTTCGCCATCTTTCTTGGCTTGCTGCTCCATCTTTTCCTTGAGGTCATCCAGTTTCTGCTGGGCCGCCTTCTGCTCATCCGGGTTCTTGGAATCGAGCCCCTTGGCGATGTCCTCGGCCTTCTTGCGATCCTCGGGGCTGAGCTTGTCGAGTTGCTCCTTCGCGGCCTTCTGCTCCTTCGGATCGGCGCTGTTCGCATCCTGGACGGCTTTTTCGAGATCCTTGGGATCAAGCTTGGGCTTGCCGGCCGAAGCCGCGTTATCCTTCTTCTGTTGCTGTTCTTTGGCGGCCTTGTTGGCGATGTCCTCGATATTCTTCTCCGCTTCCGCCTTCTTATCCGGATCGGGGTTGTTGAGGTCCTTCGCGTTCTTCTCAATCTCCTTGCGGTTCTGTTCGCCAACGCTCTTGTCGAGTTTGTCGCGTGCCGCCTGCTGTTTCATGGGATCGGGATTGTTCAGATCCTTGGCGGTCTCGGCGACGTCCTTTGGGTCAATCTTCTGGCCAGCCTGGTTCGATCCCTTGGGTTCGGTCTTCTCCTTGGGCGAGGGTTCCTGACCAGCCGTGTTGTTGGCATCGGACGGTATCGGCTTGTCGCGGCCTTTCTGCTCGGGTTTATTGCCCGTGGCCATCGGGTCTTTCGGCTCATTCGGTTTGGTCTCGGCAGCGTTGCCCGCATCCATCGGATTGGGGCCGTTGCCCGTCTTCGGTTCGGGCTTGGGTTCGCTCATGCCGCCAGCCATGCCGTCGTCCTTCGGCATCGGTTTCGACCCCTCGCTGCCTTTCTCCTCGGGTTGAGGCTTCGGCTGGCCCGCGTTCTGCTCGGCCTTGTTCGACGCATCCGCAGGTTGCGCCTCGGGCTGCTTTTGTGAGTCCTTATCGATGCCCGCCTGTTGCGAGGGTGAAGGCTTGGACTCGCCGTTATTGGCCTGGCCATCCTGCGGCTGTGAACCATTCTTCGGCATCGGCTCCTTGCCGTCCTCCGGCTTGGATTCGGGCTTCGCCGCACCACCTCCGGAACGATCCTGCGAAGGATCGGACTTCGGATCGCCGGGGTTTTCCTTTTTCGGTTCTGGTTTGGGCTTGTCCGCGCTGCCGTTCTGATCCATCGGCTGCGGTTGCGGCTTCTCCTCGGCGGCTGGCATCCCCTGCTTCTCGGGGTTCATCGGATCGGCCGCACCATCTTTTGGCTGTGGTTTCGGCTCGGCGGAACCATCTTGCGAAGGCTGTGGCTCCGGCTTTTGTTCCGCTGCTCCCGAACCGCTCATCGGATCACGGGGATCCGTTGGTTTGGGCTCGGGCTTCGGTTGATTCTCCATGCCAGCCATCGGTTCGGGCTTCGACTTCGGTTGCTCTGGGTTCGCTTCGTTCATGCCATCCGGTTTCGAGTCCGGCTTGGCCTCGCTCGGTTCGCTGGCTTTGTCGATGTCCCGGGAGAGTTGATCCGCCTTGTTTCTGGCATCCTGGGTGCCCGCGTCCTTGGGCATCGGTGCGGTCATGGGGTTGCCCGTGCCTGGGTTCATGTCCTCGCTCTTGGGAGGAGGCATCGAAGGATCGTCCTTCTTGGGAGGCACGTCGCTCTTGCCACCCCCACCCATAGGCATTGGGTTGGCGTCATCGTTCTTCTTCGGTTCTTTGGGGTCGCCTTCCTTCGGCATTGGCGTGCCCGTATCATTGCCACCCTTGGCTTCGGGATTGTCCTTCTTGGGTGGGTTGTCCGTCTTCGGGGGCACATCCTTCTTCGCCTCAGTGCCACCCTGGTCCATGTCCTGCGGGTTCTGATCCTGTGGATTCTGCTCTGGCGGATTCATCGGAGGCTGATCGGGCTTGCGCGGTTCGTTATCCAGTTTCTTCTGCTGTTGCTGATTGTGCTGCTCTTCCTTCTGCTTGCGATCCTGCTTTTGCTGCTCCTGTTTCTGCTGTTCGGATTGCGTCATGGCCGGCGGGCCAAGCACGACCTTGCGAATCTTCGACCGGCCAACTTGCGGGGCAGGGCGGGTGCCATCGTCGCTCTCGTCCTGGCGGTTATCCGTGGCTTCGAGCCAGTATTCGAGAACCATGCCTTCTGTGAGCGGGATTGGCTTCTTCTCCGCGTCCACGATGCGGCCAAGATCGACGGAGTCCTTGTATTCGAAGCTTGTGGGCCAGGTGTTATCCGATTCACGGCGAAGCGATTGGCCTCCGTTGAACGGCTTGGCCGGCAGCGGCATGGGCGTGGGTGAAACCACGCGCATTCGCAGAGTGGCGCTGTCGATGCCGTAGTCGTCGCCGATGGTGCCATCGACGGCGAGTTGCCCGTTCGCGGCAATGGTGACGGGATCTTCCTCGGGCTTTACCACTTCCACACGTGGCGCTTCGTCAGGCGAAACACGAATCTCTTCCGGTGCAGGGTCAGCACTCCGTTCACCGTTGGCCGCGGTGAAAACGACGCGATAGAAGCCGGACTTGCTCAAACGGAAGGAGAAGCGCATCTCGTCGGCGTGGCCTTCCACCTTAGTCCAGGGCACCTCGATGGTTTCGATCGCACCTTCGCCGGGGCTGTCGATGAGCAACTTCGCATCCTTCACGGTGCGATTGGCCTTCGCGGTAAGCGTGATCTTGGTGCCGGCTACGGCCTCAATGCGGGCATCCTTCGAGGTGCGGTTCGAACGGTTGAGGTAAGCGGGATAGGCGTATTCCACGCTGGTGATGCTTGCGAGTGGCAGAGAGCGGACCGTCACGTGGTATTCGGGCGTCTCCGTATCGCCACCCACGACCTTGTACCAGAAGCCGTTTTGCACGAGGTAATCCGGGACACGCACCTGCCATTCGCGTGTGGTGTCGCCCGGTTCGAGTGGCACTTCCACATAGGTCGGGTCCGAGGGGTTGTGGCGAATGAGCACGCGGAGATGATCGGGATTCTCGGCACTGGGAATGCGGCCGCCGACCTCGACGCCGATGACGATGCCCTGCCCGGCTGTGATGGTGGCCTCCGCCGGATCGGGCTTGGTGATGCGAAGTTGCGTGCGCGTGGCGAGCGGATCGGAGGAGAAGGGTACGAAGGTGCGGCCCATCACCGAGCTAAACTGCGTGAGGCCAAAGAGGAAGAAGAGCACGATGAGCGCAAGCAGGAACACGACGCCGACCCCTGCGGTGTAGACGAGGCTGCGGTGATCGACGGCGCGATTCAGGTCGGCCTTGGCTGCGATCTTGGCTGCCTTCGCGCTCATCGCGGCGCGAACGGTGGGGTGGAGATCCACGTTTGTCTTCGCATCGATGTAGCCCGTCACACCGTTCTTGGGGTCCTCGATCGTCTTTTCCACCTGAATAGCTGCGTACAAGGGATTAATGTCCGCACGAAGTGGTCGAATAATGAGTCTGTAGGCGGCGGCAGCGAGTGTTGCGAGCAACCCAAACAGGCCCACCTGTCGCGCCCATTCGGGCAGCGAGAATGATTTATCCAGCAGGGCCATCACCGTGGCGTAGACCAGCACGATGGAGGCGAGCACCAGGCCGCCGAACGCGAGGTCGTGGCCGCGGATGCGACTGGTCGCCTGGGCAATTTGTTCGTCCACCTGCGAGCCGAATTTCGCGGCGGGGTCTTTTTTGGGTTCCAGGACCGCAGCCATTCGCATTCTCCACACACGCCAGATCGGGGCGTAATACGTCACTCGAATTATACCAAAGCATTCGCGACGCACGTCGCGGATTGAGACGGAGTTACACCACGTTACACGTGTCCCCGTTAATAGGTGCCATTTCACCCGGGATTCGTGCCTCTTTCTGATTACAATGTCACACGGATCACACCGTTGTCTGGGAGCTGGCCATGCTCGTGGGACAGAAGCTCGGTCCGTTCGAGATCGACAAGGAACTTGGCAGCGGCGCCATGGGCTCGGTCTATCGCGCCCAGTATCAAAAGGATGGAGAAGCGAGCAGTCCCGTGGCCATCAAGATGGTGGCGCTCGGCTTGCTCGGCAACGAATCGGCGATGGCCCGCTTCGAACGTGAAGCCTCGATCCTCAAGCAGTTGCGTCACCCGCACATCGTTCGCCTCATCGCGACTGGCCGCTGGCGCAAGACGCCGTTCATTGCCATGGAGTACATCGACGGCGAAGCGCTCGACCGTGTGCTCGCACGTCGCGGTCGGCTCGGCTGGGAAGAAGTTGCCACCTATGGAAGACAACTTGGCGAAGCCTTGCAGTATGCCCACGATAAAGGCATCATTCACCGCGATTTGAAGCCCTCAAATTTGATGCTCACGTCGGACGGCGTGCTGAAGCTCACCGACTTTGGCATTGCCAAGGACACGGATGTTACCGCTCTGACCGGCATGAACAGCACCATCGGCACGGCTGCCTACATGTCGCCAGAACAGTGCAAGGGTGACAAGAATCTCACGGCGAAATCGGATCTCTATTCGTTGGGCATCGTTTTCTTCGAGCTTCTCACGGGCCGCAAGCCGTTCACGGCCGAGACAACCGTCGATATGTTTCTGAAGCACGTGAATGAAGCACCGCCGCGAGTCCACAAGCTGGTTGAGAATCTGCCCACGAAGTTTGCCTCGCTGATTCTGCAGTTGTTGGAGAAGGACAAGGCGGATCGCCCGCAGGATGCCGCGTGGGTGGTGCGGATGCTGGAGGAAGTGGAAGCGGATGCGATCGCGCGCAAGAGTGCGGGGCTCGATGCAGCGAAAGCCCGTCGCGGCGATCGCCGCTTTACAGATGGCGATTCCACCATTGATGAGGCCGACCGCGAGGCCGCACGGGCACTCAAGGGGATTACCAAGAAGAAGAAAAAGAAGAAGGCTGTGCCACTGCTGCAGCAGACCTGGGTGAAGGCCACCGGGCTTGTGATGGCGCTGGTCGTGCTTGTCGGGATTGCGTATTTCGGCTTCATCAAATCTCCCTCAGCCGCCACGATGTTCGCGGAGATCGAAGCGGCCAGCACATCGAAGGAGAAGCAAGAAGCCGCCGAGCAGTTTCTCAAGGCTCACGGTGAGAAAGGCGGCGAAAAGGTCGACCAGGCCGCGGCCGTGTTCCGGGCGGAGACCGTGCGCGAACGTGAGAAGCAACTCGCCAATCGCTTCAATTCCAAGAAGTGGAGGGAACAACCCGAGGATAACGACGATCCGAAGGCCTATGCCGCGGCGATGATGGCGATCGATTTCGAGAAGCAGGGCAACCTCAAAGCGGCAGGCGAGAAGTGGAGCGAGGTGCAGGCCGCGTTTCCCGAAGCGGCGAAGTTGCCTTATACGTTCGACGAGGCCCAACTCGCGAAGGCCAAGTGGGGCTGGGTTGCCGAGAAACGCCTGCGCGATCTGGAGGAAGCGAAGACCACACTCGCTCGCCTTCGCAAGGAGATCGAGGAGATTCGCGATTTTGAGAAGCCAGCAAAGAACGATGCAGCCGATCCCGAGAGTCAGGCCATCCGAGCCTTGCGGTTTCAGGAGTTTCCCGACGTGGAGAAGGCCGCACGCATCTGGGATGCACTCATCACACAGACCGAGACCAAGCCGGAATTGCGTGTCTGGTTGCTCATCGCCACGGAGCAGCGAGTCCGCTTGCCGAAGGAGACGCCGGACAACGCCACGGCCGCTCGTGCCCAACGCATCACCGAGAAACTCGACGAAGCGGATGGATATATCCAACAATGGCAAGCCGATCCCAATGCCAAGGCATTTCGTAAAAAGGCCCGAGTGAATGCCCGCGAGGTGCTTGATCTTTACGACGACGAGGAAAAGGGGCGCGATCAACTCACGGACGCAGTGAAACGCGCCCAGGCGATACTCACCGTGACAGGCTAAGTGCTGCGTTTCTTTCATCTACCGGAGACTTCATGTCCGCCAGTCCTCTGAACCGATCGCGGAGTGTGGCCGCTTTCGAGCGTGCGAAGAACCTGATTCCCGGTGGTGTGAATAGTCCTGCGCGAGCGTTCGGAGCGGTCGGCGGCTCGCCGCTTTTCATCGCACGTGCGGAAGGGCCCTACCTCTTCGACATTGATGGCAATCGCTATTTGGACTTCATTGGCTCCTGGGGGCCCATGATCCTGGGCCATGCCCACCCCGCGGTGATGGAAGCAGCCATTGCGGCCGTGCGCAACGGCTCCAGCTACGGAGCACCGTGTGAACTCGAGAGTGAACTTGCCGAATGCGTCATCAAGGCCGTCCGCTCCGTCGAGATGGTTCGCTTCGTCTCGAGTGGCACCGAAGCCTCGATGAGTGCCATTCGGCTTGCCCGCGGCTTCACTGGCCGCGACCTCATTGTGAAGTTTGCCGGCTGCTATCACGGCCATGTCGATGCGCTGCTCGTCTCCGCCGGTTCCAGCGCCTTGACGCATGGCGTGCCGAACAGCCCCGGCGTGCCGAAGGGTTGCACCGACGATACACTCGTGTTGCGTTTCAACGACGTCGAGGCTTTGAAGCAGGCCTTCGAGGCAAAGGGCGACGCCATTGCCGGTGTTATCCTCGAACCCGTTGTTGGCAACATGGGCCTGGTCGCTCCCAGTGCCGCGTTTCGCGCCGAACTTCGCCGCCTCACACGGCACCATGGGTCGCTCCTCATCTATGACGAGGTGATGACCGGTTTTCGCCTTGCCCTCGGCGGTGCCCAGGAACTGCTCGGCGATGAGCCTGATGTCACCGTGTTCGGCAAGATCATTGGCGGCGGATACCCGGTCGGTGCGTATGGCGGCCGGGCCGACATCATGCGAAAGGTCATGCCTGCCGGGCCCGTGTTCCAGGCGGGCACACTTTCCGGCAATCCCGTGGCCATGGCCGCTGGAATCGCCACACTTCAGGAATTGCAAGCCAATCCGCCGTATTCGCGACTGGATCAATTGGGGGCGACACTCGAAGCCGGCATTCGCGCCGCGGCCACGGAAGCCGGCCTGCCGTTCCAGTTCAACCGCATCGGCAGCATGTGGACGCCTTTCTTCACGAGCACACCTGTCACCGACTACGATACGGCAAAGACCTGCGATACGAAGCGATTTGCTCGCTTCTTCTGGGAGATGATGGACCGCGGCTTCTACATGCCCTGCAGCCAGTTCGAAGCGGCGTTCCTGAGTGTGCCGATGACGGATGCCCACATCGCCGAGACAATCGCCGCCGTTCGCGAATCCCTCCGTGCCATTGCAGAATAAGGGAAGCACTTCATGCCCCAGCGTCGAACGGTCGCGCTCGTCGTTGCCATCACGGGAATCCTCGGCATCGCCGGGTATCTCTCCTACGACTCGCCACTCGTGCGGCGCTGGTTCGATCGCGATGCAGACGACGAAGCCGAAAAGCAG
>JBGSZR010000047.1:0-8290 GCA_041750275.1 Gemmataceae bacterium
CCAGATCGCGGATCTCGACGGCACGAGCGAGTTGGGCCACGCGGCCCCGGGCCTGATCCGCATCGATGACGACGCGTTCGGAGCGGGCTGGTTCGTCGACCTGACGCCGGGCGACGACAGTGAATTCCAGGCGACGCGTGCAGCGACCGAGTTGCAGGCGACGCGTGGTGAAGCAGCGAGCCGCGTCGATTTGCTAACGGTGGTGATGCACGAACTGGGCCACCAGGCCGGCCTGGCCGACGTGGATGGCAACGTCGCAGTTGGCGACCTGATGAGCGAAACGCTGGGCACCGGCACCCGCCGCGTGCCGACGGGTAGTGTGAGTGCAACCACAACCGCAACACCCTACGCCACGCCGGTGAATGAGGCGTTCGCACCAGTCGCATCCGGTGCAACCCGCAGCCCGAAGGCAACCCCCGCGTTCCGCTCCGAGGACTCCACATCGCCGCGAACCGGCACGGTCTTCAGCACGGGCACATCACTCACAGCCACCACACCCGACGAGGACACCTGGGCCCTCCACGGCGTGGACGTGGGCTAAACCGCCACCCAAAGTGCCGCCGCCCGCCAGGCGGCACGTGCGGGGTCGAACCGAATTATCTTGGGAGATTGAATTGCTCCGCAGGACCATGGTCCTGCAGTGCGGAATGCGGAGTGCGGAATGAAAATACCCAGCAAACCGCCTCAATCGTCCTCGTGCCAGCCCCAGAGAAAATGGTTGTACCCATGAACTTGGCTTGTCATCACCAAGCCTTGCTCAAATCCGGCCAGTTTGAGAACGAGGATACGCTTGCTTGCGACCTCAGGGTCAGGCGAGCCCAGGGTGACACAGGTGTTTGGGCTGCCTGAGCATGAGCCGTAGTGACACCCGCAGTTGTGTCACTTATCATTTGATTCCTGGACCGAACTTGCCGTGGTCCGATTCGATTTGACACTGCGGCAGTGCAGTGTGGAGTTTCTTCACGCCTGCCTCGGACACCCGAGTCTTTGTTAAACCCAGTGAGCGCAGTTTCACGCACGCACACAGCGAGTTGATACTCTCGTCGGTCACAGGGCATTCGGCCAGGAAGAGTCGCGACAGATTCGGTAGTTCGCTCAAATGAACGAAGCCGGTCCCCGTGACGCGCGTTTGCCAGAGATGGAGTTCCCCGAGCAGTTTGCACTCCTTGAGATGTACCAATCCTGCATCGGTCACTTTTGTGCTCTGGAGCCCCAGGAATGCCAGGTTCTTCATGTTCTTCAAGTGGGACAAGCCGTCATCACCGACACTGGTCCCTCCGAGCGCGAGTTGTTCGAGGTCAGCGCAGTCGGTGAAATTCGCGAGACCCTTATCACTCACCAAGGACAGTCGGCCCAAATCGATCATTTTCAGCTTTTTGCATTCCTTGAAATGGGCCAGTCCGTCGTCACTCACACGCGTCCAAAAAAGGCTCAAGGATTCCAGATCCTTGCAATCCTTGAAGTGGGCCAGGCCTGCGTCGGACACGTTCGTAGCGGCGAGCGACAAGGTTTTCAGCTTCCGGTTGTCCTTGAAGTAGGCTATCCCCTGATCGGTCACGGGGCAGTGCGCGAGGTCCAAGGAAGTCAGCAGATTCGAACCCTGAAAATGAGCCAGTCCAGCATCCGTAATTTTATTCGACCGAATACCCAATCTTTTCAACTTGCGTCCCTTGAAGATCTCCAGGGCCGAATCGGTGATGAAATCCCCAACCAACGAGAGTTCCTGCAGGTCTTGACAATCCTTGAAGTGGACAAGCCCCTTCGCCGTGACCTGAGTGCCGACGAGGTTAAGAATTTTGACGTGCTTGCACCCTGCGAAGTTGGCCAGCCCCTCGTCGTCCAACTTCGGTGCCCATTCGACACCAACGCCCGTCAGGCGAAACGGTCCCGCCGGGAGGTCGGACACCTTGCCGATCCAGCGATCGATGTCATTCACCTGGACCGCGATCTGGTAGGTGCGGGGGAATGAAAGAATAAATTCGGCGGCCCGGCGGTCGGGATCGCTGGGCAGCTTCGGCTCGATCACGCCGCCGTCCCAGCGGATCTTGCATCCCGGCAACGCGGCGGCGAATTTTTTCACTCCCTCAGCGCTCACTTTAGTCTGATAAACCTGGATGAACTGCAGCCCTTTCAGCTCTTCGAGCTTCTTCAGACCCGCGTCCGTGATACCGGTCAGCGAGAGATCCAGTTGCGTGAGCCGGGGGCATTCAAAAATGTGCTCGATGGCCGCATCCGTTGTCCGCGTATTGTGGAGGGTCAAATTCTGTAACTTCTTGAGATTCTTGAGAACCCCAAGATCGCGATCTCGAACCGCCGTGCTATCCAAGGCGAGAACAGCAATCTCAGGGCAGGTCGCAAAGTAGCCCAGCCCCAGGCCGGTAATTGGGGCCTGTCCGAGGAAAACTTGCTCGAGATGAGCCAATTGGGCCAGGCATTTCAACTCGCTTTCCTCCTTGAACTTCAGACCGTCGAAGGAAATGAGTCCGATTGTGAACTTGTGTGTAGGCAGTTTGTCGAGCGAAACAACGTAGCCCCCGGGTGCGATTTGCACCTTTCCCCCATTGGCCAGCACCCACTCGGCAGCGCGGCGGTCGGGGTCTGTTGAAGGGGCGGCTGGGCCGAGGTCGGGAAAGCCTTCCCACAGCACTCGACCATCGGGTGCGGTCACCTTCAGGTTGCGCCAGCGCGTCGGGGAACCGCCGCTCGCCAGGCCGATCATCCCGGTCGTCAGGTCGGCGTCGCTAAAGGCGAACGTGAGTTTGCCATCGACCGAGCAGCGAACTGCAGGGCCGTTAACCTCAACTTTGATCTTGTACCAGCGATCGTTTTCGAACGGCGTCCTGAGCAAACAGCCTGGGGTGCGTCCCCACGTGCCCTGCTTGAAATAGCAGGCATCCGTTATGGTCCCCGCGTAGTTGCCGATGTCAAACATGCGATGATTGTCCGGGTTCTGTGCCCGAAAAATGGTGCGGAATCCGTTGACCTCTCTTGTTGTGCTGCTCGTCAATCCTTCAACCTCGACAATGTAGTCGCTCCAGCCTGGATCCCCGAACATGAGAAACGCGCCTTGAGGCAACACCTGCACCAGTTCAGTGCCTTCGATACGCCATTCGCCACCAGACTGGACTTTGGGGCGGAGATCCACCTTCATCGGTGGTTTAGCGTCGACTATCGCAGGGGATTCCCGGCTCACCCGCACCACCTGCCGGCCATTCTTCGTGACGGTCACCACCTCCTGGCTCACCAGCTTGCCGTCTTTACTGGCGAGTACCTTGTACCGTCCGGGTTTCAGGCGGATTTCCTTCGCCCCGGCTCCAGTGATCACCATGTCCTCGCCATCGATGCTCACGCTCACGTCGGGATCGTCGACTTCCACAATCAGCGTTCCGTCTGGAGAGAACAAACGGATGATGGTGCCACGCATGTTGGTGATGCCGCGAGCCTCGGTCATACTGAGACCGGCAAGCAGCACCAGCACCACCACGGCAGCCGCGGCCCAGCGACGCAGTTTCGGCAGTACCGCAGGTTTGCCGAGGGAGGCCTTCGAATCTTTGGGGTGAGGTTTCGTGACGACGGCCGGCAGTTGCATGAATGGTGCAACCTCGTTAGGCAAGTCGACTCGGCCAGATTGTTGCACCCTCGTCTGGCAGCGTGCGAGCAGTTCAGCAAAATCCTTTGCGGATTGAAATCGCTCCTCAGGGTTCTTGGCATGCAATTGAGAAATGATTTCACAGAGCCTGTCAGGGACTTCGGGGATGATTTCCTGAATCGGCCGAGGCACTTCGTCCGTTACGCGCTTGAGGACGGCGATCGCGTTGGCACCCCGGAAAGGAGGCCGGCCACAGGCCATTTGATACAGCACGCTTCCCAGGCTAAAAAGGTCGGCGCGGTGATCCAGCGCCAGACCTTGGGCTTGCTCCGGCGCCATGTACATCGGCGTGCCAGAAATCACACCCGTGCGAGTGATCGTGGCATCGTCCGCCGCGCGGGCCAGGCCGAAGTCGGTGATCTTCACCTTCTGTTCGGTCCCGGCCTCGATCAGAATGTTGCCCGGCTTGATGTCGCGGTGGATCAGTCCCTGGGCGTGGGCAGCCGCGAGACCATTCGCCATCTGCCGGCCCAGGTGCAGAATTTCGGCAACGTCCAGCGGCCCGGAACGATCCAGCTTGGACTGGAGCGTCTGGCCGTCCACGTACTCCATCACCAGGTAAGGAAGCGGCTGCTCCTCGACGCTGTAGACTTGCACGATGTTCTCGTGCTTGATCGCCGCCGCAGATCGAGCTTCTCGCAAGAATCGTTTCCGCGGCGGGGACGTTGCTGCCAGCTGCGGATTCATGACCTTGATGGCCACGTGCCGCTGCAGTTTCTCGTCAAATGCCTTGAAGACCAGCCCAAAAGCGCCCTGGCCGAGGAGTTGCAGGATTTCGTAGTGGCCGAGGATCCCGAGGGAGCCGGATCTCGATGACGGTGTCAGGAAGCTCAGGTCGGGCCTTGCGGCAGACTCATCGTCCAGGTGCTCGTCGCCCTGGTCCTCATCAAAATTCATGGTCTGCGTGGGGCGATCACCGGGTGATTTGAGCTGCTCTGCGGCCGGCACCTGCAGAAACTGGCTCTCGGAATCATGGGAGCAAAGCAGTGCCTCAATCCGCGCCCGAATCGCGGCATCTTTGCCGCAAGCCTGCTCCAGGTAGGCCTGACGTTGGGCCAGATCCGAATAGTCGAGCGCCGTCTGGAAGATTTCGCGTTCGTTCATGGCGTCACACTTCCCACCTGGCAATGAAGACGGTTGGTCTGTGCCTCCGCAAGACAATGCGCCGTCCGGCTCAGAATCACGCCAATAAAAATTGCGAGCCGTCGCCGAGGCTGACTACTCCTGAATTTCCTGGTGCAGCCAAGCCCGGGCGTAGGCCCAGAGACGATCCGCCGTGCGCGGAGAAATCTCCATGAGTTCAGCAGCCTCTGGCAGGGTCAACCCTGCAAAATATCGGAACTGAACCAGTTCGGCGGCTTGGCGGTCGAGGGCGGCCAGCTTTTGGAGTGCTTCATCTAACGCGAGGAGATCCTCGCGGACTTCCGGGGCGACAATCTCGACCTGCGCGATGTCTTGACGGGCCTGGTCGCCGCCTCGCTTGAGCCGCTTCTTCCGGCGGGCGGCCTCGACCAGAATCCGTCGCATGGCTTCCGCAGCGGCAGCAAAAAAGTGGCCGCGCGAATCCCAGCGGGACGGTTCCCCATCTCCCAGCAATCTGAGGTAAGCCTCGTGCACCAGCGCGGTCGCCTGCAGCGTCTGTCCCGGCTTCTCCTGAGCCAATTTCGCTGCGGCCAGCTTCCGCAGCTCGTTGTACACGAGAGGCAGCAACCGCTCGGCGGCGCTTGGATCACCCTGCTCAATTTGGGAGAGAATATGTGTGACTTCGATCATTGTTTGATGTTCCTGCATGTTCCGCACGAACAACCCGGCCATCGCCCGGTCCAGACCGTCATCGACTTCATTGCAGGGCAAGGCGTTGTGAGATTTGTAGCTGTCCGGGCGTTCGCGAGTATAGATGCTGCTCCCGACAACATCGCACTCGCCGCGGTTGCGTGCTGACGGTTCAGGGACGAACAGAGGTGGGCAGGGTAGGGCGCGCGGGCAACTAAGAGTGATCCCCGGGTGCTGTTCGGTGGCTCGAACGTTTGACGCGAACGCGACCGGAAGGCTTGCGTCGGCCTCGGTATGACCGGGGCTCGACATAGCCAGCACCCACTGGCACTCGGGTTAACATCGACAGGTCCGCGGCATTTAACCTTGGTTCCCAAGTTCGGCTGTGAAACTTTCGAGGATCTGCATGGCTTCGTCCACCTGGTCTTTCTTGACGTGTACAGTAAGCGTCCGGGAAGACGAGCCTTCGATCTCGCTCCACAGTCCAGCGGCACTGAGTCGCATCGTAAGTGCCTCTGCCTCTTCCCTGTCATTGGCGGCAAAGATGCTCAGGATGCCACGATAGTTGAAACTTTGGGCGCAGTGCCGCAGCGAGTGTTCAAGCCAGTTGTCGTACCACTCGGCGAAAGAGCCAGCCGATTTCCCTGCCCCGTCATCATTGCTGAAGTCGATGAACCAGACTTCGCCAGCCCGAGGACCGTTTAGCACCAGCACTTCTTGAACGCCGCAGCCGTATTCGGCCAGGTGCCACGCGCCGGGCACTGGCCACCGATCACGTTGTAATCGGAGATCGCCCCACATGTCCTCGTCTGGGATACGATCTATATTAAAGGGGAAAGGCTCGGCCAAGATCGAGTCCCCACTTGAGAGGTTAGCCATCGCTTCAAAGAAATGCGTTTCGAAGCCGTCTGTTGGCGTACCATCCAGAAGAAACTTGATGGGTTCCGTTCGGGTGAAATTCCACTCGGTTTCAACTATTCCTGACTCTCCTGTCCAGATTGAACTGGGAATCACTGTCCCGGCCGGCATGTAGCCGAATCGCTGCAACCCGTACCATGGGCCAGCTCCGCCGTTGCCGACCTCCACGATGAAGCGGCGGAACTGATCCGGCAACAGAATACCATACCTCTCCTCGCAAAATTCCAACCAAACCGTGGGGCACTTCGGGCCGAAGCGGTAGCGGTGTTTGGACGCTCCAGTTACCAGGAACGCCGGGTCGGCTTCCCGTAAACGGTCAAGTTTCTCCAACAGCAGCGGCAGCCAATCGGCCATCACTGTACCTCAGGGTTATTTCGGACCCTTCCTCGTTCGACTCGGAGAGCAATGGAAAAGGCCCGACCGTCGTCGGCAGGGAAAGCTTGTTGACGTTCTTTAGTACTACAACGCTTCCTAGCCACTTTCGAATCCGCCCTTGGGCAGCTTGCTGACGCATATTCCAAGGGCGCGGAGCGTTTTCAGAGTCCTTTTCCGATGGCTTTTACGCGACCGCGCGTTTCGTGCCTGCGTCCGCGTGATTATGTCGGCGGCCCGTTCGAGTTCCAACCGCCCGGCGACCCGTCCCAGCCAAAACGAACGCACCAACGCCCCGGCCGCCTTACGCACCTGGCAAACGGTCAGCTCCGGATTTTTCCCCCCGCCATTCAAGGTGCGTCCGCGCCAGGAACAGGTGCGTCGCCATCGCCACGATCTGGTGACGCATCAGGCCCACGTACGAACGGCCCTCGAAGTGGTCGAAGCCGAGTTCGGTCTTCTCGTCCTCGAAGCACCGTTCCACACGCCAACGCGAGAACCCGACGAACAGAATCACACCCAATGGCGTCTGACGCGGCGCGGCGGCGACGAAGAACTTCACCTTGTCTGGCTCCGTCAGATTCCGGGCGGCCACCAAATGCACCGGCTCCAGGGGCGTGCCGTCCTCCCCGTTCGGGTGGAACCAGACGTGCTTGGCCTCCCAGACCATCGGCCCCTTCGTCCCGTCCTTGACGTGCCAGGTCCCCCACGGTTGGTCACGCAGCTCCGGCGACTCCGCCAGGTGTTCCCGCGCCGTGCGGAAGCGAACGCTCCCCGGGACCGGGCGGGCCTTCGCCGGCTTCCGCCCGGGCACGCCCCGGCGTTCCCGCGTCACCTCCGGCGGATGGATCCAGCCGGCGAACGTCACCGGGACCTCCGCCACGAACTTCTGGCCCCGGGCCCGCAATTCCTCGAGGAAACGCACGCTCTTGCCGTACCCCTCGTCAAACGTCAGCCACTCGAACCGCACCCCGTTGGCGACCGCCCGGTCGTACAGTTCCAGAGCGATGACGCTTTTGGTGCGGTGGACCATCGCATCGGGGATCGCCGCCTCACGGCATCGCTTGCGGTCCTCCGACCAGCATTCCGGCAGGAACAATTCCGTGTCCAGCAGGCAGTGAAAGTCCCCCGCGGCCCACCCCAGGTGGACCGTCACCACGCAGTTGTCCTTCTTGCCGGTCGCCCCGCACCACTGCCGCTGCACGCCCGGCGACTTGTCCCCCTTCTTCGGGCAGCCGGTCTCGTCGATCAGCCCGATCGAATGCGGGTCGGCATGCTCCGCCGCCACCAACTTCTGGACCGTGTCCCGCATGCGGCCGTGGTCCCACTTCAGAAGGCTGAAGAACTGCTGCAACGTCCGCGCCGGCATCTCCGCCGCATCGGCGATCGGCTCGCCGTTCTTACGCGGCAGGTCGGAAAGAAGGCCCCGGACCACCACGCCCAAGTGCCCCCGCGGCTCGCTGCGGCTAAAGCAGTCGTCGAACCGGCGAAGGTAGTCTCGCAGAAGGGGCTCCATCGAACGGATTGTCCCGGCGTCCATGCCGTCCTCCCTCGGGGGCGAGGACACAAACTAACCGG
>JBGSZR010000048.1:0-3631 GCA_041750275.1 Gemmataceae bacterium
GCCAACCCCTACACCCTGTTCGACCTGACCGCCGGCCGGAGTCAGACGTTCCCGCAGGCGTTCCTCGCCGGATACCAGGGCTTCGTCCACGCCGACGCCTACGACGGCTACAACGCGGTCCACAACGACGTGCGGCACCTCAGAAGCTAGATGCACGCCCGGCGGTACTTCGTGGACGCCGAGCCGACCGACCCGCGGGCGGTCGAGGACCTTGCCTTCGTCCGCACCCTCTACGCCGTCGAGCGCGAGATCAAAGACGGGCGGGAGAAGCACGGCGAGGGATTCGCCGACGCCGAGGTGGTGCGAGTGCGGCGGACGCGGGCCGGGCCGATCCTCGCCGCGTTCGCCGATTGGCTCGACGTACAGAGTCGCTCGGCGACGCCGAAGAGCCTGTTTGGGCAGGCCGTCGGGTACGCACGGAATCAGTGGGCATCGCTCGTCCGCTACGTCGATGACGCACGGTTCGCCATCGATAACGGGGCGGCCGAACGCACCATCCGTCCGCTCGCGATCGGCCGCACCAACTGGCTGCACATCGGCGGTGACGGCGGGCTGAAGACCGCATCAGTGTTGCTGAGCGTCTGCGCCGGCGCGACCCGGCATCGCCTCGACCCGTAGTCGTACCTGACGCACGTCCTTTCGGAGTTGCACGCCCGCCGGGCCGGGGCGGACCTGGGAGACCTGTTGCCGGATGCGTGGGGAAAGTCCCGTGGCGAGACCCACCGCCGAGCGGGTTGACGGCGGCCGGTGGTCATTCCTTCTCGATTTCCTTCCAGAACTCCGCGGCCGGCTTGCCGTTGATCGTCTCCAGCGTCTTAATGTCGCGGAGAATCTTGGCATCGCGCTCCGGACGGAAGTCGCAGCTGAGTTCCTTGAGGGGCATCCCTTTCAGCAGAGAAAGGTCTGTCACCTTCGTGTGGTCGACCAGGAGTGTGGTCAAGTCGCTGCAGTCCTTGAAGTGGACCAGCCCCGCGTCGCCGACCTTCGTCCCGCTCAGGTCGAGTTTCGTCAACCCCGCCAGCTTCATCCCCCTCAGCGGCGTCAGGTCGGCGACTTGCGTGTGATTGCACTTGAGGACTGGGAGCTCGCCATTCTCGATTGTGGGCGTGATCGGCCCATCGAAGCCCGGGTTGCGTTGCATCAATCACTTGCGGGCCTCCTCGACCTCTTCAGCAGCGGGCAACGCGGCAACTCGCTTCGCGACGGCATCGGCGAATGGGGCGAACTTCGCTCCCGGTTCCACCCCCGGGTCTGCACTCGCGGATAGGCGGAAGCAGCCCAGCAAGCGCTCGGGATCTTCGTGTTTGCACTCCAGGGTCACGCGCAGCGTTACCCTGGCGGGGATGGCAATGGGTTCGGCGAATTCTGCCACGATGAAATGCGATTTGCCCTGCTCGGCGCACCAGCCGGTGTTGTCGTCCTGGTCGATGGCCAATTCGGGGCGGCTATCCAGGCCGGTGCAGTGATCGGCCCAGGCCCGGCTGAAGGACAGCGGCTGCGATACCACTCCTTCGCCGGGCAGGACGAGTTCGGCCTTGATGGCGGTGAGCACGAACGTGGCTTCCGCATTGCGGCTCGGCCCCCGTTTCGGCAAGGAATCGTGCGGCAGCACTTCCAGGCGGAGCGACTGGATTTGTGAGGGGAGATCCCGGACGGTGAGCGTGTAGCTGTCCTGCTTTGGTAGTTTCCCTTTGACAAGGACCGCGTTATCTGGCTGGAGAATGAGCGATGCCCCGCTCTCCGATCTCATCTCGGTGGGTTTCAAGATGGTCCAGTCCAGAGCGGCCGCGCGGAACTTCGCCAACCGGGCCTGCGCTTCGGCGACGCGTGCCTCGGCGCTGTTGAGTTCATTTGCAGGAACGACACCGGTCTGGACACGCGTATCGATGAGGTCGCGTTCTTCCTGTCGGAGTTGCACCAACTTCTGCAGGAGTGTGAGCACGCTGGCCTTTTCGCCTTCTGCCTTGGCCAGTCGGATACGCGCCTCGACGACCGCAACTTCCTCGGCAGTCACATCAAGGCGACTGACGAGGCCAGCCTGGAAGCGGACCTTCACGATCTCCAGGGAGCGATCCCGTGCCTTCACGGCCTCGCGCAGTGTCTGTACGACGTCCTGAGCGGGCGGCAACGATGGTTTCATCAACACACGCACTGCTTCGACCGGGAGTAATACACGGAAACCGCATTGATAACTTGACGCGTTTTGCGTGTGCCCATTGCGATAGGCGGAACGGCAGAAGATGGGTGTTTCGAGCCAACTTCCTCCGCGAACCACCATGTTGCGTGTCGTTCGCTTTGGTCCCAGGGGATCGACCACGATCGCACCCTGCCAGCCCGCGCGCGCATTTTCGTAGGCCGATCCCGTCAATTCCGATACGTTGCCGTGCATATCGTGAAGGCCGAATGCGTTGGCCGGGAGTTCACCGACGGGGTGGAGGCGAAATCGTGCGGTGGAACGGCACCAGCTCACTTTGTCCAGGTCCGCTTCAGTATCGCCACTGGAATACCAGGTGTTCGTGCCCGCCCGGCAAGCGTACTCCCACTGGAACTCGGTCGGCAACTCGTAACCATTTCTCTCACCATTCGCAGTGCCGTTGTCTTCATGGACGAACGGGGTTTGAAGCCCTTCCAACCGGCTCAGACGCGTACAGAATTCTAAAGCGTCCAGGAAGCTGATTTGTTCCACCGGCAAGAGATCTGTGTCGAGCATGGCAATGAGCTTGGCACCTGGCCCGGTGGCAGTGAAGTACGAGGGATTGCTGCCCATGACACGCTGGAAGTCCTGTTGGCGGACTTCGTGCACTCCCAGGTAGAAGGGCTTTGTGAGCCTGATCCGCTGGATCGGCGACTGCGTGGGGAAGATTGCGGTCTGCGTCATCGGCAATTCCGGTGGACGTCGCGCCCACGCAGCTTCCATCTCTTCCTGAGTTGCACCGAATTCGAATTCTCCCGGCGGAATGAGCCGGAACTTCATGCCGAGGCTGTTGGTGAAGTCAACGGGCACGCCGAGGTGCTCTGCCCACGCTTCCTGGTGTGCCTGTGCCTGAGCAGCGTCGAATGGCGCGATGGCGAGCGGCAGCGGTCCCGGTGGCGCGACTGCCAGGGATGTGGGTTCACCGATGAGCACGGTTGGCCCGGGCTTCTCCTGCTGGCCCTGGAAAAGATGCGTCACACCCATGAACTCTGTCGCGGCGAGTCCAAGCAGCGGAAGTAATACAAGTGCAGCGGCGAGCCACTTCCCGCGCCCGGCCGGCTTCACGGCCGGCTTGTACCTGGGGAGCTTCACAGCGTTTCGCACCTTGCCATTCTGCTTGAGCTGGCCCTCACAGTCGTCGAGCACGTCGGCCACTTCTCGGGCCGACTGGAATCGCTCGTCCGGGTTCTTGGCGTGCAGCTTGGAAATGATGTCGCAGAGCCATTGTGGCACCTCCGGGACGATCTCGCGAATGTCCCGCGGGGTGTCCTCGGCGACGCGCTTCAGCACCGCGACCGTGCTGTTGGCTCGGAATGGTGCCCGGCCGGCGGCCATCTGGTAGAGGACGCTGCCGAGGCTGAACAGGTCGGCCCGCTGGTCGAGTTTGGCCCCGAGGGCCTGCTCCGGGGCCATGTACATCGGCGTGCCGGCGATGAT
>JBGSZR010000049.1:0-2035 GCA_041750275.1 Gemmataceae bacterium
GATCAAGTCGCCGCCGGCGGCGGTCAGTAAGGCACGATATGTTGTCCCCGTGATTGAGTCCTGCATGAAGCGGACGCTGCCGTCGCACATGACCACGTTCACGCCGCCGGGGTGGAAACCGAACGTCTCGCCGTTCGGCCCGCAGTTGAGCCGGGTCCAGGGACAGGACGAGGGGCCTCCGCCTCCTTGCGGGGTGGCGTTGTTGTTGATCAGTTGATCGACGTGGAAGGCGTTGTCGGGTTCGGCCCACGCCCAGGACCGCCGGCCCTTGGGGTTCAGGGCGTTCACAGCGGTGGGGGTGCCCCCCATGTAGTCCCAGCGCCCAGCGACCTCTGCCAGAAGGATCGTGCTGCTTGTCCCGTCGGCGACCGCGAGCCAACGAAGTGGGCCGTCGGCGGCGAGGGCGCAGCGCTGGCGGGTACCCCGTGGGTAGACGCAGCCGTTCAGGTCCGGGGTCGCGTCTCGCGGGGTACTACCGTCGATTACTACCGTCACCGGCGCGGAGTAATCGGTGTACGCGTACGCCGCAGCGTCTTGGTCGTCACCCCGGTGCGAGACCGACGGGCAAAGGTAGAGCTTGATGACCGTCTGTGCGGCGAGAATGTTCGCCGGGGCGAAGGGGTCGTTGTACGCCCGGCTCATGTCCATCATCTGGCACACGTGATCCAGCTCGACGTGCGGCAGGAGCCAAGTGTGGAGCGAGTGAGCGGCCCCGATCGCGGGGTTCGGGGTGTACGGTTCGATCCGGCCGTCTGCGGTCAGGAACACGTCGGCTGTTCCAGCCGCGTTACGGGCCTTCCCACCACTCGGCAGCCGCCCCTTGGCGGATTCGTAGCCGTGGACCGCAAGCCCGAGTTGCTTCAAGTTGTTCTGGCAGCGGCTCCGGTTGGCCGCCTCGCGCACCTTCTGTACCGCCGGAAGCAAGAGACCGATCAGGACCGCCAGAATGCCGATCGCGACGATCAACTCGACGAGTGTGAACCCGGGACGGTCTGTGCGTTGAACTCGCAACTGAGGTGCTCCTGCCCCGAACGAAAGACGGTGCCCTCCGAATGAAGATGAAGGGACGACTCGCGTGGCCGAACGTTCCAGAGCGTGAGATAGCTCACAGACCGCACCACCGCCGCTGCTTATCATCGCAGAAATGGTGTGGTCCGACCATGCGGGTTTGTTCGTGTCGAGCAATGAGGTCGCAGAGCGGTGGGTTCCCGCCCGATCCGCCTAAACCGTACAATGAGCGAACGATATCACCCGAGCGGGTTCCCAGGGCCAAAGGCGACGACCGATGGGCGCGGCTATCTGGTACCTCAAACAGTGTGAACTGTTCGAGCAACTGTCTGAGACCGAAGCCGGTCAGTTGAACCGTCGCGCGCTGACTCGGACCTTCAAGCGGGGCACTGTCATCTACTCGCCGACCCAACCCGGCGAGAGCGTCATGGTCCTCGCGTCCGGGCGGGTCAAGATCAAGGACATCACGCTCGGCGGCCGGGAGACAATCATGGCGTTCATCGAAGAGGGCGAGTTGTTCGGTGAACTCGCTCTGATGGACGGTGATACGAGGCAGGAGTACGCCGAGACCGTTGACCCCTGTCAGGTCCTTGTCATTCCCCGAGAGGACCTCCTCGCCCTGATGGAGACCCGTCCGGACATCGCCCTCTCCGTCACGAAGCTGATCGGGCTCAGGCGCCGGCGGATCGAAACCCGTTTGCGGAACTTGCTCTTCCTCCCAAGCCGTGACCGGATGCTCCACATCTTGCTCGAACTCGCCGACAGTCACGGGGACCGGACCGGGAACCGGGTCGAGATCCGGGTCCCGCTCTCCCACCAAGATGTCGCCAGTTTGATCGGCGTGACCCGCGAGACCGCGACGCTGACGCTCGGCCAGATGCAGACCGACGGGTTGGTTGAAGTGTCCCGCCGCCGGATCGTGATCCGCGACCTCGCCGGGTTACGTGGGGAGGCGGGCGTGGCGTCCGATTCTAACGCACCGTCTCCGCCCGCCCGCCCGCGTCCGGTTCCGCCGCCCTCCCCGCGG
>JBGSZR010000050.1:0-10030 GCA_041750275.1 Gemmataceae bacterium
CATCGTTCACAATGATGGTGCCCGCGGCCGTGGTGTTCGCGAGGGCATTATTGATGGTGGCGAACGCGTTCACACCAAACACGGCTGGCTGATCGAGGTTCGTGCCGAGGTCGGCATCCGCGATGAATGTGCCGGGGGTGAAGAGTGCCCAGGCATCATCGACATAGATCGTAGTGGGAATCGCCGTGTAATCGACGAGCACTACATCGTTGCCATCACCGCCGTTGTAATAGATGCGGAAGTTATTGCTATTGATGGTAACGGTGTCGCCATCCGCGGGGAACGTGGACCCATCGATCGCGGTGGGATTTGCACCATTGTTGGCAATCAGCGTCACAATTTGGTATGGCGTGGGAGCGGATGCAGTGCCTGTAAAGGTGAGCGTGGCACCATTGAGGTCGATGTTGCCAGTGACAATGAAATTGTCAAAAGTCGCGCCGACAGGGCCAGGGTTGTAGCCATTGACTTCGAAGGCGAGCGTGCCGATGGGCCCAAGGTTGCCAGCGATGATCATCTGACCCGGGCTGTTGCCGGGGGCGACTGTGCCAGTGCCACCGACGTTGCCCGTGATGGTGCCGCTGCCGCCGAGGATGCCTGGCGAAGTGACCGTGACATTGCTGGTGATGGAACCGTTGACGAACAGCGTGCCATTAGTAATGGCCGTGGCACCCGTGTAGGTGTTGGCGTTGGTGAGATTGAGCGAGCCGGTGCCCTGCTTGACGAGCGAGCCGCCGGCACCGGAGATGATGCCATCGAACGTGGTGATCGCGGATTGATTGACTGTCAGGGTGTTAGATCCCAAAGTAACATTACCACCTACTACTCCACCACCTGCAAGTGAGGCGATGGTCGTATTGAATCCGTTCAATGACAGTGTCGCTCCGGGAACATTTGCGAGTGCGATGTTCGCGTTTGTAAGGTTGGATGCAATAATAGCCTGCGAAATCGTACCGCTGTTGATCTGAATCGTTCCTGCGGCGACCGTGGTGTTGACGGGGAAGAATGTATTTGAGCCGATCTTGGTAAGTGTAAAGCCGGCGAGATTGAGTGAGTTGGGTGCGAACCCACCATTGATCATGTAGATGTTGCCAGTGCCGCCGATCGTTGCGTTACTGGATAACGTGATATTCGGTGTTTGACGCTGATTGGGGCCGCCGTTGGCTCCGTTATTAACGAGCGCTCCCTGCCCAACAGATCCAGTGCCGGCGATGGTGACACCATAAAAGAAATCGAGACCTGGTGCAGCACGGCCGTTGATATCGAGTGTGCCACCAGACTGCACGACGACTTTCGTGGGAGCCGCATTGAAGATACCCAGTGCACCCTGAACAGTATTGGAAGCACCCGCGATCAGTATGCCAGAGGAAATCAGCACGTTGCCCGTGAACGAATTTAGGCCACTGAGTGTCAGCGCTCCTGAACCGGTCTTGGTGATGCCTCCGGTGCCAGAGATGACCCCAGAATAATTAGTTGAGGTATTGAGGCTACCAATGGTCAGCGTTCCGGAACCAAGTGAAGTGTTGCCCCCGGATACACCACCACCTGAGAGCGAGCCCACAATCAGGTTCAGATTGTTCAAACCGAGTGTCGCACCGGCGGCGTTTGGCAGTGAAACGGCAACACTGCTGAGGTCATGGCCGGCGGGCTTGTTATTTCCGATCTGCGTGAAGGTACCGGAGTTGATTGAGATGGCTCCAGCCGTGATCGTTGCGTTGGCGAGCGTAAAGGTGTTACTACCTGACTTGGTCAGTGTGAATCCTGCCAGATCAAGCGTCGTTGGCGCGTAACCAAAGGTCAGAAGCGCCCAGCTCCCGGTGCCACCAATGCTCGCGTCGGCAGCCAATCTAATATTTGAAGTCTGCGCAATACCCGTGCCGATCGCAGCACCATTGTTGACCAGTGCGCCATTGCCACCTACACCTGTGCCAGAGATCGTATAGCCGTACACGGCATCAATAATTCCATTGAAATCAACTGTTGCGCCGGAAGCGACCACGACTTTGGAGAATGATGTGTTATACGTGCCAAAAGCGTGAGAATTACCGATTACAACAGTGCCTGCATTGATTGCAACATTGCCGGTGAATGTGCTGCTTCCACTGAGTGCAAGTGTGCCACTGCCGGCCTTGGTCAAGCCGCCCGTACCGCTGATAACGCCGGTGATGGTCGAGCCGGCTGCGGACGTATCGACTGTCAGCGTGTTGGCACCCAGGGCAACGGGCCCGAGGATGTCGATGTCGGCACCGGTGAGCACCACAGGTGCACCCAGAACCACCGATCCCGTGTAGATTTGGGCATCACCGGTTGTGACGCTGGCATTGAGCACGATGCTTTCGGACGTCAAGCTGAGCGATTTCCCGGTCGCCAGGCTGATCGCAGCATTCAGGTTGATGGTATCGGTGCCGCCTTCACCATTGATGATGATGCTCGCCGGATAATTCGGGGCCAGGCTGTTAATGTTGATGATGTCATCGCCGGTGTCGCCAGCATTGATGGCGAGTGTGCCGGTGGGGTTGTTGAAGATGATGAGTTCGGCAGCGACATCCGAGGCCACCTGCGTCTGGCCGCTACCCGCATCCGTGACTGTCAAGATTTCGGCAGTCGTGCTGTAGTTGAGCGTGACATTGACAGCGTTGATATTAGCTGTGATCGGATCAAGACCAGTATAGGTGATGCTATTGGAGTCGAGCGTAATGCTTCCATCGGTGAGATTCGTGAAGTTAGACGTGACCGTGGTGAACGAGCCGTTCACCAAGTTTAATGTGTCGAATCCGGTCGAACCATTGAAGGCAATGGTCTTTGAGAAGCTGCCGCCTGAGAAATCGATGGTGACGGTGTCATCGCCGCCCGCGGTGTTGAAGACAATCTGCGTGCCGGGAATGCTGGCGAAGGGCACCGTGAGCGTGTGGCCATCGGGCGAGATGGTGCCACCGGCGAACGGCTGGAACTCTTCGTTCAGATCGGTAATCACTAGATCCGTGCCGCTGACGGTCACGGTGAGCGTGTTATTGCGACCGATGCCGTCCGTGTCGGTGATGATGAGATTATTTGAGCCGTCCAATGTTGCCAGGAGCGAACCGACGGGCGGTGGAGGAACGCCATGGGTGCCTGGCGTGGTGTTGGCCACAATCGTGGCGGCATCAGCGCCATCAAGGAAGTTCGCACCCGAGAAGAACCATTCAGAAGGCGTGAATGTTGTGTTCGGCGTGGTGACGCTCAAAATGCGATAGGAATACCCATCCATGTACTCCCAGACTTCACCAGTGCCGTCGACACCGATCACACCGTAAATGTCGATGAGAATTGCATCGCTGCCATCGCCTGTCGCGAGCCCCTGGAAGAGGGCGATCACATCATCTCCGTTGATGAAGGATCCCAGATCGAAGTTGTCAGGGTCGAAGCCATACGTGCTGAAGAAGGTACCGACACCCGGCATGTAATTGTCTTCGTAGCTGATGACGTACGAATCACCGGGAGCCAGGATGCCGGACAGAAGTGTGGATGCACCGCCGCCAAGTGTGGTGCCGCCATTATTGAAGTTGCCGATGCTGTAGAGCGACAGGTCAATCGGTGTGGCACCCGTGTTGGTGAGCTCCACAAACTTAGGCAAGCCACCAGGAAGTGTGGCGTCCACCACTTCGGAAATGATGAGCGGTGGTGCGGGAGGTGCGGGTGGCGGAGGTGTGTTATCGACGTTGTATGTTTCGTCGACGGCAGGTTCGCCGTTGGGCAAAGCGTTGCCAGCGAGGTCCTGAATATCCTGACTGCCGGCGAGATCGAGACCGACGATTCCCGTGAAGCCGGCGAGATCGCCACCAGAAACTGTGACATCATAAACGGAATCACTCACGACATCCACGGCAGTGACCATGGCCGTGGTGCTGCCGTTCACAGCGAAGTCCGCGATGCCCACGTTCTGGACGTTCTCACTGAACGTGGCACGAAACACGAGTGTATCGTCATTGGTGGTTGGGGTCGCTGGGTCCTGACGTGTAAAGGAATTTAATGAGGGCGGATCAGTATCGCCAGGCACTCCTTGTGGCGTGAGCACGATATCATCGATCCCCAATTCATCGCGACTGCCACCGCCAGAAAAATCGTCCGTAAACCAACGCAGATAGAGATAGTCGCCATTCGCAATTGAAAGACTTCCAATAGTGTAGCCGATTGGCGTTTCGACCCATGCTGGACCACTCGCAGCTTCCGGTGTTGTGATGTCGGTGCCGACCATGGCATCAGTGAAAGCCCCGTCCGCTGGACGTGATGTGCTAGCGACTGCAAACTGCAAATCGAGAATATTGCTGCGGGCTTCGTCGTTTCGGACAGCAGCAATAAAGCTAACGTCCACACTCGTGATGGTGCCGCCAGTGTTATTCTGGACCCGCATCTCAAGTGAGCCTGGTGTGTAGTCACTTGCTCCAGGCTGGATCCCGAAGATGATGTCACCCGCTCCAATATCGAACGCATACACACCACCGGTGGTCACACCTCCGGACGAAGATCCACGTGCGTGATCTCCTGACGTGCCCGTCACTCCATAGTCCAGGATTCCGTCACTCGCGCCTCGGTTAATGAACTGGTTTGAATCAAGCTGCCCTGCTGAAGGCGTTGGGGAAAACCCTGATCCGGTGAAGTTGTTGAAGTCGAATGTGATCGGTGTGGCGAGCGTTGCAAAGTTCACAACTGCCGGATTTACCCGATCCTCAAGCCGCTCGATTGGGCGTCCCAGTTGCCCGTGTGGCTTCCGGATGGGCTTCTCCCGTCGGTTGCGGAAGGCGGCAGTGAAGAGGTTGCGCACGGACTTCTTGATGGGCATGGTTCACCTGGTCGAGGGTAGCGCAAGGCTGGAGATCAGTCGTTGATGCAATGGGCCGCATCCTGGCCAGCGGTTCAGCGGGTCGCGGTGGTTCACTCGTCCTGAGATGGTGGGCGTGCCGCGAGCGTCCTGCGACGGCGGAAAGTCGAGTCTGAAGCCGCGAATCACGAGGGGAGAGTTTCGCAATTGGCGAATGAATCAAGCGACACTCGCTGTGCCCCGTGCGCACAAGTCACGGGTTCCGAGCATCCGTTTGGGCGGCGAGTCGCACACCCCGAGGCAATCTAAGGAGCCTCGCTTATGTTATAGACCGTTCAGGTGATGGGAACCAGTTTCTTTGAACCGAACGGCAATCTTCACGAAATCCTTACAATTGCTGCAGAGGCCCCATTTTCACGAGCGTGGGGTCTCTCAGGCCCTTCAACGGGGCCGTGCCCAGCCAGGGTGTGGACACCGTCCAATTCAATTTAGCTGTCAAGTCAGGGGATTGGCACGGAAAGATAGGGTATTTATAGAAATTGGGATAATTAGGAAGGTCGTGATCACGAGCTCCTTTCCTCGCAGGACGGCACCGCTCTGCCACTCGGATCATGCTGGGACCAGTCGGTCAACCCATCACCTTCGCGGTCTTTCATGACTGCCAATAGTTTCGGGTCCACACTTGCGGCGGGTGCGGCCTGGCCCGCAGAAGTTGTTTCAGAGGAGTTTGATCGGCGACGCTGCCCAATGTGTGTCCCAGGCCTTCGAGGAGGCACGCGCTTTGAGCCGCTCCATCTGCACCGATTCCGCTCGATACTCCTTGTGTCGCTCCACGAAGTTGGTGATCACCGCCTCTCGACCCGGGCGAGCCACGTCGATGCGACCGCCAGGTAGGTCAAGAGGACGACCCGCGAAATCATCCGGAGCACACGAAAGTTCGTCCGTGCATAGGAATCGCCGCAGACGAAATCCAGGAGACGTGCGCGACGAACGAACGGGGTGAACACCAATGCAAAACGCCCTGGCAAGCCAGGGCGCGGGGGACGGGCATTCGATTGTTCGCGAGTCGCTACGGATTGACGGCGGGCACGCTGGCGGCAGCAGGGATGGTAGGCTCGGCGGGGCTGGTTGATTCCAGCCGAGCCAGGGCCGCGTGTGCGGGTCGCAATTCCGGTTCGAGTTCCAGGGCTCGTCGATAGGCGGCAATGGCCTCATCACTCCGCCCCTGCACCACGAGCACGAAGCCCAGATTCGCCTGGGCCTCCGCGGGGCTCACGGCCTTCTGGAAGGCTTCAAGTCCTTCCTGGTATTTGCCCTGCTGGGAGAGCGCGAGTCCGAGATTCACCCAGGCGCGCTTGTTAGTCTTGTCCGCAGCGACGGATCGTCTCAGGTACGATTCGGCCTCGATCCACTGCCCACGGTTGTAGAGGCTGTAGCCCATGTCGTTCAGAAGTGCCGCATCCTTGGGCCGCTTCTTCACGAGTTCCTGAAATTCGACCATGGCCTTGGCTTGCTGATCGAGCTTGTCGTACAAGATCGCAAGGCGGTGGGCGACGCGTTCGTTGAGCCCGGGGTCGAGCGTGCGGGCCTGCTCATAGTAGAGGGCCGCGTCCGCATCCTTGCCATCGCGGTCGAACGACTCGGCCATGGTGAGGCAGAGCGCTGCCTGCTCCTTGTTGGGCAGGTCGTCGGCAACGGTGCTCGGCGTCCCCGGTGCGGCCGTGGTTGTTGGCGGCAGCGGGTTGCTGATAGTCCAGTCGCCGTTGTGCTGTTTGCTCAGGCAACCGATGCCCGGCCAGCAGACTCCGGCTGCCAGCACGAGATGGCGCACACGTCGCGTCGTCATGCCTGGTTTCCTCCGTGAAAGCGGGGCGACTCGGTCACGGGATCGGCGTGTAGCCGGTCGGGCCGAAGACGTTGTGCGTTTCTGTGCGGATGTACTGCTTCAGGCGGCTCAGATCGGTGCGAATCGGGCTGCGGAAATCCTTGTGGTGACCCTCAATGCGGTTGAGCAAGTAGAACTCCACATCGTTCGGATCGAGAATCTCGTGGCCCGGCAGCGGCATGCACTGGTTGGGGTCGATCGGCCGCACCAGTTCAGGTGTGATGAAGATCACCAGTTCCTTCTCACCGGATGTCGTGCGTGTCATGCCGGTCAGCGAGTTGAGACCGGGGATATCGCCGATGAAGGGAATCTGCTGCTTGTCGGCACCGATGCTGTATTCGATGAGCCCGGCCACGGCGATGGTTTCACCCTGGCGGAGTTCAACGGTGGTGCTGACGTTGCGTGTGTTCAACCCCGCGACATTGGCACCCCCGATGTTCGCTCCCGTGGCGTTATCGCGTGCACTGACATTGGCATTGAGCACGAGTCGCACGCGATCGCGATCGGTAATGAAGGGGGTGAAGTTCAGTTGCACACCGTACGGCACGAACTGGACTCCTTGGAGCCCGCCACCGAAGCCGGCTCCGCCCAACCCGGCCACCACGGGGACGGGGAACTGGCCGCCGGCAAGGAAGTTGGCGGGCACACCGTTCATGGTGACGAGCGTGGGCTCGGCGAGCGAGCGAGCGTAGGTCATGGTCTTGAGAGCATTGAGTGCCACGGGAATCTTGCCGGCATCGAAGGCAGCGAAGAGGTTGGCTCCGCCGCCGAGGCCGAAGCCGCCCGCACCGAATCCGCCACCCAGGTTACCGTTGATGGCGAGACCGCCGAGTCCCGCTGTGGTGTTGCGGAAGACGGTGATGCCCTGGTTGTTCGTGACGCTGAAGTTCATGCCGATGCTGCGGGAAGCGGCCCGGTTCACCTCGGCCACCAGCACACGCAGCATGACCTGCTGTTCACCGGCGACTTCGAGCAAGTTGATGATGCCCGGGCCGCCCGCGGAGATGAACGATTCGGCCGTGGGTGTGTTGGTGGCACCCGTCGGATCTTCGACACCACCGGCCGGCACGATCGGCAAGCGGCCAATCTCACCACCCGCGTTCATGTTGGCACGGATGATCTGCAGCACCTGGCCGCCCTGGATGTAGTCGCGAACGCGGCCGCTCACGAGCAGCTTGTCTCCCACGATCTTCAGCTTGATCGAGGTGTCCTTGAAGTAGCGATTGATGTCGTCTTCGAGTGCCTTGTAGGCCCGTTCGAGGCGTTCCTTGGCTTCTGGATCCGGGAAAACACGAACGAGGTATGTCAGTGTCTCCTGTTTGGTGGGATCCGCGGGATCTCCGAACCACACGTTGAGCACGGTGGCCCCGACCGCCTTGCCCTGCAGGAGAAGCTCCTTCTGCGTGATGACGTTAACCGCCAGCACGGAGTCGTCGCCGGCCTGGACGCGGAACGGTTGCCCCTTGAACACGAGCACCCGCGTCTGGCCGCTGACGATGTCCAGCGTGGTTTCGGGGTCGATCAATTTCTCGACGTACTTCTTGAGCTTCTCGCGAGTCTCGGGTGTGAGCACCGGCGACGCCGTCAACCCTTGCGGGCCGGGCGAAAGCAGCGGGTTGCTCAGCGGTCCACTCAGTGGCCCCGGCTGCGTGCCGGGGTTCAACGGGACAGGCTGAGCCACACCTGGTGCGGTGGGAAGCGGAGCAGGCTGAGCCACACCCGGAGCCGTTGGAGCCGCTGCCGGAACCACCTGACCGTAACCGGCCGGGCTGGCAGCTTTGGGCACCTGGATCGGCAAGATGCCAGGGAGCACACCATTAACGGGTTGATTCGAGGGGACAACCTGGATCGTCGAAGGTGGAGCCGTGGGCGTGCCGGGCAGGCCAGCCTTGGCCGCACTGACGGGCTGCTGAGCGCGGGTCGGCGCCACGCACACCCCAATCACCGCGGCAGCGAGCACGGTGGCGGCGACCACTCGAAGGCGAGCCTTCGGGCCGGTCATCTGTTCCCGGCCTTTGGTGCCGGATGGACTCTCGTAGCGGGTCATCCTGTTATCCCCCTGGTCCTCAACCGCGTTCGTCCGCAGGACGGGTCCCCGTCCAAGAGGCCAACCACAGCCCCTGCGTCGATCCCGGATGGGCAGCCGAACCGTCCCCCACGGCCGCACCCGGTCTCACGGTTTGAAGAGTCGCAGCTAGATACCTTCCATGAGAATCGTGTCAATGGTTTTCGACTCCATTTGCAGCGATTATTCCAACTTTTCCGGCTGTGCGGGTTGTGCGAATTGAGAGGCTGGCGAAGCCTCGCGATCTGCGAAAGCCCATTTGTGAGCGATTCTGCGAAATGTCGATACCACCTTCATGCGTTCGCTGCCCGCACATGCTGATCGAACCATCACGTTCGCCATCCCGTACTACCGCGGGCTCGATCTGCTTCGGCGGGCCCTCGATAGCGTGCGAGCCCAAAGTGATGCGAACTGGCGGTTGCTGCTGTGCGATGATGGCTCCGATGAGCCCGCCCACGAGCTTCTTGAAGAGTACCACGATTCCCGCATTCGCTACCTGCGCAATCCACGCACACTCGGTATGGCCGGCAACTGGAACCGTTGCCTTGATGCCGCGGACACCGATCTCGTGACACTCTTGCACGCGGACGACGAACTCCGACCGGATTATGCGAAGGTCATGAGCCGGGCCGCCGTCGAGCATCCGCAAGCGGTGGCACTCTTTTGCCGCGCTCATGTGATCGATGAGCGCGGGCAGCGGGTCTTCTCCTTGCCCGATCGCATGAAGGACGTGCTCGCCGGCTGGTCGCCGCAATCGCTTCGCCTCGCCGGGCCCGGGGGCATCACATGGTTATTGCGTGGCTGCTTCATCATGTGCCCCACGATGTGCTATCGCCGCAGCGTGCTTGGCTCGCGCCGCTTCGATCCACGCTGGAAGATGGTGCTCGATCTCGACTTCTTCAGCCGCTTGCTCGCGGATGGCGACGAGTTCATCGGCGTGCCCGCGTTCGCCTATGCGTATCGCCGCCATGCGAATCATGCCACCGCGGCTTACAACGAAAGCCTGCTCCGCTTCCACGAAGAAGCTGCCCTGTACGACGAGATCGCCGCACACGCCCACTCCCACGGCTGGCATGATGTCGAGCGCATTGGCCGTGCGAAACAGATCGTCCGCTTGCATCTCGCCTATCGCCTGGCTTCCGCCCTTGCCGCCGGTCGCCTGGGTGCCGCACGCGAACGCTTCGCCTTGCTCTGGCGTTTGAGCTTCGGCGATGCACGGAGGCAACACCCGTGCGCGTCGCCCTGAACCTGATGTTCGTTGGCAGCGGTGTGGCCGGCGGCCGCG
>JBGSZR010000051.1:0-4518 GCA_041750275.1 Gemmataceae bacterium
GAACTGACGCGACTATACGCCCAGCACCCACCCACGTTCCGGCCGGATCTCGACGCCGCGCTCATCGCCGCCGCCGCACGCCATGCCATCGAAGATGAAGCATCGTGAACCGCTGGCATGTCCAGACTCGCTCACACCGCCCCCTTCCCCCGCGCCTTGGCGAACGCATCGGCGAACGCTTTCCACAGGTTCGCCGCACCCGCGGCGGCATGGATCTGGGCCGGCAAGCCGTAACGGTTGCCCGCCACGATGGCGCTGCTGGCGTCCGCCCGCAAGTAACGCTTCTCGCTCACCGCCTTGTCGTCCCGGTCGACCGTGACCTGGAACCCGCCGAAGAGGATGCAATCGGCCCACTTGTGCGTCAGGCTCCAGAGCTTGTCGATGCACTCCGGACGCCACTGGTCCCAATCCTTGCCCGCCGGGTCCGCGAAGGTTTTGACCCGGCCGTGGTGCAAGACGATCACGGCCATCTGCCGGGCCAGGCGGAGTTCGTCGAGCAACGCGAGGAAGCGGGCCCACTCCTTGGCCGCCCGCTCGTTACCGCGACCGTAGGCGAAGTAGTCCGCCCAGGTGCCGCCAAACTGGTCCTCGCACACGGCGGCCGCGCAGAGGGCCTCGGCTCCGTTGCCCGTGTCGATCACCAGGGTGCGGAAGTCGTGCGGGGTATCGCGGAGTTCACGGACGGCAGCGAGCAGTGTCGCCCAGGTCTGGAAGTCGTCGGGCACATGGTCGACCGGCGGGACGCGGCCGCACTCGATCAGGGGCAAGAGGCCTGTCTCGCCCTGGGTCATGAGGAAGATGGGCTTCCAGGCGTGTGCGGCCCAGGATGTCTTGCCGAACTTCTCGGCGGCGTAGAGGACGATGCGGGGCGGCAGCGGTTTGGTCTGACGCGTGACGCGGGCCAGGATCGAGCCGCGTGGCGGCGGAACAATCGCGGGGGTCATGAGTGAAGGCTCCGTGGTGGTGTCTGGGGTGGGAATCGGAGTAGGCATTCGATACTCACTCGGCGTTAGTGTTGCGGCCCTTGGTCTTGGCGGGCTTGGCAGCTGTCGTTGCAGCCTGAGGGGCCGCGAACCGGCCGGGGGCGGCCTTACGGAACCGGGACGCGTTGCCCTTGGTGGCGATCTCGCGCGCGATTGCCGAGTAGAGTGTGGCGTGCGGGGTCTTACCGCCGGGGCTCATCCAGTAGCCCTTGACCGCCATGATGCCGATCATCTGCTTGGGGGTCAGGAAGGTGCCCTCCTCGGCCAGGACGCGGGCGGCCGCGTCGAGGGCGCTGAGCTTCTGGGCCGGGGCTTCGGGGGCTGGTTCGGGCGGTGGGGTGGTCTTGCGCGTCGCCTTATTCGCGGTCTTCGTCGCGGGCATGTTCGGTCTCTGAGAGTGTGTGGGATGCGGCCTCCGGTCGAGGCAGCACACACTTCGCTCTGATGGCCGGACACATCAAGCGCAGTACTGTGGAAATGTCGAAATGCTGGAAAAGCCGGGGGGAATGATGAATCTTCGCGCGAGAATGGCGAGGCTTCGCCGGGCGTGCGGGAACCTGCCTGGGCAATGGGTGCGGGTGTGGCTGCCTTGCAAGGGCGGCGGGCGTGCCGGCGGCACGGAGAGGTTTCTGGGGCGTCACTCGCTGGGAGAGTGACAGTCGGTTGTCACCGCGTGGCAACGGGCCGACCCCGTAGAGCTGTTTGGTCCCGCCGCGGTTGTGACACTGTGTTGTCGCCACCCCGAGATGAGAGGCCAGCGACGAACCATCCCGGTGCTGAGCGTTTGGTGGACAAGCGGAAGTGACCCAACGAGCAATGCTGCAAGCCGCATTCAATCACGTGAATCGCCGGCGCGGGAGTCTTTTTCATTAATGTTCCGAGGCCATCAGAGCGGTTCGGCCTGCCTTTGCTGGCCTACAGCTCCCACTGCACCGACGGGTCGAGCTGTCCATGCTCAGCGTAGTAGCGGGTGAGCCGCACTACCAGTTCCAGGTCGTAGGTGACGTACTGCTCTGCAGGATAGAACCCTTGGTCACTGGTCCACACCGGCACGTCACCGCCGGTGTGCAACGGGTCACAGTATTGCACCCATCCCAACTCCCGGACCTCAGCAGTGATGGCATACCCGTTCGGGCCGCCGAGCACACTGAAGCAGTCCTCACCTTCACAGGTGTCCCGCAGGCCGATGAAAAAGAACGGCAGGCAATAGTGGTTGAGCGACCGGACCGCGGCCTCGATCTGCTCCCACGAGGGCATTGGGTACGCGCGGGTGTCGTAGCCGTGCCCCATCGGCGGGTACTCGGTGACTTCCAGCACGCGAACCGCCAACGGCTGCCCCACACCGAAGCCCTCCGCCGCCGGAAGAATTCATGCAACGTTTGCCCGCGGGCGGCCCCTGTCGGGCGTGAACGTGCCTGGGCTGTTTCCATTTCTGACATGGTGGAGGAAGTCGGCGTGGGTCGACGGCCGTCACGGCACTGGTGCTTCGTGCGCGTCATGCAACATGGCCTGCGATCGCGGAGTCCGTCGCATCACTTCGGTTGAACCAACCGCGGAGTGGAGGCATAGTGTTTCCATGGCTCCTACGGTCATTGCAGAAGTGTAATGGCCTCGGCGGTCACAACGCAAACGGGATTCTGGCACATTCACTATCCCCGTGCGTTCGCCTGAGCGTGAATGGCTCGCGGGCTGATTTGCCCCGCCGCGGCAGTGACAGTTCGATCTCACATCCCGAGATGAGAGGCCAGCGACGAACCATCCCGGTGCAGAGCGTTTGGTGGACAAGGGGACGTGACCCAACGAGCAACGCTGTCTGCCGCATTCAATCACCCGAATCGCCGGCCCGGGAGTCTGTTTCTCTCAAGTCAGCATGCCGCGGTGCGGCGGTGGGCCGAGTCCCTTTTGCCACAGGCCTGTCACACCATGGGTTTTGAAAATCTTCCGTAGCCGGTGCGGGAACTCTTGCTCAGCACGCTCGCACCTGCCGCATGACCGTCACAGAATCGGCATCAGTCGAGCTGAGGAGATGTGCCTTTGCACCTCATGAGAGACGTGGGGCACATGCTTCTGGATAGCATGCCCGTTAACAGTCACACATTGTCATAGGCCACGCTAGGAGTAGCCACAGACTGCTGTTCCTGATCGACGATGCGAAGCACAACGTATTTCATCGTTACAGAAGAATCGTCAACGGCACACCGTCGATCATCTTCGCATTCCATCTCATCCTTTCCCCGCCTCCGCAGTTCCACTCCCCACCCAGCGCCCGGTATTTCGCAACAGCACTTCGAGATTGTGTTTTGCTTGGCCGTTGTTTGGATCGATAGCCAGGAGGGCGTGGAGAGCGGGTTCGAGTTCTTGCGGGCTGGCTCCGGACTTGATGAGCACCTGTGAGAGGGCGATGCGCAGTGGCACGGCTGTGGGAAATTGTGCGATGGCGTCGGTGAGGATCGCTCGTGCTTCGGCGAAGGCACCGCGTTCGGCGGCGGCGCGGGCTTGCAAGGCAGTGGCCTCGGCGGCGGCGTTGGGGCCGAGTTCGCGAAGCTCGTGGATCACATCTTCGAGGCCGGCGGTGTTGCCCTGACGGAGGTAGAGTTCACCGAGACCGAGGTGGGCGGCGAGGAAGCGCGGCTCGTCGGCCAGAGCCGCTCGCCACTGGGTCTCGGCGTCGGTGGTGCGGCCCTGTTCGCAGTAGAGTACGGCCAGGTTGTGCCGACCTTTGTGGCCGCGGAGCCCCGTGTCCGCACTGCCGAAGTGCTCTCCTTCGCGACCCGCGATGAGCCGCAGGAACGCGGCCTCTGCGGCCGGGGCGTCGCCCGCTTCCTGCAACATCACGCCTTCGAGGAACAGGAGTTCGGCATCGTCCGGGTAGTGGCCGCGTCCTTCGCGGAGTGCCGCAAGGGCTTGATCACGCGATCCAAGAGTTTTGCGACAGCGGGCGATGAGTGCATAGAGTTTTCGGACGATCGAATCGGTGGGATGCGAGCGTTGGAGGCTGCGTTCGAGGGCGTTGAGTGCGGCTGGCATGTCGCCGCGTTCGTGGTGAACCGAGCCGAGATTGAAGAGTGTGAACGGGTCGTCGGGTTGCTCGGCGTGCTCGCGTTCGAGCAGGCGGATGTCGCGGGCCAGCTTACGACGGCGGAGGTCGGCATCGATATAGCCGATGTGTTCGATGGTGATGCCGCTCCAGCGAACCGCAGCGTGGGTGGTTCGCAGGGCGGGCAGGATTTGCTCGTGAACGCGGTATTTCCAGCGGTGGCGTGGGTCATTGCGGAAGAGCCGTACGTGATCAACCGCAGTGGCGGCCGCACCGGGCTCAGCTGGCACGCACAGGCATTTCATGACGTAGGCTGCGTTCGTGGAGTCGAGGGAGGTGAACAGCGTGGCGAGTTTGCGGGCGTTCACGGCATCGAGGCGGTCGTCGGCATCCATCCAGAAGATCCACTCGCCGTGGGCCTGGTCGAGTGCCGCGTTGCGTGCAGCACTGAAGCTATCGACCCAGGTGAATTGGGAGACTTTCGCACCAAACTCACGT
>JBGSZR010000052.1:0-31849 GCA_041750275.1 Gemmataceae bacterium
GGAAAGGCGGGAAACGAAGAAAGCCGAGAGGGTCGCTCTCGGCTTCGTCGCGTTAACTCTTTTGTGGACGGGCTTACAGGCAAAATCAAAAAGCTCACTCGAGGAGACACTTAATCGCAACATTTGAGTTAACGGATAACCACAACCTAACCCGAAACCATACAGTTTCGAACCGCACATGCAGGTTGAACGGAAACTTGTCTCTCGCGGCAGCATTCGGTAGTTTGAAGACCGTTCGGCGCCCTGTAGTATTAATTGACGTAGAAGAGCGCTTGGGCGGAGGAGGCAGATGCCTTATTTCGCCAAGTTCCAGGTGCACGAGAGCTACCTATTTCGCCTCGACACGCGGATCTATCTTCGGGACAGGCAACTCGAAACTGATGACCATTGCATCTCAGGCGAGCACACCCTCGACCACCTGGCCGTCGCAGAGGGTCAGTGGACGGTCGAGGCGGTCGCGGATCTCCATCTTGGGATCGACACCGAGCAAGTGATAAATGGTGGCGGCGAGGTCCGCGGGAGTGGTCGGGCTGTTCGACGGTTCCGATGCATACTTATCACTCGCACCATAAACGGTGCCGCCCTTCACACCACCGCCTGCGAGCACCGTGGTAAAGAGCTTGCCCCAGTGATCGCGGCCATCGCGACCAGCCCCGGCTCCGCCCACCACGGACTGCCCCACTTTCGGTGTCCGGCCCATCTCCCCGGTCCAGACCACGAGAGTCTCGTCCAGCATACCGCGGGCACGCAGATCATCGAGCAATGCCGAGGTCGCCCGATCCGTCACCGGGCAGAGCCGCGACTTCAGATCGATGAAGTTGCGGTTATGCGTGTCCCAGTAGACGCTCACATTGGTGATGCCGTCGTTGGGCCAGAAGACGGTGACCACGGGCACACCGGCCTCCACAAGCCGTCGGGCTTGCAGCACCGATTGCCCGTGCACGTTCATGCCATAGCGTTCGCGGACCTTCAGCGGTTCGCGGCTGAGATCGAATGCTTCCGTCACATCCGGCTTCGCCAGCAAGGAGAAGGCCCGCTGATAGTGGGCACCCATGGCCCCGAGTTCGAGTTGTGATTCCATCGCTTGGACTTGCCGATCCAGCTGGCGATGTAAGGCGATGCGATCGTTCAGCCGTGCCGGGGATGTGTCGGCGGAGAGCGAGAAGGCCCCGACCTGGTAGTCCGGCTTGGAGGCATCCGCATCGATGCGCATCGGGTTGAACAACGGACCGAGCAACCCGGCACCCTGGCCGTGGCTCTCCTCCACGAACCGCGGCGCACCGTTCGGCACCACCGGCATCATCGAGACGTACGGCGGCAACGGTCCCTGACCGCGGCCGAGCTTCGCCAGCATCGCGCCGTAGTTGGGCCAGTCGTCCTTCAACGTACCCGCGGGCGCGGCCCGGCCCGTGAGCAGGTGATGCGTGGCCGTGGTGTGATTCACATCCGGATGAGTCATCGAGCGGATCAGGCAGAGTTCATTCGCACGTTTGGCGAGTTCCGGCAGGTGCTCGCAAATCTGCAACCCGGGCACACTCGTGGCAATCGGCTTGAACTCGCCGCGATACACATCGGGCGCGTCGGGCTTCATGTCCCAGGTGTCCTGCTGGGCGGGGCCGCCCCACATGAACAGCACAATGCAGGCCTTCGCCTTGCGTTTGGGTGCCTGAGCCTGAAGCAACTGCGGCAACCCCAGGCCGAACAGGCCGAGTGAGCCGGCACGAAGCAATTCCCGACGGTGTAGACGCGACTGGAGCATGAAGAGATTCCTGGCGGGTGCTGCCGCTATTATGCCACAAGATGCAACGGACGGATAGCGCAGGCCAGAATCGGCAGTGTCTTGGCTTGCGTAGGTCAGCCTTTCCAGGCTGACGTCTTTCTGCTGTTCTGCGAATTGTCAGCCTCGAAAGGCTGACCTACTACGCAAGCCAAGACACTACGCCAGAATCGGGAGAGATGGTTCTCCGCTCAGGTCGGTAAGGGATTCACCTCTCGTCGGGCTCGTGGCAGGCGGATGGTGAACTTGGTGCCGCGGCCCTGTTCGCTCTGCACATCGATGCTGCCGCCATGTGCGACAATCACTTTCCGGGCGGTCGCGAGGCCCAGGCCGTTCCCATCCTTTTTGGTGGTGTGGAACGGCCGAAATACTTTGCTCAAAGATTCCTCGCTCATACCGCAACCGGTATCGATCACATCGAGGCACACGGCGTCGCCGTCCGTGCGGCCCATGAGTGTGAGCGTGCCGCCATCGGGCATCGCCTGCTCCGCGTTGAGCATCAGATTCAACAGGGCATGTTCAAAGATTTCCTCATCGAGCATCACGGCCGGCAGATCCGGGGCGGGAAACCAGTCGATGTCGATGTCGCGCTCACGAGCCGTGGGGCTCAGGAATTCAATGAGCCTTGCCACCACGATTTCCAGCGACGACACACGCAGGTTCATCTCCTGGATGCGGGCAAAGCGGAGGAAATCGTTGGAGAGATCGGTGAGCTTCTGGCACTCGCCGCTGAGCCGGTTGACACGTTCAAGAGCCCGGCGTTCGCGCGGCGACTGCGGGTTCTCGAAGTCCTCGGCGAGCAGTTGCAGATTCAACGAGAGGGTGCCGAGGTGGTTCTTGATGTCGTGAATGAAACCGCCGGCCAGTTCGGCCAGCTCGGTGTATTGCTGCAGTGAAGGTGTGTGCGAACCGGTGGCGTTCATGCCAGCGTCCTCTGCGGGAAAGCAGAGGTCAGTGTATGAATCATCACCGGCTGGCGAACCGCCCCGTTCAGCGGGCGGGGTGAAACCAACTACTTCAAAATCTCTTTCACCACTGTGCCGAACACATCGGTGAGGCGGAAATCGCGGCCACTGTAGCGGTAAGTCAGCTTCTCGTGGTCGATGCCCATGAGGTGCAGAATCGTGGCGTGCAGATCGTGGACGTGCACCTTGTTCTCGACCGCGGCGAAACCGAACTCGTCGGTGGCACCGTAAGTCATGCCACCCTTCACACCGCCGCCGGCGAGCCAGACGCAGAAGCCGTGGTTGTTATGGTCGCGGCCACTGGCCCCTTCGCTGGTGGGTGTGCGGCCGAACTCGCCGCCCCAGAGCACGAGCGTGTCTTCGAGCAAGCCCGTGCGTTTCAGATCACGCAGCAGCGCGGCAATGGCCTGGTCGCTATCCTTCGCCTTGGCACGGTGCCCCTTTTCGAGGTCGCCGTGATCGTCCCACGGCTGACCGCTGCCGTAGAAGACCTGCACCATGCGCACACCGCGCTCCACGAGTCGGCGAGCCGTGAGGCAGCCATCGGCGAAGTATGACCGGCCATAATCATCGCGAATCTTCGTCGATTCTCGGCTCAGGTCGAATGCTTCCTGCGCTTCGGTCTGCATGCGGTAAGCGATTTCGAGCGATTGAATGCGGGCATCGAGTTGATCGTCGCCATCGCGCTGATTCTTGTGGATGCCGTTGAGTTGATTGAGCAGATCGAGTTGTTCGCGCTGCGTGGTGCTCGTCACCTGCGTGTTGCGAATATGGTCAATCACGCGCTTGGGATCAAGGCTCGAAATGTGGCAACCCTGATAGATGCCGGGGAGGAAGCTGTTGCTCCACAGGGCCGGGCCGACGACGGGCTTGCCGGGGCAGAGCACCACGAAGCCGGGCAGATTCTGGTTCACGGTGCCGAGGCCGTAGTTCAGCCACGAACCCATGCTGGGGCGGATGGCTTGCGTGTTGCCGCAGGTCATGAGGAGCAGGCCGGGCTCGTGATTGGGGATATCCGTGTGCATGCCGCGGATGACGCAGATGTCGTCGATCTGCTCGCCCACTTTCGGGAAGATCTCGCTGACCTCGATGCCGGACTGGCCATATTTCTTGAAGGAAAAGGGCGACTTGAATAGCCCGCCGGTCTTGCGCTCCGTCTTGAGGCCTGACCCCGGTGGCTGCTGGCCATGATACTTGGCAAGTGCCGGCTTCGGGTCGAACGTATCGACCTGGCTCGGGGCCCCGTTCATGAACAGGTGAATGACGTGCTTCGCCTTCGCCGGAAAGTGCGGCTTCTTGGGGGCGAGGGGATTGGACGACAAGCCGGACGCATGAGCGACGGACTCACCTTGAAGCACGCTCGCCAGCCCGAGCATACCCAGGCCAGTGCCAGAGCGGGCAAGCAGTTCGCGACGCGAAAGGGGGAAGGCAGGATGCATGCTAACTCTCCAGGTTTTTTCGTTCCCACACTCGGCGTGGGAACGCTGCTTTCGACGCTATGGGTCGTGTCAGTGTACTTCAACCAACTCCACACTCGACGCGGAGCGTCGAAGATTGCGTTACGACGCAGAGCGTCGTAACGAGGGCACATCGGGGGCAGCATCGATTCGCACCGATGATGCGGTCGAATGTTGCCACACGCTCTTCAGCCCGAAGGGCTGGGACCGCATAGCCCAGGGCAACGCCCTGGGTCGCGGGATGCAATTCCATTCAGCCTGAAAGGCTGAGACCGCGTCACGCCTTCAATCCCAGACATACTTCTCGTCCCATTCGACCTTGTGCCTCTTGAGGAAGTCGCGGAATTCGTCCTGGAAGGTTCGCGTCTTGTGATGTTCTTCTTGCCGGGCGATGTACGCTTCAACCTGGCCTTCATTCGACGGACTCACCGAGAAGGCACCGTACCCATTTTGCCAGAAGAACGCGGGTGAACCTTCTTCTTTCATCCACTTGGACGAACTCTTCTTGATCTCCTCGACGGCCTTGCTCAAGGACATCGTTCGAGCCACGCAAAACAGCAAATGCACATGATCGATAACACCACCTACCGCAATGGCAGGGCAATTCAGGTTGTTGAGCGTGCCGGTAAGGTAGGCGAATAATTTCTCCCGTAGCGAGGGCAATAATAGAGGCTCGCGATGTTTCGTGCTGAAGATGAGGTGGACCACATTTCTGGCAAGCGATTGCGCCATGTGTGACCACCTTATCATGTTGGTCGCAGCCTTTCAGGCTGCAATGCCTTTCGCATCCGACCCCGGGCGTTGCCCGGGGCTATGCGATCCCAGCCTTTCAGGCTGAAGAGCCATCAATCCACGTACATGAACTCGTTGCTCGCCAGGAGAACCTGGCAATACTGCTGCCAGCGGGTGAGCTTGTCTTCGGGGCGGGGCGGCATCTTCAGGAAGGCGAGAGCCAGCTTCAGTTCGCCGGCAGCCGGGGGGCGCTGGTAGCAAAGTTGGTAGGCCGCGGTGATGCGTTCTTCGTCGGTCTTGCCGAGTTTCTCCACGCGGGTGGCGAGGGCTTTCGCCTGGTTCAGCATGAAGTCGCTGTTCAGGGCGAAGAGTTGCTGTTGCGGCACGGTGGTGCTCGTGCGTTTGTCCGCGGTGACGTTCGCATCCGGGAAGTCGAAGAGCCGCAACAGGCCATCGAGTTCGTGCCGGCTGACCTTGGCATAAACCGTGCGTCGTTTCGCGTTCGAATCCTTCAAATCGAAGGTCGGGCCACCGATCGATTCATCCAGGTTGCCGCTCACATAGAGCAACGAATCGCGCCAGGCTTCCACATCGAGGCGGTGCCGGGTGGCACGCCAGAGGTAGACATTCGCGGCGTCGCTCTTGATGTCGTCCGCGTCCGCCTTTGAGGCGAGTTGATAGGTGCTGGAACCCATGATCTGGCGGTGAAGCCATTTCAGCGACCAGCCGTGCTTGATGAACTCCACGGCGAGGTAGTCGAGCAGTTCGGGATGGCTGGGGGCATCGCCGAGCTTGCCGAAGTTGCTCGGCGTGTTCACCAGGCCGCGGCCGAAGTGCCAGGCCCAGACGCGGTTCACGATCACGCGGGCGGTCAGCGGGTTCTCGGCACTGGCAATGTCGTTGGCGAGTTCGAGGCGGGTGTAGTTCTCGGCGGGTTTCGCACCGGGTTTGGCGAGCACTTGCAGGAAGCCTTTGGGTGCGTCTTCGCCCTTCGTGGCAGGGTTGCCGCGAATGTAGATTTTCATGCTGGCCCCATTGCCCATGAGCACGTGAGCCATGGGCGGGGCGGGCGGCAACGCACTCTTGCAGCGTTCCAGTTCGGCACGCAGGTCAACGAGTTTCGGCTTCTCGGCCGCCGTGATGAACTGCTTCTCGACATCGCCAGGTTCGATGAAGAGCGGTGCCTTCTTGTCCGTGAGCACGGCTTTCATCATCGCGGCGTTCTTCGATCTCACAGCGTCCAAGACGGCCTTGCGTGTCGAGGCGGCCGTCTTCTCGACTTCTTCGGCACTCGCAGTGGCCTTGAGCGCGAACCATTCCTTGAACTGCGGTGGTGCCTTGTCCGAATTGGCCGGATTGATGTAGGAGGTCCAGCGGTCGAGGAAGTAGGCATCGAGCCCGCGTGCCTCGGCAAGATCGCTACTGTTGAGTTTCACCACGGTTTTGCGGCCCGCCCGCAGTTCCCAGGCTGCGGCCAGGTACTTGTCCGTGAGTGACAGTGCTCTGTCACTGGCCTTCTTCCCGGCAGCGGTGAGGAGCGACTTCACGGCATCGTCGGCAGCCTTCACCTTCGCGGTGGCCTCGCTGAATGCCTTCACCTCTGCCGGTTCGGCCAGGGGCGTTTCGGTCATGCGGGTGCCGTTGAAGATGCCGGCGATGGAATAGTAATCGCGCGTCGGCAGCGGGTCGAACTTGTGGTCGTGGCAGCGGGCACAACTCACCGTGAGGCCGAGGAAGCCGCGGGTGAGCGTGTCGACGCGGTCATCGAGTTCCTCGGCAATGGCCTGTTCGCGGGCCGTGTTCTTGTAGTACTCGGCACCGAGCCCCATATAGCCGAGGCCGGCCAGGCGTGTGAAGGGATCGCCTTCGCTCTCGGCCACGAGATCCCCGGCAATTTGCAGGCGGGCGAACTGGTCGTAAGGCATGTCGTTGTTGAAGGCCCGAATCACCCAGTCGCGGTACTGGAAGGCGTTCTGCTTGGGCTTCACGCCGAAAGTATGGGCCTGGTCCTCGGCGAAGCGGGCAACATCCAGCCAGTAGCGGCCCCAGCGTTCGCCGTAGCGTGGCGAGGCGAGCAGGCGATCGATCATTTTCGCATAGGCTTCGGGTGAAGTGTTCTTCTCGAACGCGGCCACCTCTTCGGGCGTCGGAGGCAGGCCGGTGAGATCAAAGGTGGCCCGGCGAATGAGCGTGCGCTTATCGGCAAGCCCGACAGGCGTGAGATGCTGTTCGTCCCACTTCGCCATCACGAAGGCATCAATGGGATTGCGGATGAAGGAGCTCCGCTTCGCATCGCGAAATGAAGGAATCGGGGCCGCAAGCGGCTTCTGGAAGGACCAGAACTGGCGGCCCTTCTCGATGTCGATGCCAGCGGGTGCGGTCGCCGTGCCGGTGGAGGCACGCGGGTCGACAGCGCCGTCCTTGATCCACTTCTCGAAGTCCGCGACGACGTGATCGGGCAGCTTCCCCTTGGGCGGCATCTGGATGTCGCCCGCGTATTTCAGCGAGGCAATCAGGCTGCCTTCGCCGGGCTTGCCGGGGACGATGGCGGGGCCGGTGTCGCCACCCATTTGCCAGTTCGCCTTGCTATCGAGCTTCAGGCCGCCGCGCAGTTTCTTGTCCTGATCGGCGGCATCCGAGTGGCATTTCAGGCACTGATCCACAAGCACGGGCCGAATCTTCGCTTCGAAGAATTCGACCGCTTTGGGATCATCCGCGGCCTGTGTGGTGGATGCAACGAGAACGAGCGCAACGAACGCTGGCAACGATTTCGGCATGAGCGCCTCGGAGGCGGTGTTAGGCAAGCCGTGGCCACAATGCCCACGGTGAACAGGCAGGGAGAGCAGAAGCTTACCACCTAATCTTACCAAACTCGCGAAGGCGTGCAACGATTCTCCGCTGCAAGCCGTGTTCCCGCAGGGGGTGACTGTGCCGTCCGATAATCTGCACGAACGCGTATTGAATCGCACGCAGGGGACAGGCGATACACCGCGGCACCATCAATCCCCAGGCGAGATACCTCTCACTTGCCGGCCCACACCTGCACCAGTTCGAGGATCACACGCACCGCAGCGTCCATCTCTTCGAGGCAAGTCCATTCCAGCGGCGAGTGCAGGTTATGCTCGCCGGTCGAGAGGTTCGGGCACGGCAGCCCCTTCGCGGTGAGCATCGCACCATCGGTGCCGCCTCGGATGATCGTCTGCCGTGGCTCCATGCCGGCTCGGCGAATCGCGGCCAGTGCATATTCGACCGCCCGCGGTTCCTTCTCCACGCCATCGCGCATGTTGCGGTACTGTTCGCGAACCTCCACCTTCACCTTCGCCGCGGGGAACTCACGCTCCACCTGCCGGCCGATCTCACGCAGAATCTCCGCGTGCTCGGCGAGCTTCGGCGTGTCGAAATCGCGAATCAAAAAGCGGATCACCACCTCGCCCGCACCGCCCTCGATCGTGAGCGGGTGCAGAAAGCCCTGCCGGTCCGCCGTCGTCTCGGGGCTGAGCGTCCGCTGCGGCAGGCGATCGATGAACAGCCCTGCCAGGCGAATGGCATTGGTCATGCGGCCCTTCGCAATCGACGGATGAATGTTTACACCTGTGATGGTGACCGTGGCCCCATCTGCCGAGAAGTTCTCCGCTTCAAGTTCGCCCGTGCCGCTGCCATCGAGCGTGTACCCCGCGATCGCACCGAGCCGGCCCGGATCGAGGTGCAGCACGCCCTTGCCGATCTCCTCATCGCACGTGAACACCACCTTCACTGGCCCATGTGGAATGGCAGGGTTCTCCACCAGGATCCGTGCCGATTCCATGATCGCTGCGACGCCCGCCTTGTCGTCCGCACCCAGCAGCGTGGTGCCATCGGTGGTGATGAGCGTCTTGCCGATCAGGGCGTTCAACTCCGGGCTCTCGGCCACACGGATCACCTTGCTCGGATCGCCCGGGAGCACAATGTCGCCACCGGCGTAGTTGCGAATCACCTGCGGCTTCACATCCTTGCCCGAGTTCTCCGGATTCGTGTCGACATGAGCATTGAACGCAATCGTGGGTGCACCGGGCACGTTCCCGGGAATGGTGGCAACGACGATACCGAATTCATCCTGACTGGCATCGCTGAGCCCGAACGCGAGCAGTTCGTCGCAAAGCATCTTGCCGAGCACGAGTTGCCCCGGCGTGCTGGGATATGTGCTGGAGCGGTCATCCGCCTGCGTGTCGATGCGGACATAACGCAAGAAGCGTTCAAGCAGTGTGTGTGTCATGCGAATCAGGATAACGAGCGTGGTGCGGAAGTCTATCGCGAGATGTCGGAAGGGCCGAGGGAAGCGAATGGGAGCAGCCGGGTGAAAATGGGCGGATATCGCTTGTGAGACAAAAAACGCACCCACCTCGTGACCATGCAGTGCGTGGCCACTCGCGCTTCGACGCTCTGCGTCGCGTAACTACACCACCATGGCGTGAGCGGCGCAGATCATCCGCGGAACCGTTCCTACGGAGAACGGTGGAGGTGGATCGCCTGTGTCATCGCCATTTCCTTGCGCTGATGGGGCAAGACCGCATAGCCCAGGGCAAGGCGTTGCGCCGAACTGGGTTGCGTGGCCCCATCTGATTTGCCCTGAAGGGGCAACACCCTGTCTCACGCTTTCGGCGTGGAGAGGAGGCAACTCCGGAACCGTGCACCGCTCGTCCGGGTGGTGTGATGTGTGTGATGGGACAAGGAACAGTGCCCTCACGGGCACCGCTCGCCTGGCGTGAATGCGGACTATGGATTCGCCCCGGAACAGTGCCCTCACGGGCACCGCTCGCCTGGCGTGAATGCGGACTATGGATTCGCCCTGACTCCAATCCGATCGCCCACGTTTCACAATGTGGCAATGATTCCTGGCTGGGGTCATGCGCTATTGGAATCATGCTCGTTAGCCCACTTCGATGCCGCCGAGGAATCCGAGTTCGGCGTCGCCGAGATCGGTGAGCGGCAGCAGCAAGGGGCCCGAGAAGGTGCGGGTCCGGCCGACGAAACCAATTTCGCTGGCCGTGAGGGTCGGCGTGCCATCGCGAAGCAAGCGATAGCTCACGTCGATTCCCGAGGTCGAGGTGGAGTCGAGCGCCAGGAACGAGTGGACCACACGAGTGGTGAGCGAATCGAACGTTCGCACGTGCGGTGCCCCGCCGACGCCGGCTCCGGTGATGATCTCGGCTCGGCCATCACCATTGAGATCGCCCGCGCTGACGTTGACGCCACCGGTGAAGGTGCCGCCATAGGCGAAGAAGCTGGCAATCGTTCTGAGTGTGACGGCGTCAAAGGCTTTCACATGAGGTGCGCCGCCGGGGCCGGCACCGGTGATGATGTCCGCCTTGCCGTCGCCATTCAAGTCAGCCGCCGCAACGCTCAGACCGGTGCGGACGCTGGAATCATAAGCAAAGAAGCTGGCGAGGAGGCGGCCGCGGCTGAGTTGCGAGCCATCGAACACCTTGACGTGGGGTCCGCCGCCGACACCCGGGCCGACGATGATATCCGTGACGCCATCGCCGTTGAAATCGCCCGCGGCGACATTCACACCGCCACGGACGCTGGAATCGTAAGCAAAGAAGTTCGCGAGGTAGGCGGTGGGGAGGATGGTGCCGTCGGCGGCAATCTGGTTGAGCTTGGTGCCATCGATGATGGTGACGCGCGGCCCACCGCCGTTGCCAGCACCGACAATGATGTCGGCGATGCCATCGTTGTTGAAGTCGCCAACGCCTACCTTCACGCCATAGGGGTAAGTGGGTCCGAAGGCGAAGAAGTCGCCGACGTACTGCCCGGCGAGGGCGTCGAACACGCGGACGTGCGAATCGATGGCCGAGCCGAGGGCAATATAGTCATAGGCGGCTCCCGTGGGGCGAACCGTGATGCCGACGCTGGCCGTGGCAGAGCCGCCGTTGCCATCGGTGATGGTGTAAGTGAAGTTATCGGCGCCCGAGTAGCCAATCGTGGGTGAGTACGTGAGTGACAGCCCACTGGCGGCCACGACCACTTTGCCATGAGCCGGTTGCACTACGGAGAGGATGCGGATCGTTTCGCCGATGTCGGGTGCCGAGGAATCGTTCGCCAACACGTTGATGGTGGTGGTCGCGTCCTGGACAAGTGTCACGTTGTCATCGGTTGCGGTCGGCAGGTCGTTGACCGGGTTCACGGTGATGACGAAGGTGCGGATGGGCGAGGTGTTGGATCCGCCTCCGTTATCCATGACCTGCACCGCCACGGTGGCGGTGCCGTTGGCGTTGGGTGCCGCGGTGAACGTGAGTGTGCCACTGGCGTCAATGGCGGGAGCCGCAGTGAAGGTGAGTCCACCGGTGATCGCACTCACATTCACGGTGTACGTGATGAACTGATTCACTTCGTCCGTGGCGGTGATGGGGCCCGGGGCGAAGGTGGCGAAGCTCGTAAAGGTCTGAGCTCCCGCGTCTTCGCTCACCGTGGGAGCGCTGCCGCTGAGCGAGAACGTGGGGGGGTCGTTCACCGCTGTCACTTCCAGGAAGAAGGACTTGGTGGTGGAGGCCAGACCGCTATCGGTGACGGTGACCTGAAGCACGGCAGAGCCGTTGGTATCGGGTGCGATCGTGAAGAGCAAATCACCATTGGCCAGCACCTGGGGTGCTGACAGGAACGCGAGATTCCCCGTCGTGAAGCCGACGGCGACGGAGAAACTGAGCGTCTGGCTCGCCTCGTTCGGAGCACCTGGCCCGATGCTGGTTAGTGCGGCAACGATCCGTTGTGGGCCGGCGTCCTCGGGTATCGTCAGCGTATTCGGACTCAGCGTGAATGTCGGCGGGTCGTTAACCTCGACCACACGAATCGTCACACTATCGCTGTCCACCTGCGCCGGTGCGGGGCTATTCCCCTGATCATTCGTCACCATCGTGAGCGTCACATCACCCGTGAAATCGAGGCTGGGAACGTAGACCAGGCCACCGGCTGCGAGTGTGGCATTGATGCGGGCGAGTGTGCTTTCAACCAGCACGCTGGTGCTCACATTGCCGGTGATTTCGCCAGCGAGGATGCCCCCGGGCACGGCATTGATTTGCAGTGAACCCTGCGCCACGGTCCAGGTCACACGGATGATTCCCGTGCCTGCATCCGGGTCGGTGATGGAGAAGCCTGCAAGCGTGAGCGGCACATCCTCCGATGCGGCGATGGGGCCATTCGGAATGGTGTTCACAGGTGTGTCGTTCACCGCGACCACATCAATCGCGAGCGTGTCGCTGTCTGTGAGAGCCGCACCCGGCGTGTTCCCCTGGTCGTCCGACACGATCTGAATTTGAGCGGTTCCACTGAAGTGTGCAGCTGGCGTATAGGTCATGCCGTTCAGTGCTGCATTCAGTGCCGTGATCGAACCGACGGCGTTGACAACACTGGTGCCATTCCCGCTGACGACGAGCCCGCTGATGCCATTGAGGCTGATGGTGCCCCCGGTGATTGTGAGCACGACGCGAATCGGGTTCACACCGGCATCGACATCGGAAACGGAGAGCCCGTTAATGATGAGCGGCGTGTCTTCGAGTGTGGACAGGCTGCCAATCGGCAGTTGATTGACCGGGGCATCGTTCACGGCAACGACATCGACCACGCGCGAGACCGGGATGCTGAGCCCGAAGCTACCGTCGTTCAGCTGGAAGCGCACGGAACGCAATCCAGCGACCGGCGTGTCCGAGGTGTTCGAGAAAGCCACGGCCTGGGCCACGGCTTGCACAGCCGCGAGTGTGGAACCGGTCGCGAACTGAATCGTGAGCGACGTGCCCGCCGTGCCGCCACTGACTGTGCCAATCGCGTTCCCCAAATACTGTACGCTGCTTCCCACAACCTCGATGTCGCCAGTACCGCTGAGCAGAATCAGCACATCGGCACTGGTCCCGCCGATGGGGATGTCGACTGTGAGTGTGCCGCCGGCGAAATCGATGGTGTCCGCATCGTTCACCGTAGCTGTGGCAATGATGGCCACCGGAGATGCGTTCTCCGTGTAGGTGATGGGGCCGGTGGGCAGTGTCAGCACGGAGGCGGTGCTGGCCTGAACGGTGAGAGTGACGGAGGCTGTGTTGCTGGTGGCACCATCACCATCCGTCATCAAAATGGTGATGGTGCGTGGCCCCAACACGGAGGCGGAGATGGAGGTTGTGAAGGTCACCGCCCGAATGATGGCGGCGGCGGTAGCGGTGTCCGAATCGGCGTTGAAGCTGATGGAGATGGGATTGCTGCCACCACCACTGAACGTGGCGACTTCCACGCCTCCAACTCGAATGGATGAGCCACTGATTTCGACCTGCGTGGCACCGGTGCCAGTGTCCGTGAGTGCGAGCGCATCGTTCAACTGTGCCCCACTGGCAAGCGTGATGGTCATCTGGCCGCCATTGAAGTCCGTGGAATCGACATCCGATACTGCTGCGACCGGTGAGACGAACGTGGGGTTGGAGCCAAGGCGGAACGAAGCTGTGGTCGACGCGGGGGTGATGAGCGGTGCATCGTTGATGCTGATGACCGTGATCGACACCGTGTCTGTATCGGTCTGAACAGGGCCGGGCGTGTTACCCAGATCGCTGGTGAGGAAGGTGACCTGTGCCGGGCCACTGAAGTCCAGGGCTGCGACATATTGCAAGGCGGCGAAGGCGGCGTTCAGGGCCCCGATGGACCCCGTTGCCATCAGGCTGCTGGTGCCGCTGTTCGACACCGCAATTCCCGCGGCCGCGGGAAGTACGATGGTGCCATTCGTGGCCGTGATGGTGACCTGGATGGTTCCATTCGACGCATCCGGATCCGTGATGAAGAAATCGGCAAGTGAGAGCGGCACATCTTCATCCGTGGTGAGCGGGCCGACAGGTAGCACATTCTCCGGGGGGTCATTGACGGCAATCACATTGATCGATTTGATCATGGCGATGCTGGTGCCGCCATCACCATCGGTCAGGATGAACTGCACTGCCCGCGTGGCCAGCGGCGAGTCCGAGGTATTGGTGTAGGTGATGCTTTGCACCACGGCTTCCACGACTGCAACGGTTGCATCGCTGTTAAAAGTCACCACCAGGGGATTGAAGCCGCTTGTGCCACCGGCAAAAGTGCCGATCGGAACACCACCAAACTGGATGGTCGAACCCGCCACGCTGATCGAACCTGCACTGGCAATCGCGAGCTGATCGACAGTTGTGCCACCTGTGCTGAAGTTGACCGTGAGTGTGCCGCCGTCGAAGTCGGCCGAATCGACCTCGGAAACCGTGGCACCGGCATCGATGATGGTGGCCGGATCGTTCTCGGTGTAGCTGAGGCTGCCGCCGGGAAGCGTGAGAACAGGAGCATCGTTCTGGGCCGTGACGGTGAAGTTGCGGACGGTGGTGTCGATGCCGGCTGGGGTCGGAGTGTTGCCCTGGTCATTTGTCGTCATTGTGATGCTGGCAGTGCCGAAGTAATCATCCGTCGGCGTGAAACTGAGGCTGCCAAACACCGCGTTGAGTGCGCTTAGTGAACCCTCGGCTGTGATGAGTGCGGTGCCGCTGCCGCTCAGGGTCACACCCGCGCCGGGGGCCAATGTCAGGGTGCCGTTCGTCGCAGTGAACGTCACGAGGAGCGTTCCCGCTTGCGCATCCGGATCCGCGATGCTGATGCCCGTGATCGCAAGAAGCGTGTCCTCGTTGGGGTTCGCTGGCTGCGGGAAGGTGTTCACGGGCGGGTCGTTCACCGCCGTGATGGCAATGGTTTTTGTCGCAGGCAAGCTGGCCGTGGGCAGGCCGAACATAGGCAAATCGGTGACGATGAAGGTGATGGTCCGGCTGGGTGTCGGGTCCTCGGTCGTGGTGAGGAATGTGACCGACTGAAGCAGTGCCTCGTACGCGGCCAGCGATGCGGTGCCAGTGAATGTGAGTGTTCCGGGCACGCTGGCATCCACGGTAACCGTTCCGGGAAGCGCTCCGGAATCAAATCCCAGTGCATCCGCGGCGATATATCCGGCCGTGATTTGCACAGTCGCCTGTGTGAGATCCGTGCCATTATCGGTGATCGTGAGTCCGGCATCGACGATCGTGGCCGGGTCGTTCTCGGTGTATGCCGTGCTTCCGGCCGTCGTGGTCAAGGTCGGCGGCGTATCGGAAATCGTGATGGTGAACCCGTCACTATCCGTGAGGGGACCGCCGGTGCCAGTGTTGCCATTGTCACTCGTGTCGACCGTCACACTCACGAATCCGGGTGCGCCGGTCGAGGTGAAGGTGAGTGTGGCCAGTGCTGCATTCACCGCGGCGAGTGTACCCGTGACCGTGATGCTGGCAGTGCCGGCTCCTGATGTGAAACCGGTGCCGTTGAAGGTGCCGCCGGTGGCCGCACTCACTGTGACGGTGAGAGAGCCCGCGTTCACATCCACGTCGGCGACGGACAACCCCGAGATCGGGCCGGTCGTCAGCGTCGCGATGATGGGGTTGATGGCCGGAACTGTGTTCACCGGGGCATCGTTCACGGCGACGACGTTGATGGTGCGTGTGGCAGGCAGGCTCACGGCTCCCGTGGGGGAACTGTTGTCCGTGACGACGAAGCTGATGGTTCGCGGTGCCGTGCTGGGATTATCGCTGGTGTTGACGTAGGTGACACTTCGCAAGAGTGCCTGATATGCCGCGAGCACCGCCGAGCCCGTGAACGTGATTTGACCGGGCACGCTCACATCCGCAAGCACACCACCTGGGACTGCCCCGGCATTGAAGCCGAGCGCATCCCCGGCCGAGAATCCCGAACTGATCGTGACAACGGCCTGGGTGAGGCTGGGGCTATCGAAGTCAGCAACAGTGAGGGTGGCATCGACAACCAGAGGCGGATCGCCTTCCGTGAAGGTCGGAATGCCGCCGGCCGTGGTGATGACGGGTGGAATGGGCTGCACTTCCACGGCACCGATATCGACCGTGGTGTTGAAGGTGCGGGCCAGCCCGCGTTGATCGCTCGTGAGGCCCGGAGGAATGAGGGCATTGCTGCCGGCACCGATGAGCAGGCTACCCGCTTGCGGCAGCATCGTCTGCGTGGGACCGAAATTGTTAGCGAGTGGGCCCAGAAGCAAGGCCGCACCGATCAGGTTATTCCCGCTCGAACCGGAAGGCGTGGAACCCGTGGTATCGCCAATGGCACTGAAGTTGATGTTCGTCACGCCAGGGCTGGAAATGTCTGCAGCTGTGGCGTTGGTGTTGCCCGAGACGATGGAGTTCTGAATGGTCACGGTTCCGCCTGATGTGCGGATGCCGCCACCGCCTCCTGTTGTGGCTCCGGCCGAGTTGCCCACGATCGTGCTCTGCTGAACAAGCAGGGTTCCCCCTGTGAAGACATTCAAGAAGAGCCCGCCACCGGCCGAACTGGTCACGTTGTTCGCGATGGTGCTGTTGCGAATGATGAGGGTGCTGGCCACGAATCCTGCAGGCAGCCCCGATGAGAGTGGTGTCCCAAAGAAATACACACCGCCTCCGCCATTCGCTGCACCGGCGGTGTTGCCGGAGATGGTGGAGTTCTCGACCAGGAGCGAGCCGCCCGAGTAGAAGTACAGTCCTGCACCGTTTCGCCCGGCCGTGTTTCCGGAGATGGTGCTACTGATGAGGTGAACGGTGGCGGGGCCTCGGAGGCCGACACCACCTCCGGTCCCGGTCGGAAAAGCGGTGCCATCGGCCTTGCTGTTCGAGATGACCACTCGATCCAGCGTCAGTTGTTCATCGATGGCATAAATGGCCCCTCCCATCCCCGCAACGCGCGAATTCGTGATCGTCAGCCCGCTGATCGCAACCGGGAAGACACCAGCACCGTTGATGGTGATGGCCCGAACGCTGTCATTGCCGTTGATGCTCACCACGCCAGCCCCCGGGCCGATAATGCTGAGTGCCTCGGTGATCGTGGGCAATGTGCTGGCGAGTGTGATGGTGCCCGAGAGCCCGGGCTGGAAGGTGATGGTATCCGCAGTTCCCACGGCGGCATTGGCCAGGGTAATGGCCTCACGGAGGCTGCCCGCCCCGGCATCGTTGAGCGTGGTAACAACGAGATCCAAAGGAAGCTGGACCTGGAAGCTGCCGATCGCGCCGGCAGTCACAAAGTTTCCATCAAGGTCCACAATCTGATTGGCTTCCACGGCAATCGTGTATGTGCCATTCGCACTGCCAGACCAGGCTCCACCCGGCGGCGTGAAAGTGTAGGACGCGGTACGTGGTGTGCCGTTCGAACCATTGCTAATGCTGCCCGGGACATAGGTTGCGAGAACGTTGAAGCCGCCGGGGCCTGTGACTCTGATGGCCGTGTTGTTATTGATCACGGAAGCGACATTGATGCCGTTGTTCGAACCGGTGAGGTCGGAGAAAGTGACGGTGAAGGTGTACGAGGTGCCACCGGATGTTGTGACATTCGCAGCCGTTGCGGCGGCCGTGGGGATGCCAGAGGGCGAACGTTCGAACGCGCCAATGTCGGGCAACTGGGTGCCGCTGACGCTGTAAGTTCGGGTGTAGCCTGAGCCGCGCTGATCGGTGAGCAACCCCGCCGGGTTCGAACCAGCGTCGAGGGCCGTGCTGGTGGCACCGATGGCGATGGTGTCAGTGGTGCCGCCGTTATTGGCCAGGGATCCGAGTTGAAGTGCCGCAGGTGTTGAGTTCGCGAGTGTCAGGTTGCTGGTGTTGGTGCCGTAGGTGAAACCAGCGCTGCCGATGGCACTGAACGAAACGTTGACGGCTGCGCCAGAACCGGTGTTGTAAATGTCCGGACTTGCTGCCGCCGTGTTACCCGTGACGATGCTGCTAATGATGTTGAATGAGCCCGAAGTGCTGAAGCCATAAATTGCACCTCCGAAGCCGCCAGGAGAGCTGTTCCCGGTGAGGGTACTGTTGCTGATGGTCAGATTCCCGGAGAACAGTTCTGTGTGGATCGCCCCTCCGCCGTAGGAAGTCGCGCCGGTCGAGTTGTTGGTAAATGTTGAATTCCGGATCGTGGCGGTCACATTGCCGAAGAAGTACAGTGCACCTCCGCCATACGACCCATTCGCGATATTTCCGGTGAATGTGCTGTCGTTCGAGTTAAACGTTCCGCCGGAGAAGAAGTAAACGGCACCGCCATTGCCCGATGAGACGTTGCCACTGATGGTACTGCGGTTGAGCGTTAGACTTCCATTGGTTGTGACGCGGATCGCGCCGCCGGGGGCTCCGCGGCCATTCTGAAGCGTCACGTCGTTAATGATTGTGGTGGCCGACCCTGCACTAATCGCGATATGCCTGAACGTCGCTCCAGCGTTGATGATCACGTTGCGGGCAGAAGTGCCCTGAAGGGTGACAGGGTTCGAAATTGTCAGCGACGACGTCAGGTTGATCGACTGCGGGGTGGCGAAGAGTGTCGGGTCGAAGATAATCGTGTCCGCAACCGAGTCTGCGTTGGCAAGACCCAAAACGTATCGCAGCGATCCGGCTGTGCCCGTGCCCGTGGCAGAATCGGTTGTGTCCGTCACGGTGAATACGGCGGGTGCGAGTCGATCCTCGAGCGGCGATACGAGCAATCGCGCCCGCAGCGATTGAACAGTCGTTTTCTTCGGCTCCATTGCGGAGTTCACACGACGCGACGTGAAGAAACGGCGAAGAATGCGTGTCATAGCGCACGATGTGGTATGAGGGCGGAATCGAAGTAAAAGACTGTCGATCCCCGTGCGAGTCGGGTAACGATTATCCGGAGAGGATGGACTATCTAAACATTTCTGGTGGCACCTGCCAAGTGGCAATCAGTCAGTCTTACAGATTTTCCATCCTCTTTCTGATGCGCACAGCGCCTATCCGTTACAACGCGAAGAATGCCAACCTGATCATCCACGAACCGTGAATCATCGTACCCTGATGAAAATGCGAACTTTATCTTCGGAACCCGGACCGACATATGGAAGAGCCTTCGGACCTGCAAAGCGTGCATACCACGAGCTTGCCCGCTCTCCTCAAACACCTCGGGATCTCCGTACTGATCAGCACATATCAGGCGGGCAAACTCGTCTTCGTTCGGGCCGAGGAAGAGACGGCCAACACGCACTTCCGCAATTTCCAGAGCCCCATGGGGCTGGCACTCGACCGCGGCCGGCTGGCCATCGGCACGAAAAACGCCATTCTCGAGTTCACCAATAATCCCGCAGCCGCCCGCCGTATCGACCCACCGGGCCAGCATGATGCGCTCTTCCTGCCTCGCTCCTCGCATGTCACCGGGAATATCGCGGGTCACGAGCTGGAGTTTGTCGGCGATGAGCTCTGGGCCGTCAACACGCGTTTCTCCTGTCTCTGCACCTTTGATCGGCTGAACAGCTTCGTCCCACGCTGGCGTCCAGCTTTCATCACGGCGCTCACACCCGAGGATCGCTGCCACCTGAATGGCCTCGCTATCGTGGATGGAGCTCCAAAATATGTCACGGCGCTGGGGGCCACGGATTGCAATGCAGACTGGCGTGCGAACAAGGCTTCGGGGGGCGTGCTGATCGATGTGCCCAGCGGAGAATTCGTCTGTCAAGGACTGGCAATGCCACACTCACCACGCTGGCACCGTGGCAAGCTCTGGGTGCTCGAATCGGGTGCAGGCTCGCTCAGCATCGTCGATCCAGCCAGTGGCAAACTCGAGATGGTGGCACTTCTGCCTGGATTCACCCGCGGGCTCGATTTCTACGGCAATCTCGCTTTCGTGGGGCTCTCGCAGGTTCGCGAATCGGCACTTTTCAGCGGCATTCCGATCACGGATCGACTCGCCGTCGAGGAGCGATGGTGCGGCATGAGCGTCATCGATATCGACACCGGCCAGGTTGTCGCCTTCCTGCGCTTCGAGTCTGGCGTGCAGGAAGTGTTTGCCGTGCGTGTGCTCCCCGGGATGCGCTTTCCCGAGCTGTTTAATCAGGATGAGGAAGCGATTGCGAATTCATTTGTGCTCTCGGAGGAAGCCCTGCGCGGTGTCCCCGCTTCGCTGGTGCAAGCCTGAGGGATCACGCAGGGAATTCGCGTTCCCCGCGCCATGATGAGAACGGGGTGCTATCCTGAGAGAACGGCTTTGTGCATCCCGCACACGCCGACAACCTCACGCGATATTCCCGGCCTCTGCGAGCGCGACCCTTCCCATGGCCACACCGATTTCGTCCGTCGCCGACTATTGCACACTTCTCACCAAGAGCAAGTTGCTCCCCGCGGAGGAAGTCGAAGCACTCCACCGCCGCTGGAAGAACGAAGCCAATGGCCACGACGATCAGACCGAAGCGTTTGGCAAGTACCTGATCCAGCGCCGTGTGCTCACGCCTTATCAAACGGCGATGCTGCAACGTGGCCGGGCGGATGGTTTCTTCCTGAATGGCTACAAGATTCTGGACCGCATTGGCAAAGGCCAGATGGGCGGCGTGTACAAGGCCGTCCATACTCTGGGGCAGCTGGTGGCCCTGAAGATTCTGCCTTCCTCGAAGGCCCGTGACCAGCACGTCCTGGGCCGCTTCCAGCGTGAAGCCCGGTTGCTCACCCAGGTCGACCACCCAAACGTGGTGCGAGCGTACCAGGTCGGAGAAGCCGATCGCGTTCACTACATCGTGATGGAGTTTCTCGAAGGTGAGACGCTTGAAGAAGTCCTCGAACGCCGCACGCGGCTCCCCTGCCCCGAAGCGGTGCGGCTGATCTGGCAGGCACTCAACGGCCTGCAGCACCTGCACGACCGCCGCATGGTTCACCGCGATTTGAAGCCCTCGAACCTCATGTTGATCGCACTCGCAGCGGGTGAAAACGACACGACCTGGAATTCGGCGGTCAAGATCGTCGACATCGGCCTGGGCCGCGAACTGTTTGATGACAACACGCCGGAAGGCCAGATCGAGACACAACTGACGGTTGAAGGTGCCGTGCTCGGCACACCGGATTACCTTGCTCCCGAACAGGCCCGCGACGCTCGCACGGCGGATATTCGGGCCGACATCTACAGCCTCGGCTGCGTGCTGTATCAGTCGCTGACCGGTCGCACACCATTCCCCGATGCGAACATCATGTCGCAGATGTTGAAGCACGCGACGGAGAAGCCCACACCGCTCGAACAACTGGTTCCTGATGTTCCTCCGGGTCTGCAGCAGGTGCTCGATGTGCTCATGGCGAAGGATGTGACTCAGCGCTTTCAGACGCCTGAGGAGGCCGCGCTCGCCTTGCGACCATTCATGGTGCGAAACGCCGGGGTCAAATCCGTGGCGGCGAGCCTGGTGCCTGCGTACCGCTCCTGGCTGGAAACCGAGTCCGCGCTGGAGGTGAATGCCGGGTTTCCCGCTCCCGCTCCTGCCGTGAAGCCGGGCACGGACCCCGTGAAGCCCCTCGCCTCCTCGCCTCCTGTTTCGCCTCGGCCCGCACCGTCAGCCCCGCGATCGCCCGCCGTTCCCGCTCCCACTTATCCACCTCCAGTCAGTGCGGCACCGACTTACCCACCTCCGGCACCGCCACGCCGCCCGTCACCGCGACGACCTGAACCTCTTCCACTTGAGGACGAGGAGATGGATGTGGAGCTGGTGACGATTCCGGCACCAGCCGCCGTGGTGCCGCCACCGCCCGCACCCTCGCCATTCGCAGTGGGACCGCCTGTGATTGTGAAGGCACCCGACGATCGCAGCCTGATGGACCTGAACCGCCGGGATATGATGCTGCTGGGGATGGGAGGATTCGGCGTGCTGGCCGCGGTGGGAATGGGCTATGGTCTGGCCCAGTTGATCCGGCGCAAGCCCGTTGAAGAAGTGCCACCCGAAAAGAGCGAGTGAGTCTGGAACTGCGAGAACCCGCCGAAGTCGGCGGGTTCTGCTCGATGCTCAACTTCGCGGCTCACCCACTCAATCGTTTCCGCTCACGACTTCGCCGCGGGCTCGCGTGAGCAACTGCAGGACCGTATCGATGGTGATGCTGGCCTTGAGGAAGCGGACGCTGCCATCAGCCATGCAGACGTTCGCCCCACCAGTGTGGAACGCGTAAATCTCCTTGTCGTTGACGCAGTTGATCGCCACGGGGCCGGTCGCGGCACTCGGATTCGTGGGATCGCAGCCACCGATCTGAATGCGGGCATCGGGATTGGCCCACGGGCCGCCACTCCAGGTCTGGGTCGGGTCCTCTTTCCCCATGAAGAAGCGGCGGTTGCGGCCCGCACACTCGGCGAGCATCATGGTGTTGCTCGTGCCATCCGTAATGCCCACAATGGTGTGCTTCGCCTTGTCCGGGGCACCACCCGTAACCTTGTCGTGCCCCAGGACACCGATGTAGTAAGGATCCGAGGTCGAGACGAACGGGGCCTGGGCCGCGGAGACGTACGAGTTCGGCCAGGTTCGCTCGGTCGTGGCTGCGTAATCGCCGACCCCGCGATTGGCGTGGCGGCCGTCCTGTGGTGCCGAGGGACAGAGGAACGTGGAAACGGTCACGCGGAGCGGACCGCCGGCTCCTGCGTTCGCACCTTCATCCCAGTTCAAATTGAAGTTGTACTGCCGGAAGAGCGGTTCCTGTTCGATGTAAGGCAGGGCTCGGGGTGTCCACGAGTGAACCTTGGTGACACCTGCGTTATTGATGTATTGCTGACGGGCGGCCGGGAACTCACCGGCCACATCGTGATAGCCATGGAGAGCCAGGCCCAGTTGCTTGATGTTATTTGAGCACTTGGCACGAGCGGCGGCCTCGCGCACCTTCTGAACGGCCGGGAGCAACAACCCGATCAGGATCGCAATAATCGCAATCACCACCAGCAACTCAATGAGGGTGAACCCTCGACGGGAAACCGAGAAAGCTCGCATCGTTAGACCTCACCGGGAGAAAATGGAGAACGAGACAGGCTTACTTCTTCTTGGACGGGATTCGAATCGGTTCCAGCGTCGTCGCACCCTCCTGCACCGTTGCCGTCAACGGACTGGTTGTGGGCAGTGCGTACGATTCCGGAAGCTTGTTCTTGGGGTTCCCCAGCGCTCGAGCGCCTTCCGGGAACCACGTCACCACGACAATATAATCGCCGGCCGGCGCTCCTTCGCCGTGCGGGTGCGTGTTCAACTTGAAAGCACCATCTGCGCCGACCGTGCCAGCAGGCTTGGGAGCATTGGCCGGTCCATCCTTGAGGTGAAGCACCACCGTGGCCCCCTCAGCCGGTTCTTCTCCGTAGAACAGTTGACCTGTGACGGGGTACAACTTGGGCCCGCTGTTCGAGCAGGCGCTGATCATAAGTAACACGACCACAACAACCGCGAACCTGCCGATCCGACGGACACGGGGAGAGCGGATCAAGTTGGTACTCCTGAAGTCTCGATCGCAGGCGAGATGAAATGATGCCCACGGCGAATCAGATCGCACTCACATGCTTTTAATCACTCGTCGAAGCGAACGCAATTCGAAAGTGATTAAAAATTGGACAACGCGGATCGAACTTGCCATAGACGCCCCACTTCGCACTCGTTATCTGCCGCGTTTCTGGCAAGGTTCCGCGACCCGGAGGTTGATATGCGCAATGTGATTCTCGCCGGCGTGCTCGGCGGGTTGGCTGGCGGTGCCATCTGCGGCGGCATGTTCGGCATGTTCGGCCGAGGGGCCAGCACAGCCACGGCCGCACCCGATGCCGGCGCTCGCACCATTCCCGAGAGCCTCATCGCCAAGATCAAGACCAACGAACTGGATGCCTTCGCCACGGCCGCCCGCTCCAGCATGTACACCATTCCGGATGAAGAATTCGCCTCGTTCAAGTCGAACCTCAACGAGTTTCGCGCCCAGGCCGCGAAGTCTTATGGCAAGTCGCTCGGCGAGTTCGAACTGATCCGCGAGCAATCGGCCGGGCCCGCCGTCGCTCGCCTGATCTTCCTCGAGAAGTTCGAGAAGGGCGGCGTCGCCTGGTATTTCCAGATGTACCGCGGCACCGACGGCTGGAAACTCGCCAGCGTCCACTGGGATCGCACGTTGAACTTCGCCTTCACCGGTTCGATGTAATCGCAAAACTCGGCCACATCCCGGCAGCGGGTGTACAACGCTCTGCAGCGTTTCGTTCACCGCTCGCCGGGAGATGCCTCATGCGTTCGTTCCTCTCCGTGCTCGCCTGCACCTTCGCCACGGCCGCCCTCGCGGCCGATTCCCCCGCTTACCGCGTTATTGCCCAGGACAAGGGGCACATCGCCATCATCGGGCCTGGCGGCAAGGTGGAATGGCAAATCGATTGCAAGCATAACTCACACGACATCCAGCAACTCGCCAATGGCAATTTCCTGCTGCACACGGGTGCCACCAAGGTCACCGAGATGACACCGGAAAAAAAGGTGGTGTGGCAATACGAGTCGAAGCCGAAGGAAGGCTACAAGGGCCGCGTGGAAGTGCACGCCTTCCAGCGGCTGGCGGATGGCAACACGATGATTGCCGAGTCCGGCAACAAGCGCATCATCGAGGTGAACGCGGAAGGCAAAATCGTGAAGGACGTGCCACTCACCGTGAATAAGCCGGACCCGCACCGCGACACACGACTCGCTCGCAAGCTGGAGAACGGCAACTACCTTGTCTGCCACGAGGGCGACGGTGCGGTGCGTGAATACGATGCGAACGGCAAAGTTGTGTGGGAATACAAACTCGACCTCGCCGGCCGGCCACGCTCACCCGGCCATGGACCGGAAGGGCACGGCACGGAGGTGTTCGGTGCGGTGCGTCTGCCAAACGGCAATACGCTCATCGGCGGCGGCAACAACAACCGTGTCATCGAGGTGAACCAGGAAGGCAAAATCGTCTGGAGCATCGACCAGAAGGAACTGCCCGGCATCACGCTCGCCTGGGTGACCCGGGTGCAGGTGCTCCCGAGCGGCAACATCATCGTCGGCAACTGTCACGCCGGCCCGGACAATCCGCAACTCTTCGAAGTCACCCGCGACAAGAAAGTGGTGTGGACCTTCACCGACCACAAGACGCTCGGCAACAGCACTGCCGCGGCCCAGGTGCTCGATTTGAAAGATGTAATTCGTTGAGAAGGGATTCGAGGCGAGCGGTGCCCGTCAGGGCACTGCTCCTTCGCATAACTTGAATGTGATGATCCGTTTCACGATTTGTTGAATGCAATCAATCGCTTCCACCACGGTTTCTTCGCGGCGTCCTTCTTCTCGGCCTTTTCCTTTTTGGCAAGCTTCGCGGGCCGCACTTCCACGATCTCGACATCGTCCACCGGTTCCTCGGCCGGCTTCTCCGCTTTCTCGTCGCTCTTCGCCTCGCCTTTGCCTTCTTCCTGTTCACGGGCCGCGGCGGCTTGCACCAGGATGCCGAGCACAATGAGCCCGACGGTCACGCCGTTGAGTGCAACCATGTTCTCCGTGGCCCAGGCGACTGCGTCGAAGTCCATGGCACTGGCCACGAGCAATAGCCCCGCGTGCCCGGCGAGCAGGGTGCCCATCAAGCTGGTAAGCAGCATCGTCCACAATCGATAGAGCAGCAGGCCGAAGAGCCCGCCCGAGAGGAAGACGGCCCAGAGTTCCTGTGCCTGTGGCAGCACCCACTGCACGGCGAGCCAGGCACCGATCCCTCCCGCGACGAATGCCAGCACCTTTGCCAGTTCCATCGCCATCATGCCGGCACCGACCGCGAGCAGGATGCCGACAGCGAGCACTTGCGTGCCCCCGGTGCGGCCGGCGTTCAGGCCGATGAGCCCGGCCCCGAGTGTGATACCCGAGACCACCCAGAAGCGATGCCAGCGCCAGCCGAACAGCCAGAGCGCGACGCCGAGCACCGTGATGGTGCCAAGCATCGCCTCGGTCAAACCGCGGCCTTCGGTCAGGATGTCGGGAGCGATGAGTTGCATGGCATCGAACAGGGTTCAGGGTCTGTTATGGCAGGACCATACCCGGCACACATCCCCGCCGTCAACCGCGGGACACTCATCTTAACTACACGCGTTTCCGCTTTGCTCCGCTTCGTGCCGCATTCCGTCGAATTCTCCCGCATGTGTTAAGTTTTGGCTTCACCCCATCGGCTGGACATGAACGGTGCGCGTGCGGGGCCCGTCGAATTCGCAGAGGTAAATGCCTTGCCACGTGCCGAGCACCAGTTTCGCATCCTGCACGATCAGCGTGGCCGAACTGCCGAACAGGCTGCTCTTGATGTGGGAATCACTATTCCCCTCGGCATGGCGAAAGCCTGCCACATCCTTCGGTATGTGGTGATTCAGCCACAGCAACATGTCGTGCACCACATCCGGGTCGGCGTTCTCCTGGATCGTGATCCCGGCCGTGGTATGCGGGCAGTACACGAGGCAAAGGCCCTCCTTTAAACCCGCACTGAGCACGGTCTTCTGCACTTCGCGGGTGATCTCCACAAATTCGTTGCGTTGCCGTGTGCGCACTTCGAATGAAATCATCGGCGTGTTTCTCCCGAGGAAACGCATATTCTATCTTCACCAGGATGGAGTGAACGCAATGCGCTGGGCAATCGGCTCGCTCATGGTGCTTGGCACGCTGCCAGCACTTGCAGATGAAAAGGCGGAAGCCCCCATCCGCAGAGCCATTGTCGCGGCGGGCGGCGCGGACGTGCTCAACCGCTATCCCGCCGGGCGTGTGACCGCCAGGGGAACGCTGTTCGATGGCGGAGCCGAGATCGCGGTGAAGGTGGAGCAAGCTTATCACTTGCCCGGGCGTTGCCGCACGGTGATCGCCGCCGAGCCCCGCGGTCAGAAGCTCGTCTTGATGCAGGTGATGAACGACGGCAAGGCCCGGCAAACGGTGAACGGCGTGTTCGTTCCGTTAACGGAAGCCACGACACGTGAACTCAACACCGCCCTGGCGCTGATCAATGTGGGGCAACTCACGCCATTGCTCACCGATGTTCGCTACATGCTCAAAGCCGAGAAAACCGGCGTGCTTGTGCAGGTGCGGGGTTCACCCGATTTGCACCTGAGCTTCGATCGCCAGACCGGGCACCTCGTTCGCGTGAGCCGCAAGTTCGCCGATCCGGACGCCGCGAAGGAGGTCGATCTCGAACAGTTGTTCGGCGACTTCAAGGTGGTTGAGGGCATCACCCGTCCCACGCGTGTCGTGGTGTTCAAGGATGGCCGCAAGTCGCTGGAGTTGACAACCGAATCGTTCACGCCGCTGGAAAAGATCGACCCCAAAGAGTTCGTCATCGAGGATTGAGGGATTCATGCCGGCCATTGTGTTTGTGGTGGACCGCCGCGAGAACGGCAAAACGCTGGCCTCGGCGTTGAAGCTCCGTTACGGGCTGAGCTGGTCGCAGGCGAAGCGGCTGGTCGCGGGCGGCCACGTGCGTGTGGGCCAGCAGGTGGAGACGGAAGTCGCTCGCCGCTTGAAGGTCGGCAAGCGTATCGTGATCGCCGCGGGCACGATCGAATTGCGTGCCGCCAAGAAGGATGAGCCGAAGGCGAAGCGTGAGCCAGCACCGAAGCAGGCCAAACCCGCCCCGAAGCGCGATCGCACGCCGCGTGAGCCGGTGCCGCAACTGGACATCATTTATTCCGATGAATCGATCGTGGTGGTGAACAAGCCGGCCGGGCTCACCACGATGCGGCACCAGGAAGAAGCCGAGGAATTCGGCGAGCACGGCCAGCGCTTTCTCACGCGAACGCTGGCGGGGCTCCTGCCCGGTGCGCTTGGTTCACCGGATCGTCGCGTCTTCGCGGTGCACCGGTTGGACCGCGATACTTCGGGTCTGGTGGTCTTCGCCCGCACCCCGGCTGCCGCCGATCACCTGATGACGCAGTTCCGCAAACACTCCGTGGAACGCAAATACATCGCGCTCACTCGTGGCATACCCAGTCCCGGCGGAATTGATTCGGTGCTGGTGCCCGATCGCGGTGACGGCCGCCGCGGCACGACTCGCAAGACGAAACCCGCCGATGGCAAGCGAGCCGTGACGCGTGTGAAACTGGTGGAAAATCTCGGCGTCTTTGCGGCCATCGAGTGCAGGCTGGAAACAGGCCGCACGCACCAGGTTCGCATTCACCTGGGTGAAGCCGGCACACCCTTGTGTGGCGAACGCATTTACGACCGCCCCGTGAACGGCAAGCCCTATCCCGATGGCAGCGGTGCCGAACGCCCCATGCTGCACGCGGGCCGCCTCGGCTTTGCCCACCCGGACACAGGCAAGATCATGGCCTGGGACGTAAAGCCCCCCGAGGACTTCGCCGCACTCTGGGCCGCGCTTCGCGCGAAGGCGTGAACGTCGTGAGTTTCGAATCAGGTTCAAACCCGCCGCGAACGCTGTTGAACCTGCCAAGATAGACGGCGAGAATCGTGGTGCCGTCCAAGTGCTGCCTCGAGAGGTGATGGACGCTCCGTTACGAGAACCCACCCGCGACAGACATGGATTCTTACAGTGTCGGAGGCGCGGATGGTTGTGGGGGCCGTTGCTGATACTTTCGAGATTCGGGGACGTGGCTTGGTCGTGGCAACCGAGACGCCCTTCGAGCGGTTGCCACGCGACTTGAAGCTCAAGATCGGCGACCCGGTCGAGTTCCGCAGCGGCGGCCGGGTATTTCGGTCGCGGGTCGTGGGTTTCGAGCATTGCGATCCCTGGACCCCCAATCAGTTTTTCGCATTTCTGCTACCCCGTGAGGTGGCCAAGACGGATGTGCAGATTGGGGCCGAGGTCTGGGCTGTGGAGGCAGTCGCCGAACCGCTCTCATGACCTGCCAACTCCATTCACCACGACGATTCCGCGGCGGATTCGTGAATATACGCTGTCGCACTTCGAAGCACGATCCTCACTTCACCGAGTTGCTCCCGCCGGCTCCATTCACCTTCTAAGTCCTTTCCCAGCCAGCATCGTTCCGATTTTTGGGCATGATTCCGGTGCTTCCGATCGAGGGGGGCTTTGCCGGAATCGGTAGCGTCTGAGGCGGTTTGCCGGAATCAGCGGGGAAAGTGCCGGAATCAGGCAATGATCGGCATGGCCGCTTTCATTTTAACCGGCAGAAACCGATTCTTGCAGATACCGCAAAGATACCGCCCCTCGCCGTGAAACATAGTCGCGAGTTCTGTTAACCGGATCAACTGCTTCCCTTTATCGAAGCATGTCGTACAGAACGGGCCATCGCCGTCAGTGCGGTAGTACGCACTATCCTTGAATACGACATCTGGTGGCGATTGTGCTTTTGCGAGATCGGTTCTGAGTTGCAAGTTGAACTCCATCACGTCGGCAAGTTGACTTTTCACTTCAGCCAGTGCGAGTTGTAGGTCTGCAATGATGAGTTTGGCTTCAGCATCTTTCGCCAGCGATTTCAATTCGAGCAGTTTGCGTGCGAGACTGATTGCCGTCGCAACACCGGAAGTGATGTCCACTACGTGCTATCTCCAAAAGTTGGTAATCGCACAATTATAACAAACGACAAGAACGTCAGATCCTACATTCGATTTTCACAGTCTAAGCATGGACCGGCGAATGCTGGCTATGACCGTGCGAATACAACCAAAAGCATCACTATCCTTGCTCCGGCTCCAAACGGCGAGTCGCCGCGTTATCCATAAATGATACCGGTTTTCCGATTTCCGCTAGTTCTGTTCTCGCCGCTCGCCTGAGCCTTTCCCTAGCCCACGAAGACAGTGACAATCCTGAAGACTCGGCGGCGTCCTGGAACGCAGTCTTCTCGGATTCCGTTAGGCGGAATTCGAGGGACTCAGCCTTCACTTTTCTCTTCGGCACTTTTGGCCGACCACGCTTTTTTGCCATGCCTATTTTGTACGGAAGAAAATAGGACAAAGCAAGCTACGTGCATATACTGTCCCCACAAATATGAGACAATTAAACGTGTCACCACCAGACGCAAAAGCAGCGGGTGCCACGTGGATATGCGAGAGTTGAAAGCCCTGGAAATTGCGGCTCGTCACCGGATTACGGTGAAGGACGGCGTATGGGTTGTTCCGTCGTCTACGAACGGCACGTACAAGATCAGACTCGACCCCGATGATTGCACGTGCGAAGACTTCGCACTTCGGCAACTCCCCTGCAAGCACATCATCGCTGCTCGTCTCGTGCGTGCCCGTGACTACGGTGGGAAGAACCCGGTCGTCGTGGTCGATGAAGTGCCGAAGCGGAAGACGTACAAGCAGAATTGGGGTGCCTACAACCAAGCACAATGCACGGAGAAGGACCGGTTTCAGCAGTTGCTTTTCGAGTTATGCGAGGGCATCGAAGAACCATCGCGGCACGTGAAAGCGGGCAAGAGGATCAAGTTGGCGGATCGGGTATTCGCTTGCGCCTTCAAGGTGTTCTCGACATACTCTGGTCGCCGGTTCATGTGTGACTTGAACGACGCCCATGATAAAGGCTACACCACGAGCGTCGTGAATCCATCGACGGTCATGGACTTTGCCAATGAAGATGCGATGACGCCGGTTCTGTGCTCGCTTATCGAGCGGAGTGCATGGCCCTTGCGGACAATCGAAACGACGTTCGCACCAGATTCCAGCGGGTTCAGCACGTCGCGGTTCGTTCGGTGGTACGATGAGAAGTACGGATGCACCCGGAGCGGTCGTGAATGGGTGAAGTCACATGTGATGACGGGCTGCAAAACCAACATCATCACCACGGCCATCATTGACGGCCCGACTGCGGCTGATTCGCCACAGTTCAAGCCTCTGGTTGAGCAGACGGTTGCCAATGGCTTCAAGATCGGCGACTTGTGCGCAGATAAGGCGTACCTGAGCCACGAAAACCAAGAACTTGCCGCGAAGCACGGTGCGGTTCCGTTCATCCCGTTCAAGTCGAACAGCGTGGCAGGCGAAGCGGGTACACTGTGGGAGAAACTATTTGGGTTCTTCCAGTTCAACCGAGCGGATTTTCTGGCGAGGTATCACCAGAGGTCGAACGTCGAAAGCACGTTCTCAATGGTGAAGGCGAAGTTCCGCGACCATGTTCGGAGCAAGAACGACGTAGCGATGAAAAACGAAGTGCTGCTGAAGTTTCTCTGCCACAACATCGTTGTGGTACATCAGGCGATTATTGAACTCGGTATCGAAGCGACGTTCTGGCCAGAGAGGCCGAAGGCGGTGACGAGTGAAGATATCCTGCAATTCCCTGGAGTGGGATGAATCTTTCCAGGCTCCCTACATTCGCCGCATCATGATGGCATGGAATATGAATATCAACCACTCACATTGGAAGATGAAAATGCGCATCATGAAACATGCGCGTTGTTTGGCGTGCAGCCTCTTGTTGGACTACAGAGGTGCTGGCGGCGAGAAGCCGATGGCGACACGTGGTTTCTGCACTACTTAGAGCCTGGCGAGTTTGTCAAGGTGCTGCCGGATCATTCGACTTGAGTTTTACGCCAGTGCTAACGATTTCATACACGCCTTTCGACTTCCAGTTCACTGCAAGCCCATGTGTGGTCCGCAAATCTGCTTTTAACGGCCCTACTGGAATGCTGCCACCCTCAAAGTGCCGTACTTGGTCTGGCGTGTAGGTTAACTGAACGATTTGGTACGTGACATTATCATCGCCAATGGCGTCCCACGGACCACTCTGGATTATCGGCATTGATGTGCACCCTTGGTATCATCGAATGGTAGTTACTTCTACTGACTGATCTTTCACTCGCAATCTTACTTCAGTAACGCCGTCAATGCCCCCGGAGATATAATTGTGTCACGAAAACTGCTTGCATTTTTGCTGTCCGAACTGACGGTTGTGCGGCTCATCTGCCAGCGCCCGCATTGTATGGGTATCACTGAAATCACGATCGAAAAACTGGGCGAGCGATACATTGGTCAGTCACCTCCTGGATGCCCACTTTGTAGCGCCACATTCGCCGGGGCTGGTGACGGTCATAACAACCATCTATCGCAGCTTTCAAAAGCGATTGTTGGTCTTCGTAATGCGTCTGCAGGCATACAGATCGAATTCGTATTACCAGATGATTCAGGCATGTAAGCGTTTTGCCGGAATCATTCTTCGTCTGCCGGAATCAGCGTGCCGGAATCAACCGATTCCGGCAAAGCC
>JBGSZR010000053.1:0-13083 GCA_041750275.1 Gemmataceae bacterium
GGGCCGCTCGCCGGATTCACGACACGCGCGAGTGTGAACTGTGTAACTGGGAACAGCCCGCTGTTGCGGGCCGCTCGCCTGATTCACGACACGCGCGAGTGTGAACTGTGTAACTGGGAACAGCCCGCTGACGCGGGCCGCTCGCCTCTCGCACGATCGATTGCTCGCCGGGCGTGTTTTACATGATCCCCGTGCCGAAGTCGTCGGACTTGCTGGCGCGGGCTCGGGCGGCGGGGGTGTCGCTGGTCTGGAAGTGCGTGCCCCGGGGTGCTGCGTGCGGGCCGTGGGGTTTCACGCCCTTGGTTCCCATCTCGCTGACCACGCTGCCGTAGCTGACGGGCACATCGTCGTAGTCGCCGCCGTCGTAGTCGTCGTACGTGCAGACGTAGCCGGGGAGCTGAGCGCGTTCGCGTTCTTCATTGAACGCCTTGATGACGGCGTTCTGAATGAGTTCGCGTGCGCCGCTGTGGATTGGGTGAGCAATGTCGGCATGCAGCTTGGCACGGCCGTCCATGTCGCGGGTCGCCCGACTTTCGTCGAGGCGGTAGCCGCAGGAGTTGCAGAAGCGGGAGCGAAGATGATTCTTGCAGCCGCATTTGCCACAGCGGTCGGTGAGTTTCCGACTCGGCATGGCGACGAAGACACCCTTGGTTCCTTCGATGATCTTCAGGTCCCGGACCACGAAGGCATTGTCGAAGGTGACGGAGCAGAACGCGAGCAGTCGCTCGTTGTTCTCCTCACAGAGCTTGATGCGAACTTCCGTGATGACCACCGCGGTTCTCCTTCAGGCCGGAGCGATGGGGTGAACAGATTGGACCACCAGAACACGTGAGAGACGTTCGCCGGGCGGGGTCGCGGCCCGGAACGCTGCGGCGAGTCGGATCGCTTCGGTCCGATCTTGGCAGAGGGCGAAAACGCTTGAACCACTTCCGGACATCAGGCATCCGGTGGGGTTCAGCGAACGGAGGCGGCGATACACATGCTCCACAAATGGGGCAAGCCCAAATGCGGGGTGCTGCAGCCGGTTGAAAAGTGCGGCCCCGAGGAGAGCGGGGTCGCCGGAACGGAACGCGGTGCGAGCCGCGTCGCCGACGGTCGCAACGGAGGGCACCTGCAAGGCACGAAACACGTCGGCGGTGCCGAGGCCGACGGGCGGACAGACCAGCACGAAATGGAAGGGCGAACGGGAGTGCTCGGGAGCCACAATCTCGCCGCGGCCGGTGCACCAGGCGGCGGGGAGATCGAGGAAGAAGGCGACATCAGAACCGACGGTCGCGGCAACGGCGGCGAGTTCAGCTTTGGGCCGATCAAGTTGCCATGCCCGGTTCAGGCCACGAATCGTGGCGGCGGCGTCACTCGAACCACCGGCGAGTCCGGCCTGGGTGGGGATGCGCTTGGTGAGGCGGATCGCTGTGCCGAGTTCGGGTCGCTTCACGTGTGCGCGAAGAGCCTCGGCCGCTTTCACGACCAGATTATCCGGGCCGGTGGAAAGCCCCGGCGTGTCGCACGTGAGTTCAATCGTGCCCGACTCGTTCGGCTGGATTTCGAGTGTATCGTACAGGTCCACGGCCAGCATCAGTGTCTCGATGGCGTGGTAGCCATCGGGGCGTTTGCCGGTGATTTCGAGGAAGAGGTTCAGCTTGGCCGGTGCCGCGATGACGAGCGAGCCGGAGCGCGTGTGGAATGATGGCTGCACGGCCAGAAGCGAGGACGGCATCGGAGCGGAATCCGCCCGGAATGGTGTGTGAGCTCGTGTTCGGGGCAGAGCGGGGGCGAGCATTCCCGAACCGTCCATGGCAGCGGGTCGGGTCGCGCGAGTCCGTGCGTCCCGAATTCCCAGGGTGTCGTATCAAGAGCCAGTGATGCGGATCGTAATCCGAGATTCAAGCAGCGTCAAGAGCGACGTTCGCGTGAATTTCCTAATTTCTTCCACGGTCGCAAGAGGCGGCACCAAGGTCGGAGCGCGTTTCGTGCGATTCCCGTGCGTCCAAGGGTTGACGACACTGGATTGCGTCCTTAAGAAACTAGCGTCCTCAGGCAAGTGCCATACTGACATGGCCCTGTCGTCTAGAGGCCTAGGACACAGCCCTTTCAAGGCTGGAACCGGGGTTCGAATCCCCGCAGGGTCATTGTTGTTCAGTGCGGAACGCGGAGTGCGGAATGCAGAATGAAGCAGACCCTTCATTCAGCGTTTTGCCCTCCGCGTTTCTCGTTCTTCATCGAGCAAATTCATGCCAAACATCCCATGGTGGGGCTATGTGATCGGGGCCGGTCTGGCCTGGGGCACGTATGTCCCACTCGTGTTCTTCGGTGGACAGATGCTCACCCCGGCGGATCGCGGCGGCGTCGGCGGGCGACTCGCCTCCATCCTCTGTGTCGGCGTTGCCTACTTCTTCCTGGCCGTGGTCATTCCCATGGTCCTGATGTCTATTCGCGAGGATGCCAAGCCAGACTGGAAAGCGGTCGGACTGCTGTTCAGCGGGCTGGCTGGTGTCGCCGGTGCGGTTGGTGCGATCTGCGTCATCTTCGCCAGCAAGGCAGCGGTCGATCAGGCGAAGTTCGAAGCGGTGAACCCGGCGACGTACCGCATGTACATTGCCCCGCTCATCTTCTGTCTGGCACCGCTCATCAACACACTGTTGAGCACAGTCTGGCATCCGGATGCCAAAACCGGCGACTGGTGGGAGAAGGCATTTCACGTCGAGATGCCGGGCTGGAAACTGTGGGCCGGGATCGTGCTCGTGTCGCTTGGCACGTTTCTGGTGCTGATGTCGAAGGAGGAAGCGGAGGCCTCGAAGGGTGGGCCGCCGAAACCGCCGGTTGAGAACCCGAACCCTGAACCCGCGAAGTCATGACGCCAACGGACGCAGTCACTCGCCTGAACATGATCCTGGCCCATGCCTGGATGATCCGCACCTTTCTGAAACATGCGGACGAGGTGCAGGAAGATGAGGGCATGCTCGATGTGCCCCGGACGCTGTACGACAGCATCCGTGCGGTCGAGCCCGCTTTCCAGCGTGGCGACACGGCCGATTTTCTGAGGCGATTGAAAGGGAAACTGCCCAAGATTCGCCGCGTGGCCGAGCACTTCAATTCCCACTTCCGCGAGTTCTCACCACACACGAACTTCGAAATGGCCGCGCTGTCGTTGAACGGCGTGGTGCGTGCGATGGAAGAGATTTTCGCATCGATTGAAGTTAGCACGCAGTCAGGCGAACCGCCTGCGTGAGCGAGCGGCGAGCCTTATTGTGCGCCCAACCACGGTCTGATGCATTCGCGCTCCAACTTTTGGCTGAAGCGGGCGGCACCGTGGCGGAGCAGGTGATGGCCATCCGCGAACTCGTCTTCGGCGAAGCCCGTTGTCACATCGAAAATCGGGACGCCGAGTTCCTCTCTTAGCATCGCGTAGTAGGCGTCGATCGCACGTCGTGTCGCGGGTGTATACAGCGCGCGAAAGGCCGGGCTTTCCGGTGTGATGTAGAAGGCCACGGGAATCCCTTCTTCGCGGCAGCGCTGGACCAACTGGCGAATGGCTCTATCGGCGGTGGCACCGATGTGAAGGTCGGCGAGCATCCCGGCGTAATCGGCACGAACGTGTTCCAGCCCCTTCTCGCGTTCGCCGGGCGGCATCACCACGTGTGGATAGGGTGTGAAGCCAAAGGCATCCATTTGTTGCCACTGGAAGGTGAGCCGTTGCTTCCAGGGGAGCCAGTTCGGTTGCCAGTGGCTGATCAGCGTGATTCGCTGTGTGTACCAGGCGTTCACGCGGTTCTCGGCCCAGTGCTTGCGAAGTGTTGTGATGTCGCGCGTGTATGGTCCGAGATGTTGCAGGTCGGCGAGTGTCAGGCGAGTGGCGATCTTCGCGAACTGTTCTTCGGCCGGGCCGTCGTGCGTGAGTGTGGCGGGGAAGAGTTCCACGAGCAAGTGGTCGGGCTTCACACCGTCGTCGAGCAAGCGGAGGAGGGTGAGCAGGATGTGCAGCGGGCCGGCACCGGACTGCCCGAAGTTATACGCCAGCGGTGGCGTCGCCGCGTCCGAGAAGGTCATGTGTGCGGGTGAGAAGCCCATCTGCGTGCGTGAACTGCCGAGCGCGACAATCAGAGGACGTTCTGGCTGTGCGGCGTGCAATGCGCGAAGTTGCTTCAAGCGATGGCCGAACTCGGGGTCGCGCCACTCGGGCTTCACCGTCTCGATTGCGAGTGACATTCCAAAGAATGCCGCGAAGGTGAGGGCCGCACCGGCGAAGACGCTGCCCCGGGCGATCTCGCGGCGCGATCTTCGCGCCGACTTCAACCGGGGTAAGGTGAGAGTCCGGAGCGGTGCGGCAACCGCGGCCAGCTTCATCGCCGGGGCTCCAGGTTCGGGAAGGTCGCGGCGACAGCAGGGCCGAACCGGCGCGAGAAGGCCATGGCACCGCTTCGCGTCAGGTGGAAGCCATCGGCGAGCGCCTCGTCCGGCATCATCGAGCGTGCGTCGATCAGCGGCACATCGAGTTCCCGGCAGAGTTCATCGAGGTGCTTACGACACGCGATTTCGACTGCAGGCGGGATCCAACCGCGGAACTCGGTCGATTCGGGCAGCCAGGTGAGTGCGACCTGCGAGCCGTTGGCCCGCGCGAGTGCGATCGATTCGCGCAAGGCCCGGTCTGCTCGTGGATCAATGGTGAGGTTCTCGAACTGGGCTCGGTAAATCTTCTCACAGTGATCGAGTCGCACCTGGCGCGAGATCGGGCCATCGAGATTCGAGACATCCACGCCGGGTAGCCAGCCCCACTTGTCGATGCCGACCCAGGTCACGTCCATGCGTCGGGTCCAGGGCAACCACGAGGGCAGAGACTGGCAGAGCCAGCGGAAGCGGTTCTCGTAAATCGGATTCCAGCGGGCCGCGAGCATCTCGCGTTCGATCTTTGCGGGATCGGTGGCGAAGGACTCGATGAAGGGGCGATCGCTGCGGTAGTAGCGATTCGCATCGATGCGGCCCAATTCCCAGTACGGGCCATCCTCGCGCAAGAATGCGGGCCAGTATTCGAGGATCACGACATCGGGCTTGATGCCATCGGTGTCGAGTCGGCGGAGGCAGAGTTGCTCCATGATCGGCCCGCTGCCGACGAGCGACATGTTGAAGAGCAATGGCTCAGTGTCGCTGGCGTGAGGGCGGACTTCCTCCCAGGCGGCGGGTGAGATGCCCATGGCGGCCCGCGAACTTCCGATAACCACGACCAGCGGCCGGCCCGGGTTCTCGGCGAGGCGGGCCTGGAGCCGGGTCAGACGTCGGCCATATTCCGGGTCGCGAAGTTCCGGGCGTGCCACATCCATCATGACGAACGCGAAAGCATTCAGCCCGAGGAACGCGAGCACGAACCAGCCCACGGCCGTGCGGGCATTCTGCCGGCGTGAAGGAGCGATTCGCACCCGCACCGGCTCTTCGCCGAGGATGGCCCGAAACGGGAACAGGTTCGTGATCATCGCCGGTGTCATGGCGTGTTCATCATCCAGGGGGCCAGGGCTTCGCGTGTGAGCCTGTCCGTGAGCAGGTCGGCACCAAGCCCCGTGAGGTGATGACCATCCATGCTCATGTTGTCCGGCACCCAGGTGCGTGTATCGAACACGGGCACACCGAACTCCGCCCCGAGCTTGGCCATCACGGCATCAACTTCCTTGAGGCCGGCGGGGTCGTACCAGCTGAGCCATTCGCTCGATTCGGGCATGAGCACGAGAGCGGCCTTGCAGCCCGCGGCCCGGCACTGTTCGAGCATGTCGCGGAGGCCGTCCACACCGCAGCCCGTGGGGCGAAAGCCGGTGAAATAATCGGTGTACTGGCCATGGGCGAGCGCCAGCAGGCGGGCCCGATCGCGTGGCAGGTTGTACTCATGCAACCGCGTGAAGCCGTGGGCATCCGACTCGTGGCCGCCGTTGAGACGCGAGGCGTTCATGAGCATGAACGGTGCGTAGCGATCGACCAGGAGAAAGCGATATTCATTCCAGGGCGCGAGGTAGCCGCGGGGGCCGTGCACAGCCGGTGATGCAGCCGGGAAGTTCAAGGCACGCACCACGGGAAGCTCATCGCGGCGCAGGCGAATCGGGAGCAGCCAGCGTGTCTCGGGCGGATCGGGCCGCTGACCGGCGAGGAAAACCGGGTGCACCTCGATCAGCACGAAGTCGGGCTGCACCCCTTCCTTGAGCAAGCGGCGCAGGTAGATCGCATTGGTGATGGGGCCCGCACCGGCCTGGCCAAAGTTGAAGGCGTTGATCGGGCGATGCAGCAGATTCGTGAGTTGCGATTCCGCTGCACCGGCATTCACCGCATTGAGTGTGCGTGAACTGCCAATGAAGAGCAGCGTCGTCGGCTTATCTCTTGCTGAGTTGCCGCCCGGAAAGAATGCCGGGTGCTCCCGGAACAGAGCCAGCTTGTCGAAGTAGATCGGGTCGCGCAGCGGTATGCGTTCGGTGTCGATGGCCCAGCCGAGCACGAGTTGAGAGGCCGCGATGAATGAGAAGCCGATGCACACCGCGATGGCCGCACGCGGACGACGCGGCGACTTCGCCCACACACTCGCTTGCGGCGGACCCGTGCGCACATTGCCGATCAGTTTGGCGAACAGTGTTCGGACTGCGAACACGGCAAATCCTCGGTGACTCACGGATGCTTGCGGAAGTACGGCAACACGGCTTCGCGATAGAGCCGATCCGAGAACGTTTCCGCTCCGGAACGCAACTGATGATGGCCATCGGTGAATGCGGTGTGCGACAACCAGTCGCGGGCATCGATCAGTTCGCTGCCATGCTCCGCACAGACGCGATTCAGGAAGTCGTAAATTCGCGTCGTCGAGTGCGGCGGGTAGATGCCGCGAAACCCTTCAGACTCCGGCATCAGCACCAGTTTCGTGGGAATGCCCTCTTCCTGGCACAGCGACAACAAATCAGTGAGTGCCCGGGCCGCGCCGCCAGAGGGGTGCAAATCGGCGAGTGTGCCGGAATACTCGGCGATGGCCCGCTTCAATCCCGCCTGGTATTCCGCATCGCTCACCGTCGGAACCATCGGCGTGCTCCAGCCGTGTGGGTCAGTCGTGCGGCTCCAGTCGAAGCGCAGATGCCACGGTTGTGCACTCGGCGAGAGGCGACCCATGATCGGGAACCGCAACGCGTACCACGGCTCGATGACCGACGCCCGCCACTTCTGACGCATTTCGCGGGCGGGGAAGTCGTAACGGATCGTGGTTTCCACCTCGTCGTGGCGAAGCCGATCGCCGAACAGGAAGCGCGATTCGAGCGGCCCTTCCGCAATGTCCGCGAGCCCCGGGGGCAGCACCTCGATGAACAGCAGCGAGGGCCGATAGCCGTTGGCGAGCAGCCGACGCAGATAGAGCAGATGCGTGACCGGCCCCGAAGCGGGGATGCCGAAGTTGAAGGCAACTGCAGGGCGATCCAGGTCTGCCGTGAGTTGGCGTTCGATGCGGTCAGCGTGGAAGCCGTAGCCGGTTCGCGAAGTGCCGAGCATCAGCACCAGCGGCGCGTTCGGGTTCGCACGCACGAGCCGGCCGAGGTTGCGTTCCTTGTCCGCGTAGCCCGGGTCCTTCAGCGTGTGCGAGCATTCGCCGGCAATGCCCAGCGTGAGTTGCAGCACCAGGAATGTGATCAAGCCCACGCCCACTGCTGTCGCGGCTCGCTGCCGACGTGTCAACGCCGCTCGCCGCGTTCGCGGTGGGACGCGCCAGAGCCGCCGCAGGTTGTGGGTGAGTGTGGGTGCGTTCAAGGTGGCCGTCCGGCAGAAAGCCCGGGATTCACCCCGGGTCGTGTGGCGATACTAGAAGTTGAAGTAAATAAACGTCGTGCCGTTATCGGGGGCGAGCACCATGGCGACGCAAACGCACAGGGCGTAGCCCGCACCGAGCATCGGGGCCGGCAAGCGCTGATAGATCTGCTGCCACACCCCATAGCGCACACTCAAGTGGCACAGCAGCACGAACGCCGCCGTGTACCACAGGCTGCGATTGTGCAGCGGCAGCGGCAGTCCGCCCTGCAGCCAGAAGAGCTTCTGGTACATCGCCAGTGCTTTGCCGAGTTCCGGCTGGAACAGCACCCAGCAGAGGCTCACGCAGAAGAAGGTGAACAGGATGCGGAAGCCGGTGCCCAGCATTGTTTGCAAGGCCGCATCCAGTCGCGGCCGGAGTGTCGCGAAGTCCTTGAATTGCTTGTGAATCACCAGCATCGAGCCGTGGGCGACACCCCACAGCACATAGCTCCAGGCCGCACCGTGCCAGAGTCCGCCGAGGATCATGGTGATCATCAAGTTGCGGTAGTTGAACCAGCGGCTACCGCGGCTGCCGCCCAGTGGGATGAACAGGTAGTCGCGCAGCCAGCTCGAAAGCGAGATGTGCCAGCGCCGCCAGAACTCGGAGACGTTCTGCGAGATATAAGGCATGTTGAAGTTGAACGTCAGCTTGTAGCCGAACAGGTGGGCGAGGCCGCAGGCCATGTCCGAGTAGCCGGAGAAGTCGCAGTAGATGCGAATGGAGTAGGCGAGTACGGCCATCCACACGGCCCCGGTGTTGTACGCATCCGGGTCCTTGAAGATCGGATCGCAGAAGACAGCCATGCGGTCGGCAATCGCCATCTTCTTGAAGAGACCCATCAAGAACAGTTGCACGCCCACCTGGCAACGCACCCAGTTCCAGCGCTTCGGGCGGCGCGTCTGCCGGAGGAAATCCCCGGCACGCACGATCGGCCCCGAGACCAGATGCGGGAAGAACAGGATGAAGAGCAGGAAGCGCGGCAGGCTCTTCTCGGGTTCGACCTTCCGCCGGTACACATCCACGGCATAGCTGATGGCTTCGAAGGTGTAGAAGCTGATGCCGAACGGAATGATGATCGAGAGCGGGTTAATCGCCTCGTAGCCGGGCTGGTAGCCATTGGATTCGAGGGCGTGATAGAGTTCGTTCAGGAAGAAGCCGCGGTATTTGAAGTAGCAGAGGATGCCGAGGTTCATGGCGATGCTGGTGAACATGATGCCGCGCCGCACGCGCTGGCGATCGGTCATGCCCATCAAGCGGCCGAAGATGTAGTCGGCGATCGTGGTGCCGGTGACCAGGAAGGCGAGTTCGAAGCTCCAGGCCGCATAAAAGTGGAAGCTGGCCACGATGAGTAGCCAGATGCGGGCCATGCCGAAGCGGCGCGGGATCATCCAGTAAATGGCGAACATGGCCGCGAAGAAGAGCAGGAATGCTTGCGTGTGGAAGAACGGCTCGGGCAGCAGATCGTGCACCCACTGGAAGTATGCCGGGGCCGCCTGGTATTCCGCTTCTTGCGTGGGATTCGGCGAAGGAGTGTGCGTCACGAGCGGCATCGCCATCCATCCTGGATCGTGGTCGGCCCGGCATCCATGGCGGGCCCAGCGCGAGCAGGGACTATAGCGACGTGCGGGAAACGGGGTCAACCCCGTGTGAGATGGCAGAGAAAGGCGAGCGGCCCGTGTAAACGGGCTGTTCAATCAGCAACCCCGTGTAAACGGGCTGTTCAATTAGCAACCCGGCGCGGACAAAGGAAAAACTCCGGCCTGTGTCAGCAACCGGAGTCTTGTTCCATCATTTACTTCAGCGTCTTCACGAATTCGAGCACTTCCTTCGGGTGCGTCTTCACCTGAACGCCTGTGAAGACCTTCGCCACTTTCCCTTCCTTGTCCACGACGAACGTGACGCGCTGGGCCGCGTTCCCCTTCGGCGACAGGATGCCGAGTTCCTTGATGAGCTTCACGTCCGTGTCGCAGAGCAGCGGGTATGGCAGCATTTCCTTGTCGATGAACTTCTGGTTCAGCGGCACATCGTCGTTGCTGGCACCGAGCACCACGGTGTCGGTCGGGAATTCCTTGATGATGTCGCGGAAGCCGCAGGACTCGACGGTGCAACCGCCGGTGAGAGCGCGGGGGTAAAAGAAGATCACAACATTCTTGCCCTTGAAGTCGGCAATGCTGACGGTGTCGCCGGCCTTCTTGCCAGGGAGCTTCTCGACCTGGGCGGCCTTCAGGGCCACGTTGGGGAACTTGTCCCCTTCCTTCACCTTGATCTTGCTGTCATCCTGGGCGATGGCCGAGGCGGACAGGAACAGTGCGGCCATCAGACCGGCCACGCGGGCAGCGGAACGAATCATGCGGAGACCCTCGGGAGATAGGCGACCAAGCGGTGGGAACAGCGCCCTTAGTTTGCGGTGCACGGTCGCACCTTTCAAGCAATTTGAACGCATTTTTCGGGTCATGCAGAAGAACACACTGGTGCGTGAAGCGTGCGAATACATCTGTTCGCAAGTTTCCGCAGGCCCACGTTCGCGCTGTTCATCCCTTCGCGACAGTGCGGTTATGCAGAGGCCGCGCTTCCTGGCCGTCCGCGACCCGGCGATTTCTGGCGGCAAACGTAGCGGCGGGCGGGTACGTTATAGCGTGAGAGTGCGCGGCATCGGGCCACGTTCGCGGGATCGGCACCATCCGAGGAATCGACATGTTCGCCAGACGCATGAGCCGCTGGGCCGCTGCCGCCGTTGTGGCTTTGGGGATCGCCGAGATTTCCGCACATGCCCAGCAACCCGGTGCGAACGATCTGCTCTCCGAGGCGCGAGCCCGGCAGAAGATCGCAGACCAGAAGGCGGAACTCGAAGTGCAGCAAGCGATCGCCGACGCGGATCGACTCGGCCGCACCAACCCCGCTCGTGCCGTGCAACTGCTGCAGGCGATGCAGACAAACGTCGACCTCTCGGCGGCCATCAGTCCCGAGGCCCGCAAATCACTGACCGGCGTGATTCAGGTGAAGGTCGCGGCACTCAAGGGCGGTGCACTCCCGGCGAATCCCGGTGTGAAGCTCGACCCGAACGCACCCGGTGTGCGGAGCGCGAACAAGGCCGAGTTCGACAAGATCGTTGCCGAGGTAAACGAGGTGCGGGCGGGCATCGACACCATCGAGAAGTTGCAGGCCGCGGGCCGCACGCTCGAGGCGAACACAGCCATTCGCGACCTTACGGCGAAGTACCCCAATAACCCTGCCGTGATCGCACTCGCCTCGAACGACGCCACGGCCAACCAGGTCGCGGACGCCCGGCTCTTCTCCACCGAGCAATCTTACCGCATCAACGAGGCGTTCAAGTCCGTGGATCGCTCTTCGCTGCCCCCCATAGGCGATGTCGAATTCCCCAAGGACTGGAAGGAGAAGACCGCCAAGCGCCGCAAGCAGGACCAGATTCAGCTTTCGGAGAAGGAGAAGAAGATCGTGACGGCACTCGATTCGCCGATCACGGCAGACTTCAACAATCGGCCACTTGAGGAAGCGCTGCAGGATCTTTCGAACGAGTTGAACTTGCCTCTGGCCATCGACACCAAGTCCATCAGCGATCTCGGAGTCGATCTGAAGAAACCGTTCAGCTTCCAGGCACGCGGCATCTCGGCCCGCACCGTGCTCCGGCAAGCGCTCGCCTCGCAGGGGCTCACCTTTGTGGTCAAGGACGAGATCATTCAGGTCGTGACCGTGGAGCGAGCCCGGGACATGCTCGTGACACGCGTGTACTATCTCGGCGATCTCACGCAGGGTGTGGGGCCCCTTTCGGGAAACCCGCTTCGCTGGGGGCCGTATGCCGACTTCCAACAGACGACGGCGAATGTGAAACTGATCACTGATGCGATTGAATCCTCGGTCGATCCGCTCTGCTGGAAGCAGGCCGGCGGCCCCTGCACGATCACCTATAACCCGGCGAGCAACTCCATTATCGTGCGGGCTCCCGCGGAGGTGCACGCCACGCTCGGCGGCAAGTTCAGCGGCGGCCGCTGAGATAGCGCTCTGTGAACCGCAACCTCACGGTTGCGGCTTGACTTGGTTCTCGCGGAGTTTCACCATGTCGCGTTTCTTTCCCACCGCGGCCGAGTGCGGGCACCATGTCGTGTTCGGCACTACCAGCATCCGCACTTATGCCGGTGAACACTGCCAGCTTTCGTTCGTCGATATCCCGCCGGGTGGCGTGGTCGACTGGCATAGCCATCCCAACGAGCAGATGGGCGTGATGGTCACTGGCCGGGCCACGTTTTTCATCGGCGACGAGGAGCGCACACTCGGCCCGGGCGATTTCTTCTTCATCCCGGGCGATGTGCGACACAAGGTCGTCGGGCTCGATGACGCCCCGGCCCAGGCTCTGGATGTCTTCTATCCCATCCGACCCGAGTATCGTTGATCACACATTCCACGCTCGCTTTGCATGGACCCTCGCTCACACATCGGTTATGGTGGCTTCGTTCCCGGAGGTGTGGAGGGAGCATGCTGCAGATTCGCGTGAAGCAGCCGGGTGATTTGCCCGCATACGAGCACGAACACGAAGCTGGACCCTTCGACATCGGCCGAGCCATGGCTTGCGAGGGTGTGCCGCGCTGCGTCATTACCGCAGACCCGGCGGTCTCACGCAATCACATGCGCATCGAGGAGACCAAACCCGGGCTCCTGAAGATCTCGAACACCAGTTTGCGGATGCCGATCTGGGTGGGCAGCACCTCGATTGCTCCCGGCGAAAGCCGGATGTGGCCCACTCCGGTCACCTTGAAAGTCGGCGACACCAGTGTGCTTATTGATCGCGGCGATCTTGATGCCGCTCCGGTGGCCCTGCACACGATGGCCAGCCTGGCGTCCTCGCCCATGCTCCGCACGCGGCGCGGCAGGCTGGCCACCGAGGCACCCGGACAGGATCCCGCGGTTCTCGCCGGCTGGTTCGAGACGCTCATCTCCGTGCAGCAAGCCCCCGCAGGTTCCAAGGAGTTCTACCAGCAGACCGCCCGGGCTCTGGTCGAGCAGATCGGCATGGATGTGGGGCTCGTCCTGCTCCGCAAAGCGAACGGCTGGGCTGTGACCGCTCGCCACGCCGAGAGTACGGTGGATGAACCCACTGCGCTTCGCGGGCGCGAGTTCAGCACAACCGTGCTCGACCACGCCGCCCAGGAGAAGCGGACCATCTTCCAGTCGGATGATATTCCGTCAACCGAAAGTCTGATGATGGTGAAGGCGCTGGTGGCCTCGCCGGTGGTGTTGCCTTCGGGCGAAGTGGCCGGGGCGCTCTATGGCGTGCG
>JBGSZR010000054.1:0-31240 GCA_041750275.1 Gemmataceae bacterium
ATGGTGTCATTCCCGGTCCCCCCCAGCACCGCCGCCGAACTCCCATTGATCGGAGCATTGATGAGAGCCGCATTGCCCGCCCCCAACTGACCAAAGTTCAGGTTCACCGCACCCGTGGCCGTGATGGGGCCATTCACTGTGAGACCACCGCTGAGCGTGGCACTCACCGCACCTCCTGCATTCACTGAACCAGTGCCGAGAACCATTATCTGGCCCGAGCTAACATTCAGATTACCGCCGATTGCGAGTGCGCCAGTCACATTAACACCATCCGTGCCCGCTCCGGTGTTGATGGTGAGATTGTTGATGCCATGCGTGCCGTTTGCTGTGGTGATGGTGACGGCATCATCGCCATCGCCGCCCGGAGTCGTGCTCAGTGTGGTGGTACCAACGTTGCGAACACCAATGTTGTAAGTGATATCGGAGATGTTGAGAACGGGCACAGGTGCAATGGAGTAGCCTGCGGGCACAGTACCACTATTGGTGGCCGAGAGAGCATCACTGATCAATGTATTATCGTTCAGGAAAATGGGGTGGATGGAAACGAGATTCAAACTCACGAGTTCGATCTCGACTGTATTCGTATAGAACACATCGCCAAAGACCGCGAGTGTGATGGTGCCCGTGCCGGCGATGGCTGATGGTGTGGCCGTGACGCTATCCGTGGAAAGGCCTGTGGAGCGTTCGACGCGGAGGAGTTCGCCATCGAACGTGATGTTGCCCGTCGAGACTGGATCGCCGTTCGAGGTGTCTACGAGGAGCAGATCCGTGCCGGTGTTGCCGAGGAAAGTGAAGGGCAACGCGGATGTAACCTGGACAAACGGTGCCGCATTCAAGCTGAACTCGACCAGGGCGGGATTGCCCGATACCTGGCGGAGTACGAGTGTATCGTTGCCCGAGGTGCCATTGATGATTGGTGTGGTATTGAGCACCACATCATTACCGGTGCCGCCATTATATGTGATGAAGAGCGGAACACCATTGAAGGTGATTTGTGAACCTTCGAGGAGGCCAGAGAAGAAGCCTGTGGAGTCGTCCATGCCATCATTATTGATGATAGTGAACGAATCGCCGAGAACCGGGACATATCCGCCGGAGAGATTCAGCGAGGCCACACCATTTCCCAGGGCGACGGTGCCTGTGATATTCTGCTGGTCGTAGAGTGTGCCAACGGTGCTGCCGAGAATCTCGACTTCGAACGCACCGCTGGTGATACTCACGCTGCCGCTGTTGAGAATCCCGGGACTGAGGCCCGGTGCGAGCGTGCCGCCGGCCACGAGCACCGAACCTGCAATCGTCCCCGTCCCGCCCAGGGTGCCCGTGGGATTGATGGTGACGACTCCGGTGCCGGAATTGATGCCGTTCACGAGCAGGCGGCCACCATTGATCGTTGTGGAGCCCGTATAAGTATTATTTCCACTGAGTGTCAGCGTGCCAGTGCCTGAACGAATCAGTGAGATAGCACCTGTGATGCGGCCGGTGTTGACGCCATAGATCGTTGTGTTACTTCCTGTCACATCTAATGTGGCGGCGGCTGTCGAGGTTATTGTGATGTTGGGCGAGCCACCAATGCCGTTGGTATCGGTGATGCTGGCCACACTCTGGCTAAATCCGTTGAGATTCAGTTGTGGCGAGTTTGTCCCATTCTGGCCGAGAGAGACGGGCACGTTGGGCAAGGCGTTCGCAACACCCATGCGCAGTTGCCCGGTCGAGATGTTGGTGGATGTCCAGGTGTTGCCCGTCGCGGCGAGGACAAATATTGCAGCGTCGGTGCGTGAGAAGGAGGCCGAGGGCATCGTGATGGTGTTGGCAAATGTGGCCAGGCCGGAACCGGCACCGCGGACGATGAGTGTGCCCGTGAAGGCGGGGCCGTTGATGGGACCACTAAGTGTAAATGTGCCAGATGAACTCTGGTAAATCTGGTCAAGGCCATTGCCCTGGAGAGTGATGGGGCCGGACCAGGTATTCGCGTTTGCCTGGTTCTCGAGTGCGGTTCGCAAGGCACCACTCGAATTTAAGACGAGTGATTCACTCACATTGATAGTGTTGGCGAGTTGCAAGCGAACGCCAACGCCGCCCGAGATCGCAGCATTGGTATTGACGATGGTTTCGTTGCCGACACCGGTCGCGCCGAGGGCGTTGGAGTTCGTGACCCGAAGGATGCCATTATTCACTAATGTTTGACCGGCGTAGGTATTATTTCCGCCAAGGACCAACAGACTCGCGCTCGATCCGCTCTGATTCAGAGTGCCAGTGCCGCCGATGATATTATTGACGGTGAGTACGTTACTGCGGCTGAAGGTGAGGATACTGTTATTCGTCACAGGTCCGGTGCCGAGCACGCCTGTGGCCCCACCATTGCCAATGCGGAGCGTGCCGGCATCGATCAATGTGGTGCCGGAATACGTGTTTGCATTGTTCGTGAGTGTGATGGTGCCGGTGCCTTGCTTGGTGAGGTTACCGCTGCCGGTAATGGTGCCGGCGATGGTAGTGCTGGTGGCGTCGCCGATGGTGAGGTTCGAGGCACCTTCGATGATGATGGCCTCGCCGGCGATGGTTGCCAGTGAGCTAATCACCACAACCTGGGCGGCGTCGGGGCCTGTGACTTCCAGGGTTTGCGTGCCGCCAAGGGTCACGGCTTCTGCGTACGTTCCATCGTTCACAATGATGGTGCCCGCGGCCGTGGTGTTCGCGAGGGCATTATTGATGGTGGCGAACGCGTTGACACCAAACACGGCTGGCTGATCGAGGTTCGTGCCGAGGTCGGCATCCGCGATGAATGTGCCGGGGGTGAAGAGTGCCCAGGCATCATCGACGTAGACCGTAGTGGGAATCGCCGCGTAATCGACGATCACTACATCGTTGCCATCACCGCCGTTGTAATAGATGCGGAAGTTATTGCTATTGATGGTAACGGTGTCGCCATCCGCGGGGAACGTGGACCCATCGATCGTGGTGGGATTTGCACCATTGTTGGCAACCAGCGTCACAACTTGGTATGGCGTGGGAGCGGGTGCGGTGCCTGTAAAGGTAAGCGTGGCACCATTGAGGTCGACGTTGCCAGTGACAATGAAATTGTCAAACGTCGCGGCGACAGGGCCAGGGTTGTAGCCATCAACTTCGAACGCCAGCGCGCCGATCGGGCCGAGGTCGCCAATGATGATCATCTGGCCCGGACTGTTGCCCGGTGCCACGGTGCCGGTGCCACTCACATTACCTGTGATGGTGCCGCTACCGCCGAGTATGCCGGGCGACGTGACGGTGACGTTGCTGGCGATCGAGCCGTTGACGAATAGGGTGCCATTATCAATGGTGGTGGGACCTGAGTAGGTATTGACACCCGTGAGGTTGAAGGATCCGGCACCTTGCTTCACGAGTGATCCGCCGACACCTGAAATAATGCCGTCGAAAGTGGTGCTCGTAGCATCACCCGTGGTGAGCGTGCCGGTGCCGAGTGTGATCACTGAGCCCGTGACTCCCTCGACTGAGCCCACTGTTTGCGTTGCCCCATTCACATCAAGAGTGGCCCCCGCCGCAACAGTCACCGCGGTGCTTGCCGGCAGGATGTTGCGAGCCGGGTCGAATCGGAGGTTGGCAATTTCGGTATTGGTAAGTGCCCGACCATAAACGAAGACATCATCGATGGCACCATTCATGAATTCGCCGCCCGAGGAATTGCCGATATTCAAGGTTTGCCCAGGCTTCATAAAGAGTGGCGTGCCAGAATATGCGATCGTACGTTTGAGATCGCCATTCACAAAGAGCCGGAACTGCTTGGCGATATCATCGATGACATAGGTCACAAGATACCATGGACCAACGGCGAGCGTGCCACCCTGCGTGGTCGTTCCCGTGTCGCCGGCATTGATATCAACACCTGTATTGATCCAGGCACTTCCTGAGCCCACATCGCCGTGGATGTTCGTATTTTGCACTTTGAGATCAAACGTGTTATCCCCACCGAAGCGCGTACCGAGTATGCCGAAGACTCCGGGTGTGGCGTTCAATTTCACCCATGCGGAAACGGTATACGAATTCAGTGCGAACGCACCGTTGTAAGTTACAGACACGGACTGGCTACCGGTGAAATTCAGGGCCTGGCCAATCTGGCCGGGTATGTATGACGTCCCTGCTCCCACAATGGTGCCATTGAGATTGTTGCCACTTGTGTCATTTGTGTTGCCATCGAATGTGTAGTGGGCGACGGGCGTCAGAGGTGTGATATTGCTATCGAGTTGCAAGCTGCCCTGGTTGACAGTTGTGGTACCGCTATAGGTTGTAACGCCGGTGAGCGTCATCGCGCCAGCCCCCGTTTTCACAAGGCTGCCACTGCCGCTGATTGTCCCGCCGAACGTACTGCTTGAGCCATTCGCGCCAGTCGTGAGTGTGGCGGTGTTTAGTGTGACAGCCCCGACGCCTGCGAGGGAACCAATGGTTTCGTTGACGCCAACGAGAACGAGAGTGCCCCCCACTGCGACTGTGACGGCCGTGGCATCATCGAGGATCGTAGTAATGATGGGGCTGACTGCAGAGATCGTTACGGCGTCGATGAATGATGTACGATCGCCACCAAGCGTGTTCAGTCCCACGAAGGAGATGGTGTGCGCACCCGCCGTGACACTGAACGCACCGGTGCTGTACGGCAAGAAACTGCCGCTGGTCGTGGGTGTGAACGTTCCATAAGGAACGCCATCGACTCGCACCTGGAAGTCATTGGCACCGGAGGCTCTGAAGGCGGCCTGGAAATCGATGGTGAATGAGCCAGCGATGGGGAAGTCAACAATCTGCGAGATGACTCCCTGTCGCTGGATGAAGCCAACCTGCTGCCCTGAAGGCGCGATCGGATTGTTGAAGCCGCTCCCGTTGCGAGCGATGCCGCTTCCTGCCGTGCCACTGGAGGGCGTGAAGGTCCAGTTCGCACCGGGGACGCCGTACCAGAACAACGCGTTCGTGGCGGGTGGGCTTGTGAAGGGGCCGGCAGGTGTTTCGAAACTGGCGTTGGGCACATCGGGGGAGGCCTTGAGTTCAATGTCGCCGCCATTGATCTGGGTCGGGCCCGTGAAAGTGTTGGTGCCGGTGAGTCGTTGTGTTCCTGTGCCGATCTTGGTGAGACCGCCGCTGCCTGTGATGCCTCCGGAATAATTCGTAATGGTGTTATTGGCTCCAGTCGTGAGTGTGTTAACTCCGAGCGTAACAACTCCGGCTCCGGCGAGGGAGCCGATCGTTTCGGATGAACTGAGCACGAGCGTGGCACCGCTGGCGACGGTCACCGCGCTGCTATCCGATATGGCGGCACCATTGACGGCCGTAAGGATTCCTGTGGCGATGGTCGTGATACCTGTGAAAGTATTCGTTCCCGAAAGTGTGAAGATGTTGTTGCCGGCCTTGGTGACGCCGCCAGCACCAGAGATGCCACCCACAAAAGCCGTGGCGCTGTTATCGCCGCCGGTGGTCAGAGTGCCTGCCCCCAGTGTGACAGAGCCCGCACCGGTGAGCGAGCCGATGGTTTCGGAGAAGCTATTCAAGTCGAGTGCGGCCCCGCCTGAAACCGTCACGGCCGACCCATCCGGGAGTACATTGGCGATGGGACTGGTGAGCTTCACGGCATCAATAAATACGGTTTGGTCGCCGCCGCTTGCTGTATTTAGACCCTGGAAGCGAACGGTGTGTGTGCCAGCGGTCGCGAAGAACGCTGAGGTGGCAAAGGGAGAGTACGATGTTGAGGGCGCGGGTGCAAATGTTGTGACAGGCGCACCATCGAGTCGCACTTCATAGTTGTTATTGCCGCCGCCATTGCCACGACGGGCGGCCAGGAAACTCACCGTGTACATACCGCTCACAGGGAATGTGAGCAGTTGTTCGAAGTAGCCGGTTCCCTGGATAAAGGCGACCTGATTTCCTTCGGGAGCGGGTGGGTTTCCATTTGAAAAGCCGCTGCCGTTCGCAGTGATGCCGGAGCCGCCTATGAAGCTCCAGCTGCCGCCGACGGGGTTGTACTGGAAAGACCCTCCAGCCAGTGCTGGAGTCTCGAAGCCGGCATTTGGCACTGTTGCCGCAACTCCCACCTGTAGCACACCGGCGGAAATAGTGGTGCTTCCACCATAGGTATTGGATGCGGTGAGGGAGAGTGTGCCGGTGCCTTGTTTCACGAATGTGCCAAGGCCAGAGAGGCCTGCGAGCACACCGCCATACACAGTGCTGGTGCTATCACCTACAATGAATGTGTTGTTGAGCGAGGCAAATCCAGCATCCGAAATGCCCACACTTCCGCCGCCGGCGAGTGAGTTCACCGTGATGGTGCCAGGCGTCGCGGGGCCAGTGCCCAGGAGTATGACGTTCTGAGACGCGATCGTCGCCGCTTCGAGATAGGTGCCATCGTTCACCAGCACGGTGCCGGTTGGTGTGACGTTGGCGAGACTGGCCGTGATGGTGCCGAAGGCGTTGACTCCGAAAACAGCAACTTGTGGCCCGGCTGTGACGGGATCCGCATCGGCAATGAGTGTGCCATTCGTGAAACTGGCCCAGGCATCATCGACATAGACCGTGGCGGGCACGACGGCATAATCGACAAGCACCACATCGTTGCCATCACCGCCGTTGTAGTAGATGCGGAAGTTATTGCCATTGATGGTAACGGTGTCGCCATCCGCGGGGACCGTGGACCCATCGATCGTGGTGGGATTTGCACCATTATTCGCAATCAGCGTCACAACTTGGAGTGTCGAGGGAGCGGGTGCGGTGCCTGTGAATGTAAGATCGGTGCCGCTGAGATCGACGTTGCCAGTGACTATGTAATTGTCGTAGTTCACACCGACAGGGCCAGGGTTGTAGCCATTCACTTCGAAGGCCAGTGTGCCGATCGGGCCGAGATTGCCGATGATGGTCATCTGGCCCGGGCTGTTGCCAGGTGCCACCGTGCCCGTCCCGCTGACGTTCCCGTTTATGGTGCCGCTGCCGCCGAGAATACCTGGCGAAGTGACCGTGACATTGCTGGTGATGGAACCGTTAACGAACAGCGTGCCATTAGTAATGGTCGTGGGGCCAGTGTATGTATTCGCACCGGCGACGTCGAAAGAGCCTGTGCCGGTCTTGATCAATGCCAGGGTACCGCTTCCATTCGAGATGGTTCCGCTAAATGTGGTGGGTGATATATTATTTCCGGTCACAAGTGTGACTGCTCCCGAAACGCTACTGGTGACCGAACCGGCCCCGGCCAATGAGCCGATCGTTTCGGCGCGTCCGAAGAGATCCAGCGTGGCCCCCGCCGCGATGGAGATTGCGCTACTATCGGACAGGATATTGCTGGATGTGCTGGCCCCGAAGAACCATTTATTCGTGAGGTAAGCCTCGTTGAGGAGTCGCTCATTGGGCGTGAGGGCAGTGCTGTAGACCAGGATTTCGCCAATATCTCCGTTGTACGATCGATCAGCATTGCTGAACAAGGTGAAGTAATGGGCGAGTCTCGTGCTGGGCATGGCCAGCGCAGTATTACGAATCGCCGTGAGAAGGTGTGGGGAATTGACCCCGAAGCTGCTCCCTGCCACACCGTTGATGAACATGGAGCCTGTCGAGGGCGTCACAAAATCATTGGCATTGCCGCCTGTAAACGACCAGGCCGTCGTGCTGCTCGCACGAATGCCTGTGTCCGTGGGCATGCCCCAAATACCATCGAGGCCACTCAACGTTCCGAGCGGACGATTGATAATAAAGACTGATTGTGCCGACACCGGGGAACTCAGTGTCAAGAAATCTTGCTCGCCCGAAAATGCGGAACCATCGAAACGAATAGCCGGGAGCGCACCAATCGCTGCTGTCTGATAGGTGGGCTGTTGGAGTGGGCTCGTTTGCGAAAAATTGTTGATCGCACCGGTATCCTGCCAGAGCCCAACGGGTTGGCCCGTGCTCGTGACGGGAATGGTGGCCGCTGTATCCTGGAAGAGTGTGCCAATCTGTGTGGCATCCAGTTGATAGACGGATCCTGCGACAGGCGTGATACCCAGCCGAATCGTCCCATCCATGATCGTGGTCGCACCCGAATAGGTGTTACTTCCAGCGAGGTAGAGTGTGCCGGTGCCAATCTTGGTGAGTGACATGATACCGGTCCCATTCTGAATCACTCCATTAAACGCACTCGAAGCATTCGTGGCACCGACGGACAGTGTCGAAGGCGTCGCAGAACTATTGGTCACGATGCCTGTGCCAAACAGGGTGTTCACCGTTTCCGACTGCCCATTGAGATTGAGCGTGCCATGGTTGAACAGGTTGCCAGCCGTGGCTCCGTCCGGAAGTTGGTTGGGGAATCCGAGTCTGAGGGTGCCCTTGGTACCCGCAATGAGTGTATCGCCCAGATAGTTATTATTTTGCGCCGCGTTACTCAGGTTAACAGTGATGCTGGTTCCAAAGGTATTATCCAGAGTGATTCCCAGGGGACCGGTGAGCATTCCAGTGAGGTTGAACTGACCCGTGCCATTCGTGCTGAAGTTGGCCTGGGCGAGGTTCGCTGTGATCGGCCCGGAGAGCGTGATATTCGTAGCGTCCGCACGCAACCCGGGACGGTCTGTGCCGAGAGCCGTATTCACGACGATCGGATTCGACAGGGTCTGATTGCTGGTCGTGAAGAAGAGACCCGCACGGCCCGCGGCGGTTTGCCCGATGGTAATGGGGCCCGAACCGTACGGCGTGCCCGTGATGGAATCGATGCGTAAGCGTGTGCCACTCGGGCTATCGAGCAGGAGTGTGCCACCGGAATATGTGTTCAGACGTGAGCCGAGGATGAATGTGCTTCCTGAGTTCTGATTGAACACATTCAGGGCCAGCACACCTGCCCCATCGCTGAGCACACCACGGAGCGTGTCATTCGGGAAGTTGTTGGAATTGGAGGTCCCCACTGTCAGCGTGGTCGTCCCGGCAATGGTCGGGCTGATGTTGCCGTTGATGATGCCGCCTTCGACACCGATAGTGGCGTTGCCGGCCAGTGTGATCGGCGACGTGAGCGTACTGGCCAATCTGATCGCGCCGCGATTCTCCGAGTTGCCGGTACCCACGATACTCACGGACGCAAACGTGGTCGCTCCCGCAACAAACAGCTGACTATTGTTTGCGACGATCACCGAGGCGGCGGGTGCATTCGTGGCGACGCTCAATTTGTCGCCGTTGGCTCCCAGGTTGTTGACTCGAATGGTACCAGTAAAACCGGTCACTCCATTCATGACCGTGTTACGAGCGGACCCACCCGCGGCGAACTGCAGTCTGAGTTCGCCGGCACCCGTGAAGGCGTTCGGAATCGTGACGGTGGTCCCCGAGGTGTTGGTGTTATTGAGTTGCAGTGTCGAGCCAGCTCCGACCGAGGCGCTGCCAGTGCCGATCGAATTCTGTGTTGTGTTGACTGTGGCGATCAGGCTTCCCGCGTTCACAGTCGTGCCCGTGTATGTGTTAGGACCGGTCAGGCTCACCGTGCCCGTTCCATTCTTGGTGAGCGAGCCCCCGCTGATGATGCCCGAAAGAGTGCTGGCAGTGCCGGCGTTCGTGAGTGAGAGACCTATTGAGGAGATTGACCCTGCGCCGGTGATATTCGTGCTCGTGAAGTTGACAGTGCCGCTGAAAGCGACGGCCCCGTTCACGAGAATCTGATCGCCGACTTCCGCACCGGTGTTGATCGTGAGTGAAGTGTTATTGCCGACACTGGCAGAATTGATAGTGATCGTGTCCACACCAGCGATGGCAGTGGTATCGATGTTGATGCTCGAAGTCGTCACACGGACATTTTCAAAATCCACGCCACCGCTGGAGCCGGAGACCACAACGGCAGGTGTGACATTATCGATGAGTGTGCCATCGGTGAGTTGAACCAGGTCATTGGCACCGGGGAGACTGAGTGAGAAAGCTCCACCGACGAAGTCAACGGGTTCCAGCCCTGTAAAGGTGACGGTGCTGCCGCCGATAGTGAAGACGCCATCACCGAAGTTGGTCGCGCTGGGTGTATAGGTTGCAGCTTGCCCGTTTGCAATGATTCGGAGTGCATCACCTGGGCTACTTGTTTGAGATCCGCCATTGAGAGACACGCCACCCGTGGGTAACGGATTACCGTTGGTGAAATCGACGATGAAGGTGTCGTTGCCGTCGCCAGCATCAAGGACGAGAGGCGCGGTGGATGAGTAGGTGACCGGGAATCCGCCGTTCACACGATAAGTCGGCACACCACCCTGAACGCTCAGCGTGATGATGTCGTTGCCAGCAGTGCCCGCGATCTGGGGTCGCACGAGAACATAGAGGGTTTTGGTGGCAATGGTGTTGGCATTATTTGCGAATGTCCAGTCGGGTTGTCCTGTCGGTTGATTTCCGATACCCAGATTGCTGTAGTTCGTGCCGCCCCCATTCCAGTTGTTGTATGCAAAAATGGTTTGTGCCGCACCATAGTTATGAATCTGCATCGACCCGTATGCGCCTGGGGTAGGGCTATCGCCAAAGTCATACGACGAGGCACTCGCCCCAGGTATCATCAGCGAGTTCGTTGCGCTATAATTCGTGGACCAGAACTCAATATTGCCTGTCGTGATACCGGTGCCGTTGACAACACCAGCTACATTGGAGGTGACATTCAGATCCGAGACCGTTTGCTGATATAATTCGCCCGAGCTAGTGTTCGGAATGCCGATCTTGTTGGCCTGATTTGTGAAGCCAGCCGCATCGAATGAGGCCGCTGCGAAGTTGCCATCGAGTTGCAGATAGTAGGCTACGCGATCGAATGAGCTGCTGGGGACCAGGGATGTGTTATCGATATCGTAGGCGACGCCACTGGTGTTATACGTCGCGGAATTGGGTAGGTTCTTTTGGTAAACGAGCTGATAGTTAGTGAGTTCGGGTGCATTCGATACCAGAGCGGCAGGAGCCAGCGGTGCCAGGGATGGACCATTATCAATCTGACGCACCAGGATTGCGAGATTCTTGATGGTGTAGAGATTCGTGCTATCAGCAAAAGTCCAGTCGGGATCCCCACCTACACTCACCGGACCACTTGGCGTCAGAACTGTTCCTGTATTGGTACCGATGCCGAGCTCCGAGTTGCCACTCACATTGTTCCCGCCCCAGTCGCTGTACCCGAACAGTGTCTGGCTCGCACCGTAGTTGTGGATCTGGAAGGAGCCGTGTCCAGCACTTGTGGAAGCACCACCATCACCAAAATCAAAGGCACCGCCACTGGCACCTGGTATGGCGATCGCATTGGGCTGACTATAATTCGAGGGCCAGAATTCGATGTTTCCCGTCGCGATACTCGTACCTGTCACGATGCCGGGAACGTTGGATGCCACATTCATGTTTCCGACAACTTGCTGGAACATCACCGGGTTGTTGATGTTGTGCGGCAGACCAATCTGATTGACATTTGACGTGAATGCATCCATAGATGCATAGACCCAACGCGTTCCTGTTCCAGTGTCGAGTTCGAGATAGTAGGCAATGCGGTCGAAACCATGTGTGATCGAAGTGGTATTATTCACCGAATAAGGAACCGGATTTGCGCCCCGGAAATTGGCAGTATTCGGAATGGCCAGTTCGTAGACGAGCGAGTAAGCATTCGCTTCCGGCACGTTGCTGAACACGCCAGTCGCCGGCACCACGCGATCTTCGAGCAACTCGAGTGGCCGGCCCACGGTGCCCGCTTGCTTGCGGATGGGTTGCTTCTTGTGGCTGCGGAAGGCGGAGGTGAGCAGGCTACGGATGGATTTTTTGGCGGACATGGGCAGCCTCGGGGAGAAAGGCAAGGAATTCGGATTGTGGAAGGTTCAAGTGTCGAACTGGTCCGTGGACACGGATCGAGACTACGACGAATCAGAGAAACAACTCGTGATACGAGTCGGCCTTGGGTTCTGCTGTGCCTGGGTGCGGGCGGCGCTCCCCGGGCTCAGGGCTGGAATAAATCACGAAGAAACAGCCGGACAAACTATCCTGGTAAGATAGGAACATTAAAGCGACTGGCAGGCTGTCGATGCAAAGCCAAAATTGGAAATCTGAAGAATTGCTCACACTCTGCAATCGTAATAACCCCTGCGAACGTGAGAGACGCCAGAACCGGAATCAGCCTGGATTGATGCGACGACTCGAGCCGGGTGATTCTGGCTGATGATTCCGGCAGATCGTGACACGATCAACAAACCGAAAAGAGCTGCCGCTCCGGACCGAAGCGAAGCGGCAGCAAATCGAAGTGGCCTCTTGGTTCAGGTCGATCACTGGCCGCGCTGGTTGCGGATCGTGTCCTCGATCTTCTTCTTGATGGCATCCAGGTTAAATGAAGCCGGATCCTGCATGGGTGGGTACTCGATGGCCGTGGCCGCGAGCTTGCCCACACGCTGTTGCACGAACACGAAGCGCCAGAATTCGCGAGCCATGAAGTCGTTCAGATAGCCGCCGCCGGAATCGTTCAGTGTTTGGCCGGCACCGGAAGGTGTGCGTTCGAACGGGTCCTGGCGGATGTTCACGATCTGGGGCATGTCCGTAACAACCTTCGGGCCGGGCCAGCCCTGAGGTTGCTGGTAGAACTGGTACTTGAAGTCGCCAATGCGGACGGCACCGAGTTGCGGGCCGCCGAAATACCAGATTTCTTCGCGCTTCGAAGGGCCGGCACCGGTGAGCAAATCCATCTGGTTGTAGCCGTCGAGGTGATTCTTGTACGTGCGGTCGCCGAGCTTCACGCCCTTGAGTAGCTGGTTGGTGATATCCGGGTTGCCACCAGCGGCCACCATCGTGGGGAACCAGTCCAGACCCGAGAAGATGCCGTTCTGGATGGTGCCGGGCTTGATCTTACCAGGCCAGCGAGCGATGCAGGGCACGCGGAAGCCACCTTCCATCACCGTGCCCTTGGTCGCTTTAAAGGGGGTCATGCCGCCATCGGGCCACGTGAACACTTCCGCTCCGTTATCCGTGCTGAAAACCACCAGCGTGTTGTCCGTTTCGCCAATATCGTCGATGTGCTTCAGGATGGCACCGATGGAATCATCCATCTGGGCCATGCCTGCCTCTTCAAGGCCGTAGTTGGTCTTGTAGTTCATCATCGCCTGATACTTCGGCGACAGGAACGTGAAGATGTGCATGCGAGTGGTGTTGTGCCAGATGAAGAAGGGCTTGCCCGCTTTCTTGGACTCATCCATGAAGCGGTTGGTGTTCTCCACCAACACCTCATCGAACGTCTCCATGTCGTACTTCGATCCCGGAGGGCCGGCCTGCCAGTGCTGGCGGTTCGCCATGTTCTGGAACGGGCGGAGCGGGCCTTCATCCACGATCTTCTGCTTGCCGATCTTGCCCCAGCGCGGCATCACGGTGTCGTCGTCTTTATCGGTGGCCCAGCTATGCACGAGATTTCGCGGGCCGTACGTCTGAAAGAAAGCCGGATCGCTGGGGAACGAATACCAGAACGGATCGGACATCGCATCGAGGTGGTACAGGTAGCCGAAGAATTCATCGAAGCCGTGCACTGTGGGCAGGTACTTGTTCAGGTCGCCCAGGTGATTCTTGCCGAACTGACCGGTGGCGTAGCCCTGCTCCTTGAGGGCCGTGGCGATGGTGCAGGCCTTCTCGGGCATGCCGACATCGGCACCGGCCTGGCCCACCGTGGTGAGCCCGGTGCGAACGGGGAGTTCGCCGGTGATGAAGTTGGCGCGACCGGCTGTGCAACTGGCTTCGGCATAGTAATCGGTGAAGCGAACCCCTTCGGCAGCGAGCTTGTCGAGGTTCGGCGTCTTGCCGGACATGATTCCCTGGTGATACGCACCAACGTTGAACCAGCCGACATCGTCGCCCATGATGAAGATGATATTGGGCTTCTTGCCCTTCTCCTGGATGCTGGCGACGGCCGCTTGCACGTTCGGATCGCTCATGGCAGCCGCCCGCGCCGCCTCGGGATCGCAACACGATCCACTCGAGACCGGGCATGCACCGCTGTTCGCGGAGTCTCGCTCCACTGAAGCGTCGGCACGCTGGAAGGGGTTGAGCGTGCCGCTGGCCGCGGCATAACCGAGCCCGCCTCCCACGGCCAGAACTAACAGGAACTGGAGTCTTGTACTTTTCACTGGCAACCTCTGCGTTGGGAACAAGGACAGCCAACCCGGGATTCGCGTTCCTCGCGAGCAGGCTGGCTGAAGAGATGCCGTTCCCTGGCTTTGCTCGTGTGCTGTCAACAACGGTGTATCGACTTACTTCCCGTTTCCTGGTGGATTGATCCGCACCAGAAGCATCTGCTCGGTGCGATCTTTGCCGAGATGGACAAGAAGCGGGGCTTCTGGTTGCGTGAGGTTGGCGGCTCCGCAATCGAAGACCCGGTCGGCCTTCTTGCCGATGGTCCAGGCCGCGCGTTGCGTCTTCTTGTCGATCTGGCCAATGATCTCGGTGGTGCTGTCCTGGACGCCATCGTAGTAGTTGCCGCGGATCACCCCGGCCTTGTTCACGGCCAGCTGGAAGAGGTTGTTCGAGTTCTTCTCGCTGCCCTGCACGAGCGCAAACACACCGAGCGGCTTCCATTGTTCCTGCTGCGGAGTGTCGGCGTTTTCCCCCTGGGCGGCCAGTGTCGCGGCTTGCTCGGCATATTGAGTCGCGCTGGCGTATTGTTGGCCGCCCTCGTAAACCTGGTCGCCAAGGTAGAGCACATTATCGCCGTAGTTGTAGTAGATGGGCCCGCGGTCGAAGCTGCACCAGTCGGTGAAGAGTGCCCAGTTCATCCAGCGCCAGTAGAAGCCATCGTCCCAGCCGAAGGGCCGCCAGCAACGGGGATGCAGCCCGAACCAGTCGCCATGGAAGCAGTGGTAGAAGCCGAAGTTCGCGCGGACGTAGTTGCCGCGCGACGTCATGAAATCACGCGACCAGTAAGCCGTGTTGTGCAGGCCGCGTGCGCCAAGTGCGGAATAGTGCGATAACCCGAGATCCGTGGGGAAACGGACCCGATCGAACGCGGTGTTCCAGGGAACAGGGCGAACGGGGTCCACGGGCCGAAGTGGTCGGACCGGGTCAACCGGACGCACGGGCCGAACGGGGGTCACAGGGCGGACCGGGCTGACTGGCCGCAACGGATCGATGTGTTCCCCATAGCCGCCGCCATAGTGGTATGAGAAATGCGCAGGTGAATAGTGATAGCTGTAGTGGAAGCCGCCAAAGCCACGGGCCTCTGCAACGCCAGCGGTTGCAAACAGACTCATCGCGACTGCCAGTGTGCGAAACATGCGAGTTGTTCCCCGAAAGTACCCGCGACTTACTGCGGGAGAAATGACCTGGCATGAACCCGGGCTACTTCGAATTCGGTGCATGCGCCGGGTTGCGTTTCAACACCAGCGGCACCGTGGCTGGCAACTCCGTCCCACCAGCGATGCGGTCGATTGATCGCCAGCGAATGGCATCTGCTCCTTGCCGGGTGAGGATGTTCACGGAAGCGGTTTCCGTGCCATCGGCGAGCACGCCCACGGAATGCAGCAACCAGTTCTCACCATCACGCCCCCACATGGCCTGGCCGTGGCCGCCATCGGCATCGAAGTGCCAGGAACGCACCTGCCCGGATTGCGGATCGAGGGCGATGCGAAGTGTGCCAGCGGGGGTCGGTTGGCCCTTGATCACGCGTGTGAAGGTGCCGACGAGTGCAGGCCGCTCGGCATCCTTCGCAATGGTGAGGGTCACGCCCTCATCGCCGACCGTGCCGCCCCAGGTGCCCACGAGCCAGTCCAGATCTTCGAGGCGGTCGAGCCCGGCTCCCCATTCGCGGGAGGACGCGACACGCCAGACAGCGCCTTCACGTACATGGGTCGTGCTATACAGCGTGGTGCTGGGCAAACCATGCTCGCCGCGTGTTTGCCGGATGATGCCGTCTTCGATGGCGACATCGGCAGAGGGGAAACGAATCGATTCGATGCGAAGGTGGACCTTCGCGCCGGGGTGCTGTTCGAAGAAGCCCGCGAACGACTTCTCAAGTGCAGCCCGACCGCGGATGGCTTCACCGTTGGCGTCGAGCATCTCGCCGTTCGCAGTCCACAGGGCCACGACTGCTTTCGCATCACCTTTGTTGAAGGCCGCGGTGAACTCCAGCGCAGCCTGGCGAATCGCTGCCTCATCGGCGGTGCGATCCTGCGGCACCTCCACGGATGGAGCCAGTGGGTTCGGCTCGGGTTTTATTTGATGCGGTGAGGGTGCGATCACCACGCCATAGGCGAACGCCGCGACGGAGATCAAGGCCACGGCCAGGCCAACGAAGCGGGTCTTCATGGTGAATGTGCCTCACGCTGTGAAATCGATGGTGTCGCTGCCGCTTACTCCGGCATATTCGGGATGGCATCGTCGCCATTGATGTTCCAGGTGTACGTGCTGAATCGGCCCTGCAGCACAACCGGGCCGAATGTCGTCTCATCCGAATCACCCCAGCCCTTGAGTACGATGGGATTCCAGCGCTGTTCCACGGTGAAGACGCGTGTGGTGCCGGGCAGCACCTGACCGCGCAGATACCCGTTGATCTGCACATCGATGTATTGTGTCGAGTAGTTGTTGACCGTGATCTTGCGTGGGGCGTCGGTCGGTTCCTGGCCAATCGCGATGGCTTTCTTCTCCTCGTTGTCGATGGCGAGCAATTTCTTGAGCAGCTGATTCTGATCATCGGCCAGCGCCACCTGGTCCGACGCCTTCAGCACGGCCTTCATCTCGGCATTTTGGCGACGCAGGCTGGCAAGCTGGGCGGACTCGGACATCAGTTGTTTCGAGGTCAGGCTCGAGGTCTTGCCCGAAATGCTCTCGGCCACGTTCAACTCACTGGCCGCATGCGCCAGAGCCACGGGATCGCCACTCCGACGGGCCGCATCAACGCGCGAACCGAGTGTGCTCAGCGAAGGATAGGACACGTTCAGATCTTTGCGGAACTTGATGCTCGCCGCTGGCACGACCTTCGAGGGTGTGCTCTTGATGACCTGCTTCTCATCGCCGACCGGCGCGTCCTTCTTCGGTGGCTGGGCCAGGATGAAGCCCCCGCCCAGGAGCGCCAGGGTGAGCGTGACAGACAGCGTACTTCGTGACATGGGTGATCCTTGGAATGGCATCGAAGGCTCTTCCGGGCCTGGCGATGAATAGTTCTTAGCACAGAGATGGTTTCGCAGTTCTTGTCTAGCCGTGCTCGGGGCGATGGCAATGACAATTCACTGCAATTCAGGTGAATAAACGATGGAGAAGCAGAAAGTAATGAGCCGAACTCGCGACAGGGTGAAGTGCGAGTCCGGCTATCGTGTGCAGCAAACTGACTGGCCGTGGATCAGGACAAGGTGGAACTGGATTCACAAGTCGCCCGCTGGCCCGAGTTGAGTGCGGCCCTGCCCCGTCACGCGTGAGGAAGCGTTAGGGCAAATGGCCACGGGATCGCAGTACAAGCTGCCAGCGCGTCACGGCTGCCTCCAATTGTTCCACTGTAGCATAAGCGAATTCTCGGCCTGGATGCCGTTTGCACCGCAATGAATCCAGGAACCGCCAGCGAGTTGAAAGGCGTTATCGCCCCACGGGCAAGGTTAACGTCGGTGCGTTCGTGCCGCCGAGTTGTTGACGGGCGAAATCGAGTCGCGACAGCTGGTACACGAGCATGAAGGTGGACTTGCTGTTGGTGTCGCGGTCATCGATGTAAAACCAGTAATCCCGGTAGCGTATCGCGAGATATGCCTGCTCCGGAGGGTGGTGCCCGCCCTTGCAGACGTGCACCTGGAACAGATCCTGCGTGATGACCCGCGGATCGAAGGGTTGCCCCGCGGCATCCTGCATGGGGATAACAAGCCCGGCACAGTAGTGCTCGCTGGGCACCTCGACACCATTGGCCAGGAACATCATCACCTGGGCCGTGGAGCGTGGCACGACGCGAATGTTGCGGTCAGGCGGCAACGGCACTTTCAAGGGATCGACAGCACCATTGCTTTGCAGAACCAGTTCATAGCTCTGCTGGCCGGGCACGAGGTTGATCGCTTTCGCGAGCTCGGTGATCTCGGGACTCTTCTCCGCACCCGGGCTCAATGCGACGACGAGCCGGCGTTCCTTGCGAACGAGCATGAATGTCTTGCCTTCATCGCGCGATTCGTACGTCAAATTATTTTTGACCGCTTCGAGCGCAAGAGCCGGCGTGATGCTTTCGGCCTCGAAGGGACCGCCCAGGTCGTGGGAGTATTCTTCGGTTTTTACCTGGGCCAGGTCCTGGGCCTGGGCGGTTCGCAGCAACCCCACGATATACAGAAAGCGTTCGTAATCCGGGGCCATGTCACGATCAGAGCCGATGGCCACGGCGGCGTTCGGAATACCGTTGATGCGGTCCACCCACAGACGCAAGATATCCGAGGCCGGGAAGCTGGTCTGCGTCAGGAAGACCAGGATATCCAGCGTGATGGGCGTGAGATGGCGACGCACCGACGAACCATCATTCATCGGCGTCATGCTCACGGTGGGTCGATTCACACCACCAATGGAGAGGTCGGGCAGAATCGTGGTGAAGGTCTTGAAGACGCTGCCGCTCGCCGGATTGGGAGCCTCGAAAAAGGGCTTCGCCTCGGCACTCCCCGAGAGTTCATACTGGGCCGCGATGTTCGTGAGATCCAGGTTGAAGCTGAACTCGTGGTACTTCATCAGCACCATCTGCTTCAACAGCTGCTCCTGATCAACACGCTGCACGGCCTGGGCATAACGGCTATGTGTCTTCTCGATGGCACGTGGGCCGAACGAACACCCGGCGGAGCCCAGCGCGAACAACAGGAGAACAAACACACCGCCACGCACACGCTTACCCCAAAAGCGGATATCATCGCTTCTTTCCTATCGACCACGCAGCGCGCGAAGCTGTAACAATTGTGCGGATTTTGCGGCTGCAGCGAGGCGAGCAGCACCCCGTCAGGGGGCTTTACAATGAAAATGTTCATGTGTTCTCGAATTCCGCCCCTTCACGCATCGTCTCGTTTTTCGACTTCGCTCAAGTAGTTTGAATGTGGTGACCTGTCACACATTCGAGGCGACCCCGACATGCGACTTGGCATCCTCGGCGGCGGGCAGCTTGGCCGCATGCTCGCACTTGCGGCATATCCACTGGGTGTGAGATCGACCGTGCTCGAACCGGCCGCCGAGTCATGTGCCGCTGAGGTGTGTCCACGTATTCGCGGCGAGTTCGACGATCTCCAGACGCTGTTCCAACTTGCCCAGGCCGCGGATGTGGTGACGTACGAATTCGAGAATGTGCCTGTGGAATCGGTGCGCTGGCTGGCGCAGCGTGTGCCCGTGTTTCCGCCGCCGCGGGCGCTCGAGGTGTCACAGGATCGCATTGCGGAAAAGACGTTTCTTGCTTCGCAGGGTATCCCCACGCCGCCATTTGCCGCGGTGGAAACGGAAGCCGAGTTCCACGCAGCGCTCCAGGAAATCGGCATTCCTTGCGTGCTGAAGACACGCCGCTTCGGCTACGACGGCAAGGGGCAAGTCGTAATTCGCAGCGAGGCTCATTCGCAACGAGCGTGGGAAAAACTCGGAGGCCGACCGCTCATCCTCGAAGGCTTTGTGGCCTTCGATCGCGAACTTTCGATGATCGCTGTCCGCGGCCAGGATGGCCAGATCGTGACATACCCACTCATCGAGAATGAACACCGCGATGGCATCCTGCACCGTTCACTCGCACCCGCCGGCGAAACGGGTGAAGAGTTAACGGAGCGAGCCGCGGAATATGCTGCGCGTGTGCTGGCTGAGTTGGATTACGTCGGCGTCCTCACGATTGAGTGGTTCCAGGATGGCCCGCGACTGCTCGCCAACGAAATGGCCCCACGCGTGCACAACTCCGGGCACTGGACCATTGAAGGAGCGTTCACCAGCCAGTTCGAGAACCACGTGCGGGCGGTGTGTGGCTGGCCGCTCGGCCGGGCCGATGCCGAGGGCCACGCCGCGATGTTCAACTTCATCGGCCGGGTGCCGCCGATCATGGCTGTGCTGAAGAACCCAGCCGCCCACATTCACGATTATGGCAAGAGCCCGCGGGCGGGTCGCAAGGTTGGGCATGTCACGTTGCGAACCGCGAGTGCCGAGGAATTGCTCGAACAGTTGCCCGCGTGGGATCGGGACTTCGATCGAACGACTGGGTGATGCGGAGACTTTGCCGGCCACCTTCGAGTGCAACGATTGCGGTGTCGAACGCTCACTTCGCTAACGCATCCATGTCACACCTTCACCATCAGAAGTACGAATGTGAGATGCCAACCGATTCCAATTGTCTTGCTACACCATCCCAGAATCATGCACACTTATTGGAATCATCTCAGCGAATCACGGTATGGACCTTCTCAGATTATCTTTATAACCATCCAATCCATGGTGACTCAATGGGAGGCAGGGGCATCTGATCGAATATCATCGCTTCGCTGATTGACATCGCTTCATCGTGACCTGGGAGTTTTTATGTAGATGCTGCGGCTCCTCCGCAACTGCCCTTGATCAAGAGCAGGCACACGATGAAGAGCGTCACGACGGAGAGGGAGCCGCACCGTCGGAGAACGGGGCATTCACTTGAACGAACCAAGTTCACCATTGAGAATGCAATCGATTATGTGATGCCTCCGGGATGCGTTTACGGGTTAGCAGTTGCAGTGACCCACGCACGGCGTGTCTACATACTTTTTTCCTTCTCTCATAAGGATGGTTCGCATGGAACGGGTACTGGGGATCGGCGGTGTGTTCTTCAAGGCGCGTGATCCGAAGTCACTGGCCGCATGGTATCGCGAACATTTGGGCTTTCCCGTTGAGCCGGAACAGACCTACGGGGCTTTCGTGTCTGCTGCCTCCGGAGAGCAGGCAGTGTGGTCTGCGTTCCCGGCGGACACCTCCTATTTCGGTTCAGGCCCTGCACCGTTTATGGTGAACTATCGCGTTCAGAACCTCGACGCCATGCTGGCGCAACTCCGGGCAGCCGGAGCGCAGGTTGAAGACCGTGTCGAGGACTACGACTATGGCCGCTTCGGCTGGGCGACCGACCCGGAGGACAACCGATTTGAACTTTGGGAGGCACGTTAAGCCGGACACGGATTCCTGCGCACGGTAGGTGCCGGAGTTTTCTACTGTACAGGGGGGGTATCCGAATTCTCTGGGGCTGGCACGAGGACAATTGCGGCGGTTTGCTGGGTATTCCATTCCGCACTCCGAATTACGCACTCCGAATTCCACACTGCAGAACCACGTTCCTGCGGAGGAATTCAGTATCCCAAGAAAATTCGGTTACACCCTCTCTAGACGGGGCCCCCTGGCTGGGCTTGACACCTGCGCGCATCCTGTTGGACACTGTGCGGCCATGGAGGACGCACGGATGCGGATCTGCATTTACGAAGACCGCCGGAGCGCGGACCTGGCTCCGCTCTCTCTGACTCGGCCTGTTTCCGATCTACTTTGCGGCCTGACGCCGCTGGCCGAAAAGCAGGTCCGGCATTTCGATGCTGAGGCGCCGGGGCATCTCGTGCGCCCCGAGATCGCGGACTTGCTCCGCTCAGGTGAGCCCGGCACACCGGTCAATGATCCCGCCTGGCTTCGTGCTGCACCGACCATCCTCGTGAACGCTCGCTGGCTGCCGCCCGCCCGGCCACGCCTGGGGCTCGCTCCCTGCTTTCAAACGCTCTTCGCTGGTGGTTCGTTCCTCGGCACCTGCAACGGTGAACCTGCATATGCCGTGCTCGACACGCGGCAACTTCTGTCAGTCTCGCCTACCACCATTGATGATTGCCTGGACGACTGGTTGCAATCGCTGCCCCAGCAGGAAGTCGGTGGCCACGTCGTTCGATATCCCTGGGAACTGATCGACCACAACCCCACGCAACTCACTCGCGACTTCGACGCCACCTGCGACCCCACTGGAGCGGGCTTTCACCCGAGCGGCTTCGCCCTCGTTGGCCCGGCAGATCGCTTATTGCTTCACCCGTCGGCTCGCATCGATCCCATGGTGGTCGCCGACACCACGAATGGCCCCGTCTGGATCGGGCCCGGTGCCGTGGTCACCGCATTCACCAGGTTGGAAGGCCCCTGTGCCATCGGTGCGGGCACGCAACTGTTCGGTGCGAAGATTCGTGGAGGCACGACAATCGGTCCGCATAGCCGCATTGGCGGTGAGGTCGAGTGCAGCATTGTGCAGGGGTTCACCAACAAGTATCACGATGGCTTTCTTGGCCACAGCTTTGTGGGGGAATGGGTGAATCTCGCGGCCGGCACCAGCACCAGCGACCTGCGTTGTGATTACGCGGAAGTGAGCGTTCCCGTGAAGGGACAGGACGTGCCGACGGGCCGCACAAAGGTCGGCAGTTTCATCGGCGACCACGCCCGCACGGGTCTGAATGTGATGCTGAACTGTGGTAGTGTGATTGGCCCGTTCGCGGCCCTTTTCCCCACGGGGCAGTACGCGCCACGCGAGGTGCCGGCGTTCGCACGGTTCGGTCCGAGTGGCTTGAAGGAAACAACGGATACCGAGAGGTTAATCGCAACCGCCGGCATTGTGATGCAGCGTCGCGGGCGAGAGATGACACCGACGATCCGGGCACTCTACCGTACACTGGGCCGCGTGGAGTTGCCGCAGACCTTGCCGATCCGTGGCAATCTCAAGATCGCCTGAGGTTAGCGCTTATCGAGTCGACCCGTGGCACTCCCGGCCGCGGTGCGGGCCGCACGAATGCGATCGAGCAGATTCTGGCGGGCGATCGAGGCGGGATCCGTCAGCACCGCGGGCATGGGCATCGGTGTATCCATCGTGGAGACGGATTCCGCTGCGGCCTCTTCGCTCAGGCGATCCTCGGGATCGACGAAATCCATGTCGCCGAACATCACCTTCAGATCGCGAAGCCGCAACAGTCGTTCGATGCGGATGTATGCGATCTCTTCATAGGGAATGAAGAACACGCGGCCTTCGTCAGTCGTGCCACCTTCGCGACCACGCAGTGCGATGTACGCGGGTTCGAAGCGTGCCACCTGGTCCACCGAGATCACGGACTGGTTCCGCATCACCAGGTTCACATAGGAGTGATCCTTGGGCGGAATTCGTCCAAACATTTCGACGCAATCTTCTCGCCGCATTGTGAGCCTCAATCCGTCGTTTCAGCTATGTAAGAGTTCCAGAGATACTGGTGGCTGCGTCAGTCGGCGATAGAGCCAAACCTGTGTGCCAGCGGCTGCGATGCCGCCAAGCCCGCACAGGAATCGCCAGTCCAGCCAGCCGAGCGCGGAGTGTGATTCTGCTGTGGGAAGTTCCATCGCCGCACCCGATTCCCCCGCTGCCGGTACACTGACCATTCCTGACGATTGCGAAGAAGCGTAGTCCTCGAAGACGCTCAGCACCATGGCGAGCAGGAGTGTGACCGAGATCACGAGTGCCAGTGCTCCGAGCGGAGCACGAGCGAGCGCCCAGGTATCGCGTTTGTACGGTAGAAGTTCGCAATCGCTGCCGAGTCGCCGCCACAGCTTTGTGAAGCACGCATCGGCCGCCTCAGGCGTAGAGAACACTATGGTGAGCCGGCTGCGAGCCTGGCCATTGCCGCGGTACTCCACGATGAGGGAGTTCGTCAGAAGATCGAGTTTCACGCGACGGATCGAGGCAAGTTCAACCACGGTGGCCAGTGAACCGAGCCAGTCTTCCAGGTCCGCACCGGCTTCGACCGCATCGACGAGTTCGGGCTTCGGGGCACCGGCCAGTGGGGCCAGGCGGAGTTCGTCCACACACATCACAAGCAGGCTATGTGAACGAAGTTCGGGGAACTTCCACACGCGGCGGCGCAACGGACCAGTCACACTGGCGGCGTCCACGCTCAACGATTTCAGGGCAGGCATGACAGCTTCTCAGCAGGCGGACTCAGGGGGCGTACTCGTTCGCCATACCCATAGCGCTAGCATTCAGAATAGCATCGGTCAAATTGAAGCAAGGCGATATGTGCCCACGCGGTGAAGAACTCCACCAAGAATTCAGCTTGATTGAAGGGAATTGGGGCCAGCGAGGCGAGTCAGGATGTGAGGAGTTCAGGAAACATTTCAGGCGACAATTTCGCATCACACATGAATTCATGGAGCCGTTTCTTGGCCTGGAACTTGAGATTCGCCACTTGCTGCTCTGTCACACCCACGGCAGAAGCCACATCTTTGTTGCCTGCCCCCTTCACGAAGAGCATCTCGAGCACCTTCACGTTTTGGAATTCGCCCCGGGCTTTCCAGTCGCCAACCATCGCCGTGAGGGCACGCCCGAGCGCCTCCTCTTCCGTCTCGCGTCGTTCCGAGCTGCGAGCCAGGCTCGATGCGGCTCGCTGATTGAGGTCGGGCGAACGATCGAGAGATTCGTCCTCGTTCTCACCTCCCGACGTGACAGGTCGGCGGCCATTGCGGCGCAAGAGGTCCGTCACTTTGTGTGAGGCAATGGTAAACAGCCAGGTCTGCAAATCGCGTTTGTCATCATAATTCGGCAAGCTGTTCAGGAACCCGATAAACGTGTTCTGAACGACATCATCGACCGAGGCATGATCCTTCAGGCGGCGGCGCACGTAGGCCGTGAGCCGGCCACGATATCGCTGGTCCAGTTCATTCCAGGCCTCGGCGTCCTTCGTGCGGATACGCTGCACGAGCAGGCGATCGGATTCACTGGTCATGGGAACGGCCTTGCAGAGTGCGGATGCGAGATCGCCAGCAGTATAACTGATATCCGTTCACACCGCAGTTGCATTTTCCAGCGTTGGCGCTGCAGCGGGCTTCGTGTGAGCCTCGCTCAGCCGCACCGCCACACTCCACCGGCCTGGCTGATCAACCGGCGGCGCTGGCCAGAGCCCGCCTTATTGCCTCCCGGATGCCCATTGGCCGGATTGGAAACGCGCTCAGGGCCGTCTTGTCCCGAACCACGGTGGGATTTTTTAACCCTTCGATCAAGTGCCGACCGACCTCGAATGCGGCGGGTGTGACAAGAGCCAGCCACAGACTCGATAGGTACGGTGTCAGCACCGGCACCGAGATCAGCCAGCGGCGCAGCCCCTTCTGGCGGGCATATTCCCGGATCATGCCGCCGTAGGTGGTCACGTCCGGACAGCCGATTTCGAACGTGCGACTTGTCCCCGGAGGCAACTCTTTCGCCGCCAGTAGGTAGGCCAACACATCGTCCACGGCGACGGGTTGGGTGGGCGTCGTGAGCCAGCGGGGGCAGAGCATGACCGGCAGTCGGTCGGTGAGCGACTTGACCAGGTCAAACGACAGGCTGCCCGTGCCGATCACCAGGGACGCCCGGAACTCAATCGTTTCGATGCCAGAATCGCGGAGTATCTTGCCGACCTCGTGACGGCTGCGAAGGTGCGGCGAGAGTTTCGGATCGGCGTCATCGCCCAGCCCGCCCAGATAAATGAGCCGATGCACCCCGGCCTTCCTCGCGGCGGCGGCGAAGTTGAGCGCCGCCTCCCGGTCGGCCTGCTCGAAGTCTCTGGAGCCAGACATCAGGTGGACGAGGTAGTAGGCCGTGTGAACGCCCGTCAGTGCTTCTTCGAGCGAAGCAGGATCGAGAACGTCGCCCCGGACGAGTTGCGTGCTCTCCCTGACCCGAGGCCGCAGCTTGTCCGGGTTGCGGGCGAGACACCGTAATTGCGGGGGCTGCTTTTCAAGTAACGGGAGGAGCCGCCCGCCGACATAACCGGAAGCGCCGGTTAACAGGACGACGGGGCGACCAGTGCTTTCATGCTCCAATGGCGGCATCTTGTTCGGTTTGACCTCGGTTGGGAACGGAGTTGCTTTGCGGATAGTATGTTGCGATAGCATTTTACCGTTTGTGGAATCGCAGCACAGGCTCTGCTGCCAGCGAGATGGAAGGTGGAGGATGTTCTCGTTGCGAAAGCCATCTGCCGAAACTTTGCGTCGCTTTCTGGCGGCCCAGAGGCAGTTGCCCCTCACCTATCAGGCGGTTGGCACAACCAGCGGGACGCCGCCCGCTGGCTACGTCGTGGACCACACGCGCATCAAGCTTGGCCAGGGAGAGTCCGTGTTCCGGTCGGCCGTCGCTGCGCTGCAACGCTGGGAGCAGTTTCGACTCGGTTGGGTCGAATCATGGCCCTCCGACACACCAATTCAATCGGGCGAAGTTGTGGCGGTGATGGGGCGGGCTGTAGGCGTCTGGTGGCTCAACGCCTGCCGGATCGTTTACACTCTGGACGAGACGGGACCACTCTCGAGGTACGGCTTCGCCTACGGGACACTGCCCGGCCACGTCGAGAGTGGCGAGGAACGATTCCTGATCGAGTGGGACCACAGCGACGACCGTGTGTGGTACGACATCGTGGCGTTCTCGCGTCCTAACCGGTTCCCGGCCCGACTCGGCTACCCGGTCGTCCGTCGCTTGCAGAAACGCTTCGGGCGGGACTCCGCAGCTTCCATGCTCCTGGCCATCCGCGATACCAAGTGAGGGAAGCGAGTCGCTCGACCGGGTTACCAGCTACCTGTTCCTGCTCACGGGACACTCCTGGGCCGCCAAGAAACCGAACATCGTTCTGCTCTTCGTCGACGACTGGGCGTGGAACGGCATGCCAGCGGTGGCGGACGACGGCATGAAGAACTCGGCCATGCCGGTGATCAAGATGCCCAACGCTGTGCGGTTCGCCAAAGGTGAGATGACATGGCCGGGCGAGCGACTGCGAAGGAGGCCGCTTTCTTCCTCGAGGAACGGGACTTGGTGAGCGTGAGCAGCGTGGGGTGAGGCATCCCGGGCCGCGGTGAATCCTGGGTCAAAGCTCGATCATTTCGACTCGGCCGGTCACTGCAACAGCAAGATATTACTTTGGCTTTCGTGGCCGTTCTCTCAGATGCGTGCACGCAACACGCACCGAGCGAGATTGAATCGTGTTTCGATCGGGGAGGAATACGCGGGAGTGAATCGGGTGCACACGCCGCTGATTGTTTATGCACGTTGCGTCGGAGTGAGTCCAGCGAGTGGACCGCCTGCTGTCAGCGATCACTCCCGCATCTTATAAGAGACTACCAGCTTCTGAGACGCCACCCCTGGCTTGCGGCCCAAGCGCGGCATACTTGGCGATAATCGCGCGAGCCGTTCGCAAGCCATCGACCGCGGCGGAGACGATGCCGCCGGCGTAGCCCGCACCTTCACCCACGGGATAAAGCCCGGGCACGCCCGGCGATTCGCGCGACTCGTTCTCCCGGTCGATGCGGATGGGGGAACTGCCGCGCGTCTCGGGCCCGGCCAGCACCGCTTCGGGCAGGAACCGTCCGTGCCAGCGGCGATCCATCTGCGGCAACCCTTCGTGCAAGGCCTGAATGACGATCGGAGGCAGCACCTCGCGCAGGTCGCACGCCACCACGCCGCGCGGATAACTCGAATTGGGCGTGGCTCCGTTCGAGCGTGATTGCAGGAAGTCGATGGCACGCTGCACGGGTGCGCGGTACTGCGCACGGCCGAGTTCGAAGGCCCGTTGCTCGTAGCGCTCCTGCAATCGCACCCCGGCCAGCACATCACGTCCGCCAAAGTCCTCCACGGGAATCGTGACGACCAGGCCGCTGTTGGCAAAGGGCGAATCGCGCTTGCTCAGGCTCATTCCATTGGTGCAGAAGAAGCCTTCCTGCGAAACGCTTGGGATGACGTGCCCGCCGGCACACATGCAGAACGTGAAGAGGTCGTGCTGGCCGCGTGCCACGAGTGAATAGTCGGCATTGCCGAGTATCGATTCATACTTCGCATGGCGCGGGCCGAATTGCGATTCGTTCACCACATCTTGCGGGTGTTCGACGCGTACGCCGAACTGAAAGGGCTTGGGCGTCATCGGCACACCGCGCTGTGCGAGCATGGTAAAGGTATCACGGGCACTGTGTCCCGTGGCGAGCACGACCACCGATGCGGGAATGAAGCCGGAAGACGTGGCGACGCCCTTCACGCCCTCCGCGTCCGCATTCAAATCCTCGACCCGGTTGAGGAAGCGCACCTCGCCGCCAAACTCCTCGATCTTTCGGCGAATGGCCTTCACCACGGCGGGCAAGCGGTTGCTGCCCAGGTGCGGGCGATGATAGTACAGAATGCTTGGCTTGCCCGCTTGCTGCCCCTTGCATTCGGCGAACAGTTCGAGCACGCGCATCACATCGGGGCCGGTGCCGCGGCAGGTGAGCTTGCCATCCGAGAACGTGCCGGCACCGCCCTCGCCGAACAGATAATTGCTTTCCGGATGGAAGTCGCCGCCAGAGTCGAAACGCTGCACATCGCGGATTCGCTCGTTCACCTTGGTGCCGCGTTCGAGCACGATCGGGCGGTAGCCGTGGAGCGCAAGAAAATACGCACAGACGAGCCCGCCGGGCCCGGAACCGACCACCACGGGCCGCTCGGGCAACGGCTGCGAGCCCGGCTCGGGCATGGCGAAGGGCGGTTCGGTGTGCTGATCGATCTGGGCGAGCGGATGGGGTCGAGCCGTTGCCTTGGCCACGATGGCGGTTTCATCAGCCGAGACGCGGACCTCGAAGTTATAAACGAAGCGGAGATGCTGTTTATCGCGCGTGTCCAGCGCCTTGCGAACCACGCGCCAGGGGCCGAGGTCCGTGGGCTTGATGCCCAGTGCCCGGGAAAGGTGGGAAGGGAGATTGGTCTCCGGTTCCTCGATGGGAACACGCAGATTCGTGACGCGGAGTGGCATATCGAAGTGCGGCGCTCGGAGTGCGGAATAGAAGCCAGGTCTACAGTGATTCTATTCCGAACTCCGCGTTCCGCACTCCGCTTTTGCGGCTACATCAGCTTGCTGCTGATGTTCACGAACGTGTGGATGTGCGGCAGGGTGCGGAAGCTCCAGACGAAGCCCGGGCCTTCCAGCCGCCAGAAGGTGAACGGTTCAGTGGCCGTGTTCTTGCCTTCGAGGTAGAAGGCCATGCCCATCTTTTCCATACCGCCGTTGGCCTTGATGATCTCCATGACTTCGTCGCCGTCTTCCTTGCGGTACGGTGCGACGAGTTCACGCATCACGGTCTCGGTGAGGGCCTTCTGATCCTTGCTGAGTTCCGTGTACGACATGCCCGGTACCTTCTCGCCGGCCTTGGGTGGAATCACGGAAGAGACTCCGTCCTTCCACTTGCCCGGGGAGACGGCCGTCTTCTTCTGAGACTCGTTCAGCGAGGCGAAGAGGTCGACGAGGGACTTGGTCTGGTACTGGAAGACGTTGTTGCTGGCATACCCGCTGGGGCTATGGCCGTAGTACAGCGGGCCGCCAAACGCGGTCTTTTCTTCCGAGTTGCCATCGCAGCGCACGGTGATGTGGTGGCCGCAGAAGACGAGCGAGAACTTCTTCCCCTCGACCGGTTCGCCGTAGATGAGCGCACCGATGTTCTCGAAGTCGCCGCTGTTGTCGAACTTGCCATTGCGGCTGAGTCGCTTGTAGCCTTCTTCGCCGTTGGCGATCGAGTGGAAGATCTTGTTGAGAATCTCAACTTGCTTCTTGTTGTATTCGAGGCCGATCACGGACTTGCCATCCGCGGCGTTGTGCGTCATGAGGCGGGCGGGTGTGCCGCCCTTGGCCGTGACCCCAGCATCCCACGGCTTCACGAGCTTGGCCTTCTGGTCGGCGTCCATCGTGCCGAAGAGTTCGAACACGAGTGCTTCGGCCTGGGCCTGCTTCTCGGCGCGGGCCGCGCGAGCAACCGCCAGAGTCGAGAGTGGCGAATTCGGCACCAGACCGCCCACGGCCATGGCGGCTGTTCCCGCTCCAACGGCACGCAAGAAATCGCGGCGGCCGAGCATCGACTGGGTTTCCGGGCCGTGTTCGCATTCGGAGCAATTCGTTGACTTGTCGACGGGCAGCATGAGAAGGGCTCCGCGGGGAAAGGGGCGAGGCAGGATTGAACTCTTCCGCGAAGTATAGACGAACCGCGAGGCGAACGCGAGGGGCTTTATTGTGAGAAATGCCGAGCCAATTTCGTCCGGCACTCACCGATCATTCGTCATGGTTTCGCGGGTATTGCTGCGAACGTGCAGCCTTCGAATGCGTGCAGCACACCACGGCCATAGAGTCGGCAACTCGCGGGGTCGTTCGCCTTGCCGGGCGGAGCGAAGGGGAACTCCAGCGTTGCGGACATCACCATGCCATCCTGAAAACCAAAGTAACGCGAACTTTTGGGCGATTCATCCTTTTCGTCCCGCAACCAGACCAGCGGGCCGTGCGGTGCGGTCTTCGGCAGGTTGCTCTTGATGCGCTCGGCGAACACTGTGACGTTGGCGAGGTTGTTGGCCGGGTGATTCTTGGCCCCGACGAAATACATCACCTGATGGTCCGGCATTACCAGCGTGGGGCAGTGCAGATCGAGTGCATAGCGAAAGCCGATATTCTCCTGCAGCTTCATGATCGCCTGTACTTCGGGATAAATGCTCTTTTCGCCGTAGTCGCGGTTGTGATCGTGGGGCTTGCGGTTCTTCCCCTGATCGCCGTTCTCCACGCCATCCTTGTCCACGAAAGGCACCACGTAGAGCACGAAGCGTTCGCGGAAGCGTTTGCCTTCAGGTGTATCGGCCATCGCACCTTCCATCATGCCTTCGAGCAGGTAGCTCGCCATGGTCTCGGCGGCGTGATGCCGGCAGGTGAGAATGAGCGACTCCTTGCCGGGCCCGGGTGTGCCAATCTGCAGCAATTCTACGTCTCGGCCCGCACGGCTCTTCGTGAGCACGCTTTTCTTCAAGTGCGGATTCTTTGCGTGCGTTTCGCAGAAGGCATCCAGGTTCGCCTGCACGTAAGGAATGGTGACGGCGAAGTGAACCACCTCGCCTTTCTTCGAGAAGTCGAACGTGAAGGCGTTCTCCTTCACGGTGTCGGTGCCCATCCATCTCCAGGTCTTGCCCGCATCCGTGCTGATGGCAGGACCTTGCAGGCCAATGCCGCCATTCATGAAGCCCGCGACCTTCTCCGGGAAGACGAAGCGCACGCGGCCGGGTTGCACGGCAGTTGCCTGGAAGTACCAGTAAAACCAGGGGCTATCGCCACGCAGATCCGGCGCGACGTGAACGGAGTTCCCCTCGTGATGGTCGACGAGAATGTTCCCACCTGGGAACTTCGCCGTGATGGCGACGGGATCGTCGGCCGCACGAGCAGTCGATGCGAAAAGAAGCAATGCCACAACCATCCGCATGACGAATCTCCCACTAACCCCCTCCGCGTAGCCGCGACCCGGAGTCCGCGGAGGGGAGCGCGATGCTAACTCAATCGAGCGGTTGCGGGAAGCGGCGGTCGTTGCGCTCGTTCCCGCGCGGGATGCGGCCGCC
>JBGSZR010000055.1:0-1755 GCA_041750275.1 Gemmataceae bacterium
GTTCGCACAACTGCGGCGCTTCACGCTCGCGGTGCTCGCTGCTGCCGAGACGGCCGCCGACTTCGCGGGCATCCTCTACACCGATGCTCCCGCGAGTGGCGAAGCCGATGCCGCGGAACCGTTCGAGCCGATCGAACTGGAGAAGCGGGCGCTGGTGACGATGCCCGGTGGCTGGAAGATGTCGCAGATTCAAGCGGAGCAGCCGGCGACGACCTATGCCGAGTTCAAGCGGGAGATTCTCAACGAGATTGCTCGTTGCCTGAACATGCCGTTCAACGTCGCGGCAGGCAATTCGTCCTCGTACAACTATGCGTCCGGTCGGCTCGACCACCAGACGTACTTCAAGGCGATCCGGGTCGAGCAGTCCCACATCGAAGATTTGATCCTCGACCGCTTGCTGGCCGCCTGGTTCGACGAGGCGGCGTTGATTCCCGGCCTGTTGCCCGCGGACCTCGGTCCGATCATTGCGCTGGAACACACCTGGTTCTGGGACGGCCAGGAACACGTCGATCCCGCCAAAGAAGCGAACGCCCAAGCCACCCGCCTGGCCAACCACACCACCACGCTCGCCTTCGAGTACGCCCGCCAAGGGCGTGACTGGGAAGACGCCCTGCGCCAGCGGGCCAAGGAACTGGCGTTGATGTCCGAACTCGGGCTGACGTTGGCCTCCACAGGCCCGGCCCCGCAAACCCCGATTCCCGAGGAGAATCCCGATGCCGAAGTTGAACCGGCCGGCCGCCGTGCCGCCTGAGAATGCCCAGTTGAACCTGACCGCCCAGGCCCACATCGACCTCGAAGCAGGCGAAGCGTCAGGCACCACGCTCCCACGATTTCGCATGCTCGCCTACACCGGCGCTCCGATGCGCGTGGCCGGCTGGCGGCATCCCGTCGTGCTCGATCTCGCGGGCCTGTCGATCCCGTCGCAGTCGCGGCCGATCCGCTTTGGCCACGATCCACTTTCTGGAGTCGGCCACTCGGACACGATCCGGGTCGAGAACGGGCAACTTTCCGCAACGGGGGTGATCTCCCGTGACACACCGGCGGCCCGCGAAGTGGTGGCTTCCGCCAAGAACGGCTTTCCCTGGCAGGCCTCGGTCGGTGCCGGTGTCGAAGAGTACGAGTTCGTGAAGGAAGGTCAGCAGGTGCTGGTCAACGGCCAGAGCTACACCGGCCCGATGAATGTGATCCGCAAGGCGACGCTCGGCGAGATCAGCTTCGTTGATCTCGGGGCCGATGGCAAAACCACCGCCAGCCTCGCAGCCCAGAATGGCGGCCCGCAGTCGAGCGAACCCACGCCGGCTGTCACTCCCCCGAACACGGAGCCCTCCATGACGCTGACGCCACCGGTCGCGGGTTCCACGGTTCTCACGCTGACCACCGAAGAAGTGCGGGCGCAAGCCTTGGCAGAGACCAACCGCATCACGGCGGTACGGCGGCTCTGCGCCGGCCGCCACAGTGAGATCGAAGCCCAGGCGATCCGCGACGGCTGGGACGTTCAACGAACCGAACTCGAAATCCTCCGGGCGGACCGGCCCCGCTCGCCGGGGTTCAGCGGTCGGGACGGTGTGCCGACGAGTCGCCTGCTGGAAGCGGCCTGCATGATGACCGCCAAGTTCAGCGGGCTCGAACGTCACTACGACGAGCAGACGCTAGACACCGCCTCGCGGCGATTCCAAGGCGGCATCAAGCTGCAGGAACTGTTGCTCGAAGCGGCCTGGGCCAACGGCTACAGCGGTCGCAACTTCCGCGATCGGC
>JBGSZR010000056.1:0-2145 GCA_041750275.1 Gemmataceae bacterium
CCGTTGGACCGCCGCGCCGACTTGGGCTACCATGCCCATGGGATGCTCCTCTCACAGTCGTCGATTGTTGCTAACCGAAGATTGTGGGAGGACTTCCCGTTTTCGTGAACCCGAAGTACTCCTTAACTTGATGCCTATGGGATGATCCCATCGAACAGCCCCAGAAGGCAGCCCAGGTGATTGCCCGGATCGCCAACCCCACGGGCATGCGGATCAATCAGTTGTTGCTCGAAGCCGAGGAAGTGCTGGCGACCACGGATGTTCGCAACCTCGCTGAAACGACCAGGCAGGTTGTGCTCTTCATCTTTCACGATCATGGTGAGCCCCCTCACCAGTCCAACCAACATCTCCGTCCGTTCGCACTTCGCTTAAACTCGTTCTCATTGATTCCGGTGGTTCCACACACCCACCTCAATCGGAACGTCTGGAATCATGCCCCGAAATCGGAACGATCCATGCCCACCAACGACTTGCAGCCAATTCCGATGGATCGCCTTGCTGCCGGAATCGATCCCGAAACGACACACTGGCTCTGGCACGGCTTCCTTCACCCCGGCGACATCACCCTGCTCACCAGTCAGTGGAAGACCGGCAAAACCACGCTCCTCAGCGGCCTCCTGCAACACCTCGGCACCGGCACACCCTTCCTCGATTTCGCCACACGCGCAGCCAAAGCCTGGGTCGTCTCGGAAGAATCGGCCTCGCACTGGGCCGAGCGACTGCAGCTCACGCCCATTGGAGCGCACGTGCAATTGCTGGCCCGACCCTTTCGAAGCCGACCCACAATCGATGAATGGCAGCATCTCATCAACCGCGCCTGTGAAGCGCGTGCCGCGAATGTGCTCGATCTGTTCGTCGTCGATCCGCTGGCATCCTTCCTGCCGGGGCGCTGCGAGTCGGACGCGGCCACGCTCATCGAAGTGCTCCAACCCCTGCACCAACTCACCGACCGCGGCGTAGCCATCCTGCTCCTTCACCACCCGCGTAAGAACGCCCCCGAAGTCGGAAATCTCGCACGCGGTTCCGGAGCGTTGCTCGGCTTCGTCGACATCTCACTGGAACTGACACGCTACAGCCACTGGAAGGCAGACGCCAACTGCAGACTCATTCGTGCCCAATCGCGGCGACGCGGCACACCCGAACGCGTGGCCTACGAATGGAACCCCACAACTGGCACGTTCAACACAACGATCGACCCCAAGCACCGACTTTTCGAGGAAAACTGGGCACGTCTGCGGGCAGTGTTGGAAGGGCCGCAGAGGTGGAATCACACCCAGGGAAATCCGCGACTGCTGGCCAACGGATGCGGACCGCCCCGGCCTCAGCACGCTGTACGAATGGCTGGCCCAGGCCTACGCGAAGAAGCGCATTCGCCGTGAAGGCAGCGGCACCAGGCGCGACCCCTGGCGTTATCGCCTGACGAACACAGACGACGCCTATCGCGACCGCGGCGAGTTGCCACCGATCAGGATGAGGTGAGCGGTAAGCCCCTCGCCAGCTGAAGTGCAACACGTCACACAATGAACGAGGTTCGTGTGTCCAGGTGAGCGGCTCCCGTGAGGGGGCTGTTCGTTGGCATCACCTGAAATACCCCAACGACAGTTGTCGTCATGCTCGGTTGAAAAGAATTCGAAACTGGGGCACTATATGCGAGTAAGGAGTTAAAACCACTGCGAGGATGACTGTTGACTGCGATTGTTCTCCGATTCCTCTACCTGGCGATCATCGCACTATGGGTGCTCGCCTTCTCGCAGGCGGCCGTTGCAGCCATTACAATATTCGATGGCCCGCTCTGGAACGGTGCGTTTCAGCACTTCAACGCACTGCGTCGGATTGAAGCCGGCCAGGCCGGAGGAATTGATTTCCAGTTCTTTCATGGCTTGCTGGTGCCCTACCTCCACTTCCCCTTCTATCGCCTGCTTGGCGGTGGCCTGTTCGCCAGCGAAGTTGTTCGTTTCGCGCTCAACCTCGTGGCATTCGTCGTGCCGTTTTTCCTGGTTTTTTACTATTTCTACTGTTTCCTGACATTGACCTGTCGCAACTATTTCGCAGACAATCTCTTCCGTTTCGTTGCTCTTGACGGAAGGAGATTGTCATGGACGACCGGTTCGACCTCCGCCTGCGTGAGATGATGGACGATGCCGA
>JBGSZR010000057.1:0-166133 GCA_041750275.1 Gemmataceae bacterium
GCACGCGTGCTTCCACTTCCGCACGGTAAGCGGCCACGAGGTTTGCCACGGCCTCGCCGTTCTGCGGTCGGTCCGCCGGGGCTTTCAAGAGGCAACGCTTGCAGAGGGCAATCAATTCCGGGTCCGCACCGCAGGCATCCAGTTTGGCCAGCGCGGCGCTCGTGTCGCACATTTCCGCCAGGATGAGCAAGGTGCGGCCGGGTAAGCCGTGGTACGGCGGCTTTCCCGTGAGAATCTGGCAAAGAATGCCGCCGAGTGAAAAGACATCGGACCATGGGCCGATGCGTTCGAGTTCGCCCTTCGCCTGCTCCGGCGGCATGTAAGCGATGGTGCCCAGCGCGTGACCGGGTCGGGTTTCATCGATCGCGCCTGGTGTCGAAAGGTGTGGGGAATCCGGTTGTTGCAGTTCACCAGTGCGATCGCTCTGAGCCTCACGGAGTACCACGGGCTCACTGGCTGTTTGATGCTCCTTCGCGAGTCCCCAGTCCATTACCTGCACTTCGCCGAACGCGCCGACCATCACGTTAGCGGGCTTCAGATCGCGGTGGATGATTTCTTGCGAGTGGGCGAAGCCGACAGCCTGACAAATCTGTTCGAAGACTTGCACAAAACGTGGCAACTCCTCGCCCGGGCTGGCACGGTCCTTGAGTAGCTTCTCGAGGGTGCGGCCGCGGATCAGCTTCATTGCCAGGAAGGGTGAGCCATTGTCGAGCGTGCCCAGCTGATGGATGGGCGGAATGCCCGGATGCTGCAAGAGCGCGGTGATCTTCGATTCGCGGATGAAGCGACTGGCGGCTTGCTGCGGAGAGAGATCGGAGCGAAGCACCTTGATGGCAACTTCGCGGTCGAGTGTGAGGTCGCGGGCACTGAGTACGCGGCCCATGCCGCCGGTGGCGATTTCGTCCGTCACCGCATAGCCGGCGATGCACGGCAGCCCGTCCGTATCCGAATCCGGGACGTGTGGGAGATGTTGCGTCGTCTCGACGGGCGGTGGCTGTGTCATGGGCTTCCTCCGTTAGCCAGAGGTTTCCCAAAATAATCAATTGCGCGAGATAGTGAAAGCAATCACGCTGCGGCTTTGAGTGGTTCGGGTTCATCGTCCAGGATGGGGTTGCGGTACGGCACGACGTAGCGAGCGATGAACACGAAGAAGGCCAGGCTGCCGAGCGTGTCGCAGAAGTGGAGGATTTCGTGGGCGGCGACGCGGACGGGCCATTCCATGATGATCGGCCAGTCCGTGAGTTCGCAAATGGCTCCGATGAGATAGAAGCCAGCCCCAATCCACACCCATTTGATCGCACGCCACTGCAGGGCCCGGATATAGTGCAGGCCGGGCACGAAGCCGAAGAAACCGATGGCGATATAGTTCGTGACCACGAGCCAGTGCGGGGCTTGCGGGAGAAACCAGAGGCAACAGATACCGGTCGCGGCCAGGCCCCACATTAGCGACAGGAAGACCCAGCGCATCCGGCCCGCCAACACAATGACAATGCAGGGCGTGTTCGTCCCCGCGATCAGCATGAATATCGCCGTCTGATCCAGGATCTGGAAGAAGCGGCGTTGCTCGGGTGTGTCGTAGTACAGGCCGTGGAAGGTGCCGCTGGCGAGGTAGAGTAGCACCATCGAGATGCCGAACACGGCGACGGAGATTTTGCGGTGCAGCTGGGGCGGCGTGAGGCGAAGCAGAATCAATGTGGCATAGATCGCCCACACTGCCGTGAGAAGGTGGGAGGCCGAACTGACCGGATCACGCAACTCCATGTCGATCTCGTCGAGGAACGGGCGACACTCCAACAGGACTCTAACGTTATGCAATCTCGGTGCCCGGTTGACGAGGCGAAGCGAGAATGCGAAACTTCTAATCTCTGATCCGGCTGCCGGATTCTGAGTGAACTCCCTGGGCCTCGGGCCCACACTCGTATCCGCCTCGCACGGGTCAAGGTACTCTGCTGGTCTTCCTACCGCTTCGCCCGCCTCTCCTTACAGAAGCACCGCCATGATGCGCTACTATCACCTTCGCCTTGCGGCAGCGTCAACTCTGGTTCTCGCGGTCCTGGCTGTGGCGGGTTCCACGGCTCAACCGCCGACCGATGTGGTGGCCGTGCTGAAGGGTCACACCGATACGATCGACGCCGTGGCGGTAAGCCCCGATGGGACGCTGATCGCAACGGGGAGTTTCGATCAAACGATCCGGCTCTGGAACGCCGCCGCGGGAACCGAAGTGCGCGTCTATGGCGGGCCGAAGGGCCACAAGGGGCAGGTGCTGAGCGTCGCGTTCAACGCGGCGGGTGATTCTCTCGCGAGCGGTGCCACCGACAACACTGCCAAGGTCTGGGACCTGCCCGTGAGCTTCGCCAACCAGTCCTTCAGCACCAGCGGGCCTCTGAACACCGTTGCCGTCACCACGGATGGCAAGTCATTCGCGGTCGCCGGTGCGGATGGCGTGATCAAGATTTTCCCGCAGGGGGAGGCGAAAGGAGCGATCGAACTCAAGGGGCATACCGGTGCGGTGCTCGGACTTGGCTACACCACAAACAACTTGCTCCTGAGCGCGGGTGCGGACCGTACCGTGCGTGTCTGGGCGGCGAATGACGGCAAACCCATTGCCGCGTTTCGCACGGGAACAGTGGACCTCACGGGCTTCGCGGTGAACCCGAACGGATCGATGGCGTTCACGCGGAACGCGAGTGGCGAAGTGCAATTCTGGCCGATCCCGGTTCCGGCCACGAAACTCGCCGCACCCTTTCAGTCGCTCTGCCTCGGAGGTGCACTCGTGCTGGAAGTGGAGGCGAAGAAGCCGGGTGCTGTGTTGCCGGGCATGCCCATTCGCAGCATCCCGGTTGGCGCAGGCAAGGGTGTCTTCGCATCCCCCGGCAGCGACCGACTGCTCACACCCGTGGGCAAAGAGATCGTGAGTTGGAACGCGGGCAACGGCATGAAGGAGAAGGCATTCGAAGCGGGCGGTGAGGCAGCAACCGCTACCCTCACAAAGGATGGCCAGCGCGTCGCGGTCGGCGGTTCAGATGGCACGATCAAGCTCTACGGTTTCGCGGATGGCAAGCTCCTCGGCTCGTTCCCCGCAGGAGCACCGGCACTCGATCTGGCTTTTCATCCCAAGGACCCCGTGCTGGTCGGTGTGCTAAACAACAAGACGGTCGCGGTGTGGGACGTGTCCGCGACGCCGGGCCAGCCCGTGCCGCCGGAATTTGGCAAGCCGCTCCAAACGTTTCCGCATCCGGAGAACGCCTCGGCCGCGGCATTCCTGGGTGATGGCCAGTTCATCACTACCGCCGCGGACAAGCAAGCTCGCCGCTTCCGAATCGCGTCCAGCGAACCCGTGAAAAGCCTCCAGCATCCGAACCTCGTCGATTCCGTCGCCTGGGATGCCACCGGCAACCTGCTCGCCACGGGCTGCCACGATGGCAACTTGCGCATCTGGGATGTGGCCAAGGGGCAGCCGCTCAAGACCATTGCCGCCCACATCCAGACGCAGCCCCAAAACGTGCAGCATCCCATTTATTCCGTGGTGTGGACGCCGGATTCGAAGCAGATTCTCACGGCCAGCTACGACGGCAGCATGAAACTCTGGGATGCGGCCAGCGGCAACCTCGTGCGCGAGTTCAAGGCGGCACCGGATCCCAAGCCCGGTGAGAAAGTCGACCCCAAGGCACTTGTGGGCCACCGCGACCAGGTCTTCTCCGCCGCCTTCTCAAAGGATGGCAAGCTGCTCGCCAGCGGCTCCAGCGATCGCAGCGTGAAACTCTGGGATGTCGGCTCGGGCAAAGTCATCCGCGATTTCGCCAACCCCGAGCTATCGCCCGTGCTCCCCGGCGAGCCCGCTCCTTCGCATCCTGGCTGGGTCATGGCGGTGCGCTTCTCACCGGATGACAAGCAACTCGTGAGTGCGGGCCCCGCTCCGCGCTATCGCGGCTACCTGGCCGTGTGGTCCGTCACCGATGGCAAACGCCTGTCCGGTGCCGAGCGCGATCAGGGCCCCATCCAGGCCCTGGCCATCACTGCGGACGGTTCGAAGCTCATCCTCGGCTGTGCGTCCCGCACACGTCTCGAAACCGACGCGGAAGCGGTGATCATCAAAATGCCCGGCAAGTGACCACAGCCGCGAAGCGGGCTCTTGAATGCGGAGCGCGTCCGCGAAGCGAGGTCCTGTTCGCGTGATGCGGCATTCGCCACACGGAGCGAAACTGATTCTCATTGATTCCGACGCACACCCACACACCCCTCCACTGGAGCGTCCGGAATCATGCCCAGTTCTCGGAACGATGCTGACCGGGGAAGGACTTGCGAATTGGATGCTCGCGACTGGAATCAGGTCGCGAGGCGAATTCATCGCTGCGTAGCACGATATTGGGCCAATCGGCCCGCTTCAGGCGGCCTACGATTTCATTCAGGTCGGAAGGGTATGCGTGTAGGCCGGCGATGGATCACGCGTGAACGAGTTGCTGGAACCCGCCGTACGCCATCCGTTTGTAATCGAAGATCGGGTTGTTTGGGTCGACCATGTCCTTGAGACGCGGATCGGCCATGATCTTCTCGTTGGCTTCGTCGCGCTTTGCCTTGGACTCGAAGACAACCCACGCAAACACGACGGTTTCATCGTCCGATGCGCCGGCCAGCCGGGTGAATGTGGTTGGGCCGTCCTCTTGCTTGGCATCCAGGTCGTCGCCGACGCATTCCCAGTAGTCGAGGGCCCCATGATCTTTCCAGACCTGCGCGGCCTGCTCAGCGACCTTCCGGTACGCTTCAATCTTGCCCTTTGGCACGGGGATGACGAAACCATCAATGTAGCGACCCATGAGTTTGACCTCGGACTGTTGTTGACGCCGAAAGAATTCATGCTGGTCATGGGCGAACACTGAGCCTGCATCGTCGTGAGAAGGAATTGGGCTTCGAGCTTCGCAAGATCAATCCACCAATGCCGAAGTAGCCGACGGTGGCGTGACGCAAGCCAGCGAGCCGTCAACTGGCCGATGCCCTTGCAGCCGCCCATTTCGCGAGCGTACCAAGCCCATTGGGGAAGGCAGTCAGCACACGGCCCTCAAACCGGAGGATGGCCCGACCGTGGGAGTACTGCGGCGAGGTCGCGGCCGATACGGGAACCCCAAACAACTCAGCCAGTCGATGAAGCATGTAAGCGCCGAGACCCATGCCCGAGGGAGACAGGACCCTCCGCCGCCGGCCGTGCTGATCCTGGAACACATCTCCCGCGATGCTACACCCATGCAATTCGACAGACCCCAGAGGCGCAAAAAGGTTGCATAGCGGTCCAAAGTGCTGTTCGACTGCAGCCCAATCGTTTGGGAACAGACTGATGGAGTCAGCATGTTGGTGCGGCATCCCACCCCGACCGCGGGACACGCCCATGACTCCCGGCCCACCGTGACCATGAAACCGAAGGAGGATGACGCTTCCCGGTCGGCCGTGCCCCCGAATCTGAGAGGCGAGCAAGCCGAGTCGGCCACTCTGGTCGTACGACACGATCGGGTCCGCCCCCGTGCGAAGAAGGTCGCGCTCATACCCACGATACGTTCCACGGTCGTGGTAGTCCTCGGCCGCATCGACATGGTCGATCACTGATAGTCCTGTCCCGTTGCTCAACACCCGCCACGTGGCCGGATCGACAATGCCCGTCGAGGCCAGACCTTGCTTGCTCTGGAACTCCCGAACCGCGGTGTTTGTAAGCCGGCCGAAGTCGCCGTCCACCACCAGTCGCGAGGTGGACGTTCCGGCCTCATTCAGCAGTCGTTGCACCACTGCGACAGTCGGTAGCCGATTCCCACGTTCAACAAGAATCATGGTGGCCCCCACTCGCCCAAAGAAGCCCGGCCTGATGCGATTGGGCGATCGTCTGAGAACCCTTCACCTCACCCGGAGGCATCACATGCTCGGCATTGCGATTCTTGCCTTCGATCTCTGCAATTGCAACAGTCTTCTCTGCCGATTTGAGTGCGAATCGCAACTCCTGCGACAGGCGGCCCGGTGCGTCATGCGATCAAAGTGGTTCCCGGAATGGCGGCATCGGGTGCCCGGCCTTGGCCGCATCAGGGGCATGAGCCACGCCAACAAAGCCTAAACATTCCTGCATTCCATCGATACAACAATCCGGTAACGCATTGTCGTCCGGGAGTGTCTTGATGGATATCTTGCAGCAGGCGGATCCGGAAATCTTCGCCGCGATCCGCAGTGAGCGTGAGCGGCAGCAGTTCGGCCTGGAGATGATCGCCAGCGAGAACTACACGAGCTCCGCGGTGATGGCGGCCCAGGGTTCGTGCCTCACGAACAAATATGCCGAGGGTTATCCCGGCAAGCGGTACTACGGCGGCTGCGAGTTCGTCGATATCGCCGAGAGACTGGCCATCGAACGCGCGAAGAAGCTCTTTGGCTCCGATCACGTGAATGTGCAGCCGCACAGCGGTGCCCAGGCCAACATGGCCGTGTTCCTCGCGGCGTTGCAACCCGGCGACACCATCATGGGGCTCGACCTCGCCCACGGCGGCCACCTCACCCATGGCATGCGGCTGAACTTCTCCGGCAAGTATTTCAAGGTCGTCAGCTATGGCGTGAAGAAAGACGATCACCGCATCGACTTCGACGACATGGCGACCAAAGCCCGCGAACACAAGCCGAAGCTCATCATCGCCGGGGCCAGTGCGTATCCACGCACGCTCGATTTCGCGAAGTTCGCCGAGGTGAGTCGGGAGGTGGGTGCGCTGCTGATGGTGGACATGGCGCACATCGCCGGGCTGGTTGCGGCGAAGTTGCACCCGGACCCGGTGCCGCACGCCGAGTTCGTGACCTCGACCAGCCACAAGACACTGCGCGGCCCGCGTGCCGGCTTCATCCTCTGCAAGCAGGACTGGGCGGACAAGGTGAACTCCGCGGTCTTCCCCGGCATCCAGGGCGGACCGCTGATGCACGTGGTCGCGGCGAAAGCCGTGGCCTTCGGCGAAGCCCTTCAGCCCGCGTTCCAGACGTACATGTCGCAGGTGGTTGCCAATGCAAAGGTGCTGGCCGAGGATCTGTTGCGAGCGGGATTCCCCATCGTCTCCGGCGGCACCGATAACCATCTGATGCTCGTGGATGTCACCGCGAAGGGTGTCACGGGCAAGCAAGCGGAGCACGCACTCGATGTGGCCGGCATCACCGTGAACAAGAACATGATTCCCTTCGACCCGCGCAAGCCGCTCGACCCGTCCGGCATCCGCATCGGCACACCGGCCCTCACCACGCGTGGCATGAAGGAAGCCGAGATGCGGCAGATCGCGAAGTGGATCACGGAAGTGCTCGCGGACCACGAGAACGCGGCCGTGAGCGAACGCGTGAAGGCCGGCGTCCGCACGCTGTGCCAGCAGTTCCCGGCACCCGCTGAGTCGATGTGATACACTGAACAGAATCGTTCGACGACTCACTGCGGACCCGGTGCGGTCCGCGGTGTCGTTCCATCCGAGCCGGGAGTGAGAGCGGTGCAGGCGGCCTTCGTCCTTGTGTGCTGTTTCTTCCTCATCCTGCTGTTGCCGGTCATTCTCTTCGTTGCCACGTATACGTATCGCGTCTCCTGTTCACTCTGCGGGTTGCGTAAGCCCACGGTGCTCACGGCGTCCGGCGTCATGCTCGTGCGGTTCGTTTCGTTGCTCGTGGCCGAGTCGATTGTCGGCAAGATCGTGGAACTCGGCTGTGAGGAAGGCGGCTTACCACGCTGGGAAGCGGGCGTGATTTTCTTCTTCCTCTTCTTCCCGGTCGATCTGCTCATCTGCTCCACCATCGAAGCTGGCCTGATGGGCTTGCAAGTGGGCAAGGCCATCGAGGTGTGGTTCATCCACCGGCTCATTTACCTCTGCATTCTCGCCGTCGCGGTGTTCGTGGGCGTCATCATCTTCCTCATTAACAAGAATTGAATGGCCACCGGGTATTTTGCAACCTGCGCCCGCGGCCTCGAACCAATGCTGGCCCGCGAGTTAAGCGGACTCGGGGCCAGCGATATCGAGCCGGGCCGCGGCGGTGTCCGCTTCCACGGCGATGCCGCCCTGCTCTATCGTGCCAATCTCTGGCTCCGCACCGCCGTGCGCGTGTTGCGGCCGGTGTTCGAAGCCGAGGTCCGCTCGCCCGACGAACTCTACGATGCTGTCCGCACCATCGACTGGAAGGAATTCCTCTCGCCCGAGCACACGCTCGCGGTCGATTGCAACGTTCGCGATTCTGCAATTACCCACTCGCTCTATGCCTCGCGACGGGTCAAGGATGCCATCTGCGACCAGTTCCGCGAACGCACCGGCGTCCGGCCCAGTGTCGATCCCGAGAAGCCGATGGTCGGCCTGAACCTGCACGTCTACCGCGACCAGGCCACGCTCAGCCTCGATAGCTCCTGGGACTCGCTCCACAAGCGCGGCTACCGCCCCATTCTCACCATCGCTCCGCTGAACGAGGCACTTGCCTCCGGGCTGTTATTGCAATCCGGCTGGGATGGCACCGTGCCGCTCGTCGATCCGCTCTGCGGTTCCGGCACGTTTTGTACGGAAGGTGCCTGGATCGCGCTGAATCGGCCGCCGGGACTGACTCGCAAGTGGTTCAGTTTCCAGGGTTGGCCCGACTTCGACCGCCCGCTCTGGAACGCCATCCGCGACGATGCCCGCCAGGGTGTGTTGAAGGAGTTGCCCGCTCGCATCAGCGGTTCGGATGTGCATCCAGGCGCACTCTCGCTGGCCCGGCAGAATGCCAAGAACGCCGGCATCGGCCACCTGTTGCACTTCGAACGCAAGGACATCAAGGACGCCGTGCCGCCGAATGGCCCACCCGGTTTCGCCATCTGCAATCCGCCGTACGGCGAGCGCATCGGCGAAGAAAAGGAATGGATCGCACTCTACCGCAAGCTCGGCGACGTGTTCGGTGCGAAATGGCCCGACTGGCGGCTTTTCGTCTTCACGAGCAACGACTTCCTCGCCAAGAAAGTGGGCCTGCCCGTGAAGTCGCGCGTTCCCTTCTTCAACGGCAAAATTCCGTGCCACCTGTGGGAATTCGAAGTCTGAGCCGAGGAGATTCACAATTCGTGTCCGGCCGGGCAGCGAACGGGGTTCTGGAGGTGTTCCGCGACACGCACGGATTCATGAATCATGCCCCGGCTTCTCCCCGCCCTCGCTCCAATCACAACCGTGCTCGCCCTGGGCCTCATCGCCTGGAGCGCGTTCTCCACACGCGAGACCGTGGGGCAGAACCGCACTGCGGATGAAAAGTCCGCGAGCGTTCAGGCCTTCTTCAAAGCACAGTGCTTGAAGTGCCACGATGCCACGAAGCACAAGGGCGATCTGACGCTGCACGATATCTCCACGGATATCGCAGGCGGCAAAGACCTCTCGAAGTGGGCCGCGATCGCCGAGCGGCTCAAGGCCGGAGACATGCCGCCCGAAGGGGAGAAGCAACCGGACCCGGACGCCATCGCCGGGGTGACCGGCTGGATCGATGGGGAACTGACGGCCGCGGGCAAATCGGGTGCGCTCAAGCCGGGCTCGTTGCGAACTGGCAATCACATCCCGCACGAGTTGCTCTTCAATCCGAATGCCCAGTTCCCGCTCGATAACCCACCAAGGCTCTGGCGAATCAGCCCGTTTATCTACACCGAAGCGGGCCGGGCCATGAACAAGAACCTGAAGCTGTCGCAACCCTTCGCGCTGCCCGCGGGTGACGGCTTCAAGGACCAGTCCGGCTCGCTCGGCATGGACACCTCGACTCTATCACAGTTGCTCCGCAACGCCGAGGCGATCGTGGATACACAACTCGGCCTCACAAAAGGAAGCAAGACCGTCAGCGTCTTCCAGCCACTGATTGATGAACAATCGCCCGCCACGCGGCTACAGTTGGAAAAGGCCGTTACTTATCAGTTCGAATTCGCACTCAAGCGCAAGCCCACCGCGGACGAACTCAAACGCTTCGTCGCCCTGCACGAAACGAACGTGAAGACCGGTGGGGCCGAGGCGGGCACACGTGTCACGCTGATGACCGTACTGCTCCTGCCCGAAGCGGTCTTCCGGATGGAACTTGGCACGCCTGTCGCGGCGGGTCGGCGCTTGCTGGCTCCGCGCGAACTCGCATTCGCCATCGCGTACGCACTCACCGATCGCGCTCCGGACAAGGCCCTGCTCGACGCGGCCGATAGCGGTCGCCTGAAGACGGCGGACGATGTGACCCGCGAGATCAACCGCCTGTTCGCAGACCCCAAGATCGAGAAGACGCGCACGCTGCGATTCTTTCGCGAATATTTCGGCTACGGCGAAGCGATCAACGTCTTCAAGAACGACAAGGACTTCAGCGGCCACGACGCTCGCAGCCTCGTGGACGACACGGACCGCCTCATCGGTGATGTGCTCGCACGGGATCAGGATGTCTTCCGCGAACTGCTCACCACGAACAAGAGCTACGTGGCCTTCGCGCGTGCCGATGCGGACCAGAAGAAAATGCTGGACGAGCAAGCCAAGTACGAGCAGGGCAAGAAGGCCAATCCGGATAAGTACAAGAACCGCGTGGCCCCCAACGACCCCAGCAAGCTTCGCTCATCGGCTTACAACTTGAATGAGTACCCGCCGAGCATGAAACAACCGGTGGAACTCCCGGCAACGCAGCGGGCGGGCATTCTCACGCAGCCCAGCTGGCTCGTGGCCATGTCTGACAATGCCGATAATCACGCCATTCGCCGCGGCAAATGGGTGCGCGAACGCCTGCTCGGCGGCACCGTGCCCGACCTGCCCATCGGCGTCGATGCCCAGCTTCCCGATGCACCCGAAAAGACACTCCGACAGCGCATGGATGTCACCCGGCAGGTCTATTGCTGGCAGTGCCATGCCAAGATGAACCCGCTGGGCCTGGCCTTCGAGAACTTCGATCACTTCGGCCGCTGGCGCGACACCGAACTGGGCAAGCCTGTGGATGCGTCCGCAGTCATCGATCGCATCGGCGACAAGAGTCTGGAGGCGCCGTACTCCGATTCGCTTGAAATGATTCGCAAACTCGCCGGCAGTGATCGCGCCCGACAGGTGTTCATTCGCCATGCGTTCCGCTACTGGATGGGCCGCGATGAAAACCTCGGCGACGCCCGCACCCTGCAAGCCGCGGACGCCGCTTACCTCAAGAGCGGCGGCAGCATGAACGCGCTTATCATCGCGCTGCTCACAAGCGAATCCTTCCTCTACCGCACCGAATAACGCAAGCCAGGCGAGCGGCCCCTCGTCAGAGGGCTGTTCAATTGCCCGCAAAACGCATTGCGAAACAACCCAAAACGCGAACCCACCCACTCCCTCCGGAGCCTTTCGCATGTCCGCACTCGATCGCCGCACCGTGCTCAAGGGCGTCACACTCGGTGCCAGCGCAGCCGTGCTGAACCCGTTCCTCGCGCAACTCGCCGCCCAGGCCGCAGGAACTCCGACGGGCAAGCGAGTGGTGTTTGTCGTCGAAGGCAATGGCCTCCCCTGGCACCAGATCCAGCCCCGGGGAATCATCCGCGACAAGAAACTGATTGCCAGCGGCGGCTACGCCAGCAGCAGCAACAACCGGGTGCGCGATGCCGTCACCAGTGTGCCGTTGACCGGGCAGGAACTCCCCACCGCACTCGAGCCGATGGCCTTCGTGCAGGATCGCCTCACCATTATTCAAGGGCTCTCCGGCAAGATGACCGGCGGCGGCCACTCCAACGATTTCGGTGCGCTCGGGGCTTTCAACGCCAAGGGCGGCGGGACCATCTCGGGCGAAACCATCGACTTCGCACTCGGAAAGAAACTCTCCCACGTCTTCCCGCACATCGGCCTGGGAATGACCGATCGCGAGGAGCACACCGTTGTCTATAACTGCTCTGCCAACGCACCCGGGAAGGCGCTCCCCACGCAGTGCCGGCCCGATCTCGCGTATCAGGCCCTTTTTGGCAGCGTCGCTGGTGGCGATGCCCGCAACCGTTTCGATACCAGCAAGAACCTGCTCGACTACATGGTCGAGGATGTGAAACGTCTGGAAGCCAGCGTTGCGGGCCCGGAGCGCGAAAAGCTCCAGAGCTACTTCGATTCACTCGAAGGGATGCGCGAGCGGCACGGCAAGCTCGTGGAACTCGAAGCGAGCCTCAAGAAGAATGCCCCACCCGTCACCAACAAGTACAAGAGTGCCGTCGAGACGGACCGGCTCGATGCCCAGTTCGATCTCGCCGCGGCGTCGCTCATCAGCGGGCTCACTCACTCCGTGACAATTGCCAGCGGCGTGGGCAACCCGTACTTCAGCGTAAAATTTACGGGACTCGGCATCAATTTCGGCAAGCACGGCATCGGCCACGGCGGCTCGTTCAACGGCATGACCGCCGACGAGATGAGCACGAAGATTCGCCGCTTCCACTTCGAGCAGATCGCCAGATTGATCAAGAAACTGCAGGCTGTGCCAGAAGGCAACGGCACGATGTGGGACAACACGCTCATCGTCTATCTATCGGATGCGGCCGAGGGCCATCATAGCCGCTGCTGGGAATGGCCGATGGTGCTGGTCGGCAACCTGGGTGGCACGCTCAAGGCCGGCCGCTACCTCGAACTGCCGGGCCACGGGTCGAAGCATCACAAGCACATCGGCAACCTGTATACCACCCTGCTCCATGCCGCGGGAGATCGTCGCGAGACCTTCGGCCAGCCTGACCCCATCCTGGGTCGCGATGTGGATCAGAAGGGGCCCATTGCCGAGTTGCTGGTGTGAGGCAGGTCAGCACAAGCCGGCTGCATGGCTCGCCAAGCTCCCATGCTTGGCGTGCTCGTTTGCAGAGGCAGTCGGCACCTTTCGCCATCACTTCGGGATGTACGACAGCAAATAGATTACTAACGCGAAGCAGATCACACCGAGAAACAACACCAGCCAGGCCTGGAAGAGCAAGCCCCAGGACCAGTGGTCGGGTTCGGCAGATGGAACGAGCAACTCGGCAGGTCGCATCTTCTCGGCCATGTGCAGGTTCTCCTGAGAGTGCATAAAGTGTGCACACCCATCTTCGGCAGTCCGGCAAGCTTGGTCCAGCCCGAGAGCGGCTCGCTGGCACAAGGTGATTCAACACAGGCCTTAATCATGGCACTTCAGCTGAATTCCACCCCACGAGGATAAAATGGGGTCTACAATCGAATTGATCTCTGGAATCCGATCCACCCGTAAGCTCGTTCATGGTTGCCAAGACGGCCGATGATCTGGTCCAGGCACTTCAGCGTTGCGGGCTGTTCGGCTCCGAACAGTTCGCGCTGATTGCGGCTGCAATTTCACCATTCGGCTCCAATACCCAGGCGGCGCTGCAACACCTCGTCGACTGTCACCACCTGTCCGCCTTCCAGGCCCGGAAGTTCCTGGCAGGTAAGACCGCGGAACTCTTCTTCGGCCCTTACATCATCTCGGATCGGCTCGGCGAGGGCGGGATGGGGCGCGTTTACCGGGCTCGCCATGCCCGGCTTGGACGCGAAGTGGCCTTGAAAGTGATCCGACCCAACTTGCTCGCCAATCCCATCATCCGCGGCCGCTACGAGCGAGAGGCGCGAGCCGCGGCAAAGCTCGTGCATCCGAATATCGTTCAACTCATTGATGCCGATGAATTCGCCGGGCGTTCTTATCTGGCGATGGAATTTGTGGACGGTGTCGATCTGGCCCGACTCGTTGCAAATTATGGCGTTTTATCCGTCCCCGAAGCATGTGAATACATCCGCCAGGCTTCACTCGGGCTTCAGCACGCCCACGAGCATGGCTTCGTGCATCGCGATATCAAACCTTCAAACATCGTGGTCAGCGGCGAACGGCACATTCCACGGGCCCACGGTCCGGCTCATGTGAAGGTGCTCGATATGGGGCTCATCCGCGGCGGCTTCGAGGAGATGGAGGGCGGAACGGATCTGACCCGCGATGGCACAGTTGTGGGCACTCCGGATTACATGGCACCCGAGCAGGCCCGGAACTCCAGCACAGTCGACCACCGGGCGGATCTGTATGCCCTCGGTTGCACGTTCTACGTGCTCCTCACACGTGATCCACCATTTATTGGTGGCAACGCCCTCGACAAACTCTTCAAGCATCAGACCGACCAACCTCGTCCATTGCAAGCCGTGCGTCCGGATGTTCCCGCTGGGCTCGCGCAGATCGTTGCACGGTTAATGGCCAAAAAGCCCGAGCAACGATTCGCATCGGCTGCGGAACTCGCGGCTTACCTGGTGCCATTCACACGGTTAAGCGAAGGGCCAGCGATTATCCCGGCGGCGAGCACATCCACGGCGACAACGGAGACACCTCCGCCGAACATCGCCACACCGTCAGCCACGCCCGTCGTGGCTGGAATTCACGAGCCACCCGCCGCGCCATCGCCGTTCGCATTCACCGCGTCCACCATGCCCGCGCTCCCCGCATCGACACGCAGCACGAAATCGCGTTCCGTGTCAGCCACGAACCGCACGGGATTGCGAACCGGGACGATCGTGGGCATCTGGCTGTTCGTGGTCGCGGTGCTCGGCGTGTCGATCTGGTTCACAATTGAGCGGATGCGTCAGCCGGAAGTACCGGCAACGCCCTCGGCACCCATCACACCGCGGGCAGCCACACCTTCACAGGTGGAGCAACCCGAGGTGAAATCTCCGACACCAACACGCCGGCCAAAAAAGAAGGATTGATGACACTCACTCACCACAACACGGGCACCTCTCGGGCACGAGCACGGTGGTCGTTGCGGCGTAGCTCACCTCGTCATACCTCTCCCCGGCAGGTGCCGGTTGCTTGTGGTGCGCCACAACGAGGAAGTAGTTGCCTGTCCGCGGCGTGAAGCTCACCACGCCATCCGTGTCCGTCATACGCTCGTACTCCGGATCCATCCCTTCTTTCAAGGTTACGCCACGCGGGATGAAGCTGACCTTCACACCCGTGAGCGGCTTTCCCTGGAACAGCAACTTCATCTTGATCGCCTGCCCCGGTCCCATCGGCGCGACCGGGTTCACTATCGGCACCAGTTCCAGTGCATGGCCCAGCGGTTTCTCGAAGCCGGTCCAGTCCTTTCGCACTGCATCCAGTGTGGGGCTCACCAGGAAGATCGCCTTGGCACTGCGGACGGAGCGCACGGGTTTGCCGTGGTTCACAATGGAATCGGCGGACTGCGAAGCGATGTAGATGCCGGGCGAAGCGGGGGCGAACTTCACGGTGTGAAAGCCTTCCTTGGGGGCATAGCCGAGGTCGATCGCATCCGGTTTCAGGTCGTACTTCTTGCCGTCGGGCGCGAGCACCTCGAAGGTGCCGATCGATTCGGCCGCGAGCTTGCTGGCAATTTTGAAATCGCGGTGGTCGTTGCCGTGGTTGCCGAGCATCAGGTTGATGTGAACGGCATCGCCCGTGCGGATGATGGCCGTGTTCGTTTGCAGCCAGGTGTCGTGGGCAAGGGCCGGCACGGCCAGGAGCATGGCCATGCCGGCGAGAAGCGTGCGAATCATGGTGAGTATTCCTTTGGTGTATATCAATAGTTGCCGATGACTTCGCCCGTGTTGCGTGTGCCGAGTGGCCGCCAGACGGTGAGGAGGTCCACGGAATCGCGGACGAAGCGCACGGAGCCATCGGCGTGCAAAATGTTCACGCCGCCTGTGTGGTAACTACGAGCGGTGGACAGCCCCTTGTTGTGGCTACCGTTGCCGCAGTCCCACGTCTTCGGGTTGGGCGTGTAATAGTGGTTGTAGAGCGTGTTGCCGTAGTGTCCGTCAATCCACTTTGCACCGCGCTTGGCCGAGAACGTGCCCGCAGCGGAATCGCAGGAAGCCGGTGTGGGGTCCGCGCCACCTGGCACTTCGAGCACCACCAAGCGTGGGTCGGCCGAAGCGGCATCGGCGGGAATTTGCCCATTGCCCAGCACGCTCTCGCTGAAGGCAACGGTGTTCGAGGTGCCATCGGTGATGTCGGCGATGCGAATGGGTCTCTGCGTGAACAGTCCGTCGCCTGACGCGATGAGGCCAAAGCCGACGGTGCCACTGCCGTTGTTCGCAACGTAGTTCGAACCGAAATCGGGCTGGCCAGGAACTTGCCCGTTTGCGGAATCGCTGGGGCAGGCGAACATGGCCACGCGAGTTTGCGAGGCGGTCACATTCTGGGTGCTGGTGGGCGGCGTGGTGAAATCACAGAGCCTCTGCAGGTTCTCCTGCTCCACGAAGGGGAGCAAGCGGGCCAGACCCGAGTGAACCAACGGCCAGGCGTTGCGAGCCTGCGGGAAGGCGTTGTTGGCACCCTCGTAAGCATGCAATGCGATGCCTATTTGCTTCAGGTTATTCTGGCACTTCATGCGTGCGGCGGCCTCGCGGACCTTCTGCACGGCGGGCAGGAGCAAGCCAATCAGGATGGCGATGATCGCAATCACCACCAGGAGTTCAATGAGTGTAAATGCGGAGCGGCGCACTGGATTTTCCCCGTTGTAAGCGCAATGAATGTATGGCACCGGGCGCGTCAATTCGCGCAACCCGGAACAATGTCGTATTCGTCGGAATAGACGCCACATCGCCCGCCCTTGAAGACGGGTGATTGGGTGATGGAAGTAAGGGCTTCGCTCAGACCCGTGGTGGTGGATCAAGTGGAATGTGCGTGGTCGATGTGAGATCGAGATCAACGGTGGATGTGAAGCCAGCTGGAGATGGCACGAACGCAGTCACGGGAATGCTGGGCGGCAGAGCAGAGATATCAGTGAACAGGCCCATTGGCCCTTCGCCGCGGCACTGCTGGGCCTTCATCACGTTTACCCACGTCACCTGCTTCACTGGCCTCGGAGGTTCATCGGCGTTTATCTTGCAGTGTGGGCAGGCCGGCTCTTCCGCCACGGGCTCCGGTTCTGGTTCCGTCACCTTAGCACAGCAGCCGCCGGAATTGCAGCAACACGTTGCGGAAGGACCTTCAACGGCACAGCCACAGGCACGCAGCGTGGTCTCGCTGCTCACCATCGGGAAGCCGAACGACGCCACGACTTGCGCCAACACGAGCAGCGTAGCCAAACCGGGCCGCAATGCGCGGATGGCAAGGCGATTGCAGGTGTGGAGGACGCGAGTGAACATCGGTCGAGTCAATCAGTGGTGTGCTGCGTGAACTTTGAATATAGGTCTCCACCGTTCCGCCGACAAGCATCATCCAATCATTTCAACCGGAAAGGCGGACATATTCGGCAGCCGGGCAAGTTGTGAATGAGGTGCTCGCAATAAACAGGCTGCCGGCCTCGGTGCACTTCTCTCGATCGGCCGCGGGCATCCCTTCCGTGGCGGTGGTGAGGATGAGTTTCACGCCGTCGGGCCGCTTCACCAGGCACGGGCAGGTCACGCGTGGCGAGCCGGGGGTGAGCCATTCCTCGATGGCATCGCCGGTGGCCAGATTGAAGCGCACGGCTCGACCCGCTTCAACCGGTTCGGCGTTGTAGAAGGCGATGATGACGGTGCCGTCGCCGCCGTCGCACATGCCATCCGGGAAACCGGGAATGCCGGACGTGTCGATCGCGACGCCATCAAACTTGGCCGTACGCGAGCCGGCTTCCGTGCGGTAGCGTGCCACTTTCTTCGTGGGTGTGTCGATGTCGTAGAGAACGAGCCCACCCGTGTCGCGGGTAAACACTTTGCCATTGGAGCAGATTTGCCGGTCCGCCCAGGGCGTGATGTGGCCATCGGTGAGCGCGTAGAAGTAGAGCCTGGCGATGGGATCGGCGAACTTCAGGTCCTTGGTGCCGAAGACGATGGCCTTTCCGCCGGGCATGACCTCCCCAGCATTGATGATGGTCCGCGGGCTGATGTCCGGGATGCGTGTCATCGCCCGGAAGGTGTTGGTCTCGAGTTCGAGTGTGCCGAGTTCCTTGCCGAGCCCCACGAAGAGTGTGCCGGGTTTGTCCGTGGGGAGCCAGAAGCCGGGCCGTGCTTCCAGGTTCCAGAGCCCTTCTTCGCCGTCGTCCCAGTAGCGAATGTGGATAGCGCCGCGGGTGGCATCCGGTGCGGTCTGGATGTTCACCCAGGCCAGCGCATCACGACCCTCGAGCTTCACCGCTCGCGGTCCCTCGGGTAGGAATCGGTCTTCTTCATCCTCGAAGCGGACGAGCGGAATGGCTTCAGTGCTCTTCATGGTATTCTCACAGTGCAGTGCGTTCTCTAGCTTACACGTGGATGCAAATTGCGGCGAGGACGACATGCTACATGGCAGGACGGCACTGATCACCGGCAGCAGCCAGGGCATCGGTCTTGGCGTGGCCCAGGCCTTTGCGGCAGCGGGAGCGGCCGTGGTGGCCACCTCCGAGAAACCGCTGAGCCAGTGCCCGGATGTGCAACGACTGCTCAGCGATTATGCCGCGGCTCGCTACATCCAGGCAGACCTGCTGCGTGAAGGGGAAGCGGAGCGGCTCGTCGCCGAGGCGTGGGATGCGATTGGCCGCATCGATGTGCTCGTGAATAACGTCGGCACGTACAAGGAACCGGCCTTTCTCGAACTCACCCGCCAGGATTTCGACACCATTTTCAGCTTGAATGTCTGGGTGGCCATCGCCGTGACGCGGGAAGTGGTACGTCGTGCGATTGCGTCAAGGCGTGGCGGCCGTGTGCTCTTCAGCTCCTCGTTGAACGCCTCGCGTTCGGAACCCGTGCACACTTTGTACGATGCCAGTAAGGGAGCCGTGAATGCCCTCACACGGCAACTCGCCATCGAACTCGCTCCACTCGGCTTCACCACGGCCGCGATTGCACCCGGGCTCGTGGAGACACCCCTCACGGACTTCGGCCTGAAGTCGAATCCCGTCGAGCGTCAGGCCGTGATCGATCAAATTCCGCTGCGGCGAATTGCGACCGTCGCGGATGTGGTCGGGTGGTACGTGTTTCTGGCGTCCGAGAAAGCGGTGTATTCCACTGGCTCCGTGTTCACCGTGGATGGCGGGCTCGAGGCCCAGCAAATGCCGGTGCGGCCCGTCACCGCAGCGGAGCGTCACGGCTGAGGCAAGGTCCGACACTTCGGCTTCGGCCCAGGATTCCTGCCAGAAAGTTTCACGCGCAGCCAGGCGAGGCCATCGAGATTATCCGCCAGGCGTTCCGCCGCATCGTCGTTCGTGTGGCCGAGGATGCCGATGAGGCCGGCATAGCTGCTCTCGCGAAGGATTGTGAGCAATTCGAGATCGAGTTCACCCTGGGCCAGCGGCAGGATCTTCTTGCCGAGTTTGTCACCGCCCTTCACCATGCCATTCAGGTTCAGGCAAAGCAGGTGCGGCAGCATCAGTTTCAGGAGCATCGGGAAGCGTGCGACCTGATCGTGGCCGTGGTGTTGGTTGTACACCATGCCGACGTTCCTTCGCTTCAATTGCTCGATGATGGCGACCTGGTTCTCGGGTTCGCCAAACCAGCCACCGTGGTTGTAAAGCGCGACGGAGCCACCGAATTTCTCGGCTTCCTCCGCAATGGGGCGAAGCACACCCGCGGCAGCTTTCACCTTCTCGCCCTGCTCCTTGCCGCCAGGGTCGCCCATGGTGACCCAGAGTTGCGTCTTCACCTCGTGCTTCCGGAGCACAGCCAGGAGCTTCTGGGAATCCGCACCGAGATTGGCGGGAAACCACACGGCCGTGAGTTCGATACCCGCCTTCTTCAGCAGTAAGACCTCTTCCTCGAACGTGGGCAAATGCTGGGCCCGCCAGTCGTACGCGAAGCGTTTGAAGCCCAACTTCGTGAGCATGGCCACACGCTCGGCGGGTGTGCGTTGCATCTTGTCGAACGGGACGATGCACCAGGCGACGAGGTTTTCGCTGGCGAAGATCTCCTTCACGGGATCAGCCTCGGCTGAGCCAGCCACGGCGAGAGCAGGCAGCGTGGCGAACCATTCGCGACGGCTAAACATGGAGAACCTCTCTTTTCTGTCAAAGGCCCGAGCCGCGGAGGCCGAGTAGACGCGTGAGCACGAGCGCGACGACGGCCACGAACACCATCACGAGTGAGACGGCCAGTGCCGCCGAGAGTCGGCCCACCTGTGCTTCGAGGAACACGGCCGTGGGCAGGACCACCGTCCTCATCGGTGTGGCTCCGGCAAACACCTGCACCGGCCCGAACTCACCAATCGCCCGGGCCCAGGCGAGCGTGCCGGCCGTGAGCATACCCCGCCGGGCCGCCGGAAGCGAGACGCGGCGAAACGCCTGCGCCCGCGTGCAACCGAGCGTGAGCGCCACTTGCTCGGCCCGCGGATCGATCTGGTCAAACGTCACCCGCATGGTTCGCACCGCGAACGCCGTCACCACCGTGAACTGCGCCAGGATAATCGCGGGAACATGATAGGTGACGGGGATGAGACGTTCGATCGCTCGACCAGGCGGGAGCTGGAACAGAATCAGCAGGCTTATACCCACCACCAGCGGCGGCAAGACGATCGGAATATCGATCAGCGTGTCCACGATCGACTTCCCTGGGAACTGCGTGCGCGAAAGCAAATACCCCAGCGGCACGGCCACCCACACGGCGAGAATGGTGGTGATCGTGCTGGTGATCAGGCTGAGACGAATAGCGAAGCGAATCTGAGGATCGCTTAACACAGCACGGATCGAGTCGATGCTGGTGAAGAGCACGTCCGCAACGAGGAGCGAAACGATCAACAGCACGTAGCTGCCGCCGAGGATGGCGAAGGCCGTGAAGAAGCCACGGTCGCTGCTGGCGTCGCTCACTTGCTTCACGGCTGCCCCCATGCGGGCCCCGGTAAACGATCCGTGAAACCCGCAGCCTCCAGATGCGACATCCCCCTGTCAGCGGCCTGGAAATATCGCACGAATTTCCGGGCCGCCTCCGGCTTTGAGCTGGTGTTCAGCACGGCAATTTCGACGCGGCCAACGGCTCCCTCGAGTTCGGGCAAGCGCACGACCACGAGTTCCGGGTAGTTTGCCGCCACGGCATCCCAGACGATGCCCGCATCGTTACCACCTAATTGCACGGCATTGGCTGTCTCGGTCACCGTGGTGTGCAGCACGTTCGTTCGAGCGGCCAGCTCGTCCCAGCGACCGAGCGATTGCAGATGCGCCCGCGTGACGTGGCCAATCGCGGCACCATCCGGATTCGCCTGCCCCACTGAAAAGCCCGGCTTGAGAAGGTCATCAAAGGTCGCGATATGGTGTGGATTGCCAGACCGCACGAGTACCACCGCACGCATCCGCGCCAGTGGTTGCGACTCGGCGATCAAACCCCTCGCCCTGGCAGCGCGAATATAGGAATCATCCGCAGGAAGCAGCAGATCACCATCGCGGCTGAACTCGGCATTCTGCAGAATGGTCTCGGAGTTGCCGAAGCGGAACTCCACGGGTTGGCCGGTCTCGGCGGTGAAGGCCGTTGCCGTGGCTTCCGCAGCCGGTTTCAGAGCTGCGGCACAGTACACGATCAGCGGGCGCTTCTCCGTGTCGGGTTGGCTGAAGTACAGCGCCCCGGCAAGTGCCGCCAGGAGTATCAGTGATGACGCAAGGGCGAAAGCCGTGGAGCGTGACATGCGTGTGTTGTACCGCTGGCGAATTCCACTGGCACAGGAAAGCTGGCCCGCACAATCCATCCAGGTCTGATTTTTTATCTCATTAAATGGTATTACCCTCTTCCCCAGGAACGACCCATCTGCTAATCTTGCGTGAGTTCACACGGCCACAGCCGGCCCCCGCGCAGCAACCGGCCTATTCCCAGGCCCATCAACAGTAACCCTCTTTTTCATGGAGCACAGTCCCATGGCCGAAGCACAGACGACCGAACAGGCTGCCACCGCGACCGCAGCCAACGCCGCCGCCCAGGCGGGTCAGCAAGTCCAGGTCCGGATCGATGATGCCGACATGGCATCGGTGTACGTGAACTTCTTCCGTGTCACCGGCAATCCCGATGAAGTCCTGCTGGACCTTGGGATGTATTCCCAGGTGATCGCACCGAGCGGCCCCGAGCCGATCGACCTGACGCACCGGGTGGTGATGAACTTCGTGACCGCGAAGAAACTGGCCGAAGTGATGCGGGTGGTGGTTGCTCGTCACGAGCAGGCCTTCGGAGCCATTGAAGTGGACCCGAACCGCCGCCTCCGCTAGTCCTGGAACATCGCATACACGTACGCCGCCCGCTCATCGAGCGGGTGGTTTCGTTTTATGACTCATCTCCGCACCGCACCTCAGGCAGTTTGAGTCTCAGATCCATCGCCGGAGGGGTCAGAGACTCAGGACATGTCGCAGGTACAACACCTTTTCCGCAACGAATCCGGACCGCTCCAGTCATCACCGCTTTCGTTCGATGCCAGGATGCCGCTCGCGCCGGCTCATGCGGCACGCGTTTTGGAAACCATCCACAACAATACGCACAGAGCGACGCCGAGGTGCTGCGGGCAGTCCTTGCGGCGAAGGAAAAGGTGTCGGCGGGAAAGTCCGCCGGCAGAATTGTACCCTGGCAATCAGGGTACACCCGGGGTCAACGAAAAGGGGCCGCAAGACGTAAGTCCTTGCGGCCCTGAGTACACCCAAGAGGAGTCGAACCTCTAACCTTCGGTTCCGTAGACCGATGCTCTATCCAGTTGAGCTATGGGTGCGTAATAAGGGCCACTCGCCCTTGCCATGCTTATTATTCTACTGCAATGCTATTCTACTGCGGTGTCGGCCTCCCGACAACCAGACCGTGACAGAAGAAATTGGGAGAAGCTAAAATAATGATCATTCCGTCCTGAATCGCCGTGCCGGGAACGGAATAGTCACGCAAGACCAAGTGCCTGATGGCACCGGGACCTTTCGGGCTGTACTGCTTGTTTACTCACCCTGCAGGACCACCGGCGGTTGCTCGGTGGAGTGTCTGACGTCAAGTTGATGCGGGGAATCATACTTCGGTTCGTTTTGCCTCAAAGAGCGACGTGAGGATCGGCGTCTCCACGCACGCTGCAATATCAACTGGAAGGAAGCATCGCCATGGCCGAGGGCAAGTGGATCGCCGGGCTTGATCCGCACATGCGTGCAACCGAAGCCGCGTGTGTGGTGCTCGCGGCTCGGCTCGACACGGTTCGGCACTACCTGCCTCTGGCCGCAAAAGCGGCAGACGAGAACATCGAGTATGTGCATCAACTTCGCGTGGGGACGCGGCGGGCGGGAGCGGCGCTGCGTGCCTTTGCGTCATTTCTTCCCGCGAAGCATCTTCACACAACCAAGGCGAGGTTGCGTGTCCTGCGGCAAGCTGCGGGCGATGCACGAGATTGGGACGTGTTGTTGGAGATGATGAGCAGTAACACGTCGAGTGCGGTTCCCTCCTCCCAGCCCGCCCTTGATTTCCTCCGTGGCTATGCGGCCTGTGAACGTGTTGCCGCACAGAGTCGGCTCGTGGACGCCTTTGAGGACGTCGGAGCGGCGTTCGCCTCCTCTTCCGCACTGATGCCGGGGCGGGTGCGCGGGAGGCGAGGAAAACCGCAGACTCTCGGTGATGTCGCTTCAGAAGTCATTCTTCTTTGCCTTGGTCGGTTTCAGGAAACACTGGATGCTCGACCCGAATCCGCACCCGAGTTGCATGCCCTGCGGATTCGTGGCAAGCGGTTGCGGTATGCGATCGAACTCTTCGCAGAGTGTTTTGAGGCATCGCTTCGCGAGACAATTTATCCAGCGGTTGAAGACGTTCAGGAAATCCTGGGTGAAATGCAGGATGCCACCGTTGCGGCGGCTCGCTTCCACACGCTCCATGCGACGGCACAGCGTGTGTCAGGTCCGGACTGGCCACGCCTGGAACCGGGTTTCAGGGCACTCGAGGTAGAACAGGAGGAGAAGTGGCCGCGGGGCTGGGAACGATTTCGAAGCTGGGTGAAACGGTGGACGGAACTGATGCAATCACACGCACCGGAGTCGCTCCAGATAAGTGCGAAATCCGCCTGAATCATGGCCTGGGTGGGGGCGGCAATTGCTCGCCCGGAATGCTGACACCGGGTGGGGCGGGTTGCACGTCTGGTATGACACCACCAGGAACGCCGCCCGCAGGAGGTCCCGGGCGTGGACCGCGGCTGGGGAAGCAAGAATCGAGAAAGCCGGCGATCGGGGCATTGCTGCAACCCGTGATCCCGGCGAGAAGCAGACTGGCCAGTACGCGTTTCATGTGGGCGTGATACCCACATGATGGAGCGAATCCAAGTGCAACTCGCCAGGGACTCACTTCTTGGGTGGCTCGGCTTTTGGTGCAGGGCCATGAACGATCTTCGGCCAGTACTTGAGAATGTCGAAGTGCGGGTCGTTCTCGGAATCGTGACACTTCATGCAGGCGGACGAGACATTGTTCATCACGCGTTGTTGAACGGGCGGAATCGCCACGCTGCCGCGATCGAGTGGGCTGAGTTTCGCCAGTTTGTCCATCATGGCGACATCGGGCAATCGGTCTGTCTTCTCCTGCTTCCACGGCGACATCAGTTTTAAGAGGTCGGCATTCGTCGGTGCGGAGACGTGGCCGCTTCCGGGGCCGTGACAGCTTTCACAACCAACATGCGTCAGGTGTGGGGTCTTTTCCTTCGAAACGAAGCCGGTCTTGTAGCCAAGGCCGACCGTGTGGCAGACGAGGCACTCGCCATCGAAGTCGCGCAGCCCGGGCCGCTTCGCGACTTTTTCGAGTGCTTCCAGGGCATGGCTGTGAGGCGTGTCCTTCCACTTGAGGAACTCGCCGGCGTGGCAAGCCATGCAGCGATCGGAACCGACGAAACTGAGGTTCAGTTCCGCGGCCTGAATCTGGGCCGGGTGAGGCACTTGAGGCACCTTGGCGAGGAAGTTGCGATCCTTCACTTGTTTCGCATAGTCCTCGAGCAATGGCAGTGCGATATTGGCCTTCTCGGCCGCAGCGTCATTTTCCGGTGTCAGATACTCCTCACCGAGCGACACCAGTTGATACTTCACATCAAATGAACCATCGGGCTTCTTGAAGAGCCCAAGCAAGCCGACGTAGCGTCCCTTGTGGCCGACCTGCACGATCAAGGTTTTGCCACCACCTGGCTGATCGACGACTTCCGGAAACTGTGGCGGTTCGGGGTCATCCGCCTGGCAAAGAATCACCTGGAACTGCGGCCAGTCGCGGGCAATGAGGCGGGCGTGCTCCGTGGAGCCCTGGTACATCAGCACGCTAAAGCGCGGCTTCTTGGGATCGGCGGCGAGCACCGCCACAGCTTTTCCGAGGGTCTCTTTCACATCGAGAAAATCAATGAGTGAATCGGCCTTGGAGGCATCGGCAGCGAGTTCCTTGCCGATGACGCCAACGATGCCGACGGGGACGCCACCGATCTCGGCGACTTCCGCCAGGCCGATGAGGGGCCGCCCACCAGGCTGTGCCGCGGGGAAAAAGGTCTCACGCGGCACGGGTTTGCCATTGGCGAGGCCGACAAGGTTGCCAGCGAGGACGTACGGGCGTTGTTCTTTCTGGAGTGAATACTGTGCGAGAACATTCAGTGTGCCGGCAGTGAATTCCGTTTGGCCAAGGCCAACCGCGACATATCCCATCTCGCGAAGGGCCGTCATGGCCGTGGCATATTTCAATTCGGATTGTTCACGCACCGGCCCCTTCGCCGGGTAAACATCACCGAGGTCGATGCCAGCGACAGGCCAGCCTTTTGCCTTCAAGCTGGCCAGGAAGTTCGCCCGGCGTTCGAGGCCACCATATTGAGGCCGGCTGCAACCACATGGCTGGATGTAGCCAAACGTCTGGCCGGAGAGGAGGATTGCTGCATCCGGCTTGGTATCCTTGGGCCATTGCGCGAAGAGTGCGGGGCCGCTGGGTTGCGGATTTTCAGGTTGATCCGCGAGTTTCGGTTCACTGGTGTGCCAGGGCAGGACGCTGGTGCATGCGAAAGCCAGACCGCCGGCGAGCAGGACAAATGCGAGAAAGCCGAGGACGAGCCAGCGGGAAGTCTTGCGGGAAGGAGTCGGTCGTGGTGTCGCGTCTGTCATCGTCGTTCTTCCTGAGGTCGCGGGTGCGCCACTGAAACATACCCGGTCAGGTCGCAGACCGCGAGACCAGCTTCGCCGCTAGAGGTCGCCACGACCTTTCAGGGGAATTCGAATTCGCTGCGGGTGCTCGCCCTTGATCTCGAAGACGACCACACCATTGTGGATCAGGCCAATTTGCTTGCCGGGCGGAATATGAACGCGAACCCGGTATAGCCCCTTCCCGCCGAGGTTTTCCTGTTTCTCCAAGGTGACCTGGGCATACTCCGGAGATTGCTGCCCTTCGACGACACTGAGTTCGAGATCGGGGTTATCGGCGAGAAGCTCGAACCGGTTGTTGGTGACGCCGTCTCGCGATTTGAAGGAGCCGAGGTCGTAGGCATTGCCCTCAGGCAGCCAGACGGCTCCACGGGCCACGGCGCGGACCGGAATCGATTTGCGGGAGTCGATGCCGGTGACCGCCACTTCAAGCTGGCGCTCCAGGAGGCCGATATCGAGCCGCTGGTTGCCGAGTTTCGTGTTGAGAATCACTGGCACTCGGTAAGCAGCAGACGCATGCACGGGCTTGCGAACTTTATCGGAAAGCTCGGCGGAAAGTTTCTCGAGTTCCTCGGCAGGGACGGGAACAGGTTTGCCAGCGGTGAGATACTTCCCCGGGTCGCCACCGGCGGGTGAGAACGGCACAACGCTCGGGGACGGGAAATCGGCGAGGCTGCGTGTGCAGGAATAAACAATGACCTCGCGCGGTTCCGGTTGCGAGAGTTCATCCAGCGTGCCAAAGTCGATATTCGCAGGATAGACCTGGATGGGTTCGATCACTTCGAACCCGATGGCGAATTCATCGCGGCCAACCTGCTCCGGCCCGGCCTCGGAGACGAACCAACTCCGCAACGTGCGGAACTCGGTGGGCGGGCGTGCGGTGAAGCCCAGTTCCAGGATGCCCCACTGCGGCGACCAGCCATCCGCATCATCGGCAGCCGGGATCGTGAAGACAACCTTGCTCGGATCTTCGAACTTGTGTGCCGAGGTCGGCGGAAGCTTGCTGCGATCGAAGAGGGCGCCTGGGCCGGCGAGACCGACAGGAAGCCCCGTGAAGAGCCCCTGAGGCATCACCGAGAGTGCAGTCATTTGCAGTGTGAGACGTGTTGTTGCAGGAGGAATGACATAGACGGCACCCTCGCTGCATGCACCGCAGCTTACCCGCTCAAGTTTAAGTGTCACTTCTTTCGCGTTCTTGTTCTCGAACCAGAACGCGGCATGTCCCATGCTGGAGGGCTCATAGAAACCCTGGAAGTACGCATCCTGAATGGCATACTTGGGAGCATCGGGGTCGCCGAGTTCGATGGCACGATCGATCTTCACGCGATCCCAGGATGAGAGCCAGCCGCGTGTGCTCGTGGTGAAGCGTAATGGCGGCTCACCGCCCTCGATCTGTTTGGTGTCGTCCGGTTGTGTGGTGTTCCAGGCAAAGAACGTGACTCCGAACACAACTCCAACCAGGATGAGCAGGGGCACCAGGATCTTCAGCGTCGCTTTCATGACCGGATGTTCCTTGAAGACGCGAGAAGAGCCGGGTGTGGCAGAAGACCCGCCATGGCCGGCGGGTTCAATGATCTTACACTCTTGTCACTACGTTTTGCATGCGTTGACGGTTCAGCGATCGCCTGTCACTTCTTCTTGGCGAGCGGCTTGCCCTCGGCATCGATCGGCCCGACGGCCACAATGATCAACGACTTCGGATCAAGGTACTTCTTCGCCACGGCTTGCACGTCCTCGGGTGTCACCGCGGCAACTTCCTTCTTGTACTTCTCCAGGAAATCGAAGCCCAGGCCGTACTGCTCCGCGCCGAGCAGTTGCCCGGCGATGGCACTTTGCGAGGTGAAGCGGAAGGGCATGTTGCCAAGCAAGTACTGCTTGGCATCTTCCACTTCCTGCTTGGTGGCCGGCTCGTCGCGAATGCGATTCACTTCCTTCAGGAAGCCGCGGCGAACATCGAGATACTTGTCCGGAAAGGTGCCGATATATCCCTGGAACACGCCCGGTTGTGTCCCGGCGAAGGACGTGATGGCCGCTCGCACGGTGTACGCGAGGCCTTGCCGATCGCGAAGGTTGGCGGAGAGCCGATCGGTGAAGCCGGGGCCAGTGCCGAGCACGTAGTCCATCACTAGCAACTTGTGATAGTCCGGGTTATCGCGCGTGATGCCGAGATGACCGATAAAGACGTGAACCTGCGATGCACTGGGATCAGAGACGATAATCTCGCGGGCAGCCTGCATCGGCGGTGCTGGTGGAGTCAGCGGAGGTAGATCACCCGTCTTCCAATCTTTCGTCAAGGCCTCGACCTTCTTGGCCATCTCGTCCGAGTTGAAGTCCCCCACCAGCACGGCAATGGTGTTGTTCGGAACGAACGTGGCTGTGTGGAAGGCCTTGCAATCCGCGGCTGTCAGCTTCTCGACGATTTCCTTCTTTCCAAGAGATGGCCGACCGAGCGGGTGCTTGCCGTAGATGGTGGCATCGAACAGCATGTCCGCCTTCTCACGCGGCTGCGTCTCGTTATCCTCGATCGTTGAAACCTGCTGTTCACGTTGCCGATCAAGTGCTTCCGCGGGGAAGCTCGGATTTTGCAGGCAATCGAAAAGCAAACCCAGCCCAAGATCCGCGTCGGGTGCGAGCACGCGAAGTGAGGCCCCCGAGGAAGAGAGACTCAAACTGCCGCCGGTGTCCTCGATCTGAGAAGCGATTTGTTTGCCCGTGCGGGTGGTGGTGCCCTCTTCGAGCAGATTGCCGACGAGTGTGGCCACTCCGGCCTTATTGGCCGGCTCACGCATGTGGATGTCCTTCACGGCGACACGAGCCACCATCATCGGCAAGCGATGATCTTCGAGCAGAATCAAGGTGAGGCCGTTGGGCAGCACTACGCGCTTGGCATCGGTGAGCGAGAAACCGCGATCCGCGATGAACGGTTCTGCTCGCGCATGCCGGGCTGCGCGCCCGAGTGCCGGTGGCAAGGTGGAATGATTCTCCGCGGCCTTGCCTTCGCACTCGCCGTCTTCCTTTGGGACGGACCAGACGATCACGGCCTTCTTCCGATCGAGGTAAGCCTTCGCCACGCGTTGGATGTCCGCCTTGGTGATGGCCACCACGCGCTTCAAGTATTCCTGGTCGAACTGGGCCGGGTCGGGGCTTCCGGGGTACGTGCTGGTGGTGGCAATGGCATCGCAGAGGCTGTGAACCGTCTCACGCGAGAAGACATAGCGGGCCAGTATCTGCCGGCGAGCGCGAGCGAGCTCCGCATCGGTTACAGGCTCCGCGGCAAGCTTGTCGAGTTCGGCGAAGACGAGGTCCTCGACCTGCTTGCGATCCTTGCCCTTCAATGCTTCGACGAAGACGCCAAACCACCCCGGATACCGGCCCGCCTGGTTATCCGTGCCGATATCCACGGCGATTCGCTCATCCTCCACCAGCTTGCGATAGAGTCGTGCTGTGCGGCCACTCGAGAGAATGCTGTCGATGATGTCAAAGGTCGCCTTGTCCGGATCGACAACGCTGACCGTGTTGAAGCCCATCATCATTCGGGGCAAGTCGAACTTCGAGGCGATCTCTTTGCGGGCCGGGCCTTCGCGATCCTGGTGGAAGACGGGGGGCTTCCGCGCGGGGAGTTCCCCCTTGGGGATCGAACCGAACAGTTCCTTGATCTTTTTCATCGCGGCATCGGGATCGAAGCCACCGACCACGACGAGAGCGGCGTTGTTGGGGTAGTACCAGTTGTCATAATGCCGCTTGATGATCTCGGCGGTGGCTCCGCGGACGTGATCTTCCTCGCCAATCACGGGGTGCGAGTACGGCGATGCGGCGGGGTAAAGCAGCTTCAAGATGGCCTTATATTCCAGATCCCAGGGGCGGTCCTCGTTCATCTTGAGTTCCGCGATCACCGCACCCTTCTCTTGCTCGAACTCATGCTTGGCGTCGATCTTCACGTTTCGCATCCGGTCCGCTTCGATCTGCAGCGCCGCTTCCCAGCGATCCGCGGCGAAGTCGAAGTGATAAACCGTGCGATCTTCACTCGTGTAGGCGTTGTTCGAGCCGCCGTTGCGAAGGGTGGCACGGTCCACATCGCCGGGGAGCAACTTGTCCGTGCCCTTGAACATCAGGTGTTCGAGGTAGTGTGAGAGCCCTGTCTGGCTTTTCTCTTCATCCGCGCTGCCGACGTTGTACGCCACCATCGTGGTGACGATCGGCGAGCCCTTCACCGGCAGCAGGTACACTTTCAGGCCGTTCGGAAGGGTCTCGGAGCGGAGATCCTTCAGGAGTCCCTGTGCCGTGGCGGCAAGTTCCGCGTCAGGATTTGCCGAGGCCTTTGGCTGTGCCGTGGCAGCAGGCTGGGCCTTCCCGATCGGCATGGCCACACAACAGGCGAGTGTGAACACAAAAGCAGCCGCGAGTGAACGGAGCGAGCACATGCGTCGATTTCCTTCCTGGCAAACAACGACCCACGACACGGGCCGCATGAAATGTAGTGTAGGCAGCCTGCAACTGCGAAGCGAGAGCACTCAGCCATCGGGCGTGTCGAGTAGTTCCTGCAGCCTTGGTGCAAGCGAAGGCGGCACACGCGAAAGCCAAGACGCATCGACCAGGCCAACATCGATCATGTCCTGCACATGAACCTGATCCTTGCGGCGGTACGACGTGAGTTTCATCTTCAGGAGTGCATCCAGGGTGAGCACGCGAAACGAGTCCGCAGCTTCACTCTCCGTAACATCCGGCGTGCTGACTTCATACTCGGCACGCACCTTCTCACCGGCGAAGAAGATGTGCACGGCATCGCGCGCCTTTGCACCAGGGCCATCCAGGAACATGTCGATGCTGGCGGCGTGTCGATAGGTGAACCCCGCTGCTTCCATGGCAACTTTGGCGGCTTCAAAGTCGCTGCGGCGAAGCAGGATATCGACATCCTTCGTGTTTCGCACGGCCGCTTCGTCGGCCCGGCCGACCCACTCGGCCACGGCGTTGCCACCGATCACAGCATAGGGAACGCCCGCCTTCTCCAGGGCAGAGGCCGTTCGTCGAAGTCGATCACGCACTTGTTCCACGGCTCGTGCCACCCTCTCCCACCCAAAAACTGGCGTGATTGCACTCACGGGAAGTCCTTGAAGTACTGTCAATTCAGCCCACATGAATTCTAACGCGACCGCCACGCAAAAGCGATCAACCATTGGGTAATGTCTCAGCTTGCGTAACTCCCAAACATTGCGCAAGTCCAGCAGATCTCGCATCCTGGGTGCGAGCGGTGGCGACACATTCGAGAATCACGATGCGTCGACGAGGCTGAGATCGATCACGCCACGAAGTCGCATGCTCCTGGTCGCAAGAAAAGGTGACTGCGATCGAACTCTCGCATGCATTGAAAGCGCGCAGAAGATCGTGCCACATTCATGACCGATTATCTCCAACGTAGGCACTTTGTTAACAGCCTACTCCTTCTCACTGGCAATAAACACAGGAACCAGTTCTCGTGCCTTTGCACCGGGACAATAGAAACACGCAACGGATGGCAGCGTGTCGATAGGTGAGCCGAGCGGCGTGCATCGCCGCATCAAAATCGCCGTGGCGAAGGGAGCATCAACAGTTCTTCCTCGTACTGAGCACGAAGGCCTCATCAACACGGGAGATCCAGGAGGCCACGGCATGGCCCCCGGTATTTGCATTAGGAATGGCCTCAGCGTCCAGGACCGAGGCCCGTGATGCCAGCGGACCTATCAGGCCCTCCTGACTCGGCACATCATGACAATTTCATCCTGTCACGGCCCCTTCGGAAGCCGAGTGGACGAGCTTGGCGTACTTGGCGAGCACGCCGCGTTCCACACGCAGGGGCGGTGTGACCCAGGCGGCCTTGCGCTTCTCCAATTCTGCTCCATCGACATTGAGCGTCAGCACTTTCTGGTCGGCGTCGATGGTAATGGAGTCACCATCCTTCACAAGTCCGATGGCTCCGCCGACCCAGGCTTCCGGTGCAACGTGCCCCACGACCAAACCATGTGAGCCGCCGCTGAAGCGGCCATCGGTGATCAATCCCACGCTCTCGCCCAACCCCTGCCCCATGAGTGCCCCCGTGATGGAGAGCATCTCGCGCATCCCCGGGCCGCCCACGGGGCCTTCGCCGCGAATGACGACGATGTCGCCCGCCACGATCTTGCGAGCCTGGATGGCCTGAAAGCACGCCTCCTCACCGTCGAACACCTTGGCTGGGCCCGTGATCGACCGCACCTTGAGCCCGGCCACTTTCGCCACGGCTCCTTCCGGAGCCAGGTTTCCGTGGAGCACCACGATGATCCCGTGATCGAACATCGGTTTTTCGAAGGTGAGAACTACCGATTGCGGCTTCTCGAACACACTGCGAACGCCGGCGAGGTTCTCGGCGATGGTCTTGCCGGTGACAGTGGGGCAATCGCCATGCAACATGCCCTTGTCAAGCAGCGCCTTCATCACCGCGGGTGTGCCGCCGACGCGATAGAGATCGAACATCACGTGCTTGCCGCCGGGCTTCAGGTCTGCGAGATGGGGCACCTTGGCCCCGATTCGATCAAAGTCGGAAAGCGTCCAGTTCACACCGGCCTCACGGGCGATCGCCATCAGGTGCAACACGGCATTGGTACTGCCGCCGAGTGCCAGCACAAATGTGTACGCGTTCTCCAGTGATTTTCGCGTGATGAGGTCGCGCGGGCGGATGTTGTTCTCGATGCAGTGCATCAGGGCTTTGCCGGCGAGGAACGCTTCACGCTCCTTCGCGGAGCTGACGGCCGGGTTGCTCGCCCCGTGCGGCAAGCAAAGGCCGAGTGCTTCGATGGCGCTCGCCATCGTGTTGGCCGTGTACATGCCACCACACGAGCCATGTCCGGGGCAGCTGGCACATTCGACTTTATGCAGCGTCTCTTCGTCGATCTTCTTCGACTGATACTGACCGACCGCCTCGAAGATGGAAACGATATCGACATCCTCACCATTGGGGCCGACGCCCGGCATGATGCTGCCGCCGTAGACGAAGACGCTGGGAATGTTGAGTCGGGCCATCGCCATGACGCAGCCGGGCATGTTCTTGTCGCAGCCGCCGAAGGCGAGGAGGCCATCGTGATTCATTCCGCCGCAGACGGTCTCGATCGAATCGGCAATCACCTCGCGGGAGACGAGCGAGTACCGCATGCCCATGTGGCCCATGCTGATGCCGTCGGAGACGGTCGGTGCCCCGAAGATTTGCGGCACGCCTGCAGCCGCCCGGATTCCTTCGCACCCCTTTCGGGCCAGTCGATCGAGGTGAGCATTGCAGGGGGTGATTTCGCTGAAAAGCGATGCGACGCCCACCATCGGCTTCTGGAAATCGTCGTCCGTGAATCCAACCGCCCGCAGCATGGCCCGGTTGGGTGCACGCCCGGGGCCGCCGGTGGTGGTCAAACTCTTCCGCATAAAACCGTCGCTCATGATGCAAACCTCACAATCAGCGCAGTGCCGAGATTCCACAATCCACGGCGAATTGTTACGCCGTGCTCAATGTTATCCCGTTAAGTGTCACATCCGGCTATGTCGCGAACGCAAGATTTGTTCAAGGGCGCGAACTCGCCGAAGGATTCAAAAAAAGCGACAGTCCGGTTTGCACGGGTGAGGCAAGTGAACTAGGTATTTCGTGTAAACGCATCCGGCCATCGCAAGCCGGTGCGGAATCCCGAGTCCCAGCCCCCGTGTTTCAGTCTCCGGTTCGCCGGTATGGAGAATCCCATGCGCAGCCTGACCAAGTCCCTGGTGTCGTTCCTAAAGGCAGAAGACGGCCCGACCGCAGTCGAGTACGCCGTGATGCTGGCCCTGATCATCGTGGTCTGCATCGCCGCCGTCACCACCCTCGGCTCGAACGCCAACAGCACGTTCTCGTTCGTCGGCTCGGCCATCACCCCGAAGTAAGCACCTGATCGCCACCGCGGATTCGCGGCCGCAACGCACAACATCTGGGCGAAGATCCTTGCCCAGTCGCCTGCGATTCGCTGATGTTTAGCAAAAACCAATCGATTTCACTGAGTTTCACAAAGGTACACTCCGATGCGCAGCCTGACCAAGTCCCTGGTTTCGTTCCTGAAGGCAGAAGACGGCCCGACCGCAGTCGAGTACGCCGTGATGCTGGCCCTGATCATCGTGGTCTGCATCGCCGCCGTCACCACGCTCGGCTCGAACGCCAACAGCACGTTCTCGTTCGTCGGCTCGGCCATCACGCCGAAGTAATCGATCGATCTGAACACACAACCGGCCGACGCAAGTCCTTGCTTGCGTCGGCCAGTTCATTTCAAAGCGATCATAACACATTCACTTGAGAATTGCGTTGACCACATCACCATGCACATCCGTGAGCCGGAAGTCGCGGCCCTGGAATTTGAAGGTTAGCCGCGTGTGATCGATGCCGAGCAATCGCAGGATGGTGGCATTGAGATCGTGGATGTGAACGGGATTCTCCGTGATGTTATATCCATAATCATCAGTCGCACCATAACTGATTCCGGGCTTGATCCCGCCGCCGCACATCCAAAGTGAAAAACAACGGCCGTGATGATCGCGGCCATAATTGGTCGCTGTGAGTGCACCCTGGCTGTAGACAGTTCGGCCAAACTCGCCGCCCCAGATGACGAGTGTGTCGTCCAGCAAGCCACGCTGTTTCAGATCGTTAACAAGTGCCCACGCGGGCTGGTCCACATCCTTGCACTGGCCGCGAATTTGGTTGGGCAAGTTGCCGTGTTGATCCCAGCCGCGGTGCAACAGCTGAACGAACCGCGTCCCGCGTTCAACGAGTCGTCGGGCGAGCAGACAGTTCCGTGCAAAGCCGCCATCCACACCCTTCTCATCAATGCCGTACATCTCAATGGTTTTTGCGGTCTCTTTGCTCAAGTCGGTGAGATCGGGCACGCTGGTCTGCATGCGGAACGCCATTTCATATTGTTTGATCCGTGTTTCGATTTCAGGGTCGCCGAATGTGTTGGTGGAAAGCTTGTTGAGTTCACCCACGGCATCGAGCATATCCCGCCGAGCCTGCGCATCTACACCCGGAGGATTGGAAAGGTAAAGCACGGGATCCGCACCGGAACGGAAACGCACACCCTGGTGTTGTGTGGGAAGGAATCCGCTGCCCCACAAGCGGCTGAAGAGGGGTTGATCGGTCTTGTTGCCGCTGCCTTGCGAAATCATCACCACGAATCCAGGCAGGTCCTGGTTCTCACTGCCGATGCCATAGCTGAGCCATGAGCCGAGGCTGGGCCGGCCCGGTTGCTGGCTGCCGGTCTGGATGAATGTCACGGCCGGATCGTGATTGATCGCCTCCGTGTTCACCGACTTGATGACGGCTATCTCATCGGCAAGCCGGGATGTGTATGGCAGCAAATCGCTCATCCAGGTGCCGGCCTTGCCGTGTTGAGCAAACTTGAAAATGGATGCAGCACACGGCAATGTTTTTTGTCCGCTTGTCATTCCCGTGATGCGTTGACCCATGCGAACACTCGCAGGAAGCTCGGTGCCGTTCAGGTCCTTCAATTTGGGCTTGTAGTCGAAGAGATCGAGGTGGCTGGGCCCACCGGACATGAACAAATAGATCACGCGCTTCGCCTTGGGGGCGAAATGAAATTGCTCGAGTGAGCCATGCGGCTTGGCAACGGGTTCACCCGCCAGGAGCTTCTCATTGAGAAGTGAGGCAAGTGCAACAGTGCCAATCCCCCTGGCGGTCCGGCCGAAGAAGTGCCGACGCGTGAGCCATTGAGCATATTCGTGATGGATGTTCATCATTTAATTCCTCGTCACGGTTTCATCGAGATTAAAGATGGTGCTGGCCACCATGGTCCACGCGGCAAGTTCGGCCACATCACACTTCTCATCGCGCGGTGATTCGCCGACGGCCAGCAACTTGACGGCGGCGCCGCGGTCCTTCTGGTAACGGATCAGTTGGGAATCATAGAGCTTGATCAGGATCGTGCGTTCGCGCTCGCTGGGTTCGCGGCCCGTGCAGAGCCGGAAGGCCCGAGTGACGCGCGACTCCTTCGTGGGCCCGGCTTCGTTCATCAATCGTTCCGCAAGCTTGCGCGACGCCTCCACGTAGGTGGGATCGTTGAGCAGCACCAGCGCCTGCAGGGGTGTGTTCGTCCGCGGTCGACGCACCGTACACACCTCGCGGTCCGGTGCATCCAGTGTGACCAGCGAGGGCGGCGGTGCCGTTCGCTTCCAGAAAGTGTACATGGTGCGGCGATACAGATCGGCCCCGTGACCCTGCTCATAGATTTGAGCGGTGAAATTCTTGTTATCCAGGCGGAACGTGAGTTCCGACCAGATGCCTTGCGGTTGATAGGGCGACACACTTCGGCCGCCGATCTCACGATTGAGCAAACCGCTGGTGGCGAGGGCCTGATCGCGGATGAACTCAGCTTGAAGGCGGAGCCGGGATTGCCGGGCGAGCAGACGGTTCTCCGGATCCTGAGCGAGCAACTCCGGCGTGACGCGCGACGACTGTCGATAGGTGGCCGAGGTGACGATCAGGCGTTGCAATCGTTTGACATCCCATCCCGACTCGCGGAAATCGCAGGCCAGCCAGTCGAGCAACTCCAGATGTGAGGGATATTCACCTTGCGTGCCGAAGTCTTCACTCGTCTTGACGAGACCGGTGCCGAAGTAGCGTTGCCAGTCGCGGTTCACAATCACACGAGCCGTGAGCGGGTGCTCCTTCGAGATGAGCCAGCGAGCCAGTGCTAGCCGATCCGCCGGGGCATCCTTCGCCAGCGGCGGCAACGCTCCTGGTGTCCCGGCTGTCACCTTGTCGCCCTTCTTGTCGTACGCGCCGCGAATCAGAATGTGCGTGTCCCGCGGCTTCGCCATCTCGGACATCACCATTGTGTTCGGAAACGCCTTCTCCACCGCAGCCGCTTCAGCCCGCAACATCGCGAGCTCGGCCGAGGCGGCCCGCCCCTCGGGCCAGATCGTGGAGCGATAGAAAGCTTGCAAATCCGCCTTCTGCTTCGGCGATCGCTTCCTCGTTTCGATGGCCAGGATGGAGCGGATGGCCTCGGGTGCCGCGGACGAATGCGGGGTGAGCGAATCGGTGCTGGCCAGACGCATGCGACCGATTTGATGCCCAGCAAACTTCGCATTGAATTGCAACTCGATGGTGAGTTCGGCGTCACCAACCTCGACCGGTTCCTCGAATTCGAAGATCGCCGTGTGCGTCTTGCCGACCTCCGGGAAGACCGCCCAGCCCGGGCCGTTCGTCAGCAATGAGGCGACATCATAACCGCCATCTTGTTGACTGTAATCTGCAGAGGCGGCTTTCAGCTTCACCACCCTGCTCTTCGCGCCGCTGCCGAGTGTCAACTTCACACCCGTCATCACGAAGTTCCCGTTGCTGCCGCGGCCCGGCCCTTTCGCTGGCAACGAGTTATCAGCCAGTGCTTCGATGCGAATGGCTGACACCGTCTTCGTATCGCTCATGAAGCTGACGGAGTAAGTCTCCTGTGCGGGGTTCTTGCCGCTGGCCAGGATGGATTTGTCTTCAAGCACCTTTAACGTTGCTCCACCTTTCGAAGTCGAATTCAGCGGTGTTGCCACGTTCCACTGCGTTCGCATCGCACCCGGCGATTTCTCCCACTCCGCCTGAGCCGCATCGACCTCCAGGAACGGCCCCGCCAATTTCGCTTCCGCCTTCGTGATTGCTTCTTTTAATTGCGCAAGTTGCTGCTCCTGCTCCGCCGTCGGCACACGCAGCACCGGCACCGCGTTCCCCTTGCTGCCATCGAGCCCATTCTCGGGCACGTTGTTGAAGAATGCGTACATACGGTAGAAATCGCGCTGCGAGAGTGGGTCGTACTTGTGATCGTGGCACTGGGCACAACCCATGGTGAGCCCCATCCACACCGTCGATGTGGTGTTTACACGATCGATGATGTACGCGGTTTGGTACTCCGCCGGGATGGCACCACCTTCGAAGTTAATCATGTGATTACGATTGAAGCCGCTGGCCACCTTCTGCTCGATGCTGGCATTCGGCAAGAGATCGCCGGCCAGTTGTTCCACTGTGAAGCGGTCGAAAGGCTTGTTCTCATTGAAGCTGCGAATCACATAGTCGCGAAATGGGATCATGTTGCGACCACTATCAATGTGGTAACCGTGCGTGTCCGCGAAGCGGGCAGCATCGAGCCAGTCGACAGCCATGCGTTCGCCGTAGTGCGGTGAGGCGAGCAAGCGGTCCACCACTTTCTCGTATGCGTCGGGAGCCTGATCCGCCAGGAATGCATCCACCTCTGCGGGTGTGGGCGGCAATCCCGTGAGGTCAAGTGTGACCCGGCGAATCAGCGTGATTTTGTCCGCGGGCGGTGAGAATGCCAGGCCTTCACTTTTCAAGCGAGCCGCGATGAAGTGATCGATGGGATTGCGAAGCTCGAATGCTGCATCCAACCTGGGAACCGCGGGCCGGACCGGGTTCACGAAAGCCCAGTGCTCCTCGAATTTCGCCCCTTCAGCGATCCACTTCCGAAGTGTCTCAATCTGTTTCGCCGTCAACTTCTTACCGGTGTGCGGCGGCGGCATCACCGAGTCCGGGTCCTTCGCGAGGATGCGGTTAAGCAGTTCGCTCATCTCGGGCTTTCCCGGCACGATGGAGCCAGCGGCCACCGCCTCCGCCCGTACATCGAGCCGCAGGTCTCCCTTTCGCTTGTTCTCGTCCGGCCCATGGCAGGCATGGCAATTATCCGTGAGAATCGGCCGCACATCACGGTTGAAGTCGACATCCGCAGCCTTCGCGCGATTCGTGAACACAAGCGATACGGCAGCGATTGCCAGCGTGCGAAGCAGTTTCATGACGGTGGCCATGTGGAAGGATGAAGCGGAATGTCCCTTTAGACTACAAAGACCACGCCCGTGATGGAACACCGGGGTTTCTCTGGCATTGTCTCTGGCGAACGGTATACTTCAATCAGCCTTCCCTGCCAGCCACCCGCAGACTCTCCTCCATCATGCGGCCATTCATCGCGACACTGGTGTTGCTTCTCGGCACTTCCTCCACTGCCCTGGCAGCACCGCCGACGTTTGAACGCGACATCCAACCCATTCTCACGCGATTCGGATGCAATGCCGGAGCCTGCCACGGCAAGGCTCGCGGCCAGAATGGGTTTCAACTCTCGCTTCTCGCGTACGACAATGATTTCGACTATGCCGCGATCACCGGCGAGGCTCGCGGTCGGCGTGTCTTTCCGGCCAATCCCGGCTTCAGCCTGTTACTGCGAAAAGCTTCGGGCCAGGTTCCTCATGGTGGCGGCAAACGGCTTCCGGAGAATTCTGCCGCGTTTCGCGTCCTTCACCAATGGGTCGCCGCGGGTTGCCCGCGCACCCCGACGGATGCACCGAGCATTGTGCGCATTACCATCGCACCCAGTAGTCGCTTGATGACGTTTGATGAGGAACATCAACTCCGCATCACCGCCCATTATTCCGACCAGTCGACCGAAGATGTGACGCACCTGGCCCAGTTCTCATCAAGTGAAAGTGTCTATGCCGCGGTCGATGCCGAAGGGCGTGTGAAGGCCGGGCCAATCCCGGGCGAAGCCGCCATCATGGCACGCTATCGCGAGAAATTCGCGATCTGCACGGTGCTGATTCCCTTGCCGAGTCCCGTCCCGGCGGGCTTCCACGAACAGTTGCCACGAGAAAACTTCATTGATGGCCATGTGTGGGCCAAACTGAAACAGTTGAATCTGACACCTTCCCCAGTCGCCAGCGATACCACATTCCAGCGTCGGGCCTTTCTTGATGTGATTGGCCGGTTGCCCACACCCGCTGAGACGCGTGCGTTTCTCGCTGATCGCTCGCCAGATAAGCGTTCGAAGCTCATCGATGCCTTGCTCGAACGGCCAGAATTCGCGGACTTCTGGGCCAACAAGTGGACGGATCTCTTGCGCCCCAATCCGTACCACGTCGGCATCAAAGCAACCTATAACCTCGATCAATGGTTGCGTGAGAGCTTCCGCCAAAACAAACCGTACGACCAATTTGTCCGCGAGTTGATCACGGCCAAGGGGAGCACCTTCACGAATGGCTCAGCCGTGATGTTTCGCAATCGTCGGCAGCCCGATGAACTTACCACAATGGTGAGTCAGTTATTCCTGGGTGTTCGGCTGGATTGTGCCAAGTGCCATCACCATCCGTTCGAAGTCTATGGGCAAGATGATTTCTACAGTTTTGCGGCGTTCTTTGGCCGCATCGGCCGCAAAGGTGTCGGCATCTCCGCACCCATTTCGGGCGGCGAGGAATTCATCTTTGCTTCCCCCAGCGGCACCGTGAAACATCCCCTCACCGGCCAGGTGATGACGCCAACACCATTGCTCGGCAAACCCCTCGACATCGCACTGGATCAGGATCCGCGCGAGGTGCTCGCCGCCTGGGTCACGGCATCCGAGAACCCCACATTTGCGAAGGTGATGGTGAACCGCGTCTGGGCCGATTTCATGGGCCGTGGCATCGTCGATCCCGTCGATGATTTGCGGGCCACAAATCCGCCCAGCAACCCTGAACTGTTGGATGCGCTCGCTGCAGATTTTCGCAAGAATGGATATGATGTGAAACGCCTCATCAAGACCATCACCACGAGTTATGTCTATGGCCTGTCTACTACTCCGAATGAGCGCAATGTGGGTGATTTGAGGAATTATTCACGCCATTATCGCCAGCGACTACGTGCGGAAGTGTTGCTCGATATGGTGAGTGATGCGACCGGCGTTCCCGAGAAATTTGAAGCGATGCCGCCGGGTTCCCGCGCGATGGAAGTCTGGACGGCCCGCTCGCAATCGACGTTTCTGGACAGTTTCGGCCGGCCTGACCCCAATCAGGATCCACCGTGTGAGCGAACCACCGAAACCACCGTGGTGCAGGCCTTACACTTGATGAACAGCCCCGATTTGCACCGCAAAGTTACCAGTGATAAAGGCACCTGCGCCACACTGGCGAACAGTGCCAAGAAACCCGCTGAGATCGTGGATGAACTGTATCTGCTCACGTATTGCCGCTATCCGAGCGAGGGTGAGAAGCAGGCTGCCATCCAGCGCTTCGAGGTGCCAGATGTGACGTGTCGCCAGGCCAGCGAAGATTTGCTCTGGGCGCTCATTAACACTCCTGAATTTGTCTTCAACGATTAATTGTTGTGAGGCTAATCTCCATGACCAATATACGCAATTGCTCCGGCGCTACGCGTCGCGACTGCCTGCAACTCGGGCTTGGCACCCTGCTCGGCGGCGGATTGCTCACCGCCCTTCGCGCTCGCGGCTTCACGGCAGACGCCGTGCATTCGCCTCGCATCAAAGCCAAGGCCTGTATCCTCATCTGGCAGGACGGCGGACCCACGCACTATGAAATGTTCGACCCCAAACCCGGTGCCCCTTCCGAGATCAAGGGCGAGTTCAAACCCATCGCTACCTCCGTGCCCGGCGTCCACTTCTCCGAGCACATGACGAAGCTCGCCGGCCTCTTGGATAAATTCGCCGTCATTCGCTCCATTCGCCACGATCAAGGCAACCATGGAGCCGGCAACCACTACATGATGACCGGTGCTCCGCCTCGCATTCCCGTGGGCTGCGGTGCGTTCGTCAGCTTCCACCCGAGCCTCGGTTCGGTCACCGCCGCGGAGCGAGGTGCTCCTGCGGGATTGCCGCCGTACTTCAGTATCCCCAGCATGTCGCGCTCGGGCGGGCCTAACTTTCTCGGAGCGAAGTATGCACCGTTCGTCGTGGGTGGCGACCCGAACAGCACCGGCTTCAAAGTCCGCGATGTAGCCCTGCCGGATGGCCTGAGCCAGGAGCGTTTCGCAGGGCGTAACAATGTGCGTGGCGAGGTCGATCAGTTCCAGCGCATCATGGACAAGGCCGCCGGCGATCCGGCGCTCGGCCTGGACGAGCATTATCAGCAAGCCCACGACCTGATGAACTCAAAGGAAGCCCAGGCTGCATTCGACATCGGCCGGGAGCCACAGAAAACGCGCGATGAATATGGCCGCAACAGCTTCGGACAACGCCTGCTGCTTGCCCGGCGACTCGCCGAGGCGGGAGTGCCCTTCATCACCATTTATGACGGCGGCTGGGACCATCACACGAAGTTATTTGCATCCTTGAAGACCCGGTTGCCCAGCTGGGATAATAGTGTGGCCGCGTTGATTGAGGATCTTGATCAACGTGGCATGTTAGATTCGACACTCGTGATCGCACTTGGCGAGTTTGGCCGCACACCGCAGATCAACAAGGATGCCGGTCGGGATCACTGGTCGAACGCCATGAGCGTGCTGTTCGCTGGTGGCGGCACGCCCGGCGGCCAGATCATCGGTGCCACGGATGTGAAGGGCTTCGCCGCGGCCGAACGCGTCCTTTCTCCGGAGAACTTCGCCTCCACGGTCTACACCAAGCTCGGCATCGACCCGGGCAAGATCCTGTATAACTCACAGGGCCGCCCTGCCCACCTCGTCAGCGATCCCACACCCATCAAGGAATTGATGGGCTAATTATCTGTATTGGGCAGGCTTCCTCGATGCGCAGCCGGGCATTCACACTCATCGAATTACTGGTCGTCATCGCCATCATCGCTGTGCTGATTGGCTTGCTTCTACCCGCCGTCCAAAAGGTGCGCGAAGCAGCAGCTCGTGCCAGCTGCCAGGGCAAGCTCAAACAAATCGGCATCGCCCTCCTGAACCACGAGAGCACGCACAGCCACTTCCCACCCGGTTACCGCGACACACGACCCGATACCCAGCATGGTCCCGGCTGGGGCTGGGCCGTATTCTTGCTGCCCTACCTGGAACAACCGGCCCTTCACGAACAAATCAATCCGCAGGCCACGCTCCTGGGCGGCGGTGCCGACATCGCCATGCCCACCACTCAGACGCTTCATCGCTTGCCGATCTATATTTGCCCCTCCGATACAGGCTCCCCGATGAATCCACACTACGATGGACATGCCACATCGAATTATCGCGGTGTGGGTTGGAGCCGGCCGCAAACACAACAAACTGATCTTGGATTACAAATTACCAACCTCATCGCACCCAACGGCATGCTCTTCCGCAATAGTAATATCCGCGTCGCCGATGTGAGCGATGGCCTCTCGAACACGCTTTTCGTGGGTGAAGTGGCTCTCGATGAACGACGTAACAAATGGGGAGGCATCTGGGCGGGAGCGCAACGGCACGATGAGTGGGGCATCCGAATCAGCGGCACCTTCTGGGCCATCGATGAGGGGCCGTTCCGACCGAACGGACCGGACAAATGGGGCTTTTGCAGTCCGCATCCCGGAGGCGTTGGCTTCGTGCTCGGTGATGGCTCGGTCCGCTTTCTCCGCGATGGTCTCGATCCTCGCATCCCCGCCGACATGGCGAGCCGCGCCGGCGGCGAAGTGGCATCCGATCCGGATTAATCATTCTACCGAAAGCATGTACACGGCGAAGGAGGCCAGCCAGTGCTCGCCGGCGTAGTCGCCGCTGGCAACGTGCTTCAGGCCGGCTTCCTCGTGCAGTCGCGCCGAACCTAACAACAGATCGCGTGGCTTCGAATCATTCGGAAGCACCGAGGCGATACCCTTCATGCACCAGGCCCGGCTCAGGTTCAAGCCATCGAGATGCACGAGTTGCAGATCGCTGCGATCCGTCACGGTGGCCGGCTTGAACAGGTTCGCCGGCTCGCCCTGCCCGGCCTTCGGCAGATACTTGCCGAACCACTGCACGAACTCTTCACGCGGCAACACCCGCCGCATCAGATCCGCCTCGCACAGGCTCGGCGAGAGGAAATCTGCGCCATCTGGCTCCCAGCGTGCCGGGGCATCCGCATCCTCGCGGTAGTAAGTCATGGCTCGTTCCTCGATCACTTCGCGAAGTACCTTGTGCTTCTTGGTTCGGGCATAGTCGTAAGCGAAGGTGAAGCCGAAGGCGGTGTTCGGATGCACACCGGAGCGAATGGGATAGGTTTGTTTCGGGAAGAATTCGATATACCGGCTGGCGATTAGCTCCGCGAGAGGTTGCAGGTTTTTCGACCACGCCTTCGCGTCCGGATCATTCCAGGTATGCAATTCCTCGGCGAGTTTCAGAAGCCAGGCCCAGCCATAGGGCCGTTCGAAGGACCGGGCATTGGGACGGGCAAAAGTCTCCATCTCCTTCTTGATGTTGGCTTCCTTGAGGTGCTCGTTCAGTGCTGCGCGAATCGCTTTGGCTTCGGGTAAGTCGGGGAAGAGCTTCAACACGCGCACGAGCAACCAGTGGCCATGCACCGCGGAGTGCCAGTCGAAGGAACCGTAAAAGGCCGGGTGAAAGTGTCGCGGCGAGCGGATATCGTCGGCAGCGTTCAATACGACAGCGGGCTTGTTGGGGAACTCCTTGCCGATGCTCTCGAGAGCGATTCGGGCAAAGAGCGATGCTTGCTCACGCGAAAGACCCTTCACTATGGTTGCAGGTTGATCAGAGGGCGTGGAGTCGGGCATGGCCAGGATCAGCGAGAAAGGTGATGAGCAGAGGGACAGGATGATGAGTTGTCGCACGGATACGCTCTCCGCGGGGACGGATGGGTCAGGTCGAAGATGATGTCCCGGGAGCCTTGCAGTGTTCCAGGGGCATCTCGAGTCGGCAACAGCCGAGGTTCAGTGCCTCGCGGGGCACCCCGGCTTCCACCGCATCTTCGAGCATGCCGGGCCGCAACGCATAGTGCACAAACCGACCCTGTTTCTTGCCGCGGATCAGGTCGGCCTGCTTGAGCACGTTCAGGTGGTGCGATGCGTTCACGGCCGCGATGCCGAGCATCTCCGCAATCTCGGTGACGTTATGTGGACCGTCCGCCAGGAAGCGGACGATCTTGAGGCGTTCAGGAGCGGCGAGTGCTGCCAGGAGCATCGCACAGCGCGGAGGCTGCAAGGGATCCTTCGCCACGGCCAAACCTCGCGAACCAGTAATCTCAAGCCTTATTCTACAAAGTCTCACCGGGCAGCGAGCGTACAACGCACGGGAAAATCTCAGGCCTGGTGTTCACACGTCTGAACCAATGGCCTGTTCGTTGGCCTGGGTGTGCTTCACGGTTGGGCACAGGACCCTTGAGGCTTCGATCAGTGTGCGCCGAGAGAACGGCTTCTGAAGAACAACATCCACACCCGAGGCGTAGGCCAAATCGCGGTGTGCGGTCGAGCCAAGGCTCGACAGCATCAGCACACGCACCCGGCCTTCCGAACGGTCCTTCGCAATCTCAGCGAGGGCGATGCCATTCATTCCCGGTAGCAGCAAATCGAGCACGACCAGATCGAACAGCTCCTCGCGGATCATGTTCGCAGCGGCGAGTCCGTCTTCAAGACACAGGACCTGGTAGCCGAGTGTGGTGAGCGTTGTCTGCAGTTTTTCTTGTAGCGATGAATCCGATTCCACGATCAGGACTTTGCCTGGCAGCTTCATGCTGGCCTTCCCCGAAGTGATGCGTGCCACCGAAGTGGTCATCCATGATGGGCACAGGAACCTTACCGCGGTCGAAGCGGTGCTGCAAGTGGGCTTCCCAGGCTCGTAGAGTGAAATACGGACAGCTGCTCGCCTTGGTGGGGAAAGTTACGCTCCGGGGCGAAGTTCTTCGCTGTTAACGCAACTTATTGGACTTCAACATCTCCACCAGCCACTTCATGTTGTCATCACTCAGCGGCACATCGGGTGGCGGTGCGGCCTTGTAATCGATCTGTGCGATATAGCTGCCAAGATCGTATGTGCGCGAGAATGCGGCTTGCAGATCGAGCAACGCATCACGATCATCCGCAGCGAGTGGCACCTTGAACTTCGGCAAGCGCTTCTGCAAGGTCGAGGTGTAGATCTCATAGCGATCGGGTGCGGTCGAGCGTGTCACCGTCACGGCGAAATCGTAGTCCGGCAGCCCATCGCGGGAGTACGTCAGGGTCGGTTTCCCCTGCAAAACGAGGTCGATCTCCACGATCCCGGCCCGGCACAGCATCGCCTCACGACGTTTGTCGAGATACGCCGTTCGCCCTTCGTTTGTGGTCTTGTTCGCAGGACTCACCACCTCAATGAGCGTGACCATCCGCCCATCCGAGCGGTTGCGGATCTCGATGAATTCCTCGGAGTGTTTCTCCTTGAGTATCGAGGTGAAGAGGATCATCTCGGATGTGTAGTCGCGGTTGCCCACGCGGGCGCGGTAGCGATCCACGAGTCCAGGTAGAAGAACCTGGTACAGGCAGGCGAGCAGTTGGTGCTGGAAGCCCGGCCAGAGCTTCGCGTGCTCCAGGTACGGATCCATTCCGGGGAACGGGCTGGGCATGGAAGAGGGTCTCCAAGATCGAACAACACCGCCTCGAATTCCACTCGGGGCAAGCCGCTGGCCGGAGCAAGCGGTATTCGATCGACTACCGGTAAGGTGCCGCCATTCTAACCGGAACACCCAGAACTTGAGAAGGGGTCAGCGAGGCGGATTCCAGGGGTGAGAGCAGTGAAGTGGGGACTATTGGCCGAATTCTCCTGCCGGAGATTCTGATGGGTGCAACCATTTTCTCTGGGGCTGGCACGAGGACAATTGCGGCGGTTTGCTGCGTATTTCATTCCGCACTGCAGTACCACGCTCCTGCGGAGGAATTCAAGATCCCAAGAAAATTCGGTTACACCCGTTCTGATTCTGGAGCGCGGAGTACGGCTTGCATCAGTCCCGAAAAGGGGTACACTCAAACAAAAGATATACCTCTCGCCGGACTCGGGCTCTTTCACCTCCTGGAGATTCGCCATGTACCGCTTCGCGGTTCGGCGTGGCTTCACACTCATCGAATTGCTCGTGGTCATTGCCATCATCGCCATCCTGATCGGTCTCCTGCTGCCGGCTGTGCAGAAGGTACGCGAAGCGGCGGCGCGCAGCACCTGTGCCAACAACTTCAAGCAGATCGGCCTGGCCCAGCATGCCCTTCACGACGCCACGGGAACGCTGCCACCGATGAGCGCCCCCTGTGCCGATCCCGCTAACACGGGCTGCTTCACTCCCACAACCACGCCCTTTGGCCGGCACAACTACACTATGTTTCACTTCATGCTGCCGTACCTGGAGCAGAAGGCCATCGCGGACTTGCTCGTCACCACGGGCTACGCCGGCGGGCAGTATAACCGGCCGATCAAGACGTTCATTTGTCCCTCGGATACCACCAACACCGCCGGGAAGTGCCAGACCACTTATGGCGGAGCCAACAACTGGGGCAGCACCAACTATGCGGGCAATAACTACGTGTTCGGCGATCCCGCCAGTGGCCGAACCTACCCGCAGGGTCGCAAGGAGATGAATGCCAACGTGCCCGATGGACTCTCGAACACACTCTTCTTCGCCGAGATTTATGCGACCTGTGGCAACGGCGGGACCCTCAACGGCGGCTCGCAAACCTGGGGCAGCCTCTGGGCGGACGCCAATAGTATCTGGCGGCCCGGCTACAACATGGGCAACAGCAAAGGCGGTGTGACCGGCTACCCCGCGGCACCCAAGTTCCAGGTGCAACCTCACTACATCAACAACTGCACACCCTGGACGCCGCAAGGCATCCACCCCGGCGGCATCATGTGCTCGCTGGGTGATGGCAGTGTTCGCTTCCTCACCGCTGGCATCTCGGACACCTCCTGGCAACGAGCTAACGACCCCCGTGACGGCAATCCCCAGGGGAATGACTGGTGAATCGCTTAACTCCGCCATTTGCCTTCGTCACAGCCCTGATCCTCGGCTGTGGCAGTGGCAGCGAGCAACCGGCTTTCTCGGAACTGCATCCTGTGAAGGGAGTGGTGCTCCGTGGCAACGCCCCAGTCAACAGTGGATCGGTGCGTTTCACGGCTGAGCCCGATCAACCCGAGTTCCTCATCAACTCGCCGGTTGGAGCGGACGGCACCTTCACACTCACGACAGTTCGCACCACGGACAAATCCGGCGAGCGAAAGAGCGGTGCTCCTCTCGGGACCTATCACGTCACCTACATGCCAGCGGGCGGTGACCAGACCGCTGGTGGTGCGATGGAACCAATCGAACTCCCGAAAACGGTGACCATCGAGGCCCGGGAGAATGACTTGAAGTTGGAATTGCCGAAGCAGCGTTGAGGTCGACACGACGCTTCGCCCCTTTCATCTCGCGTGGCCACGCCGTACCATTTGTGCGTGTCCTTATTCACCGGGAAATCGTCACATGTTCCGCCTGCTCTCCCGCGGCTTTGTGCCGTGCATTGCCGTGTTGCTCCTCGCGCCGCTTGCCTCGGCCCAGAAACAATTCGGCTTCGACAACCGCAAACCTTCCGGCCAGCCTTACCTCAAGCCCGAAGAGACAGTTGCACGCTTCCAGGTGCCGGCCGAGTTCGAGGTGAAGCTTTTTGCCGGCGAGCCGCAACTCGTCAATCCCATCGCTTTCACCATCGACGAGAAGGGCCGCACCTGGGTGATCGAAAGCTTTGATTACCCCAGGCGGGCCGGCAAGAATGTACCTCGGGATCGCATCGTGATCCTCGAAGACACCGACGGCGACGGCGTTGCGGACAAGCGCACCATCTTCGCGGAGGGCAAGGATTTCCCGGTTCCCGAGGAACGCAAAAAGGCCGGTCTCGGAGCCTTCGATATGGCCTCGGGCATCGAGGTGGGGCATGGCGGCATCTTCGTGGGAGCCGCACCCTATCTCTGGTTCATCGAGAACAAGGACGATAAACCCGGCAAGTTCGAAGTGCTACTCAAGGGCTTCGGCAGCCAGGACACACACGAAACATTGAACACCTTTCAATGGGGCCCGGATGGCTGGCTCTATGGATTGCATGGCATCTTCACGGTCAGCGATGTGAAGTCTCCCGAGGCTGATACGCCACCCACTCGCATGACTGCTGCCGTCTGGCGCTATCACCCCACGAAGAAGCAGTTCGAGATCTTCTCCGAAGGCACTTCGAATCCGTGGGGCATGGACTGGCGGAACACGGATGGCCAGTTCATCCTCGCTTGCTGTGTGATCCCACATCTCTATCACATGGTCCCGGGCGGCATCTACAAGCGCCAGGCAGGGGCGAGCCTGAACCCGTACGTGTATGGATATCTCAATGAAATCAGCGACCACACCTTTCACAAGGAAAGCGGCTGGGCCCACGCCGGACTCATTTCACTCGACGTGCCGCACATCCCCGAACGCTTTCGCAACAGCGTGATCTTCGGCAGCATCCACGGCTGCAGCATTAAAGAGAACATCCTGAAGCCCAACGGCAGCACCTTCACCGCCAGCCGCGGCGACGATTTCCTCACCAGCGGCGACAAGAACTTTCGTCCGATCAACATGAAGTGGGGCCCGCTCGGCGACATTTACCTCATCGACTGGCACGACCAGAACCCCTGCCACCAAACCGCCCCGGACGACTGGGACTACGAACGCGGCCGCATCTATCGCATCCAGTTGAAGGGGACGCAGCCCAAAAAGGCCGAGGACTTGGGAACGAAAAGCGTTGACGATTTGCTCGACCTGTGCGGAAGTGAGGAACCCTATCTCTACAGAACCGCAATGCGATTGGTCGCGGAGCGAACCGCCCGTGGCGAGGTGACGAAAGAACCGCTGCCGCGAATCCCTGGTGGCGCACTGCAATATCTCTGGATGGGAGAAGCATCGGGAGCACTCCTGGTCGGCAGCCCCGTCGCAATCGAACGACTTCTCAATCCCGCGAACGATCGCCTGGTGGGAACAGCCGCGCGGGCATGGTGTGTGCGTCGGTCCTGCGAAACGACAGACGACCCAAAGAAACTGTTAGAAGTATTCACCAACGCTGCGGCAAAGGAACCCGATCCCACCGTTCGCCGTGAGCTTGCTTCCGCCGCACTTCGCCTCGCGGATAAGCACGATGTCACTCCGCTACTTCGCGCATTGCTCACACACCAGGAAGATGCGAAGGACCCTGTCATCCCGCAACTCGTGTGGCTTGCGTACGAGAAATCGTTGATGAAGAACAAGGCGAGCGGCCGACGTGAGTCGGCTGTTCCTGATGCGAAGAAAGCGCCGAAGGAACAGCCCGCGGACGCGGGGCGCTTGCCTCTGGTATCCGAACTGGCGTGGATCGCCGAGCAAGCGCCGGACAATATCTTCGTGCGTGATCAGATCGTGCCTCGCACCATGCGCCGCCTCGCGGCCACCGGCAAGCCGGAGGACCTCCAACTCTGTATCCACTTCGTGCGCTCGCTGAAGGATGTGAATAGCCGCGAGAAGGCACTCGATGGGCTTGCGCTTGCTCTGAAAGATCAGACCGTGCCGCCGCCCGCCGGCTGGGCCGAATTGCAGGCAGAGATCGTGAAGGAAAACGACTCGCGACTCGTGCCACTCGTCAACCGCCTCGCTGTCAGTTTCCGCGATCCGAAGGCCATCGAGCGGGCGATCCTCGTGCTTCGCGATGGCACGCAATCGGATGAGTTGCGTGTCGAAGCTGTGCGGCAACTCGCGTCCATGAAAGCACCCGATGCCGATGGCCTGTTCCTGAGCGTGTTGCGGCAAGGCTTCCCGGTGCCAGTCAAACTCGCTGCGGCCCGCGGCCTCGCCGCCTTCGATCGACCCACGATTGCAGCGGATGTGCTGAAGGAATGGAAGGGCTTCACACCGCAACTGAGAAGTGAACTGGTCGGCACACTCGCCACGCGCAAGGAATGGGCCCGGGCTCTGCTGCAAGCGATGGCGGAAGGCAAGGTCGAGCGCACGGCCGTCACGGATAACACCATCCTGCGCATCCAGGCGTTCAAGGATGCCGAGTTGAACAAGCTCATCGGTAAGGCCTGGGGCCGCAGCAGACCCACACCCGCGGAACTCATCGCGACCATCGACAAAGCCCGGCTATCCATGAACGATGGCCCGGCCTCATATGTCCGCGGCAAACTGGTGTTCGAAAACACCTGCGGCAAGTGCCACAAGTTCGAGGGCAAGGGTGCCGACGTCGGCCCGCCGCTCGATGGTGCGGCCCGCGACGTTGAGTATATTCTCGTGAATGTGATCGACCCCAACCGCGTGATCGGTGCCCCGTATTTCGTCCGCGTCGCCCGGCTCGCCGATGGCACCGTGCAACAGGGCCTGCTCGCAGAAGAAGACGACAAATCGCTGACTCTCAAGCTCGAAAACGGCGTGCTCAAGAAGATCGCCCGGGACGATCTCGAGGGCCCCGTGCAGGTGGTCGAGAAGTCGCTCATGCCCGAGGGACTCGGTTACAACATGACGACCCAGGACTTCCGCGATCTGGTGCGTTACGTGATGGCGAACCCGTTTCTGACGGATGTGAAGGTAAACGGCACGAATGCATCCACCGGCGTGCTGGGTCGCATCGCGCTGCCGCCGGCGAACGACAAGCCCACTACCGTCGAAGCTGAGTTTACTGCGACCGCGGATGTGAAGAGTGCGCTACTCATCGGCTCGTCTGCCGATTTCGAGGTGAAACTCGATGGCAAGTTGCTTGGCAGCGGCACAGGCACAGGAAAGAACGTGCAGCCCGATCAATCTGCGTTCGAAGTGGCCATCCCCAAAGGGAAGCACACGCTCACCATCACCGCCAAGGTGGGTACCGAGGGCGGTGCGATGTTCGCTCGCTTCGTGGACCTCGAGCGCAAGCTCAGCTACATCGATCCAGGCGTGAAGAAGTAACCCCGCGGTTAACGCTTCTTGCCCAGCCGTGCGGGATCGAAGTCCGCGTCCCCCAGCTTCAGGGGGCCGCGGAACTTGTCGTAGCAGATGTACTCGATCTCGCTTCCACGGGCGTCCTGCAGGATGAGCAGCACAGGCAGCCCATACGAAGGCGATTCTGGGCTGGCGTCGAACCAGAGCGTCCAGGCTCCGCCGCCATTGAGTGTCGGATCATCCTTCTGGCTCACCGTTCGCACGGCACATTCCAGCGGGCGATCGCCGAACTCCGGGCGCCTGGTTGGCCCGACATAGCGAATCGTGCCCGGCGGTAGCCGGCCCGATTCTAGTAGTTCCAGTTGTTGGGCAAACGCACCCAGCGTTCGGTCAAAACCCGCCTCACGGATGCTGTGCCGGCTGCGTTCTCGCACCTTGGGGTCGTCCGGCGAACGCGACACTTTCAAGCCCTTGATGCCGTCGCCAGAACCCGTGACGATTTGCATCTTGTCGTCGTTTCGTCCTTGCACATAGAGCACTTCTCGGCCGTTCCCAGCCTCACCAACGTAACGCATGTACACACTGAATGGTTGCTTGCGGAACTGAAATAGCACTTCATCCGTTGGCGTCATTTTGCCACCGATCACTTCACGGCGGAGCATGCGTGTCTCGAACGAATCGATCGCGGCCCAGCGTGTCAGCGCGAGTTGCACAAGTTTCTTCAAGGGATCCAGATTCGCGTCGGCTGGCTTCGCATTCGGATCGGCGGAAGCACCGGACGCACCACCCTTTGGAGCGTAGGGCGAAGGCAAATCGGCCGGATTCGGTTCACCTTTCCGCGGACGGAACGGTGGCGACGTCGATCCAGCCTCTGGAGCGGCCACGAATGGGGCCAGCCCGCCGGCTTGCACAATTTCCGGGCTGGAGCCATTTGCTGTGGGCAACGCTGCAACGGGACTCCGGGGGGGAACGGCCGGATTCTCACCCGGCGGCACTGCTGGGAGCGAAGTGGGTGCGCCGGCAATCGCCAGAGGCGAGCGCGGAGCCGACGGAACGGCGGCATACGTCGTCGGTGCACTCGCCTTGGGCTTCCGCCCGAACGGGCCGCACTGACCACGCGAGCAGGTGTAACGCGTGCAACCGACGAGCGAAACAACCATCAAGCAACAGGCGAGTCGGCGAAAGCGCATCGTTTGGCATCCATGCGAAACGGGGATAGCCCGGCGGTGGCGGACCATAGCGAGGTCAAGAAACCAGGGCAACCCGGATTGGCAGGACAGAAACTGACCGCGGTTACCCCACCCAGCGATACATCACATCCGAACGCAATACGTACTTGCGACCACGCACCACCGGCGCACCACGGTGCAGAATGCGATGCACAAAGAGCAGCGCCATCCCCGTTTCCGGCACCACGGTCAGCAACTCCTGGCCGGTGCGATCACCCGTCGTGAAGCTCAGATGGAATTCCGTGGCCCCGCCCTCGAAGCCTGCATTCAGATAGACCATGAATGTCAAGGCGCTTTGTTCGACAGCCGACCGCTCGAAGTAGCCGTCGAAGTGCCAGTCGAATTGTTGACCGGGATCGTAGCGGTAGTAGCGCAGGCGTTCATTGAGCCCCGACGCCCGCCAACCCGTGCCGCGCGTGGCGGGGACGAACGACTGCAATCGCTCCCAGATCTCCGCTGCGCGAGCCGGGTCATCGATCATTACGCGATCGTTGTTCCGCACATCCTTGCGAATCTGCGGCCCCTCGAACGTGTTAATCGGGGCATCGCCATAGCCAACGCCCTCTGTCATCACGATTACGCGTTCGCATTCATCCAGCGAGAAGAAATCACGAATCACGAATACGCCATCGTTGGGTGTGAGAAGTTGTTTGTGCATGATGGCACCAGACCCAGGTTCAGGTACGACACCGTTCGAGAGAGTGTCACGGAATGAGACACTCTCGGAAGGCGGAGGTGACCAAGAATCCGGAGTCGCACTACGCCAGGCAACGGCGGAAGCCTGCTTCAAGCTCGCCACGGTCGAGTTTGCGGCCAATAAATACCAGCTTGTTACCTCGTTTTTCACTGCCCCACGCCTTACCGGGTCGACCATCGAAGAGCATGTGAACGCCCTGAAACACGAATCGTTTCGGGTCGTTGCGAATGCTCAACACACCTTTCATGCGGTAGATGTCTGGGCCGCGCACCTGCAGGAGTTCACTCATCCAGTCATTGAGGCGTTTGGGGTCGAGGTCGCCCGGAATGGTGATGCCGACCGAGTTGACATCCGAGTGTGTGTGGCTGTGATGGAAGTCGCGCGAAGCCGATGCCGAGAGCACGCCCTCCGGACCACGCACTTCGACGCCGATCTTGCCGAGGTTCGAACCACAGAGAAAAGCGATAGCCCCACCAGCAGCTACACGCAGCGTGAAACGCACTTCTCCCGGCGGCAATTCGAGCTTGAATAGATCGGAAGAAGGCACGAGAGTGCCGCCCGGCGAGACTCGCTGCTCCTCACCCGAAAAGGCCACGACACCCGCGGCCGCGGCCAGTTTCAATCCCGCTTCATCGCTGGTGGGAGCGGCGACTACCGCCAGAGATATCGATGATTTGGTCCGTTCCGGAATCACAACTTCGTAGTCAACTGCCTCACAGGGATACACACCACCCCAAACGAACGGATATTCAGGTTCCAGAAACTTCGGCTCCACTTCTAATACACGATCGAGATTGAACCCACCCACATTCAGAATGTGATCCATCTCTATTATCGAATTCGTGGTGCGATGGATCGTCGCGGTCGGATTCATCTGCCGCAAGCGATTCTCGAGTTCTTCCATCTCATCCTGGCTCACAAGATCGAGCTTGTTCAAAAGAATGACATCGGCGAATGCCACCTGTTCCTGCACCTCATGGCTCTCCCAGTGCTGGCTCACATGCTTGGCGTCAACCAACGTCACGATGCCATCGAGCCGGGCCGCCTTCTGAATTTCATCGTCCATGAAAAAGGTCTGTGCGACCGGCCCAGGATCGGCCATCCCTGTGGTTTCGATGAGAATGTAATCGAACTTATCGCGCCGCTTCATGAGGTTGCCGAGAATGCGAATGAGGTCGCCGCGCACGGTGCAACAGATGCAACCATTGTTCATCTCGAAGATTTCTTCTTCGGCCTGAATGACAATGTCCTGATCGACGCCGACCTCGCCGAATTCGTTCTCGATGACAGCAATGCGTTTGCCGTGCTGGGCGGTCAGGATGTGATTGAGAAGTGTGGTCTTGCCGGAACCGAGAAAGCCCGTCAGCACGGTGACAGGCACGCGTTCGATCGTGGGAACGGCCATTGCAAGAAGCCTCGCGAAGAGTGCGTTTCAGTTCGAGCTAGTGTATTCGCCGGGCGATCAGCCGCCCCGGTTGTAAAATGGCCGAACCCTTTCAGGAGAGTTGCCGTGGCCGATGCTGTGATCGATGGACCGTTCGCGAAAGTTGAGACCTCGAACGTCGATTTTCCCGCCCTCGAAAGAGCGATTCTCGCCTTCTGGGACACCGCAAACATCTTTGAGAAGCGCAAGCAACTGAATGCAGGCAAGCCGCGCTGGAGCTTCCTGGATGGGCCCATCACCGCGAACAATCCGATGGGCGTTCACCACGCCTGGGGCCGCACGTATAAGGACGCGTACAACCGCTACTTCGCCATGACAGGCCGCGAACTCCGCTACCAGCAGGGGTTCGATTGCCAGGGCTTGTGGGTCGAAGTGGAAGTCGAAAAAGAACTTGGATTGAAGAGCAAGCGCGACATCGAGAACCTCGTGCCCGGCGACCCGGAAGCGAGCATCGATAAGTTTGTGACCGCGTGCAAGGAGCGCGTCAACCGCTTTGCCCGCGTGCAGACCGATCAGAGCATCCGCCTCGGCTACTGGATGAACTGGGACCGCACAGATGCGGATTGGGCGAAGAAGCCAGACGAGCGAAAATCGTATTTCACGATGAGTGAGGAAAACAATTACACCATCTGGAGCTTCCTCAAGAAGTGTAATAGTAAAGGACTCATCTCCCGTGGCTACGATGTGATGCCATGGTGCGGCCGTTGCGGCGTCGGCATCTCCGAAATGGAGATGAAGGAAGGTTACAAACTCACCGAACATAAAAGCGTGTTCGTGAAGTTCCCATTAAAAGATAAACCCGGTGAAAACCTGCTCGTTTGGACCACCACACCGTGGACGCTCACATCCAACGTTGGTGCGGCCATCAACCCGGAACTGACATATTTGAAAGTGAAGCTGAAGGGCGAAATCTACTACGTTTCCAAAAGCGCGTTCAAACTCAACCGCATGGAATCAACGGGCGACGATGACGATAACCAGCCCGAAGCGTCAGCGAGGGCAAAAAAGCGCGACTGGATCGATGGCGTGCCGCATCTGAGTTCCATCGAACAACACTTCAAATCGAAGGCCGGCAAGGAAGGCTTCGAGATCGTCGGCGAGATCAAGGGCGAGGAGATGCTCGGCTGGGAATACCTCGGCCCGTTCGACGATCTGCCCGCACAGCAGCACGAATATGGCTTCCCTGAGGAAGTGGCGAAGATCACGAAGCAGAGCGGCAAGTGGCCGGCACGCTCGGCGGCCCAATCGCACCGCGTCATCTCCGGCGGCAAGGACGTGACCGATACCGAAGGCACTGGCATCGTCCACACTGCCCCCGGTTGCGGCCAGATCGACTACGCCTGGGGCCAACAAAACGGCTTGCCGCCCGTCGCACCCATCGACGACGCCGGCGTGTTCCCCGAAGGTTTCGGCACGCTCACTGGCAAGAATGCCGTCGATCCGAACACCGCGGAGGCGGTGTTCGAGGAACTCAAGAAGAAGGATCGGCTCTTCGTCACGGAACGCTACGTTCACCGCTATCCGCACTGTTGGAGATGCAAGACCGAGTTGCTCTACAGACTCGTTGATGAATGGTTCATCGGCATGGGGCCAAAACAAACAGAGGAAGGCTTCCGCGGCGACATCATGAAAGTGGTGCGCAACCCCGATGTGAAGTTCCTGCCAGAATCGATCAACGGCACGGCCCGCGAGCTCGACTGGCTCAAGAACATGGGCGACTGGATGATCTCAAAGAAGCGCTATTGGGGCCTGGCGCTGCCCATCTGGGTCGATGATGCCGATCCAACACAATTTGAAGTGATGGGCAGTTATGAGGAATTGAAATCACGCGCCATCGCGGGGTGGAGTGAATTTGAAGGCCACACACCACACCGACCGTGGATCGACAAGATCAAGATCAAGAACCCACGCACAGGCAATGTGATGTCACGCATTCCCGATGTGGGCAATCCGTGGCTCGACGCCGGCATCGTGGCGTTCTCCACGATGGGATATAACACGGATCGCGAGCACTGGAAGAAATGGTATCCCGCGGACTTCATCACGGAGAGTTTCCCCGGCCAGTTCCGCAACTGGTTCTATGCATTGCTCGCCATGTCCACCATGATGAGCGACGGCCGGCCACCGTTCCGCCATTTATTGGGCCACGGATTGGTGCGCGACGAGCACGGCAAGGAGATGCACAAGAGCGCTGGCAACTCGATCGAATTCAACAGCGCCGCCGAGGAAATGGGCGCGGACGCCATGCGCTGGCTCTATTGCCGCAGCAACCCCGCCGCGAACCTCAACTTCGGCCCCGGCCCGATCAATGAAGTCCGGGCGAAGTTCATCATCAAACTCTGGAATTGCTACAGTTTCTTCGCCAACTACGCCCGGCTCGATGGCTTCGACCCTGCTGCACCGCAGGTGCCTGTCAGCGAGCGCCAGGATATCGACCGCTGGATTCTCTCGGACCTGCAGCTCCTCATCAAAACCGCCCGCGAGGAGTTCGAGAAGTTCAACGTGATGGGCTTCTGCCTCGCGGTCGAGGAGTTCGTCGATGCGAAACTGAGCAACTGGTATATCCGCGTAAATCGCGATCGCTTCTGGAGCAACAACGCAAAGCTTGACGCGGCAGGATTGAAGGATAAACGGGCTGCTTATCAGACATTATACAACGTGTTGACAGATCTCTGTCGCATGTGTGCCCCCGTGGTGCCATTCCTCACGGAGGTGATGTGGAAGAATCTACGTTCAACATCTAACATGGAAACGGTTCATCTCACGGATTATCCCATCGTCGATGAGCAATTGATTGATGTTGCACTCTCACAGGATATGGACGCTGTGCTGCGGATCGTCTCGCTCGGCGGTGCAGCCCGCAACGCGGCCAAGCAGAAAGTGCGGCAACCGCTCGCGGAATTGCGTGTCTCGCCCGGATCGGACGCCGATCGAAGCGCCGTCGAGCGATTCCCCGCACTCATCACGGACGAGTTGAACGTGAAGCGCGTCGCACTTCATTCATCACCCGAACCGATGTTAAAGGCATCTGCAAAGCTCAACAAGAAGACCGCGGCCGCGAAGTTGGGGCCGAAGCTCAAGGAGGCGGAAACGGCGCTCGAAAAGATGGACGGAGCAACGGTCGCGGAACAACTTCGTGCCGGATCCTTTACCTTAGTCGGCGTTGGATTAGAAACTGCAGATGTGGCAATCGGCTGGTTCGCGCCCGAAGGCTGGGCTGGTGTCGTGGATAAGGGCACCCAGGTCATGATCGACGCCCGCATCACACCCGAACTCAAGGCCGAGGGCATGGCCCGCGATGTGGTGCGGCTCGTGCAGGATGCTCGCAAGGACGCTGGCCTCGATGTCGCCGACAAGATCGTTCTGTATCTCACGTCAGATTCGGATGCGTTGAAGCAAGCGATTGCCACACATCGTGCGTCGATCGCCGCCGAGACACAAGCCATCGAGTGGAGCGATTCACCACTGACGGGCGAGGCTTTTACGCCGAAAGAGACGAAGAAAGTGGATGGACAGGAGCTGAAGATCATGCTCAGGAAAATCTAGCCACATTCCGAAAATGCGGCCGGTATGCACCGGCCGCATTTCGTGTTTCTCAATACTCACTTCGCGGCAAGCGTAACTTTTGTTTCTTCGCCGGCACGAACAATGACTTTCTCGGAGACCAGTTGAAGCTTGCCATCAACAACGACTTCCGCACTGAGTGTGTACGAATAGTCCTGGCCGGGCGTCAACGGCGGCGTCTGAAACGTGCGGACTGAACCTGTGCCTGCGGCAGGGGTGCCGTTGAATGCAAGCTTGGCATCCGTGGGCAGGTTGATCGACACCGTTCCACACGACGCACAGCCTGGCGTTGACGCTGGCGTGGTGCCAGTCGTCGGCACACCGGTCCCGGCACCTGCACCACCTTGAAGCCACATACCATTGGGACCACCGGCATGTGAACTATTGGATGCGCAGTTTGGTGCGAAGGGCGGACCGCTGTATTGGGGTCCGCCGACATAGCCCGGGATCGGACAGGAGGCAGGATTCGAACCACAGATGCCATAACTGGCATGACCGCCATTTTGCCACCAACCATTATAATGTCCGTGACTATAGTTGTAACCCGCGTACCATGGATACATCCAACCGTAGTAGTACAGATTCGTGTAGTAACCGGGCGGGTTTGCCAACGGGAACGCCGCCGATGTGTAGTAGGGGCCGCCGTAGGGCCAGAACGCGGAAGCTTTGCCGGTTGTGCCGAGCACACCAGCAAGGCCGAGGATCGCGAGTATCAAGAGTCGGCGCATGCTGCAACTCCAGGGTGTTTGAATCGAGCTTTTCTGCCCGACTTCTCAATTTACCCCGCTCGTGCAGCCATGCAAACGGACTTGAAGCTTCCTCGCCGTTTCAGACCGAATAACGTGCGGACTAACCCTGATAGACGGAGTGAACCGCAGAGTTGATGGCAGGTTTCGAGTGCTTGACCGTTAACATTCTCACAGTAATCGAACTAAAACGTGTTTCGATTCACCTGTCTGGTGATAGGAATCGAACAACGATTTCAAGACATCGTTGCTATTTTTGTGAAGTGAATCAGATTAACACGCCGGGGTCCAATGGCTTGCCGTTAGGATCTTCACTTGGCAGGCCTCGCTTTACTTCGGTATCCGCGACTTTGGTATGAGGAACATCAGAACCAGCCACTTCGACAACGGCCATGAACTCCTGGCCTGTCGCGACAGTCATCGCGATGAGCAACAATACCGGTGCGAGTTTCAATCTGATCCGGTATTTTGCAAGTAGTTCTGGCTGGTAGGTCACGATTTCACGAAGTTCCGTTGCTGCGTAAAGGCCATACCTTGCCCGGATGCGAACTGGAAGTCAAGAATCGCTCCGCCACAGACCATGAGCGTTACGACGCGCTGCAGAATGCGGTTGAAATGCTATCCTGACAAGCCAGCGATCACGCAAGAGGGAAACCCATGCTCGGAACTGCCGATCGTCGCCTTAATCAGATACAAGAGAAAGTGCTCGCCGGTGAGCGGCTGTCGTTTGATGATGGCCTCGCGCTTGAGGCGACATCAGACCTGTTCACGCTTGGCGAACTCGCGAACCGGGTTCGGGAGCGAAAGAATGGCAACGTGACGTATTTCAACGTGAACCAGCATTTGAACCCCACGAATGTCTGTGTCTATCGTTGCCAGTTCTGTTCATTCCGGGCCGATTTGAAATCGCCAACCGGCTATGTGATGTCGGACGAACAAATACTCCACCGGGCCCGCGAGGCATCAGAGCAGGGAGCGACGGAATTACATATCGTGGGTGGTCTTCACCACCAGCTTCCTTACGAATGGTACTTGGGCATCATTCAACGCATCCACGGGGCGTTTCCAAATCTTCACCTCAAGGCCTGGACGGCTGTCGAGTGGGATTGGTTTGAGCGGCTCACCAAGCGACCGACCCGCGAACTTCTCCACGAGATGAAAGCGGCGGGACTCGGTTCGCTCCCCGGCGGTGGTGCGGAGATTTTCCATCCGGAGATTCGCTCGCAAATCTGCGACTACAAGGCGGATGGTGAGCAATGGCTACGCGTGCACCGGGAGGCACATGAAATCGGACTGCGTTCCAACGCCACGATGCTATACGGCCATATCGAGAAGGCTGAACATCGAATCGATCACCTGCTGCGACTTCGGGACCTTCAGGATATCACCGGCGGTTTTCAAACATTCATCCCGCTGGCCTTTCACCCGGAGAACAACACGCTTGGAAAGAATCTCTCCAAGCCAAGCGGCCTAATGGACCTGAAGATGATTGCCATTGCCCGGCTCATGCTCGATAATTTCTCCCACATCAAGGCATACTGGCAGATGCTCGGTGTCAAAATCGCCCAAATCGCACAAAGCTGGGGTGCGGATGATATCGATGGAACCGTTGTCCACGAGACGATCTATCATGCGGCCGGGAGTGACTCGCCCCAGGAGTTAACCATAACGGATCTCCGCCGAATGATCGTGGAAGCGGGCCGTGAGCCAGTCGAACGCGATACGCTTTATCACGAGGTTGTCCGCGATCGTCCACAGCAATGGAAATCTGGCCGACGTCTTATCACACTCAATTAACGATGATGCAGTCCGATAGTGTGAGATTGCACATCCGCATTCAGACTGTTTGTTTCGATTGGGTGAACACGTTTTCTCGCTTCCGAACCCCGGTGCCGAATGGTAGAGCCCAAAATTCCCACCATGGCAGATGCCCGCAAGCAAGCATCGAGCGTCCTGTTTGCGATAGCCATTCTACAACTCATTTGCGGGGGGATCCTCATCATTGCTGCTCCTCAAATCGTGGGAGCACCCATTCCCGAGGAGGAACTCCCCCTGGTGTTAGCGGAATGGTTTGGCATCGCAATTGTGTTTGGACTGCTCGGAGTGTGGGCACTTGCAACCCCACTTCCACCCGTGATTATCGGGCTATTGCTCTATGTTGGAATGATGATTGCGACCACCGTGGCAAATCCGGAATCCATCAAGAATGGCATCATCGTCAAGATAGCGATCATTGTGGGATTAATTCTTGCAATCAAGACCTGCCTCAACGCAAAGCCCGATGAATCGAATGGCAGTCGGGATGCAGATGGTTCCGGTGCAGACGACTGGGATGGCCGCAGCAGTGGGAAGCGACACAATCCCGAGCAAGATGGCTATTCTTGAGCCGACTTCACTCGAAGAGACTCGGCCCTCGATCTGCATTCTTAGAACGCGGCGGTTGCTTGCCGAGAACCTGGAAGGCCCGTGGCATCGGCACGCGGCCCCGGGGTGAGCGAATGATGTATTGTTCACGCAGAAGATAGGGCTCGATCTCCTCGGAGAGTGTATCCGTGGCGAGGTTCATGGTCGCGGCAAGGGCTTCGACACCTGTGGGATTCCCGCCAAACAGGTCGATGAGCGTCTCAAGATATTTGCGATCGTTTTTGTCGAGCCCTTCACGATCCACCTCGGCCTTGTCCAGTGCGGCGCGCGCAATCTCTTCAGATATCTCACCATCGTGGAGTGCGGCCGCGTAGCTGCGGGCCCAGTGTAAGCGTGCGTTGGCTACACGCGGAGTCCCCCGGCTTCGCTTCGCCATCTCCCGTGCTGCCGGTTCCGTGATGGATGTGTTCAACTTCGCGGCGTTGATGCTCACAATGGTGGCCAGTTCGTCCTCTGAATAAAACTCGAGATGCTCGTGCATTTTGAAGCGGTCCCGCATTGGCCCGGAGAGCATCCCACTGCGGGTCGTTGCGCCAATCAGTGTAAACCGTTTGAGTTGCATGGAAATCGTGCGAGCACTCATCCCATCCCCTAACACAATATCGATTCGGAAGTCCTCCATTGCAGGATAGATAAATTCCTCCACGACACGTGGCATTCGGTGGATTTCATCTATGAATAGCACGCTTCCTTCTTCGAGATTGGTGAGGAATGGGAGCAAGTCTGCGGGTTTGCTCAGGGCGGGCCCGCTGGTGGTCTGTATCGTGGTACCAAGTTCATTCGGGAGGACGGTGGCAAATGTGGTTTTGCCGAGTCCGGGCGGGCCATCGAAAAGGATATGCCCGAGCGGTTCCTGGAGCTTGCGTGACGCTCTCACGGCAATCTCAAGACGTTCGGCAACCTTGCGCTGTCCAATAACCTCTCGGAGAAGTTTCGGTCGAAGTGCCGCATCGACTTTCTTGATCTCATCCGTTGGGGCCGTCGTAATCACTTTTTCGCGTGCCATGATCAACGCGTCCTTCGTTGGTGTCAGCGATCTTCGACCGTGATTTATTTTGCACGACGAAAGTCCAGGAGCATGTTGCGGGTCGAGTCGGGTGCCTCGAACTTCAATGGTCGAAGTTCTGCCTTGCCATCCGCTTCCACACAGAGTCGAAGTCGATCGCCCTTGAGTTCGTAGATTCCTGGAAGCGTCTTGCCTTTGAAGGGCCCCTCGGCACTCTTGATGGAAATTTGTCGGGGCGACTTGGCAGTATTCAGTGTGAATGTCCCCTTATCCGTATTCTTTCCAAACTCGACTGTGTATTTGTCGACCTTCAGAATGAGCTTCATGCCCGCGAAATCTTCGGTGTGATCGCGTCCGGCCAGTGTTGCAGATTCGAGTAACCAGGTTCCTGCGAGTGCTTTTTGTTCGTTCGACTCGTCGTCTGCACCCGTCAGGCCCAACAAGCTGAGGCCGAGGAGGATTGCACGAATCATCATTACCCCTTATTACCACCATAGATAATCGCGAGTGCGTCCGGCACTGTAGAAAACGCCTTGCCGCTGCCGAGCAGTGCATCCAGCTTGGCTCGCGCTTCAATGGGGGAATGCCCGAGGCCCATCAAGGCCTGATACACATCGTCAATCTGCTGACCCGAAGCACTCGTGGACCCGCTGACATCCAGCGGGCTGCGAGCGGGTTTCTTTTGCGTGAGTTCATCACCTGCGGCGACCCTGCTCGACGTATAAGCCATCACTTTACGCTTGAGAGTGGTAATGATCTGCTCGGCGGTGGTGGCCCCGATTCCTGGCAAGGTACTCAGCCACTTGGCGTCCTGCCGGGTGATCGCCTCGGCGATTTCCGCGACCGGGCGTGCCATGGCTTTCAGGGCTTTCTTGGCACCAATTTTTTCGACCGTGCAGAACAGATCGAAGAAATCGACCTCGGCTTCGGTGAGAAAACCGATGCGGCGTGGGACAAAACGATTCCCACCCGAGTTGCCTTCGAGGTATTCGGTGATGTGGAGAGAAATCTCGTTTCCGGTCTGTGACTGGATCACGCGGCGCACCATCTCTGGAACGAGCACTTGATATTCGATGGGCCCCACCTGGAGGCGTACTTCCTCATCCAGCGCCCGGTTGAGCACGCCCGTCATTCTCGTCATCATCGTTCAGGATCCCGCGGATGAACTATGCCGAATATCATAGGGCGCGGTGGCCTGCTGCGATTCCCGGTGGGGTGAGTGCCACTTGTTCATCTGGTTTCGGCCCGTGCGTTCCCGATTCGCGTGAGGATCGGTCGCGAAGGTCAGGAATCCGGGTATACTCGCAGGGTATGACCTCGCACTGCTTGCTCCGTGACACGTGACACTCGACCCCAAACAACTTGTCGATGATCTGCGTGGTGCATTCCGGGGCCGGCTGGCTCTCGATACACTCACACGACATCTCTACTCGACGGACGCCAGCCCGTTTCGACTTGCACCTCTTGGTGTGGCTTTTCCAGAAGATACCGCGGATCTCGCCACGCTGGTTCGATACTGCCACGAGCATTCGCTGCCGCTCACGCCGCGCGGTGCCGGAACGGGCGTCAGCGGAGAATCACTCGGGCCAGGTCTGTGCGTTGATCTGAGCACACACTTCCGCCAGATTCAAGAGATCACGACGGATACGGTCACGGTTGAAGCGGGCGTCGTCCTGACGGAACTGAATGGCGCGCTGGCACGACATGGGCGTCGTTTTGCACCGGATCCGGCCAGCCGGGCCAGTTGCACGATCGGCGGCATGATTGCAACGGACGCCAGTGGCGGCAACTGTTTTCATGTTGGGTACACACGGGACTACGTGCTCGCGCTGGACGCCGTCTGGGACACTGGTGATGTCGCGACCGTGGGTCCAGTTGCCATCAAGAATCCGTTGAACCCACGCACGCATGAGATCCAGGACGCCATCGCGAGCTTGTTCGCCCAACACGAACAGACCATCCGCTCGAGATCGTCGCACACACCCTACGACCGCTGTGGTTATCGCCTGGATGCGATCGGGACGAACGGAGAGGCCAATCTGGCCCGACTCTTGACCGGAAGCGAGGGCACGCTCGGGTTCGTGACACGAGCCCGGTTGCGCACGGTGGCAATGCCTGGCGGAACGTGCCTCGCGTTGCTCGGCTTCCCGACACTGGATGCAGCTGTTCGTGCCGGGCTCGATCTGCGCGAACACGGCCCCGTCTCGTGCGATTTGCTCGATCGCAGGCTGCTTTCACTCTCGCGGCAATCGGGAGGCGGGCAGGTGCCGGCTATGGTCGGGGCGGCACTGGTGGTTGTGTTTGAGGGCGACACACAGCGATTGGCCGAGTTGGATTGCCGGAATGCCGTGGAAGCACTCCGGGCCTCACACATCTTAATGATGCTGGCCGAACCAACCGGTGATGCCGTTGGTCAGGCACGGATTCGGGGCGTTCGCGAGGCAGCCGTGGCAGGGCTGTACGCACTGGGCAAGGGACCGCGGCCAATCGCGTTTGTCGAGGATGTGGGTGTTCCCCCGGAGGCATTAACGGAGTATCTCACCCGCACACAGGACATTCTCCAGCGATTCGAACTCACAGCATCCTTCCTGGTTCACGCACTGACGGCTCAGGTACACACCCGCCCACTCATCGATCTGGATAGCCCGACCGAGCGTGCGAAGTTATGGCCCGTTGCGGAAGCGATTCATGGCCTCGCACTCTCGCTGGGCGGCACGGTGAGCACACAACACGGCACCGGCATCGCCCGAACACCCTGGGTGGAACGCCAGGCCGGACTGCTCATGCCCGTGTTTCGTGAGATCAAGCGGATCTTCGATCCGAAGGGTCTGTTGAACCCGGGCAAGATCATCGGCCCGGATCCGACACGCCCGGCGTGGCCACTGCGCGCCTCCGAGATCGATGAGCCGACAGCCAACAGTTCGCAGCTTGTGACCGAACGCCAGCCCCTGCTGGTCTGGAATTCGGCGACGGCACCTCAGGCCGAAGCAGCGCGGTGCAATGGCTGTGGCGATTGCCGACCACGTGGGACCACCACGCGTATGTGCCCCGTGTTTCGCGCGACCGGGACGGAACATGCCACGCCGCGTGCCAAGGCGAATCTCTTTCAGAGCATCCTCGACCGTGCGGAACTCGGTTCCGACGATGTCCGTGCCATTGCCGACCTGTGCGTGAACTGCAAGATGTGTCGCGACGAGTGCCCGGCCCGCGTCGATGTGCCGAAACTCATGCTCGAAACGAAGGCAGCCCACCAGGCCGAACGCGGACTGGATCGTGACGACTGGGTGCTGGCCCGCACCGAATCATTCGCAGCACTGGGCAGTCACTTCGCACCGCTGGTGAACGGTTTACTGGCTCGTCGTTCCGTCCGTTGGCTCATGGAAAAAGCCTTCGGAATCTCGCGGGAGCGCCGGCTGCCCACGTTCGCGCTTCGCAATTTTTTTCGGATCGCTCGAGGCACAGGGTTAACTCGAAAACGGCGGACCTCAAACGCCGAATCCTCGCTCCTCCCTCCCGACTCCCTCGCACGCCAACAAAAGGTGGCGCTGTTCGTCGATATCTTCGCCGCTTACAATGACCCGCTCATCGGCCAGGCAACAGTTGCCGTCTTGCAACATAACGGGATCGAGGTCTACCTCCCACCGCGGCAAGTCGGCTGCGGCATGGCTCCACTGGCTGTGGGCGACGCTGAAACGGCTCGCGAGATGGCCCAGCGAAACATCCGCATTTTTGCCGATCTGGTGCGAGAAGGCTATCGAATCGTCTGCCCTGAGCCAACGGCCGCATTAATGCTGACGCAGGATTACCTGGACATAGTCGATGATCCCGATGCAGTCGCAGTCGCGGCAAACACAGTCGATCTCATGACCTTTCTCCAGGAACTCCATCAGGCCGGCCGGCTCGACACGCGCTTCCGCCCGCTCGACTTGACACTCGGTCACCATGTGCCATGCCACCAGAAGGCACTTCGCACAGGTGTCGCAGGCCCGGCCCTGCTCTCACTCATTCCCGGCCTGGCGATTCGTACACTGGATTTGAGTTGCTCGGGCATGGCCGGCACCTGGGGTCTCAAAGCCAAGAATTATGCCCTTTCGCTGAAGGCCGGCGAGCCCATGCTCAGCGAGTTGAACCGTTCCGGCATCCTCTACGGTTCCACCGAGTGCAGCACCTGCCGCATGCAGATGCAAGAAGGCACGGGCAAACGCACCCTGCACCCCGTGCAGTACCTGGCGTATGCCTACGGACTGTTGCCCGAGATCGGTGCAAAGCTGCGGAAGCCACTTACTGATCTGGTAAGTGATTGACAGGCGAGAGGTAAACGTGGATTCACCGTTCCTGATCCACGCCCTTGTAATCGAATGCGCACATTGCCTTGCGTAAAAAGTCGAAGTTCGCCAGGATCGTGTGATGACCCTGAATATACACCTCTTCGCTCGTGCGCGTGAACTGGCAGGCTCCGAGAGTGTGCCCCTCGAACTTGCCGCCGGTGCAACCGTGGCGAAGATGCGAGCACTCTTGACGGAACGAGTGCCTGCATTAGCTGAGTTATTGCTCGTCTCGGCGATTGCCGTGAACCACGAATTTGCCGAGGATTCTCAGGGGCTTCACCCTGGTGACGAAATCGCCGTGATTCCCCCTGTCAGCGGTGGCTCGCACTTTCTGATAAACTGACACGATGATTCGCCTTACGCACGAAGCCATTGACTACCCCTCTCTGACCGAGTCCGTCCGCTCGCCGCACTGCGGAGCCGTGGCGCTCTTTCTCGGCACCGTGCGCGACCTCACTGGTGAGCAAGTGACGGTGTTTCTCGACTACGAGGCCTACGCTCCCATGGCGGAAAAGAAACTCTCCGAGATCGAAGCCGAGGTGCGCCGTCGCTGGCCAGTGGAACGAGTCGCAATGGTGCACCGCCTGGGCCGACTGTTGGTGGGCGAGGTGAGTGTCGCCGTCGCGGTGGCCTCGCCCCATCGCCAGGATGCATTCGAAGCCTGCCGCTATGCCATCGACACCCTCAAGGAACTGGTTCCGATCTGGAAGCGTGAGAACGCACCCGATGGCACGAGTGAATGGGCCGGGACTGATAAGCGAAATGACACACTCGAACGGAACTCAACATGAACCCCGTCCCCACGATCTACCTGGCCCGGCACGGTGAAACGGAGTGGTCCAAATCCGGCCAGCACACCGGCCGAACGGATCTTCCACTCACCTCAAAGGGCGAAGCCGATGCCCGCAAGATCGGCACTCGCCTCACCGGTATTACCTTTTCACATGTCTTCTCGAGCCCGCTCATTCGCGCGAAACGAACCGCCGAACTCGCAGGCTTCACGGCCAAGCCAGAGAACGACCTGTTAGAATGGAATTACGGTGAGTTCGAAGGACTGAAGACAGTCGAGATCCGCGGCAAGCACCCGGACTGGGAGTTGTTCCGCGATGGTGCTCCCGGTGGCGAGACCGTGCAGGACGTTTCGGACCGCGTGGATCGCCTGGTTGCACGGCTCAAAGCACTCACCGGCAATGTGCTCGTCTTCGCCCACGGGCACATTCTTCGCGTTCTGGCGGCGCGATGGGTCTTGCAACCGGTGCCCTTTGGTCGATCCCTCTTGCTCTCAACTGCAACCCTGAGCATTCTTGGCTTCGATCACCACGCGATGGACGAACCCGCCATCCGGCTCTGGAACGACGATCGACATCTTCAATAACGCGGAATGTGGAATGCGGAATTCGGAATTGAACACCGAGCCCAGTGGTGCCTCGCACTCTCGCATCCCGCTGAGCCTGGCGGATGCCACGGCCCAACCTTTCGTTTCATCTTCCGCAAGCAACGCAGGGCTGGTGGATCAGTTTGGCCGCACGCACAACAACCTCCGCATCTCTGTCACGGATCGATGCAACTTACGCTGCACGTACTGCATGCCCGAGGATGTGGTCTTTCGCGATCGCTCCGAACTCCTCTCGTTCGAGGAAATCACACGCTTCGTCCAGGTCGCAGCGCCGCTCGGTATCAACAAAATTCGGCTCACCGGCGGCGAACCACTCGTCCGGAAGGAGCTGCACAAACTGGTGCGGAAGCTCGCTGAAATCCCCGGCATCGCCGACATCGGCCTGACGACCAACGGCATCTTGCTCGCCGATCAGGCGGAAGCACTCTTTGATGCCGGGTTGCGGCGACTGAATATCTCTCTGGACACGCTCGATGGAGACCGCTTCCGTGAACTCACGCGCCGCGATGGCCTCGACCGTGTGCTGGCGGGCCTCGATGCCGCCAAGCGTGCTGGATTCGATCCGATAAAAGTGAACGCCATCGCCATTCGCGGGTTCACGGAACATGACGCCGTGCCTCTCGCTCGTTATTGCCGCGACCACGGCTTCGAACTCCGCTTCATCGAGTATATGCCCATCGGGGCAGACGCCTGGGAACGCGAGAAGGTGTTCTTCGCCCACGAAATCCTGGAGTTGCTCGGCCGCGAAATCGCACCGCTTGCGCCGGTCGTCGACGCCGATGCGCGTGCCCCGGCTCAGGACTTCGAGTTCAGCGATGGCCGTGGCCGCATTGGCATCATTGCCTCGGTGAGCCGCCCGTTCTGCCAGAGTTGCAACCGCCTTCGCCTCACCGCCGAGGGCGAGTTGCGAAACTGCCTCTTCGCGCTTGATGAAACGGATGTAAAATCATTGCTTCGAACGCCGACGCTCGATGAGCCTGCACTCGCGAATCTGATCCGTCGCACGGTCTGGGCCAAGTGGGAAGGCCACGAAATCAACTCGGCGAAGTTCGTGAAACCCGACCGCACCATGCACGCCATTGGAGGGTGACAAGATGTCCGTCATTACCATCGAAGTGTCACCGGATGTCACGGCATCGAAACGCTTTGGCCCACTGGTTCAAACCGCGAGCGAATGGCTTCGTGAATCGCTGCCGATTTTGGAAGACCCGGTCCGGGCCGAGTGGACCTGGGTGGACAACAGTCCTGGTGAAGAGATGGTGGCGTTGACATTGAAAGATGAGCTTAGCTCAATGACTCGTTTGTTCCGAAAGATGCACCTCGAAGATCGAGCCGAAGCGGAACACGAATTCAATGGGCTAATCCGGTCACTGCTGCGACATCGCACACATTACCTGGTGAAGAAACTTCAGGAATCGGGTGTCGCATCAGGAGAGTAATCGATGCCCACCAACACAGATCGGATCGATGAATTGGTACGACTGGTCACCCAAATTGTCGGTCGCCTGGACAGAATCGAAGGCGAAGTCGAGTGGACCGGCGATTTGATCCAAAAAACTACGTGCGGCCATCGAGGAATTACGACTCCGAACCGCGGCGGTCGAACGCCTGGCAACTGACCTCAAGTCGCATCGCGATGAATGGAGCCGGCGGACCTGGTCGCTGGCAATACTCGTTGTGACTGCGATCGTCAGTGGCGTGATCGGCTATCTGCTCAAACGATAATTTCGCTCGCATCACTCGGTGTTGTGCCGTTTCCCGTCTGATCGCTAAAATCTCCCCAGCTTACCGCATTCTCTCGAATGGAGTTGCCGCTTGAGCATTCGCGTCGGTAGTGGCCACGACTCGCATCGCCTCGTTGAAGGCCGACCTCTTATACTCGGCGGCGTTCGCATCGAGCACCCGCGCGGTTTGGCAGGCCACTCGGATGCGGATGCGGTCTTACACGCTGTCACCGATGCATTGCTCGGTGCAGCCGGGTTCGGCGATATCGGCGACGCTTTCCCGGACACCGATGCTCGCTGGAAGGATGCCGACTCACGGCACTTCTTGCGTGAAGCCCAGAACCGCCTCGTACAGGCAGGCTGGCAGGTGGTGAATCTCGATGTCACCGTCTTCGCCCAGGAACCAAAGCTCGGCCCTGTGAAGGCAACGATCCGTGCGAACCTCGCCGAACTTCTGGGCGTCCCGCTCGATGCGGTCAACGTGAAAGCCAAGACCGGTGAGAAAGTGGGCCACATTGGCCGGGCCGAAGCGATCGGCTGCCATGCCGTGGTGTTGATTGAACAAGGCAGACGGCCCGCGTGAACAGGCTGTTCTTGATTGTCCGACTTCAGGGATTTCTCCATGCCGCTCCAGGTTTATTCCACGCTCACCCGCAAGAAAGAGCCCTTCCACAAGCAACCGGGCGACACGGTCTCCATGTATGTTTGCGGGCCCACGGTCTACAAGCCCAGCCACATCGGCCACATGGTGGGCCCGGTGATCTTCGACACCGTCAAACGCTATCTCACATACCTCGGCTACAAAGTTAAATGGGTCGTCAACATCACGGATGTCGATGACAAGCTCATCAAGCGAGCCGCGGAACTCAACACCACCGTTCCCGCACTCGCGGAGAAGATGACGGCCGATTACATCGAGTGCCTGAACCGCCTGAATGTGAAAGTGAAAGACGCGAGCGGGCTTGGCATTGATGAAATGCCGAAAGCCACGGACCATATCGATGGCATGATCGCCATGATTTCCCGGCTCATCGAGAAGGGCTACGCCTATCCCGCGGGCGGTGATGTGTACTTCGATGTGTCGAAGGACCACGACTACGGCAAGCTGTGCAACCGCGATCCGGAGCAACTCGAAGCAGGCTCGCGCATCGAGGTCAGTGATCGCAAGCGCAACCCCGGCGATTTCGCGCTCTGGAAAGGGGCCAAGCCCGGCGAGCCTGCGGAAACCATCTGGGACGCACCCTGGGGCAAGGGCCGCCCCGGCTGGCACATCGAATGCTCCGTGATGAGCCAAAAACTCCTCGGCGACACGCTTGACATCCACGGCGGCGGCCTCGACCTGCAGTTTCCCCATCATGAAAACGAACTCGCTCAGAGCGAAAGCGATACCGAAAAACCGTTCGCCAAGGTGTGGATGCACAATGGCCTGTTGAAGATGGGCACGGCCAAGATGGCCGGCTCCGTCGGCAATGTCGTCAACATCGCTGACCTGCTCCAGCGCCACACGCCAGAGACGGTGAGATTCCTGTTATTAAGCACACACTATCGCAGCCCCATCGAATACAGCGAGGAACGGCTGGAAGAGATCGCCAAGTCGCTTCAAACATTCTACAGATTTTTCGAGCGATACAAACGTGTATACGGCGGCAGTTTTTATGAGATTCCGACTCGAAAAGGATACTCTGCATTATTTATTGAGGATTTAGCCCATTGGCCTGAAAGCCCAATGTCTGAATACAATAATCTGCGAGATGTTTTCATCGCTTGGATGAATGAAGATTTCAATACAGCCGCTGCAATTGGTGTTCTTCATGATTTATTGAAAGCACTCAATAAATTAGCCGATGACCTGCATCTCGAGAATTCCACACCTAAGCATTACGGACATACAGCCTTCCATCGCGGTGTCGAGGTATTGCGTGAATTGAGCTACATCCTCGGCCTCTTCTGGCAGCCGCCCGAAACCAAGAAGCTCGGCGGCGACGACACGCTCGTCGCGGGTCTCATGCAGTTGCTCATCGACCTGCGCTCGAACATTCGTGGTGTCGCAAAAGAAGCCGCCAAGGATAATCCGCTCAAGAAGCCGCTCTTCGACCAGACGGACCTCATTCGCAAACGCCTCGCGGACCTCGGCGTCACGCTCGAGGATCGAGCAAACGAAACCACCTGGCGTGTGGGCTGAGTGCCACGACTGCCGACAACGCAAAGTTAATCACCATGCCCACACCTTCGAAGCCGCGACGTATCCTTGGCATCGATCCCGGCCTGCAAGTCACCGGCTATGGCGTGCTCGAAGTCGGGAATCAGGGCCCAATCATCTGTGAAGCGGGTGTCATTCGGTCCAGTGAGAAACGCGAACCGGCCGATTTCGCCCAGCGTATCAAGACATTATTCGAAGGAATATGTGAAGTGTTGGATCAGTGGAAGCCCGCCACGATTGCCATCGAACAACTGTACGCGCATTACGATCACCCCCGCACGGCCATCCTCATGGCCCACGCTCGTGGTGCGTACTTCCTCGCGGGGGCTCAACGCTCCATCCCCGTGCTAAGCTATGCTTCCACAAAGGTGAAAAAGATCGTGACGGGCAGTGGTCGGGCCAGCAAGGAGCAGATGCAGCACGCCATTGCCCGCGAACTCGGCCTGGCCGCACCACCGGAGCCGCACGACGTGGCCGATGCACTCGGCATTGCCCTCTGTCACTACTTTGCCAGTGGCGGCTTCGTTCGCGGTTCCCGCACCACCACCATCACGGGTGTGAACCTTTCGGCACTCAGCAGCGCGGACCCGGACTCGATTGATGAAGATTGAGCCTCAAGACCAACAGACTTCAGAGCGCTTTTATCCCACGAAGATACCACCCTCGAAGCCTGCGAAAGCGTCGAAGTCGAATGTGCTTGGTGCACCGCTGCCCTGGAAATCCACGCCGCGATACGCGGTCACGTGGCTGCCACCTCCGGTGCCATCGCCCACCACGATATCCGCGAATTGATCCCCATCGAGATTCTTGGCCGTCACGCGGATGCCGCCGCGATTCTCGGTGTTGCCCGCGAAGAAGTTGGCGAGCACCACCTGCTGGCCGGCCTGCAGTTCCTGGCCGCTGAGCACGTACACACGGGGGCCGCCTCCGGGCCCGCCTCCGCCAATGATGTCCGCGAAGCCATCACCATTCACATCGCCGACGGCCACGAAAGCCCCATTGCGAAGAGCTTCTTCGAAGAGGAAGAAGTCCGCCACGGGATGCACAAGTGCACCATTTTGCGTGAGTGCCTTGCCGTCGTAGGTGGAGATGCGTGGTCCGCCGCCGAAACCCGCGGAGACGACGAGATCACCGAAGCCATCACCGGTGAGGTCGCCCACGGCGGCACGGGCACCGCCGCGGAAATTGGCATCGTCGATGCCGAAGAAGTTAGCGATGCGTGCGAAGTCGCCACCGCGATAGACCGTGATGCGGGGGCCGCCGCCTTCGTCGGGTGTGATCACCAGTTCGGCCCGACCATCACCGTTGAGGTCTCCCGCGGCCACGTAGATACCGCCGAGGAACGCCGCTTCAAAAGGTTCCGTCTGGAAGAGCAACTGGCGGGAAACTCCATCGAACACGCGGACACGTGAAGGCACGCCAGGTCCCGTTCCGACGACGATATCCGCGACGCCATCGAGATTGAAATCGGCAGCGGCCGTGCGGACGCCTCCTGTAACGGATGCATCGAACGGTGTGGGAGTCGCGCGATCCGTGCCATCCGGGTTCAGGAAGCGAATGGATGGTGCCGAACCACGATCGGTGCCCACCACGAACTGGCTGTAGCCGGTGAGCACGGCGGGGTTGGTAGGCGGGCTGATTGATAAAACGTAGTTCGCGCTGGCGAGGTTCGAAGTGAACGAGCCATTCCCCAGGAGATCTTGCACAACGCCGGAATTCACCTGGGTCGTGACGGTGCCATTCGCACTCATGCCGCTGAGGGTGACAACGTAGCTCTGCGGGTTCGCTCCGGGAGCCACGCTCACGGTGGAGGGCATTGCGGTGCCGCCGATCGTCACACTGGAGGCCAGGAACGCCGCCGGGTTCGCGAGCGGCTCGTTGAAGTTCACTGTGAATGTTGCTGTGCCGCCGTTGAACTGGAGTGCAGTGGGAGCAATGGTCGGAACCGGCCCAGTGGTGTCGAATGCCCCGGTCACGCTCTGAACGGCATTCGAATTGCCGACGACATCCTGGGCCGCCCCGGCGTTCACGCTCAGTGTGAATGGCCCATCCGTCACACGATTCACGGAGAAGAGGAACGAGACACCGTTGCCCACGGGGAGGAAGTTGGTGATCGTTCCATTTGTGATGGAAAGCCCGGCCGCGGTGAAGCCCGTCACGGTTTCCGAGAAGGTCGCTGCATAGGTCACGGTGCTGTTCGCGGTGGGGAACACAACGCTTGGGCTCAACAGCACGGTGGGGGCTGTTGTGTCGAAGGAGCCGGAGAGCGAGGCGGCCAGTGTGCCGTTCCCGGCGGCATCGATTGCAGCCCCGGCAGCGATGGACACGAGGAACGTGTCGTCCTGGCTGCGTGTGAGGTTAAACGTGAAGGTTCGGCCATCACCAGCCGGTGTGAAGTTCGAGAGCGTGCCATTGTTGATGGCGAGATCGGAAGCATCGAAGCCGGTGACGGTGCTGGAGAACGTCACGGTGATGGGAATCGTGGCACTCGCCGTCGGCAGGGTGGCTGTGGTGGTGATCGATGCCGAGGTAGGAGCGAATAACACATCCGCATCCGCGACGGCCGTGGTAGTGCTGGCATTCCCTGCGACATCGGTGAAGCTGCCAGCATCAAGCGAGACGCGAATCGTGCCGGTTCCCGTCATGCCGGTGACATGGATGAAGTATGCGTTGCCGATATCGGGGAGGAGTGTCGCCGAGAGTGCCCCGCCGACGGTGCTTCCCGCAAAGGAGATATCCGCTGGCGTGAGCGAGCCGGTGGCGATGGCTTCCGAGAACGACACGCGGAACACGGCGGGCGGTTCGGCAATCGTCGGCACCGAGATGAGTTCAATGGTGGCCACGGGTGCCGTGCGGTCCACGCTACCGGTGAGCGTGGCAGTGGTGTTGAGATTGCCAAAAGTATCCGCTGCCACGCCCGCCGGAATCGTGACCGAGAAGGCCCCGTCTGCCGTGGGCAGCACGGTGAGTGTGAACTGGCCTCCACCGAGATCGACCAGGTTTTGCACCGTGGCATTGACTGTCTGAATCTCACCGATGTCAAGGCCCGTCACAGCCTGCGTGAACGAAAGCCCAACGTTGACAGATGCCGCATTGGTGGCGGCGATGACGGTGGGATTGAAACTCGGCACGGGAACGCCATTGCCAAACGAGACGAGTTCGCCCACGGGAGTGGTGGCCGCGAGGCTCAGGCCACCCGATGCAGAGAAGACGGCGGAATCGGGCAAGGCGATCCCCACCGTCCCTGTGCTGGACATGCCGCTCACATCCACAAAGTACGAGGCACCAGCACCGCCATTCGGAATCACCACTGCCGTCAAGCCCGTGGTGAGAGTACCACCGCTGAACTGCACATCACTGGCCGTGAAGCCGCTCACGGGCTCGCTGAAGTCCACGGCAAATCGAATGGTGCTGGCATTGGTGGCTGCGGGTTGCGAGGGGCCGCGTGCGATGCTGGCCGAGGGTCGCAGTGGTACATTCTGCCAGGTTGTGCTGACGCTGGTGGTCCCGGGCACCCCGGCCGTGGTGCGGATCAGGAGCGAGTTCACGGAAAGGACATACGTGCCCGCGATGCCCGTGAGCCCGGCAAGGTTGCCGATGCGGTACACATTGCCACCAACCGGAGTGATGGTGGTGGCGGCAGTGATCAGGTTCGCACCGCCGTTCCGCGTCAGGCTCACATCCGCGAAGGTGAAAGTCGTGGCCTCGATCGGGCCCGCGAAAGTCACATCGATGCTGCTCACAGCGTTCGGCGTCGGGTTTGGCGACACAGCCGCGATGGAGAGAACATCGGCTGTCGTCACCGGCAGCAGCGTCTGATAGGCGGCTGCCGAGGCCAGGCCCGTGTTGTCCGTCACCTGGATGGCAAGGTAGCGAGGCGCGCTCGAGGGTGAGGTCGTCTGGAAGGTGATGTTTTGCAACAGATCTTGCACGGCAGCGAGTGTGGCATTGATGTTGAGGTTCACGGTGAGCGAGGTGCCCGAACCACCCGTGAAGGAGCCTATGTTGACGCCGCCATGAGTCACAGTCGAGCCACTCACCCCAATGAGGCCGGCGGTTGTGCCCTGGTTGCGGATCGCCAGCACATCACCTGCTGCCGCCGGGCTGGCAAAGGCAATAGTGGCGGAACCGGTGTTGAAGTTCGCCGAGTTGGAATCGGTGAGCGTTGATCCCGGCGTGATCGGAACGGGGCTGAAGCCAACACGAAACTGAGTGGCAAATGCAGTTGAGTCCACAAGCACCGGCGTTCCCGTCGGCGGCGAGCCGGTCACGATGCCGGTGACGTTGAACCAGAAACTACCTTCATCGGCGTCGTTCGAGTTCAAGCGAATCGCGCCGAACTTCGTACCGGGTGCGCTGGCATCGAGTCGCACCATGAACGTCGCATTGCCCCCTGCAACGACGCTGGTAGGAAAGGCACCAACGAGTGTGTACCCCGGTGGAAGCTGCAGGTTCGAGAGTGTCAGCGTTGCCGTGCCAGGATTGCGTATCGTGAACGCCAGTTGCGGCGCGGTGCCACCGCTTGCCACGGAACCGAAATCGATGGGTGTGGTGCGGCCCGTGATGATGTACGTACTGGCCTGCTCGACACGCAGTTCCGGCACGCCAGTGCCTGTGGTCACCGTGAACGACTTGCGGACGAGTTCCGTGCCGTTCCGTTCCACCGCGACATTCCACACACCGGGCGAGCCGTTCACTGTGCCAGGTGAGACGACCCAGGTGTTCCACCAGTACGGTGCTGTGGTACTCGCAGTGGAGTTGTATGTGGTTGCGAGCGAGCCATCCGGGCGATACCACTTGATATGGTACAGGTCGCCGCTGATGTAATGGGTAATGCGATACCATAACCAGACGCTTTGCCCGGCTGACGTTGGAAACGTCGTGACCTCATCGGGCAGTTCCTTGATATCCGCGGATGGATTGGAGTTGGTGATGGCCGCCTGGGTGATCGCGGGAACCTGGTCGCCCTGGTAGGTCGGCGGTTCGGCAAAGTAGATGCTGGGCGCATACATGGTTTCGACCTGCACACCACGGTAATACACCGAGAGGTGCAGGTGTGCATCGGAGCTGTTGCCGGAACTGCCGACGAGCGCAATGACCTGCCCGGCTTTCACCGTGTCGCCAATCTTCACGGGTGTGCTGAACCGCACCAGGTGATAGTAGACGGTCGACCAGCCATTGCCGTGGTCGATGACGATGTTGTTGCCGGGATGGCCGGGCGGTGCACCGGTGTCCCGGTCGAACTGGTCGTCAAGCAAACTCACAACAGTGCCATCAGCCGCGGCCAGAATCGGCAAGCCGTCATCCATCGTGCGAAAGTTCGGAACCGAGATATCGAAGGCATCGTGCCCGTCGTACTGGAAGTTGCCACCGCGGAAGTCGGAGCGGCTGCCAGCCCGCGGATCGATGTCGGTGTAGTTCACCACGGACCAGTCTTTGTTCTCGACTCCTGCAACAGGCCAGATGAACTTCGTCGCCGGCAAATTCGTCGGCGTCACGGGAGTGAAGTTGAGCGAGAGACTGTTGTCCGCCTCGCTGGTTTCCGCGATCGCGTTCCCAGAATCCAGAACGGCAACCACCGTATTGATGCCACTCGCGGCATACCAGCCGAACTGGCTTGTGGAGACCGCGACATTCGTTCCCGGGGTGCCGGTGATCGTGGAGGAATCGAGCGGAATGCCGTTGGCCGTGATGCGAACAGTATAATTATTCGACCCGGTAAGATCGGTGGTGAGCCAGCTGGCCTGGACGCTGTAACGGCCGCCGATGATCGGAGCCGCGACCACGGTGCCGAAGCCATCCAGAAGTTGCAGACCTGTGATTTGCAGGTTGGCGGGCGTGGTGCGGTCCTCGAGTTGTTCCATACAAAGCAGGGTAGGCTTGCGCGGGCGAAGAGTCATAGACCCACCTCATCTGTTCACTCATGCGGATGAACGCACAAGCGTAACAGTTATCATCTGGAAGTCCAGAGCACTGTTCCGGGAATAACGGGTGTGCCACGCGCCGGGCGAATCGTTCCTCACCCGGGCGGGGTGCTTCACAGAGGTGCATCATCAATCGAGCAGAAGCAGTTCTTCGACAGAATCAATAAGGAACGCAGACAGTGGCGTGGTGTGCGCTAAAAAACGGCTGAATTGGTCTGGAGTCGAGGCACGCACTTCAGGAAAGTGCAGCGACACAAACTGTTCGAGGGTTCGAAGGGAAGCATCCAGGACATTGCGCATGAAGACGAAAGCGGAAATCGTTCAGGACTGGCTGCCGCGTTACACCGGGTTGCCGCTCGCAGCATTCGGGAAGTACATCCTTCTCACGAATTTCACGAACTACCTGGAGATGTTTGCCGAGCGCTTTGGGGTGGAACTGCAGGGGCTCGATAAACCGATGCAATCGGCGACGGCCGAGAACATCACCATCCTGAACTTCGGCATGGGCAGCGCCATGGCCGCCACCGTGATGGACCTGCTCTCGGCCGTCGAACCGCGTGCTGTGCTCTTCCTCGGCAAATGCGGCGGACTCAAGAAGACGGGCCTGGGCGAATTCGTGCTCCCCATTGCCGCCATCCGCGGTGAAGGCACCAGCAACGACTACTTGCCCCCCGAGATCCCCGCACTGCCCTCGTTCCGCCTGCAAGCGGCCGTCTCGGCGATGATCGTGAAGCAGAATCTCGATTACTGGACCGGCACGGTTTATACCACGAATCGCCGCGTCTGGGAGCACGACGAGAAGTTCAAGGAGTATCTCCGCGAGATCCGTGCCCTGGCCATCGACATGGAGACCGCGACCATCTTCGTGGTGGGTTTCGTCAATCACATCCCGAAGGGTGCCTTGTTACTCGTTTCGGATAACCCCATGACACCCGAAGGCGTGAAGACCTCGAAAAGCGATGAAATCATCACGGAGAAATACGTTCGCACGCACCTCGAAATCGGCATCGACGCACTCATCGAACTGCGCGACCGCGGCGAATCGGTGAAGCACCTGCGTTTCGAAGACACGCCTTAAAAATTGCGGAATGCGGAATTAAGCACACAGAATAACGAATCTCACTCCCGTGAAGGCGGTGGAGAACACACTTTTCGTGTCTTATGATTCCGAATTCCGAATTCCGAATTTCGCATTTGATATCAGTTTCCTCGCAATTCCGTGGCCACGGCAACGCGGCCGATGGCGAGTGTGAACGCGGCTGTGCGCAAATCGCACTTGTGGATCTCCTGCACCGCCCGCAGGTCGGCGTACGCCTTTTGCATCCGCTTCCGCAGTTCACTATTCACGCGATCTTCGTCCCAGCGGTACTGCTGGATATTTTGCACCCATTCGAAGTAGCTCACCGTCACGCCGCCGGCATTCGCATAGATGTCCGGAATGATGGTGACGCCCTTCTCGTGCAGGATGGCATCGGCATCAGGGTCCGTCGGGTGATTGGCACCCTCGACGATCCACTTCGCCCGAATCTCGGGTGCGTTCCGCCGGGTAATCACATCGCCGAGTGCCGCCGGGATGAGCACATCGCATGGTTCGTTCAGGAGTTGCTCGGCCGGGAACGCCTGGCCGCCGCCGAAGCCGACGATGCTCTTGTTGGTCGCGACGTGCGCCATCAGGGCATCGATGTCGAGCCCCGCCGTGTTGCGGATCGCTCCGGACACGTCGCTCACTGCCACGATCTTGCCGCCCGCGGCGTTGATGAGTCGGGCCGCCCACGAGCCGACGTTGCCGAAGCCCTGAATGACGTACGTGAAGTCTGAGATCGACTTGCCGAGTTCAGCGAAGAGGCACTCCGCAGCAAACATCACGCCACGGCCCGTGGCCGATTCGCGACCGAGCGAACCACCGAGTTCCACTGGCTTTCCCGTGACCACCGCGGGGGAATGACCGTGGAACTTCTCATACTCATCCACGATCCAGGCCATCGTTTTGGCGTTGGTCCCCATGTCGGGCGCAGGGATATCGCTGTTCGGGCCAATGATGTCGTGGATGCGCTGCGTGAAGGTGCGGGTGAGGCGCTGCACCTCGCCAGCCGTGAGTTGCTTCGGATCGACGGCGATGCCGCCCTTGGCCCCGCCATAGGGCAGATCGACAACCGCGGTCTTCCACGTCATGAGTGCCGCCAGGGCGTTCACCTCGTCCAGATCGACCTGGGGATGGTAGCGAATGCCGCCCTTCATGGGCCCTCGGCTATTATCGTGCTGCACGCGGAAACCCACGAACGTATCGAGTGTGCCATCATCGCGCGTGAGTGGGCACTCCACTTTCACTTCGCGATACGGCGTCAATAACGAACGCCGGGTGCGCTCGCAGAGGCCGAGCAACGTGGCGGCCTTCTCGAAATTGCGGGTCTGGGCTTGCGATGGAGTCATCGGAGAGGTTCTCAATTGTGAAAGCGTGAGTCAAGAACGACACGATGGATGGCCGTATCCACACGTTAGCCATGAAAAGCGCAAAGAAGCCAGAGCGTTAGCCCGAATGTGACCCGCAGGGCAATCTGCACACTCACCCACCAGAGCGATCGCTGCACCGTGGTGCCAATCTCCGCGAGGCTCTTCTTGACCTCGTCGTCCACCATCTTGCCGGGGTTGATGTAGCCGAGCGTGACCGTGCGAACCAGCGGACCTTTCCAGCTCAGCCAGTTCTCGGCCTGATCGAGGTACTTTGCCGTTTCATCGTGGTCGAAGCGACCGACGCGGATGACGAAGTACAGATCGACCGCGAGCATGGGCAACATTGTGGTGATGAAAATGGCAATCAGCCACCAGTGCTGCTTCAAGTCGCGGGCATTCAGCTCCGCTTTGGGCCAGATGAGGCGCGAGCAGATGAGTTGCACCACGGTGAGGAGCAAGGCCGTGATAACGGGTCGAAAAAAGGCCCAGTTCAAGAGCAAGCTGTGGTGCTCGCCGAGTCGGCGGATCAACCGTGGCCAGCGGCCTCGCACGGCAACCACAAGCCGCACGGCACTCCAGTACACTTCCCAGCGCCGCACCAGGCTGATGATGAACATCATGGCGAGGTAAAAATCGAAGACGCGAAGCAAATTCACCGGAGCAGGCGCGGGCATGGTCCACTCGTGCGGCAGGTCGCGGTTCAGCGTTGCGTCTTTCACGATATTATCGGTTCTGCCGGCTGGGCAACTTGACCTCGATCGCACGTGCGGCTACCGTCGGGACCAACCCATTCCTTTCCCCTGGGTACTCATGGCTCGCTTCTGGAAATATCTGGGTCTCGTCTGTTGTTCGCTGGTGGCCGGTTGCGGCGGACCCGATGCGGATTACACCATCATCGTCGTACCCAAAGGATTGACGCACGAGCACTGGCAATCGCTGCATCGCGGAGCCGATCGCTGCGCAGCAGACTTTGTCACGGAAGGCGTGAACGTGCGCGTGATCTTTGATGGACCGCTTCGTGAACGCGATGCCATGGAGCAGATTCGCACTGTGGATCGCCGCGTGGCTACCCGCACGCCTGGCCGCACGGGAATCGTGCTCGCCCCCCAGCACAGCAAGACCATGACTGCCTGTGTGAAGCGCGCCGACGAAGCGGGCGTCCCTGTGGTCATCATCGATTCCGATCTCGTGGAGAAGGACCACTACGTGAAGTACGTGGCCACGGACAACGAACGCGGCGGCTACCTTGCTGGCGAGTACCTCATTCGCGAACTCAAGAAACAAGGCAAGGACACGCCGCGACTGGTGCTGTTCCGCTATGCCGTCGGTTCGGAAAGCACGGAGCAGCGCGAAAAAGGCTTTGAACGAGCCGTGAGAGAGCTTTGCCCCGATGCGGTGTGGCTCTCGAATGACAAGTACGCCGGGGCCACCCGCGATTCCGCCAAACGCGAAGCCGGGCCGCTCGTCTTGCAATTCAAGGATCAAATTGATGGCATCTTTGCCGCGAATGAATCCTCCACGAGCGGCATGCTCGATGCCCTGAAGTCGCAAGGGCTCAACAAACGTGTGCTGCTCATGGGCTTCGATTCCAGCAAGCCCCTGCTCGATGCCATTCGCGAGGGCGACGTGATCGGCAGCATCCTGCAAGACCCTTATCGCATGGGCTATGTCTCGACCTGGGATTGCGTCCGTCACTTGCAAGGGCAGGACGTGAACGCGGGCCGCACCGCCATGAGCCTCAGCACCGGCGAATACCTCGTGACGCGCGACAACATGGACAGCCTCCTCATCCGCGGCCTCTTTGATCCGCAGGTGCAAGCGGAACGCAGCACAGCTTCGCTGCGACACGGACCGGAGGCGAAGCCATGAGCGATGTGCGATTACAGATGACCGGGATTCGCAAGAGCTACGGACCCACGCACGCCCTCAACGGTGTCGATCTCGACGTGCAAGCGGGTGAAGTCCACGCCCTCATCGGCGAGAACGGTGCGGGCAAATCGACCTTGATGAAAGTGCTGAGCGGTGCGGAGACACCCGACGCTGGCACCCTCTCACTCGATCATTCACCCTATCGCCCTTCCGGCCCGCAAGACGCCCGCCGTCGCGGCGTCGCCATGATTTATCAGGAAATGGCCGTCTGCCCCGATCTCACCGTCGAAGCGAATGTGCTGCTGGGTCTGGAGTCATCATCGTTTGGCTTCCTGCGCCCTTCCACCGATCGCGAGCGTGTCCGCAGAGCCCTGGCTGAGCTTGGCCACCCGGAGATTCACCCGGAAGCGCTGGTGTCCACGCTCACCCCTGCGGGCCGGCAAGTTGTGGAGATCGCTCGGGCCTTACTCACCGATGTGAAATTGCTCGTGCTCGATGAACCCACCAGTGCCCTCACGCAGGAAGACGCACAACGACTGTTTGAACTTGTTCGCCGGCTGAAATCTCGCGGTGTTTCGGTGGTGTATATCAGTCACTTTCTTGAAGAAGTCGAAGCCATTGCGGATCGCTTCACCGTGCTTCGCGATGGCCTGGCGGTCGGCACCGGGCCTGTGAAAGAGGCGAGACGCGATGACATCATTCGCTTGATGGTCGGCCGCGACGTGCAGGACCAGTATCCCCGCTTGCCACACGAGATCGGCGAGCCTGTTCTCGAAATCAGCGATCTGCACGGTGAAACGCTGCCAAAAGGCGTGAAGCTGACGCTTCGCAAGGGGGAAATCCTCGGCATCGCGGGCATCATCGGTTCGGGCCGCACCGAAATGTTGCGGGCAATCTATGGTCTGGATGCCGTGCGAAGCGGCCGCGTGCAAGTTCATGCCGTGCTGAACAACGCCGCAACGCCCGCGCAGCGCATCCGTGAAGGTGTCGGGCTCCTCAGTGAGGATCGCAAGGAAGAAGGGCTCGCCCTCGATCTTTCGCTCGCCGAGAATCTCGCCCTGAGCCGCCTGGATCGGTATGCCACGATTGGCCTGTTGAATCGACCGAAGCTGAACGCTGCTGCTGAGGAGTTGTTACGTTCGCTGAACGTGCGCCACCGCGGCCCGCACCAACCCGCGAGTGAACTGAGCGGTGGGAACCAACAGAAAATTGCGATCGCTCGCCTTCTACATCAGGAAGCGGACGTGTTACTTCTCGACGAACCGACCCGCGGCGTCGATGTGGCCAGCAAGGCCGAGATTTACAGGCTCATCGGCGAACTCGCCACCCGCGGCAAGGCCGTGCTCGTGGTCAGCAGTTATTTGCCCGAACTGCTCGGCATCTGCGACACCATCGCCGTGATGAACCGCGGCAAACTCACGGCCGCCCGCCCCGCCAGCGACTGGACGCCCGAAGCCATCATCGCCGCAGCGACCAACGGCTAAGGGACTTTCACGCCCAGTTGAATGAGTTCACCCGTGTGGTTGGGCACAGTGTTCGTCCAGCCGCCGACTTTGCCGCCGCCGCCGTTGACGCCGCTGGCGAGCCCGCGAGTGAGGACGTGCCAGCAGAAATAACAATGATTGCTGGTCGCCCCGGGGAGCGCTGTGGGGTCACGCTCGAGGATCTCATCACGGATGGCGGTGAGCCCTTCGCGGAAGAGTTTGCCCACGTAGGGGTGTTCGCGGGCGAAGGCGATGATGGTTTCGACGGAGTCCGAGTTGATGTTGCCGATGGTGAGTTGATCGAGGTCCGAGGCGAAGCCACAGCAGGGTTTGACTTCGCCACGCGGGTTCACGATGAGCGCTTGCCCTGGCCCTTCGCAATAATCCTCCACAAACCACTCACCATCCCACGGGTTGCCGGGCAATCCCTCGGCCCGCTCGACGGTGGCCAGGTGGTTCCAGTTCAGAGTCATGGTGAGTTCATCACTCACCAGCAAGTAGCGACCCAGCATTTCGGACCATTCGAGCACTCCATCGAGCTCAGCCGCGAGCCGCTGAATGGGCTCGAGTCCTTTATCCGGAGCGCGGCTCGCATAACTGAGTGAGACGACGTTATCACGAGCAAAGACACGTCGGCCCACCAGGCAGAACGACTTGAGTTTCGCCATGTCCATGCCGTGGAACTTGTCCACCGAGAGGCCGAGTTTCCCCGTGAAGCCGGCGTCGTGAAGTTCGCGGAGCACGCTTTCCAGATGGGCCTCGTCCCGGAACCAGACACCATTGGACATTAGCTTGTCGAAGCGGAAGCCGAGTTCGGAGGCTCTGCGAGTCAGTGCGACGAGGAACTCGGGATAGAGAAACGGCTCACCACCCGTGAAACCGAGGATTTCGATTCCGGCCAAATGGGCCTGGTCGAGAAACCTTATCGCCGTGGGGATGTCTAACCGGTCGGTCCATTCGATTGGCACGCAGCAATGCGGGCAGCTCAGATTGCACTGATAGGTGCCTGCGAAGGAAAGGTAGTTCGGCCGGAAGGTGCGTGTTCGCCGCGAAACGGGGCGAGCTCCCTCGCGTGTGAGCGGCGGTACAGGAGACGGTTTCGGCATGAGCACGGAGCCCTGGATGGTGAGCAATGGCCTGACAGCTCTTAGTATATGGGACCTCCTGCCAGCGCGGTGCGGTTAGAGACCGGGGTCCTGAGTCGTCTTAATTCGTTCCGGCCAGGCAATTGGGGTACGTTTATAACGGTTCCATTTGCGCGGTTCGTGCCGGGCGGGTAGAATTCTTCTTGTGAGCGTTTTGCGTAAGTGACAGAATCTTTAGCGGTAGCCCACAGCGGCTGCTCGCCCCGCGTGACTCAGGAACGGGATACGCTTATGCGTGGGTTCAACAAGCGTTACGCCTTTGCCGGCTTGCTCGCACTCCTCTGCGCCTGGCTCGTTTCGCACGGCGATCGTCACGTCTTCGGCCAGCCTGTGCCATTAGGGGTTCCAAAAGCCAAGGACGACGACAAGGAAAAAGAAGACGAGAAGGAACTCCGCCCACCGGACGACGATGAACTCGTCATCCGCCTGCCGTACGATCGCGATGCACGCCGGCAACTCACCGTCGCCGCGGATTACCTGAAGTTCAAGACAATCCCATGGCCCACGGTCTGCGAACTGCTCCAGCGCATCCTCGATTCCAAGAGCGACTCGTTCTACACGGTGGCGTACGAAATCAACGGTAATAAGAAGTGGACACGCGTGAGCGTGAAGACTGAGGCGAACCGCATCCTTTCGACCTTTCCGAAGGATGGGCTCGAGGTCTATCAGCAACTCTTCGGCCAGGACGCGACCAAGGAACTCGAGGCGGCGAAGAAGGACGATTACGATCTTGCCGGGCTCTCGGACGTCTCGCAGCGCTACTTCCACACAAAGGCCGGGGCCCAGGCCACGATCCTGCTTGGCACCATTTACCTCGAGCGCGGCAATTACCTCGAAGCTGCATACTCCTTTGAACGCCTGCTCGTGCGGCCCGATGCGGACGATGTGCTGAGTGGTCGCACACTCTACAAGGCTGCGCTGGCGATGAAGCACAGCGAGGACCCACGCCATGCCGAGTCGCTGAAGCAGGTGATGAGCCGCCTTTCGCGCATCATCGCCAAGGATGGTGACGTGGTCATCGGCCGGCGTTCTCTCTCGATTGAGCAGATTCAGGCGGAACTCGAGCAACCGTTCGTCACAATCCGTCCCTCGGCTTACCTCACCGAATGGGCCATGCGCTATGGCAACATCTCGCGGAACGCCACCGTGGACGGCGGTGCTCCGTTTTTGGAACCGCTGTACACGCCCACTCGAATGATCGACAAGTCACGTTATGCCGAGCGCGAACAGCCGAGCGATGCCGAGGACTGGATCAAGGCGGAACTGGAAGCGGTGTACGACAAGCGTGCGAAGTTCCCACTGCCCGCGTTCTTCCCCGTGGCCACACCGAACACCATCATGTTCCGGGCCTACGACGGCGTCTATTGTTATGCCACGCACGATCACATCCGCCGGGGCACGCCCAAGAAAGCCGGGCAATTGCTGTGGTACTCGGGTGCGACGTACGGCATGCAACAGCTTGCCGACACCAACCACTACCAGGACGGCGGCGAGGCACGTCGCAACGCCATCACGTGGTGGGAAACGTACAAGCTGATGGCGGCCTCGAGCATCCTCTTCGAGAACCCCGTGATCGGCTCGCTCGTGCACGACGGCACCAACGTTTATTTCCTGGACGATATCGCACTGCCACCGCCGCCAGCGTTCCAGAACCCCAACAATGGCTTCCAGCCGGTGCCGCCTCCGAATCATGGACCCGTCGCGGATGGTGTCCGTGCCAGTCAGTTGGTGGCGGTGAACATGCAATCCGGGTCGGTGTCCTGGGCTCTGGGTCGACCGACACGGACCTCTGAATCGAGCAGTCTGAATGTGGAGCCGAAGTTGCCGCCGCCTGAACCGCTCAATGAGGAAGAAGCGGACAAGTCGACGGACGCGTATCGCCTGTGCATCGATGCCGTCTTTCTCGGGCCGCCGCTGCCGCTCAATGGTCGGCTGTACATCATGATGGAACCGGGCAATGGCGGCCAAATTCGCCTGGTTTGCCTCGATCCGCAGGTGATGGTGCACCCCAAAGACTATCCGCATCTGTCCGTGCCGACACTGGTGTGGAGTCAGAAACTCGGCAAGCCAAATAGTGAAATCAGCAAGGACCCGTTCCGCCGCTTCCAGGGCACGTTCCTGGCCGCGGGGGAAGGCATCCTGATTTGTCCGACGAACTCCGGTGCCGTGATTGCCGTGGATGTGATGTCCCGCAGCCTGCTCTGGGCCCACGCCTACCGCAAGATGGAAGCTCCGCCGGCGAATCCGAACACGGCCCGCGGTGTCACGAATCAGCAACTGCCGGACACACGCTGGCGTTCGGCCGCACCCATCGTTTCGGGTGGACGCGTGGTGCTGGCCGCGTACGACTCCACGAAGCTCGAATGCCTGGATATTCGCACCGGACAACTGCTGTGGGAACTGCCACGTGATCCGCTGGATCTCTACGTCGGCGGCGTCGTGAATGACAAGGTGATCATCGTTGGCCGCAGCAAAATTCGAGCGTACCACCTGAATGAGCTGGACCCGAAGAGCCCGGATTCGCCGATGCCATTGCTGGCGTGGCAGGGTTCCGAAGCGATCCCCGCTCCCACCGGCCACGGTGTGGCAGGCCGCGGGCTCTTCTTCGTCCCCGTTCGCAAGGACAACGCCGGCGAGGGCACCGTTCCCGCGGCCGAAATCTGGGGCATCAACGTCGAGAATGGCCAGGTGGTCTCGAAGACCGTGGCACGCCCCAAGGCCGGCGACGATCGCGAACGCTCCGAAGCACTCGCCCGCTACGGTATCGGAAACCTCATTTATCAGGACGGCACCGTCTTCTCGCAATCACCCTGGGAAGTGGCCGCATACCCGCAACTCGACGTGATGCGTGCGGCGATGGACAAGCGCCTCAAAGAAGACCCCAACGACCCCATCGGCCTCACCGAGCGTGGCGTCCTCCTCCTCGACGAAGGCCGACTCAAGGACGCCATCTCCGACTTCAAATCCGCCGAGACGAACGGTGCCAATGCGGACACCAAGAAGAAGATTCGCGAAAACCTGTACATCGCCTACACGGAACTGTTGAAGGCTGATTTCGCCTCGGCCGAGCAGTATCTGCCGGAATACGAGTTGCTGTGCGAAGCCCCGGCCGAGATCGGCGATCCCGCCCGCCGTGCCGAGGAGTCACTGGTGCGGCGCCGCCTCTACCTCGACCTGCTCGCCAAGGGCCGAGAGAAACAGGGCCGACTCGCCGAGGCCTTCGACCACTATCTGGCACTGGCCACGCTCGGCGGCGACAAACTCCGCCCCGATCCAGAAGATCCCAGTGTGAAAGTGCGTTCCGATGTCTGGGCTCGCGGCCGCATCGATGGCATGATTCGCCGGACTAACGATCCCGCGGCCCGGCAGGTCCTCGAATCCCGCGTGACCAAGCAATGGGAAGCCGTCAAGGACGGCAACGACCTCAACGGTCTACGCGATTTCGTCACCGTGTTCGGCCCGTACTTCCCGGTCGGATCCGAGGCCGAGCTGAAGCTCGCCGAGATGCTTCTTGCCACGAACAACGAGGCCGATGCCCGCGAAGCCCAGACGCTGCTGGCCCATCTCCGCGTCACGGCGGAAGCACCCGCCATCCGCGGCAAGGCCACGGAGACGCTCGCCCGACTGATGATCCGCAGCGGCCTGATGGAGGATGCCGTCGCACTGTACTTGCAACTCGGCAAGGACTATGCCGATGTACCCATCCGCGATGGCAAGACCGGAGCCGACTTCCTCACAGAGTTGCTCACCGACAAGCGATTGCTTCCGTATCTGGAACCGGGCCGCTACCCCCTGCCCACACGCGTCAAGGCCGAGCAAATGGGTGCCGACCAGCGCGGCCAGACGGGTGCCATCTTCGAGATCGAGCCGACCGGCGAACTCCTGCCTTCGTATCGCCGACTCCGCTTCGTGATGGATCTCACAGGCCAGAACGGCGGCAGCGGCTGGTCCGTTCGCGCCATCGATCGCATCACCGGTCAGGAACGCGCCCGCTTCAACAACCTCGCCGCCGTGCCGATCAGCACGCCTGGCAACATCCCGTTCTCGAACTTCTTCCTCGGCAGCGGCCACCTCGTGACATACCAGCTTGGCACGATGGTCTATTGCATGGATCTCTCGGAACGGAAAGAACGCTGGAAGATAAACCTCATGACCGACCCGCCTCCGGGTGCCAATCAGAATCCCCAGATCATGGTGCAGAACAACGAGGTGGTCGTTCGCTATCCGAACAACACCTACATTTCGCTCGCCAATCGCGTGGTCCTGCAACCGGGCTACTGCTGCTTGCTGACGCAAGATGGTCTCGAAGTCTTCGATCCCATCAACAAGGATCGCAAGCTCTGGACCCGTCGCGGCATCCCGGAAGGCACCCAGGTGTTCGGCGATGCCCGGCATTTGCTCCTCGTCGAATTCGGCGAAGGCCGCAAACCCGTTTCCACACGCCTGCTGCGAGCCGTGGATGGCATGGCCGTCGAAAATACACGCGATGTGTCGAAGATGCTGACATCGGCCACGTCCTATCAGATCTTCGGGCGCACCATCCTGCTCCAGGAAGGCACGGGCGATCGGCCGCGCGTCGTTCGGCTTTATGATGTCGCCGCCGGCAAGGACCTCTGGCGAAAGGAGTACGACTCGAAGGCCGTCTTCCTGAGTTCGCAGGACCCGGAGTGGACCGGAGCCGTGAAAAGTGATGGCACCGTGGAAGTGCTGAACCTGCAGACCGGTGCCACGGTGGCGAACCTGCAGATCGACCCGGATCAGCTGAATGACCACCTGGCGGAAGCTGTGAGTGCCCAGCTGTTCACGGATCGCGAGCGATTCTTCGTCACGCTTGAGCGCGAACTGAATGCGGCCAACAAGAACCTCATGCAGATCTACAGCTTCTCGCTGCGGAACCAGATGGTGAACGGTCCGATGTACTGCTTCGATCGCAACACCGGCAAGCGGCTCTGGTTCACGGAAGATGCCTCGATTCTTGAGAGCCAGCGGTTGATCCTCGATCAGTTTGCCGACCTGCCCATTGTGGTGTTCGCCTCACCGCTCATCGAGCAGAACAACCCGAATGTGCGCCGCGTGACGTACAAGGTCGTGATCATCGAGAAGGAGCGTGGCAAGGTGATCTTCAACCGCGGGGTGCAGCACAACGGCAACGTGTTCCAGAGCATGAGCGTCGATCCGCGCACCGGCACGATCGACTTCCACCGCTTCGACCTGCGGGTATCGATCAAGCCCGAGGAGTGACAGATAACCGCTGCTCGTCCAGGCGATTTGCTGGTTGTGCAGAATCGCCTGTTAGTGAAGCTTGCCTGATTCGTCGTACACGAAAGCCTTTCCCCGTTTCCCCTGATAAGGAAACGCCGCGGACCCGGCCCGATCTGATCGCAGTGGAGGACTCGCATGGACCGTCGCACATTCCTGAGCACCGTCGGTGCCAGCACACTCGGTGGCCTCACCTTGGCCCGTGCCGGTGACGACAAGAAGAAACCGAGCGATGTCGAGGCGTCCGTCGAACGTGGGCTCGAATGGCTCAAGAAGACCCAGGCCGCCGATGGCCACTGGGAATCGCCAGGAGGCATGTACCCCACGAGCATGACCGCCGTGGCCGGCATGGCCTTTCTCATGGAAGGCAGCACACTCCGCGAAGGCAAGTACACCGAGCAAATCGAAAAGGCGATGAAGTGGTTGCTCGCCCCGGGCCGCGTGCAAGCCAATGGCCTCATCGGCGACGTCCGCAACCCCACCGAGCAACAGCGCTACATGTATGGCCATGGCTTCGCCACCATGTTTCTCGCCAATGTCTTTGGAGAAGAAGAGAGCAACGACGACCGCAAGAAACTCGAAAACGTGCTGAAGAAGGCCATCGAGTTCATCGGTAAGGCCCAGACGAACAAGAAGCACCGCAAGGCGGAGGGCAAGGAAGTGGCCGTGGGCGGCTGGGGCTATGTTAGCGGTGTCGATGGCGGCAACTTCGACGAAGGCTCCGTGACGATCACGCAACTCCAGGGATTGCGAGCGGCCAAGAACGCCGGGATTCCCGTCCCCATCGAGATCATCGACAAGGCCGTGGCCTACCTGGAAGCCTGCACCACGCCCCAGGGCGGAGTGATCTACAGCTACGCGAACTCGGGCGGAGCGGCCGCCTCGGGTCAGGAACGCCCACCACTGACTGCCGCGGCACTGGCTTGTGCTGTAAGCTCGGGCGAGTTCACCAGCGCCATCGCCATCATGAACCGCAAGGATCCGCCCCCGCCGACGGGTGTGAATCGACCCAACGCCGTGCGCTGGCTGGAATACTGCAAGAAGGCGATTCCGATCGCCAAGGGCCGCGTTGCCCACGAAGAATACCAGATGTACTACTTCAGCCAGGCGATGTACATGCTCGGCGAAGATCGCTACGGCATGCTCTTCCCGAACGACCAGAAGGAATCGTGGATGACCTGGAGCAAGTACAAGGAAGCGATGTTCCCGTACCTGATCGATTCGCAGGACAAGGCTTCGGGAGGCTGGCAGGGCACCGGCGGCTACGGTTGCGGCCCGGTGTTCATCACCTCCGTGAACCTCTGCACCCTGCAACTGGAGAAGGGCCTGTTGCCGATCTATCAGCGATAAGAAACCCCAACCTCACGGTCGGGGCTCGCCAAAAACGTGTAGCCGCGACGCGGAGTCCGCGGAGCGGAGCGCGAACACGAAACGCAGCTAAACCTGATCAACCCGTTCTACCACCACGAGCACGAGCGAACCGAGCATGAGCAGCGATCCCATCAGCCTGGATGCCGAGCCGTCCGACCTGGCTGCGATGAAGAAACTCAAGACCGCCTTCGACGATATCAAACACCAGCTCACACGTGTGATCGTCGGCCAGGACATGGTCATCGAGGAACTCCTCATCGCGCTCTTCAGCCGCGGTCACTGCATTCTCGAGGGTGTGCCGGGCCTTGCCAAGACGCTCATGATCAGCACGCTGGCCCGCTGTCTTTCGCTCGATTTCAGCCGCATCCAGTTCACGCCCGACTTGATGCCGTCGGACATCACCGGCACCCGCATCATCGAGGAAGACTCGGAGACGCGTCGTCGCGATTTCAAGTTCCTCCAGGGGCCTTTGTTTGCCAATATCGTGCTCGCGGACGAAGTGAACCGCACACCGCCCAAGACGCAGGCCGCTCTGCTCGAAGCGATGCAAGAACGTCAGGTGACCGTCGGCGGCCAGCGTCACAAGCTCACGAGCCCGTTCTTTGTGCTCGCCACCCAGAACCCCATCGAACAGGAAGGCACCTACCCCCTGCCGGAAGCCCAGCAGGACCGCTTCATGTTCAAGGTGTTCGTGAAGTATCCCTCGTTCCAGGAAGAGTTCGAGATCGCCCGCCGCACCACCGGCGTGGCCACCGATGAGATCACCCCCGTCCTCACTGGCGAACAGATTCTGGATATCCAGACGCTGGTTCGCAAGGTGCCGGTGACCGACCACGTCATCCACTATTGCCTCGCGATCGTGCGACAAACACGCATTGGCGAACCAGGTGTGCCGAAGTTCGTGAAGGAATGGCTCAGCTGGGGAGCCGGCCCACGTGCCGTGCAAAACTTGATCCTCGGCGGCAAGGCACGGGCCCTGCTCTATGGCCGCTCGCATGTGACCACGGACGACATCAAGGCCCTCGCCCTGCCCGTGATGCGGCACCGCATCCTCACCAACTTCACGGCCGCCTCCGAAGGCGTGACCACGGACACCGTCGTTCAACGCATTCTCGAGGACACGCCCGAAAAAGAAGGCGATCTCACCAAGGACGAACGATTCAAGAAGATCTTCGCCTCGTGATCTCAGGATTCAGGATCCCGGGCCGCAGCATACACACGCGGCCCAGGATTTCCAGTTCAGCACACACCTGTTGACATCCTGAGAACATGGCAACGGCAGACGGAGGGGTGTTGCTCGGCGCGATCGCTTCACGCCAATGGAATGAGGACACCGCACCGATCAGCCGCGGAAATCGTTCTGACACTCATTCTTCCAGACAGATGACATGCTTCCCGGGAAGGGGGTGTGCAAGTCGTCCGGAATCAATGAGAAAGCGTGTCGCAGTACCGTACCGCCTGCATTGCTTGGAACTTCGAACCTGGAACGGATTGATGGCCCTCCGACGCAACGACGAAGATCCCCGGCGATTTCTGGATCCCAAGACCATTGCCAAAATCTCGCAACTCGATTTGCGGGCCCGGCAAGTGGTCGAAGGGTTCCTCACCGGCATGCACAAGAGCCCGACCTTCGGTCAGAGTGTCGAGTTCGTGCAACACCGCGAATACGTCGAAGGCGACGACCTGCGCCATATCGACTGGATGGTATGGTCCAAAACGGACCGCTACTACATCAAGCAGTACGAAGCCGAGACGAACCTGCGTGCGTACCTGGTGGTCGATACGAGTGAATCGATGCACTACGGTGTCGACAAGCACCGCAAGGCCGGCACTCTGAACAAGTACGAATACGCTTCCACGGCCGCGGCTTGCCTGGCCTATCTGACCATCAAGCAGCAGGACTCGGCCGGGCTGATCACCTTCGATTCGGACGTCCGACAAGTGATTCCGCCCCGCTCCTCGCAGTTGCATCTGGACGCGGTCGCCAAGGCCTTGCACGTCAGCAAGCCGCGCGAAAAGACCGACCCTCTCAAGATCATGAAACGCGTGGCGGAAAGCATGCCCTCACGCGGGCTGGTGATCGTCATCTCGGACTTGCTTTGCGATCGCGAGCCGCTCTTCAAGGGGCTCGAGATGCTTCGGCATCGCCGGCACGATGTGATGATGTTCCACCTGATGGACGACGACGAACTCGTCTTCCCCTTCGGCGGCATGACGAAGTTCGAAGGGCTGGAGGAGCAACCCCATCTGCTCTGCGATCCCAAGGCGCTTCGCGAAGGCTACCTGGATGCGCTCGAAGAATACCTCACCGAAGTTCGCCGCGGATGCACACGCATTGGTGTCGAGTACACGCTGATCCGCACGAGCGATTACCTCGATGCGATCCTGTCGCGCTTCCTCTATCAGCGCATGGCAAGCCGAAGCAGTCCGGTGCGCCGGTAGTGCGGAACGCGGATTTTGGAATTGGGATTACAAGAACACAGCCGAGGAACAGCGGGTCGTGATGAAGAATTGACGGGGCCAATCGGGCATTCCGCATTCCGCATTCCGCATTCCGCATTATTCACCGATGCAAGCACTCTTCACAAATCCGCTGACCATGGTTGCCGGGGCTGCCCTGGTCAGTTCGCCAATCATCATCCACCTCATCAATCGGATGCGATTCCGAAGGGTGCAGTGGGCCGCGATGGAGTTCATCCTCAAAGCCCAGAAGCGGATGAAACGCAAGCTCATCATCGAGCAACTCATCCTGCTCTTGCTGCGCTGCCTGCTCGTGCTGTTGGTGGCGTTGCTTTTGTCACGCTTCAAGTGGTTCAGCCCGCTCGATAACCAGGAAGTGCGCTCGACCTTGCACGTGGTGCTGCTGGACGATTCGCCGAGCATGGCGGATTTCGCTGGCCCGGATGCCCGCAGCGCCTTCGATGTCGGAAAGTCGATCGTCTGGGACAAGATCGCCCCTGCCGCGGCTCAATCGAACACGCCACAATCGATGGAAGTGCTGCGCCTTTCGGACCTGCACAAGCCGAACCCGGATGAAGCCACGCGTGAAAAGCGACCCGAGGTTCCGAACGCGATCTCGTACGAGAAGCTCAACACGGCCCAGGTGGAGAAACTGAAGTCCGGCTTCGGCGACATGCAGCCATCTGCCATGCGCGGCAGCCTGGTGAAGGGGCTTGAAACAGCCGAGGAAGTTTTCGCGGACAAGGCCGACGCCGAAACGCTGCGTGTGATTCACGTGGTCACGGATCTGCGTGCCATCGACTGGGCTCAGGACGGCGAGGCTCTCAAGGCAAAGATCGGTGCGCTCACAGCGAGTGGGGTGAAGGTTCACTTGATTGACACCGCACCGCCGAATCGCCGCAAAACGGACCGCACGCCGCGTGCCAGCGATAATGCTGCAATCGTCGAGTTCCGGCCGCTCACCCGCGTGGCCGCACGCTACCAGCCCGTCGAGTTCGAGATTCGAGTGAAGAACTTCGGCAGCGGCGAACTGAGCAATATCGGCCTCAAGTTCTTCCTGAACGGCAAGGGCAGCGTTATCACCAGCCGCGAGATCGCCAGCTTGCCGCCCGGCCAGGAACGCCGCGAGGTGGTGCAGGTGCAGTTCTCGCAAGTCGCCACGCCGGACAAGCCGCTGGATCGGTTCAATGTGGTCACCGCAGCCCTGTCATTCCCCGAGGACGGCGGCCTCCTCGCGGATAACTTCCGCCACTCGGTGATCGAAGTCGAGGAGCAACGCAAGGTGCTGGTGATCGAAGGACGCAAGGACCTCCGCGGCCAGCCTGAAGGCGATGGCTTCTACCTCCGCAAACTCTTCACCGGGCCACTCGGCGGTATCAAGTGGGAAGACGGCGACTTGCTCGATCTGGAGAAGAAAGACCTCCGTCAGTACGCCTGCATTTACCTGCTCAACGTTCGCGATGTCTCACCGGAAGGTGCCGCCAAGCTTGAAGCCTTCGTCAAGGATGGCGGCGGCCTCTCGGTCTTCCTCGGCCCCAACGTTGACTCGAAGAAGTACAACACCACGCTCTATCGCGATGGCGAAGGCGTCTTCCCCGTGCCGCTGCCGGACAAGCCGACTGACCTCGATCCCGAGGCCTTCGCGAAGCGCCTAAAGCAGCGCAGCGACGAACTCACGAAGTGGGTGCTCGTCCGCGACCCCGCTGCCAAGCAACACCCGGCCATCGCCGGGCTGTATACCAACGAACGCGGCCAGGCCATCAAGGACAACGAGATCGAGAAGTTCTTCCCGTTCATCAAAATCGATCGCTACTGGCCCGTGCCGCGACTTGGCAAGTGGACCACAGACCCGGCCGTGCGCGAACTCTATTGCGGTGCCAACGAACGACCCATTTCCTCGTACCAGGACCAGACGGACCGGCTGATTCGCGACATCGAGCGCACCCTGGGCGAGGCGAAGTTCCAGCGTTATCGCCCGTACTTCCAACAGGAACAACGTGATGCTGCCGGCCAAATTCAGCCTGCGTTGCTCCGCAAGATTGAACTGGCCGTGGCTGGCTTCGACCCACTCACAAACAAGCAGGAAGAAGTGCACATTGCCCGCCTGGGCCGGTACTTTGACGAGTTGCTCCGCGACCAGATTAACTACGGTGATGATGCCGAAGCACCGATCCGCGAGTTCTGGGCCACGTGCGAACCCGACCTCCGTGCCCGCACCCAGCAACTCCGCGATCAGGTGAAGTTCGGCGACCCGCTTTACCTCGTGAAGCAGTATGGCGCTGGCCGCGTCGCGGCGGTCATGACCACTTCGGGCGACGCGTGGAACGACTGGCCCTCGGGTTTCGGCGGTGCCTCCTGGGTGGCCGTGATGACCGAAATGTACAAGTACCTCTCGGCTGGCAAACCCGTCGAGAATCGTGTGCTGGGCGCACCACTCTCGGCCAGTTTCGATCCCAGCCGCCATCGCCCGGGCACAACGCCTTCTGCATCGCGGTTCCTCATCACGGCTGACGCTTCAAAGGTAGATAAAGCCGGCGACATCGCTCTGGTCTTCAAGGACCTCGAAACCCAACAGGTTGAAAACCGCGAGACGGCATTCCACCTGAACTTTACCCGCAGCAACGAACCGGGCGTGTACCTGTTCGCCTTCCCACCGATTCCTGGTGAAAAGGGACAGGACCCGAACGGTGCAATGGATGCTTACGATGTTGCCGGGTTTGCAGTGAACATGGATGCCGACCACGAAGGGCAATTGCAGCGAGCCAGCTGGGACGATGTCGTGCAACTGGCACCCGGCATCGGCAGCGAGAAGGAGAAGATTCACTCGCCCGATGACTCGTCCTGGGTGGAATCGCTGAAGCAAGAAAAAGACGACCTCTCCACGCGACGTTGGCTCTTCTTGGTCATCGTGTTGGTGCTGGCCGCCGAGCAAGCGATGGCCGTGCGGCTGAGCCATCACGCGCGATCGGAGGATCTGGAGTTGCACTCACCGACCGCCGCCGCGGCCTTCGCGAAGGGTGCCCCCCCGATGACCACTGAAGCCGCACCCGAGCCTGCCCAGGCGGTGTAGCACTTGATTTCAAGACCCCCGGCCCAGGCTGGGGGAGTTGTTGAACGAACATCCCGAGACCCACGAGCCGCGATGAACCCGACTGGCGAAGTGCCCCAACAGGTCAGCGAACTGATCTTCCTGCGGTTCCAGCAGCCGTTCCTGCCCACGGTTGGTGCGCTGTTCGGTGTGCCGCCGACCTGGCTGGTCGTGCCACTGATTGTCTTCTTGCTCGCCGCCATCGCCACCACCATCGTCTCAATTGGCTGGAGGCGATCGCACCGGGCACTCGTGAAGGCGGGCCGAGCATCACGCCGCGACCCGGCCGGTGACTGGCTCGGTTTCGGTGCTGCCGCGATGTGGGTGCTGTTCGCACTCACCTTGCTCACAGCGCTCTTCGTGAACGATACCTTCGGCGAAACCGTTTCGAGCGCGTCCGGCATCACGGTCGCCACCCAGACGGACCGGATGCTGTGGCTCGCCCTCACGATCGGCGTGTTCGTGTTTGCCACCGCTTATGCCATCGCCATGTATGTTCGAGATACGCGCACCATTCGCTGGTTCTGGGCCGCGGCTCTGGCCTCGCTTCGCATCACGGTTTATGCCGTGCTCTGCTTCGCCTTCCTGCTCCCGGCCGTGCAGACGTTCGAGAAGACCGAGAAGCGCTCGCACGTGGTGGTGCTGCTCGACATCACACCGAGCGTGACGCAGAAGAGCGATGAAATCGCGGCCAACCTCAAGCGGAAGCCAATGACGCGAATCGAGACCGTCATCGAATTCCTCACCGACGACAAGGTGTCGTTCTTGAAGCGACTCATGGAGAAGAACCCGGTCGTCGTCTATCGCTTCGGCAACAAGCTCGATGAAGAGGCCCAGACTTTCGGCACGGGCGACCAGCCCTGGGCCAAGGCCGAATGGGAAGCGTTCACGGCCTACGATTTCAAGCCACTGTTGCTCAAGGGGCTCACTGCTGAGGCACAGGAAGCGGTGAAAAACTCTCGCCCGTGGGAGGGTGCCAAGCCGGGCACACCAGACTGGGCCGAGGGGTACTTCAAGATCGCCCGGGCGGATGCCACGCCCAGCGGGCTCTCGGAAGCGGACACCGCGAAGTTCCAGGCCAACTGGGAAGCTCTGGCGGCCCGCGTCAGCCTGGCCCGCACCATCGTGCAAGGGACCAACGTTCCCGATTCCGTCTCGGCACTCGTGAACCGCGAGAGCGGCAACATGGTGCAAGGGATCATCATCTTCTCGGATGGCCGCAGCAATCTGGGCTCCGGTGGCTATCGTGAAATTCGCGCTCGTGCTGCCAAGGAGAAGATTCCACTCTTCACCATCGGTGTCGGCGAGGACCGCGAGACCGCCACCATTACGATCAATGGCATCCAGTCGCCCGATATCGCACCACCCGATGAACCGTTCAAGCTCATCGTCGATGCGGATGGTGTTAACCTCGCGAACCAGCCGACCGAGGTCTTCCTCGATCTGTTCATGCCGGGCAAGGACTCGAAGACGGATGAACCCGATACGACGTTAACGATGACGGTGCCGTTCTCCCCGGGTGATCCGCCACACTTGCAGGCCGAGTTCGTCATCGACCCGGCCAAGTTCCCGGAAGCACTCACCGAGCCATCGAAGGATGCCGCCACGGAGCGCCGGCAACTGAAGCAAGGCCCGTGGACGGCCCGCGCCCGCATCGCCCGCAATGAACTGGAAGCGACCGCAGATGCCGAGCACGTATTCGAGCGGCCCAAGATTCTGATCCTTCAGAAGAAGCTGAAGGTGCTCCTCGTCGCCAGCACGCCGAGCCGAGAATACCAGGCACTGCGGACGCTATTGGTGCGCGAGGTGCAGGAGGACCGTGCAGAACTCTCGATTCTGCTCCAGGGGCCGCTGGAATCGATCACACCGGATGTGAACCCGAAGGACACGAAGCGGAAGCAGAAAGACGCGCTCAAGGGCATCGTGCAGGATGTCGACCAGGACCGGCTGCTCGTTCGCTTTCCGAATCGTCTCGAGGTTGGTGATCCCAAACTCGTCGCCCCCGACTGGGAAGCAGGCGACAGCGACTACAAGTATTACAACCTCAACGAATACGATGTCATCATCGCCATTGATGCCGACTGGGAGAAACTTACGCCCGAAGGTGCCGAGAACCTCCGGCAATGGGTCGAGAAGCAAGGCGGCGGTTTGATCTTCGTGGCCGGACCACTCAAAACGGATCAGCTGGCCCGCATCGAAGCCGAGACCGGTGGCAAGAACGCTTACCTTGCTGCGATTCTCGATATTCTGCCCGTGATCCCGGACGACATTGCCGTGATGAAGGGCCGAGCCACACCCAAGAACTATCGCCGGCTCTACCTGACACCACCCGTCGGCTCTGATCTTTTACGACTGGATGACGCCAAGAAGGATGACCCCATCGCCGGCTGGGAACAGTACTTCAACGACGAAGACACTTACACACCCAACGATGATCCTCTTAAAGAGTTCTACCCTCACCGCGGCTTTTACTCCGTCTACCCCATCAAGACGAAACGCTCGCCGAATCCCCGGCTCGCCGAGCAATACGAACTGAAGCCGAATGGCTTGAAGCCCAAGGCCACACTGCTTGCCGAGTTTGCCTCCATTGATGAGAAGCAACAGAAGCTTATCGAACCCTGGCTGGTGGTGCTCGACCCCGTCGCCGCACGTGGCCGTTCCGCTTACCTGGCGTCGGGCGAAATCTACCGCATGCAAGGCTTCGAGAGGAGCTACTACGAACGCTTCTGGATGAAGCTCATCAAGTACATGGGTGGCACCCGCAACGTGAAGGCCGCCCGTGGCCGCGTCTTGCTGGACAAGGAATACGTCACCGGTGCCCCGATTCGCATTCAGGCTCAGTTGCTTGATCCGAAATCGCGACCTTACCCCGTGACGAACGCGGCCCCGCGGTTCCGCATCATCGAGGTGTCACCAACTGGCACCATGAAAAACATCGGCGAATACCACGAGATGACGGCACGCAAGACGGCGGGCGAATTCGATGGCTACTACACCGGCCAGATTCACGCTGATCCACGTGTATTCCAGGGTGATGAGTACCGCTATCGTGTGGTCATCGATGTACCGGAAAGCGCCGGAGACACACTCGATGGTGAGTTCAAGGTGAAACCTTCCGATCCCGAGCGTGACAACCAGCGTCCAGACTTCACCTCACTCCTGGCACTGGCCAGCGATCTCGATAAGGACTTTGAAGCTCGCATTACCGACGATGACGCGAAGCGCAAGCTCACCGAGCAACTGCCCAAACTCGATGGCTCCACGAAGCTCGCCTTCGAACTGAACAAGCCGGAATTGCTCGGCTACATCCCGGACTGCATGACTGTTCAGGAGAAGACCGACAAGGTGCTCGGCAAGACGGACGACATCTGGGATCGCGGCTTCGCCGTGCCACAGCGGTGGACCTCATGGTGGTTCACGGATCCGCAAACATTGTCGTACCTGCTGCTGCTCATCGTCGGCTTGCTCTCGATGGAATGGATGGGCCGCAAACTGCTCCGCCTGGCCTGAGGATTCTCCGTGCGAACCGCACCCGGACAGGTGCGGCTAACTCGATACTGCAAGTGACAACAACTGCGAGTTCTGACGATATGGCCACCGCAACCGCACCACAGACGAAACCCACCGCGATCGATCCGCGTGTCTCGCACCCGCTCGATCAGTTGCGTGGCATTATTCGGCGCTATGTCGTGATCGAAGGACTGCTGCTGGCCGTGCTGTTCCTGGCCGGGTGGTTCACGCTGGCGTTGCTCCTCGATTTCGGCCTCTTTCGCACCACGGTGTGGGACTGGGTTCTCGACGCACCGCGGGCTTTACGGGTCATTGCTCTGGTCGTCGCACTGGGCTTCTTCGCCGCGCTAATTACCAAGCGAATCGTTCGCCGTCTCACCAAGGAATTATCGTACCCCTCACTGGCCCTGGTGCTTGAACGCCGATTCCCCAGGCAGCTGGGCGACCGCCTCATCACCGCGGTCGAACTCGCAGACGTCTCGCTCGCCGCCCAGAATGGGTATTCGATCGAAATGGTGAAGCAGACCATTGCCGAGGCGAAGTCGCGCGTGGCCGAGGTGCCCGTTCGCGAAGTCTTCAACTGGAAGCGACTCTGGCGGCTCGGCTTCTGCGCCTGTGCGCTCCTGATGGGCATTCTCATAGTCGGCTATGCCGCGTTCGCAATAAGCACGAAATCGACGAGCCCGTATCGCTACGCCTGGCGGTTCGCCCACGTCAGCGGCACACTGCTGGAGCGCGACCTTTTGCTCCAGAACACCCCCTGGCCCCGGCAAGCACACCTGGTGCTGCTCGGCTTCCCGGAATCGGAGCCACTCCGCATCGGCAAGGACGGCGGGGCTCCCTCGGTGCGAGTCCGATCGTATCGCTACCTCATTGCCGATTCCAACGAACGCCTGGGCTGGCGGCCGCTGCAATGGAACGATCTGAATGCCGATTACGCCGGCGAGACTTACCCCACTGACCCATTCGTGGTCTTCAAGACCGTGGATGGCATCGACACCACCGGTGCCAGCGAATGGCGTGTCGATGATGTCTTTAATCGCATGGAAGCTGTAGCCAGCAAGACCGCTGATGCACGCCGACAGATCGGCAGCCTCGATGCGAAGGCGGAATCGCTTCAAGCGGAGTTGCGCACCCGAACCGCGGAAGTGAAGAAACAGGCCGAGGATCTGAAAGCCACGGCAGCGATCAAGATGGCGATCGCCACCGAACGCAAGGACGCCAAGGATGCCGAGGAACGCCTGAAGGAAGCCAAGGACATGGAAGCCGAGGCACTCCGGCTCGAACGCAACCATGTGGAGATTGCAATCACGGCCCAGGTGTTGATCAAAAAAGGCGATGACAAGGCACCCGCCGCGCAAAAGTGGCTCCTCAAACCAGCCGATTCACTCGAGTGGCGGCCGCTCCGCTGGCGCGACCTCAACACCGCGCTCAAGATCGGCACGGCCAAGAACCCGCCATCGAACGCGCTTGTGGAGAACGATGGCTTGGGCGATGGCATCACCATCGGCGTTCTGGAAGGCATCCTGCCTCGCGTGGATAAGCACCTCGAACCCGTGCGTGCCGCGTTCACGCAACTCGACGAGGTGTGCGATCAACCTTCGATGGGTCGCACGATCCGCCGGCTCGATGCACCGGGAAAAGTGGTGCTCGAATACGTGGGCAAGACCAAGACGGGGGAAGCCTCACTTAACGCCGAGCAGAACAATGAATACGCCGGCCAGATCACGGACCTGAAGGAAGACATTCGCTTCCAGGTGAAGGCGGAGAACTTCCGCACCGAGGAACGCGAGATACACCTCATTAACCCGCCCATGTTCGAGAAGTTGATCCGCACGGACTTCCAGCCCGCGTACCTGTATCACGCCCCGCCGGTGGAGGATGGCTACGAGGCGTTTCGTGCAGATCCCAGTGGCAAGAGCGAACCGCTACAAACGCGTGGTGAAGCACCATTGCAACGCATGCGCGATATGCCGCTTTCCCTCACAGGGGATCGTACTGTCTTCAGCGTTCCCGTTGGCACAGCCGTCACCCTGACTGGCATTGCCGATACGGAACTTCGCGCCGCGTACATCGAACCCCGTGTTGGCACACTTCCAGGAGCCGTCCCCGGTTCGAAGACCCTGATTCCGATTCCCGTCGGAGCCGATGGGCACACGGTCACCGTTGATCTCTCTGGTGACTACCGACTCACACCGAACCGCGACTTCGTCCACGTTTATCTCGACGAGGCAGGCTGGCTCAGCGCCGAGCAGGTCACCAGCACGCCCACGCTTGAATTCGACATCGTCCTCGAACAGAAGTACGGCGTCACCTCACGCCGGCAGGTGATGATTCAGACACTCGATGATGAAGGACCGGATGTAAACGTCCCCATCGATGGCGTGCGAAAGGTGAGCAAGCTGCAGGTCTTCGTCAATAACAAGTTGCTCGACGTGTCGCTCCCCGTCCCTTGCTATCTGGTCACGCCCGAGGCGGTGCTCGAGTTCAACCCTGATGGCATCGTGCGCGACGATCACGGGTTAAGCAAGGTCGCCTTCGAGGGCAAATACTGGCAGCAAAGCTACCAGGAAGAAACCGACCGTGCCAAAGTGATCGAGGCACCGCCCGAACGCCGTGAGGATTTCTCCGCAGCCGTGCCGCAATTCGGCGGTGTCAGCATTGGACGACCGCGAGCCGAACTGCGCAAAATCCTGGGCGAACCGCTTCGCGATGAGATTCGCGCCAAGCAAGCGACGCTGCTCGAGTTCCGCAACCCGGATCTGGACGTCTTCGACGTCTCACAACTCAATCTGGCAGCCGAGGACAAACGCAAGGGGCAACTTCACTATCGCGTCGATCTGGGTATCGTCGCCACGGATGCGAACTTCGCCACGGGACCACGCACGGGTCGAAATCGCGAGCCCATTAACCTCCTCCTTGTCTCGGAAGCCGAACTAAGGATGGCGATGAATGCGGACGATGACGCACTCGCCAAACAGATGGCCAGTGCCGTCAAATCGATCAGTGAGTCGCGGACGAAGTTCGACTTTGTGAAGTCGCAGAATGGCGTGGTGCCTCTCGCCGAGGTGAGTACCTCCCGGCTCAAGGCCGATGAGATCGTAAAGGACCTCTATAACACCCGCAATATCGTGCAAGGCGTACTCGCGGATTGCCGTCGGCTCCAGCGCGAGTGCCGCATTAACCGCGTCTCGGAAGCGAGCATCTCGCGCTACGGCCGCCTGGCCAATCGGCTCGATCGGGTGCTGGGAGGCGATCCGCTGGCTGTAAACGACGCCGAAGCCGCCGCCATAAACGACGGTTCACTCAAGCCCATGGGGACGTTCCCCGAGTCTGATGCCGTGATGGCCGAAGTCTTCTCGCAACTCATAGCGCCCGGTATGGGAATGCCCTCGGAAGGCCGGTGGGCTGATCCCGCGCTTATCGCCAGGGCCGAGCTCGCGCTGGCGAACCTGGAGCAAGAGTTAACCTCGATTCAGACTGAACTCGGCAAATCGTCCGACTATAAGAAAACGATCGAAGATTTTGAGCAGATGGTCCGGGGCCGACTCCGCCAGACCAAGGAACTCGAAGAATGGCTGGAGAAGGTTCAAGGCGATCTGAACAAGAAAGAAGTCACACTTCGCCCACCCGCGTCGCAGTTCCTCGGCAAGGGCGAGACCAAGAAGTTCAAGCTAAACATCGCCTGGAATCAGTACCCCAAGGACGATGTCGTGGTGAAACTCGAGAGCAGCGACAAGGCCGCAATCATCGTTCCCGAAACGGTCAAGTTAAACTTCGAGGAGCACCAGACGGACTTCGAGATTGAGGTGAAAGCTGCCCAGCTGGCGGGAGAATATACGATTACACTCACCCCGGAAGCCGGCAAACCCGCCCAGATGATTGTTAAAGTCCGGTGAGAAAAATCGCGCCGTAAGTCATGTTTTGGCTTGCGGTTATTGCGTAGCAATGGCCATGATTGTGTGAAGAACCCGTGAGCTGATTCCCGCTAAAATCGTTGAGAATCACACGGCTTTTCGCCGTGGTTCCTGTTGGTGTGGCGTCTTCGGTTCGTCAGAATGCTGGACTGTCACATCCGGATTGATGCCCGGAGCCGCCTGGAGGTGCCCCATGCCCCGCCGCTGGACTGATCGCTCACCGAACTTCGGACCGCTTGTTTTAGCGGTCATGGTAGGGCTGTTCGCCCTGACCACGCACCTCACGGCTCAGCCTCCAACCGAGCCCGCCAATCCGATCCCGGACATCAAAAAGGGCGAGGAAAAAGACCTTGAGACCTATCGCCAACTCACAATTGAGCTTCGGCGACTGGCGCAGAAATGGAAGAACAGCCCCGACGCGGCCGACAAAGCACGTGCGGCCATCATCGAAGAAGCCCTGAACAAGGCCGAGGAAAAGGGTGTCGACACCCTTTTCAAGGACGTGATTGGCGGCCTCGGCGGCAACCCCACCGGTTCGGAACTCTCCAATCTCATCCAGAACGATCGCCGGCTTAACGTTGCGCTGCTCGAAGTTCTCGAGATCCTCAAGTCCGACGATGCCCTGACCAAAATCAAGAAGGATATCGACGAGACCAAGAAGCTCATTGAAGAGGTCAAGCAACTCAAGGCGGAGCAGGAGAACCTCGAAGCGCTGACCAACCGACCCATGAGTGACGCAGCCAAGCTCGCCAAGACACAAGCCGAACTCGCCAAGAAGACACAGCAACTTGCCGACAAAATGGCAGGCAAGAAGAGCGATGGCAAACCCAGTGGCGACCCTCAAGACAAGGGTGATGAACCCAAAGCTGGCGAAAAGCCTGGCGAGAACTCGGCCGAGGCCAAGCCCGATAGTCAGAAGGACAAGCCAGACGCCAAGGACCCAATGGGCGGCGATCCGAAAGACGGTGAAGCCAAACCGATGGACGGAAAGCCCGATGCTGGCATGACCAAGGAAACGCCGAAGATGGGCGACCCCATGGCCGGTGACCCCAAGTCCGCCGGCGAACCCAAATCTGGCGATCCGATGATGGGCGAACCCAAGCCACCGATGCAGGGCGACAGCAAGCCGCAAGGCGACCCCAAGGGCGATCAGAAGCCTTCGGATAGCAAGTCCGGCGGCGATGCCAAGCCGATGGATAGCCCGATGAGCCCGATGAGCCCCAGCGACAGTCAGGGGAGTTCCAAGAGCAGTCCCAGCAGCCCCAGCAGCCCCAGCCCGAGCAAACCGCAGGACGACCAGGCCAAGGCCAAAGCCAAGGCTCAGGAAAACGTTCAGAAGGCTGTGCCGAATCAGAAGGGTGCCGAGAACGACCTGAACAAGAACGACAAGGACAGCGCCAAGCCGAAGGAAAACAAGGCCGCCGAGGAACTGGCCAAGGCGCTGGAGGAACTCGAAAAGCGACTGAAGCAACTTCGCGATAAGGAACTGGCCAAGAAGCTCGAGGACCTCGAACAACGCATCGAGGCGATGCTGAAGAAGCAGCGAGCCGTGCGGGTCGCCACTGGCACCATCGACGCGGGTATTCTCAAGAAGGGTGGCATGGCCGACACCGCAGACAAGCAGAAGTCCCAGGTTCAGGCGAACAATGAAAACGACATCGTGGTCGATGCCCAGAAAGCACTTGAACTCCTTGCCGACGAGGGATCTGCCGTTGTCTTCGCGGGTGTGCTCGATGAAGTGAAGAAGGATATGGAGTCGATCCGCGACCGACTCAACAAGGGGAACGTCGGCGAGGACACGCAGTTAATCGAGGACCAGACCATCGAACAACTCGAGCGCATGCTCGCCGCCGTCAAGAAGGCCAAAAAGGACCTGGAAAGCCCGCCCCCGCCGCCCAGCGAAGGTGGTCCACCACCCGGCGAGCAAGACAAGGAACTCATTGAACTCGTCGCTCAGCTCAAGTTGCTTCGCGAATTGCAGGTGATTGTCAATAATCGCACCATGGTCTTCGGTAAAAAGGCCAATGGCCCGCAGGCTACTGATCTGGACCTCCAGAATGACCTCAAGAAACTCGGCGAACGGCAAAAGGCCCTTCAGGAGATGCTCCACAAGATCGCCACAAAGGCGATCAAATAAGACGTCTGACGCCTGGCCTTCGGGTCACTTGCGGGCAAGCAGAGTTCTGATTGCGCGTGATTTGTTTCGGCAGTAATTCCCGGTCCGCAGTTGTGTTGACCGTGGTCCGAATGTATGCTCGGATCGGGTGGCTTTTCTCTCTCCTGCCGCCCGATCCGCCAAGACACAGATTTGAATTCTCCGGTTTTTTGACCGATCCCGATTGTCGAGGAGGTTCCAGTGACGATCCGCAAGTTCATCGCGGCCGCGGTCTTCTCCGCGGGCCTGATCACACCGAACGCGACCATCGCGGCCGACAACGCCCCGGACTACGGCTTCAGCACGCTGAAACCCACAGCGTCAGCCGAGGCCAAGGCCAAGGCGGCCGCCTGGCTCAAGTCCGTCGGCAAGTTCGATCAGGCTGCCTTCGATAAGATCTGGGCCAACGAAGACCGACCACTCATGGACCGCGTCGCGGATACCCTGGCCCTCGGCAACACCGAAGCCGATGCGATCCTCACAAATATCAAAAACCCCGACACGGCGGCTCCGATCAGCGTGCCCGCACTGATCAAGGACACCAAGCAGGACCCGTTCTTTCGGGCCAACCTCGCGCTCGCTTATGGCAAGGCGGCTGCCAACAAGCGTGCGTATGAAGAAGCCGCCGAGGCGCTCGCCTCCGTGCCACCCGAACAGGTAGTTGACCCGGCAACCTACTTCTTCTTCAAGGCTGTCTCCGAGCACGCCACCATGAAGAAGGACGCGGCCGGTGTGTCGATCACCCGGCTTCGCAAGGACATGCTGGAAACTGACGTGCCGGATCGTTACCGCACGGTCGCCATTCTCATGTTCTTTGACATGGAAGGCTGGTCGCCGGACCCCAAGGACCTGTTGAACATCGAACGCCTGATGGACAACAGCGGCCGCCGCCTCGATCTCGCGAAACCCGACGACGAGACCCAGACAATTCAGAAGAAGATCGTCTTCCGCCTGGATGAATTGATCAAAGAGAAGGAAAACCAGGGTGGTGGCGGTGGTGGTGGACAGGCCAATGGTGGTGCCTGCCCGGGTGGCGGCAAGCCCGGTGGCTCACAGCCCGGCAACGGACCTGGAAACACGACCAACCCCAACCAAAACGCCCAGGACAGCAAGATCATGGGCGGGGCGGGGCAGAACAAGGACATCAACAAAGAACTCCGCAACGCCGCGGATAATTGGGGTGCCCTGCCACCGAGCGAACGCGCCAAGATCGTGGACCAGATCACTCGCGACTACCCGGCCAAGTACAAGCCGTTGATCGACGAATACTTCAAGTCACTCAACCGCATGCACGGCTTCCAGGGTAAGTAAGCGGCAGCCAGGTGATCGATTTGCACACCGGGCGGTTGGCCGATTCGACCCGGCCAACCGCCCGTCAGTGTTATGAGAGGATTCACGACAGTTGCCTGCGGCTCATTAACTCTTTCTGATATGGTTGGTCAGGGTCGGATGGTTGGATTTCGACATCATCGAGTTTGCACCATGTATTACGCAAATCGTCTCTGCTTGAGCCTTTTGGTCGGAGGAGTCGCCTGTCTCACAACTGCTCGGGCGGATGATCTCACCACCACGCTCGGCAAAAAGTACTCAGGAAAACTCGTTGCCGTCGATCCATCCGGTGTGACGTTTCAAACGGCCGATGCCAAGGTGCAGGTGCCCGCAAAAGAAGTGCAGGTTGTGGATTTGGGCAACAAGATCGTTGCTCCCGGCGTCGGTGTGAAGTTTGTGGAAATCGAACTCGTGGACGGCTCCGTGGTTCGCTCCAGCAAATTTGCGGTGAAGGGAAAAGCCTTTGAACTGGAATCCCTCACAGGGCCAGACAAGCTTGCACCGCCCGTATTCACTCTTCCCATGACGACAGTCTTCACGGTTCTCCGCGGTGCCGAGGATCCCAAGAATCGCGAGGAGTGGCGCGGCATGCTCGCCGCGCGTGGCAAGCGCGACCTCTATGTGATTCGCCAGAATGGTGGACTCGATTTCATTCGCGGCACAGCCCTCTCGGGCAACGACACCGGCGACATGCTCAACTTCGAACGTGAGGATGGCACGAAGACCGAACTTCGGCTCTCTCGAGCCACGGGCGGCCTGGTGTTCAATCAACTTGTTCCGGCTTCGGTGCCGCCGACACTTTGTAAAGTGCATGATGTCTTCGGCAACATCTGGGTTGTCCAGGCAATCGAGATCATGGGGCCTGGCATGCGGTTGACGACGGTGTCCGGCGTGACGGTCGAATATCCCGCACTTGCGGGTATCTCGAAATTAGATTATGGCGAAGGAAATATCACCTATCTTTCGGACCTCGAACCGCAAATCACCGCACCGAAGTTCCCGGAGGACGACATCCGCACACTCGTGCTGGGTGATCGCGCCCTCTGTCGCGAGGGGCTCAAGCTTGACAACGTGCCCATAACCCGAGGCGTTTGGGCAAATGCTCAATACGACGAATTGATCCTCACCTACACGCTCAACGGCGACTACAAAGATTTCAAAGCCTCAGTCGGCATTCCGATCCCTGCCACTGCGAAAGTGGCTCCCAAGGAAGCCGGCATCAAGCTCACGGTCGAAGTCGATGGACGACCATTGTTTTCCGAGGTTATTCGACCCAATGACAAGCCAAAACCATTGACTCTTGACGTCAATGGTGCCAAGCAACTGCGATTCACCATCGAGCCGCTGGCCCGTTTCCAGTACACACAAATAATTCTCGCCGAGGCCCGCGTCCAGAAGTGATGATTGTGCACACAGAGTTGGCCACAGCGAGCGCAAAGAAATCAGCACTGGTTATCGTCTGGTTATCTTTGTTTTTTCGGTGATCATTGTGGCGTGAAATACCTTCTAACAAGTAAGAGACACCGAGAAGAGACACCATGATTGCACGCCGTCCCCGCCATTTTTTTGCGATGAAGTTCGCCTCACTTATCATAGTGACAGTTTCTGCTTCACTCGCGATGCCCCAACCGCCGGGTGTGGACCCCGCAGTGCTTGCTGCCGAACAGTCTCGCATTGACGTTGTGCAGAAAGTGCTGCCCGCCGTTTGCGCCGTCTGCAAGTATGGCGGTGGTGCGGCCGGGTCTGGCGTCATCATTGATCCAGAAGGCTATGCCCTAACCAACGTCCACGTGGTCTCTGGCACCGGCCCGGTGCTCTCCTGCGGACTCTCCGATAACCAACTGTATGACGCCGTCCTCGTGGGACTCGATCGCGTGGGTGATGTGGCCCTCATCAAGCTACTGCCAAAAGAAAAGGGTAAACCGTTCCCCTTCGTCAAGCTCGGTGATAGCGACACCGTGAAGCCGGGCGACTGGTCACTGGCGATGGGCAACCCTTTCGGTGTCGCCCAGGACTTCACACCCACTGTCACGTACGGCCTCGTGAGCGGCACGAACCGCTACCAGCCACCAGCACCCGGCGGATTCCTCGAATACACCGATTGCATCCAGGTGGACACCTCGATTAACCCTGGCAACTCCGGTGGACCGCTTTTTAACATGAAGGGCGAACTGGTCGGCATCAATGGCCGCATCTCACTGGAGAAGCGCGGCCGTGTGAACGTTGGCGTTGGTTATGCCATCTCGATTAACCAGATAAAGAACTTCCTGGGGCACCTGTATGCGGGCCTCGACACCGACCACGCCACGCTGGGTGCCATCGTCGGTGCCGAGGATGAAGATAAACAACTGAACAAGCTTGTGGTGAAGGAAGTTCGCACCAATTCCGATGCGGATCGTCGCCAGCTTCAGGAGGGCGATCACCTGATGCGGTTCGGCACCACCAACCGCTTCATGAGCACGACCAATCAGTACAAGAACATCCTCGGCATCTACCCGAAAGGCTGGCGGGTCCCACTCTCCTTCAAGCGTGAGGGTGAACCGGAGAAGGAAATACTCGTGCGGTTAGAAAGCCTGCAACCACCGCCGTTGCGGAGCAGTGTCGATGAACCGGAGCCAAAGGATCGCCGACCCCTGTTGCCCGGCAGCACACCTGGTTCACAGGCAGCGGAACTCTACAAGCCGAAGAAGGGCTATGCCAACTGGCACTTCAACGAGATCGAACAGAACCGCGTCCTGGATGGGCTCAAGAAGCACGGCGACTACGCCGCCGTTCCAGGTCAGTGGACGGCCGACGGTACGTTCGCCATCGGCGAGCGGAACGGGGCGATGCACTTCGAGATCAGCGACAACAAGGGGGCGGATGGCTCGCCGCTCGTGGTGCTCAAAACGAACACCGAACAGTCGCTTCAACCGCTGAAGGATTCTGATCCCGCCAAGCGATCCATGCCTCTGGGCAGTGGCGGGCTGATGATGGCACTTTATCACTGGCATCACTTCCTGACGCAGGGGCCCAAAGGCTTCGAGAAGGAGTTCGTGCACGCCGGATCCGAGCCGCTCTATCCCCGGCCCACGGATGGTTCCGTGCCAAAGTCACTTGCATCTCTGCTGGTTGAGACAGATGTGATTCACACCCAGCATGGTGCGGTCGAAGGAAAGTGGTATTTCAGCAAGAAAGATCATCTGCTGCTGGCGTTTGAAATCACACTCGCCAAGGATACCGACCCGTGCGAAGTCTATCTCGGGGACTACAAGATGGTCGATGGCCGGATGATGCCGCACCGTTTTGAGGTTCGTAACGGCGATGCGCTCTATGGCGTGCTGAATGTAACCAAATACAACCTGGCGAAATAACACTCCACGCCTTCAAGGGCGATGTTCTAATCCACCATGATTCCCATGCGCATTGCAATACTCACGATCCTGGCATTCATCGTCCCTGCCACGGCGACCGCGGCGGATAGCTATGAGCAGGTCTGCCGGGATGTGAATTCGAAGATGGTGAAGATTTTCGGGGCGGGCGGCTTCGTGCGCCTCAATAACTTCGGCTCCGGGATCATCATCTCACCCGAAGGGCACATCCTCACGGTCGCCAGCCCGCTGCTCGACACCCCGGAACTCGCCGTGCATCTGTACGATGGTCGACGCTTCAAGGCAGTCGTGCTCGCAGTGGAACCGGAACTGGACGCTGCGATTATCAAAATCGTGCCCGAGGGCAAGCAGCCACTCGATCCCACCGGGCTTGATCTTGAATACTTCGACATCGCTGCTTCCGCCGCGAAACCACCCGCCGGTCCGGGCGACTGGATTCTCGGCTTCAGCAACCAGTTCGAGATTGCCCTTCGCGAAGAACCTGTCAGCGTGCAGCGTGGCGTTGTCTCCGCCTATACCACCCTGGATGGCCGCAAGGGCGGCTTCGACTTCCCGTACAACGGCAAAGTGTATGTCATCGATGCCGTCACCAATAATCCGGGTGCGGCAGGGGGTGCCCTCACCGATCGGCAGGGCAACCTGCTCGGCATCATCGGTCGCGAGATTCGCAATAAGCAAACCGATACCTGGCTCAACTATGCCATTCCAACGCATGCTGTTGCCGATGTAATCGTGAAGGAAACGGTGAATGGCAAGGAAGAGTCGAAGACTGTGACGCTGAAGCTTCCCGAGTTCGTGGTTAAAGGGATGAAGGCGGATTACAGGGCCGTGAAGCGTGATCCGTCGCCACTGCGGGCCAAGGTGTATACGGGCATCACGTTCGTTCCCAATGTGCTGACTCGTACGCCAGCGTTTGTGGAGGCGGTCGCACCGGGTTCCCCGGCCGCGGACGCGGGCTTGAAGCCGGACGACCTGATCAGCTTCGTCGATGGTGAACCAGTCACCAGCATCACCCTGTTCATCGATTATCTCGAACGCCGCACCAAGCCGGGCACCACGATCCGACTCGAGGTTCGCCGCAAGGGGCTCACACAGTTGATGTCCGTGCAACTGACCGTGAAGGAACCACCCGCTCCATCGAAGCCTTAACTTGCTATCCATGGCCCGCCGAGATCGGCAGGATCCAATATTTCACCCCGCCTTGAACGGCGGGCTTCATGGGATACCGTCAATGCATCGCACGCTCGCCACCTTCGCCCTGGGCCTGTTTCTGTGTGCCGGGTTCGCCCGCGGTCAGGACATCAACGCCGCGAACGAAAAGGCGATGAAGGCGGCCACGGTGAAAGTCGCTCCATCGGTGGTGCGTATCGACACCGTTGGCGGGCTCGAAATCGTGGGTGGCGGAAAGTCGCCCGAGATTCGCACTGGCACGGGTGGCACCACAGGGGTCGTTGTTTCGCCTGACGGATACATCATCACGAGTTCCTTCAACTTCGCCAGCAAGCCCAGCAAGATATTCGTCACTATCCCCGGCCGCAAAGATCGCCTGGAAGCGTCGGAGGTTGCCACCGATCAAACGCGCATGCTGACGCTGATCAAGGTGGATGCCACGGGCCTGACAGTGCCGACACCGATCGCGAAAAAGGACACCACAGCCGGTCAGTGGGCCCTGGCGATCGGCCGGACACTCGATCCAGATGTGGAACACCTGCCCTCGGTGAGCCTCGGCATCATCAGCGCCAAGGATCGCATCTGGGGCAAGGTGATTCAGACGGATGCCAAGGTTTCTCCCACCAACTATGGTGGACCACTCATCGGCATCGATGGCCGGGTGTTCGGCATCCTCGTTCCCATGGGCCAGCGTGGCAGCAAGGAAACCATTGGCTACGACTGGTACGATTCCGGGATCAGCTTCGCCGTGCCGTTCGAGGATGTGCTCGCGAAGTTCCCCGCCATGAAAGCCGGCAATGAGTTGCGTGCCGGCCTGCACGGCATTGTGCCCAAGAACCCCGCTGCGGAATACCTTTACAAGCTCGAAGTGGGTGCGCTACAGCCAAAGTCTGCAGCCGAGAAAGCTGGTATCGAGGTGGGCGATGTGATCGCGTCCATCGATGGGAAGCCCGTGCCGAACTACTCGACCTTCCGCCACATCATGGAACCAAAATACGAAGGCGATTCGGTCACATTCAAAGTGATGCGTGGCGACAAGGAACTGGAGTTCAAGGATGTGAAACTCCTGGGCGCGTCCACCGCCTTCATCAACGGCTTTCTCGGAATCCTGCCTCTTCGTGACGATCCCGGCCCCGGTGTGCCAATCCGCTTCGTCTATCCCGACAGCCCGGCGGCCAAAGCCTCGCTGAAGGAGGGCGATCGGATCATGAAGCTCGGCCCGCCAAGCCCCGCCGGAGCCCCACCGCGACCGGCCCGGCCGCTCGCCAATCGCGATGCCCTGGCCACCACACTTGCCTCAATGGCACCCGGCGACGAGGTGCAGATCGAAGTAAAGCGCAAGGACGGAGACAAGATCGAGACGATCACCCTCAAACTTGGTACGATTCCCGACGTCATTCCAGCGAAGTTGCCGATGCCGTCGTCCGCTGGCAAGGCGATGGAAGGGCAACCCAAGGCGAAAGGGCTCGATCCCTTTGGCATGGGCGATAAGAAAGACCCCGCCCAGAAAGTCGAAACGGGTTACATCGAACGTGCCAACACGGCCAAGGATCGCTCGTTCTGGCTCTATATCCCTAGCAACTACGATCCCAATATCTCGCACGGGTTGATTGTCTGGTTCCACGGCATCGGACAGGGAGGCAAGGACGGCGAAGCTCGCTCCCAGCTCCTCAAGCAGTTCTGTGAGGATCATCACTTCATTGTGATGGGCCCGCGTTCGGCCTCGACGGATAGCTGGATACCCACCGAGACACAGGGCGTGGTGCAGGACATTCGCGCCATCATGAAAGAGTTCACCATCGACCACTCCCGCGTGATCGCGCATGGCACGGGCAACGGCGGGCAGATGGCCTTCCACGTCGGCTTTAACGCTCGCGACACGTTCCGTGGCGTTGCTCCGATCGGTGCGAAACTCGGCACAACACCCGGCGACAACATCGCGACGCAGCCACTCAGCTTCTTCATCGCAACTGGCGACAAGGATCCCAACGTCAAGGAAATCGAGGCACTGAAGCCGTTGCTGGCCGAGAAGGGTTTTCCCGTTGTTGTGCGGGTTGTGAAGGAAGCCGGCAAGGATACGCTTGATGCAAAGACGTTCGAGGAGCTGCAGTCGTGGATGGATTCACTCGACCGGTTGTGAGCTTAAACCATCAGAATGAAAAAGCCCCGGGACGAATCCCGGGGCTTTCTTCGTTTTACTTCAACTCCACATTCCAGTACGCACTGTCCAGAAATGATTGCCAGGACGAGTACTTCTTCTGAGTGAGCTTCAGGTTCAAGGCCGGGCTGCGCTTCGGCTTTTCCGGCTTGCGGATCAGCGTAAGGTTCGCCTGCCGTGGCGTCCGGCCACCCTTGCGGACATTGCACGCCACGCACGCACAGACAATATTATCCCAGGTCGTGGCACCACCCTGGCTGCGCGGAATCACGTGATCCAGGCTCAGTTCCGATGTCGGGAACTTCTTCCCACAGTACTGGCACTGACTATGATCGCGGGCAAAGATGTTTCGCCGGTTGAACTTCACCGTCTGCTTCGGCAATCGGTCATAGCCCAGCAAACGGATGACACGCGGGGCCTGGATTTCCGATGTCGGGGTTCGCACCCAGTCATCGTCTTCCTGGCGGAAATTGGCGGCCCGAAACGCGCTCAGTTCCGACCACGACGAGAAGTCGTACGTCGCGAACTGGCCATCTTCGAGGCTGACCACTTCAGCCAAATCCTTGCACAGCAGGCAGAAAGCTCGGCGGACCGAGATAACGTGGATGGCCATGAACGTCTTGTTCAGAACCAGCACGCTCGCGTCCAAGGCCGAGTACGCACGCACAATCATAGCGGAGCGGCCTTTCTCGTTAGAAACCTCCTCGGCTGCGGAAACCATTCCGTATGCCGTCCCACCCTAACGACGCGTGAACTCAGATTGAGGTTCAACCTCCACCATCATAGCGGGCCCCGTTTACCTCTCGCAATAGGCCAGCATGGAGAAGTGGGTCTGCATTCACCGTAACTTCACGGAGAGGCGCTGTGTCGTTTGGTCGTGTCTCAGTTCGCGTTGTAGGTCAGCCTTTCCAGGCTGACATTCCGCAGAAGAGCAGAAAAAGCAGAAAAACGTCAGCCTCTTAAGGCTGACCTACGCACGCTGAGGCACTACCTGTCATTTCGTTCATTTCGCGAAACAGAGAGAAAGTGCTATGGCTTGGCGGTGGTGAAGATGCATGCTCTTAGGAAGAAGATTTAAGAAGTGAAAATCTGAGAAGTGAAAAAAATATCCCGCCGGAGGCACCTGCGACGTCGCCCATTCATCGCAGTTACCAACCGGCGGGACACTCTTATATTAGACCGGCATCTCGCTTCGATCAACTCAGGGCGTCTGTTTTTTCTCCACTGCGCAATTCGGCATGTCGATTTTCCAGACAGTCCTCGCCGAAACCCTTGTTATTCAAGTAATCGATGCGCATTCGGCGAGCTGTATCCGCATCATGAAACCGATCGTTTGATGTCGAGAATTCTCACGTGTGTTGAAATCTCCTGGCAGACCAGAAATCGCAGGCTCGGCACTCAATAATCGGGATCACCCAATTCCACACGGGATCGGCTTGCGTGGGTCGTTTTAACGGCTATCCCATCGACGAATCGCTTCGCATCGGGCAAGGCTTCGAGGAACACGCGGCCATAGGGCTTTGTCAGCACACGCGGATCGAAGAGCACAACGATTCCGTTGTCGGAGGCAGTGCGGATCAACCGGCCGAATCCCTGCTTCAGCTTGATGGCGGCCTGCGGGACCTGGAATTCCATGAAGGGATTGCCGCCTTCCTCGGTGATCTTCTCAAGGCGTGCCTCAGTGAGCGGCCGGTCCGGCACTGCGAATGGGAGCTTCGTGATGATGACATTCGAGAGTGCCTCGCCACGCACATCGACACCCTGCCAGAACGAATCGACGCCAAATAGCACGGCCCGTGGCGACTCGCGGAACTGCTGCAATAGCCGGGGTGCGGGCAGGCCAGTGCCTTGTGCGAGCAGGGTATAGCCGTGGCGGGTGAACCAAGGATTGAGCCGTTCCGCAGCCCGGTTCAAGAAGGTGTAGCTTGTGAAGAGCACGAAGGCCCGCCCGGCCGTTCGCACCACGTATTCGGGAATCTTCGCCAGCACCTCCTCCTCGAACTTCGCCGGATGATTCGAGGGGTCCGGCATCTTCTTGAAGAGGTGCAACTCAGCCTGCTTCTGGAAATCAAACGGACTGCCCAGTTGCTTGGTGATGGCATCATCGAGCCCGAGGCGTTGCTGCGTGAGCCGGAAGCCGTCCCGACCGCCCGAGGAGAGCGTGGCACTGGTCAGGATCACGCTGGGAACACGTTCGTAGAGTTGCGCCTTGAGTGCGGGGCCGACGTCGATCGGGGCGCTTGCCAGCGTCACGCGAGGAATGCGGCCCTGGCGGACCTCCACCCAGTATACTTGCCCTTCGAGTTCTTGGCCCAGCCAGTCCTTGATTGCCTGAGCGGACACGAGCAAGCGATCACTGCGACTGGTGAGTTCGAGTTGCTCCTCCTCCGCATCACGTCCTTTGGCGAGTTCGGTGAGTTGCGTTGCCAGCTTCGAGAGTTCTTCCGATAGACAATCCGCGACCGGGTGTTTCACGCGCACGCGGCCCGTGCCCTTGGGCTGCGTGAGGTGCCAGTGATGGACCGCGGCGAAGAAGCGATCGGACGCTTGCCGGGTGATTTCGAGCTGGGCCACGGCATCGTCGTCGCCGAGCGTGGCGAGGATGCCCTTGTGTGTGCGTGGTGCGAGAAGTTGGTTGAAGAGATATTCGAGGCCGCCCTGCCCCACGGAGAGTCCCAGGTGATCCGCGGCCACATCCTCCAGCGTGTGGGCCTCATCGAAAATGGCGACCTGATAGTCCGGGAGCAAGCCACCGCCAGCCCGACGCAGGGCCAGGTCCGCGAAGAAGAGAGCATGGTTGACAACCAGCACATTCGCGCCGAACACCTTCTTGCGGGCCTGGAAGTAAAAGCATTCCGGGTGACGGGGGCACTTTCGTCCCAGGCAGTTGCCGCTATCGCTTTGCACGAGTTCCCACACCGCTTCATACGGTTGCATGGGAAGATCGGCCTTGCTCCCGTCCTGCGTTTGCCGGGACCAGCGGCCAATCTGAATGAGTTGATCGAGGGCAGCCGGGGTTTCGAGAAGGGATTGTGTCTTCGACTGTGCCAGGCGAAGTCGGCGCAGGCTGATGTAGTTACCGCGGCCCTTCACAAGCACGGGCCGAAATTCCTGCGGCATGACGCTTTGCAGAAAAGGAATGTCCTTGCTGATGAGCTGCTCTTGCAGATTGATGGTGTGCGTCGCGATGACGACCTTGGTATCTTTATTTTCACTAGCTGCAAGAATTGCCGGGACGAGGTAAGCGAATGATTTGCCAACGCCCGTGCCGGCTTCGACGAGTAAGCGCTTCTTGCGTGCAATGGCACTCGCCACGGCCTCAGCCATTTCGAGTTGCTGGGGTCGCGATTCGAAGCCGGGAAATCGGGCGGCGATCAAGCCATCACTGCCGAGAATCTGTCGTGTGTCCATGAAGTATTGTGGACACGGATGGGGGGTCGTGGACAGGTGAGATGCTTTGGAACGCAAACCGCCCTCGTGAGAGGGCGGCTCGCTTCAACAAACCGCTCTCTTACGAGAGCGGCTCACCCGGAACGGTTCTCACCAGAACTTGACACGCCAGTAGTCCTGCGGAGCGGAGTTACGGCCGAGGAACCAGTGACCGTCTTCCCATTCCAGGGTGACCTTCCGCCAGCCGAGCGGAACCTTCGGGAATGGATAGTACGGCCCGATGAACGGAAACGCGTTGTAAGGATAGGCTTCCGGGTAGGCCACGCGGCTCACGTTGTTGTGAGGGGCGTAGGTTGGCCAGGCGTAGGGCGGCAGGGGGGGAGCCTGCATATCCGGCGAGATGCCGCCCGGCTGACCCAGCGGAGCCGGTTCGACGATCGGTCCATCATAGGCCGGGGCAACAGGTGCCTGCGGCATGCCAGCACCCGCGTAGAGTGGCGGGTTCTGCACCCGCACCACACCCTGGCCAGCCACACTCAGTCCGTCGCGGATCAGCACGACACCGGTGATCGAGCGAACTTCCGAGATGATCTGGTTTTTCTGTTCGGCACTTGCAACATTTCCGCTCAAATAAACGGTGCCTTCTTGAGTCACAACCGAGACATCCGAACCGGTGATCGCACCGCCAGCACGCAGCTTCGAAGCCACGATATCGGCAAGTTGCTGGTTCGGGTTGGTTGCCGAGATTGGCAGGGGTGCCGGTTGCTGAGCGGAGACTTCGGCCGGTGCCCACAATCCTGCGGCAGCGGCGAGAGGGAACAAAGCACGCACTTTCACGACAGACCTCCTTGTGCGGGGAACGTGCGCATTCGATGCGTTGGAAAGATGCCTGATCACGGGGCCATCGTCAAACGCCGCGACACGTTCCCGTGCCAGATTCCCAGGCCGTTCCGTCTTGCGACTGGCACAGTCACGTTCAGCCGCAGCACCGGTTGATTGCGAGCATGGGACGAGCCCAATCGACGATTCTCGGAAATTGGATTCAAGTTACTGTGATCCTGACGAGCTTCTGATGCAGTGCACACCAGCGCGAGGCACCTGCTTGATCTCCCCTCAGCAGCTGCCTCGCGTTTCCGCGAACAACTGTGATGTAGGCCGTGCTCGAGTTGTCTCGATTTGTAAGGTGATGACATGAAGAACGGTAACCTCAAGCAACTGCTGGATGCATTCGACCCAGCGCTGCCACTTGAACGGGCCCGCACGATTCCGAACACGTGGTACACCTCTGCGGAGATCGCCGCGTGTGAACGTGAGGCAGTCTTCGCGCGTAGTTGGCAGGTGGTGGGTCGCCGCGAACAGGTGGCTGCAGCAGGTGCCTTCATCACTTCGGATATCGCAGGAGAGCCGATTGCGGTTGTTCGCGGTGAGGATAGCGTGCTGCGGGCGTTCTTCAATGTGTGTCGGCACAAGGCGTTTAATGTGCTCAGCGAGCCCTGCGGTCAGGTCACGAAGCTCCGCTGCCGCTACCACGGCTGGACATACGACCTCGCCGGGCAATTGCGTGGCACGCCCGAATTCGATGGCGTTGAGGAGTTTTGCCGCGAGGACAATGGGCTCGTGCCTGTTGCGGTCAGCGAATGGGGCGAGTTCGTATGGGTGCAACTCGCCGAACCGCGCGAACCCCTTACGGCATTCCTGGGTCCGTTGGGCTCCTGGCTCGAGAACCGTGGTGGATTTGGCGTCCTGCAATGGAAAGCCCGCAAGGTGTACGACCTCGCCTGCAACTGGAAGGTGTACGTCGATAACTACCTTGATGGCGGCTACCACGTGAACACCGTGCATCCGGGGCTTGCTGGCGTGCTGGACTACCGCGAGTACCGCACAAGTTGCGACGGCAACACGGTGGTGCAAACCAGCCCCATGAAGCCCGCCTCGGGAGACACGGGCCGCACTCGCACGGGGAGTGAAGCCGCGTACTGGTGGGTCTACCCAAACTTCATGCTGAATCTTTATGCCCGTGTGATGGACACGAACCTGGTGTTGCCATTGAGTGTGGACCGCTGCCGGGTGATCTTCGACCTCTACTTCGCTCCCGGCACCGATGATGCCTTCATCCGCGACAGCCTGGCGGTGGCCGATCAGGTGCAAGCGGAGGACACGGGTGTCTGCGAAACGGTGCAGCACAACTTGAACACGCGCTCGTACACCACGGGTCGCTTCAGTGTGAAGCGTGAGAATGGCGGCTACTACTTTCACCAGATGCTCGGTCGGGCACTCCAACAGTCTGTTTAACCGCAACGCGATGTTTGCGGAGCGAATCGCGATTCTCAAGCAAGGAGTTCTTCGGTGGTTGATGCGAATGCGGCGCGGTTTCGGTCAGGGTTGCTGTTTGGCTTGATCGCTTACGGTTGGTGGGGTCTTGTCCCGCTGTACTTTGCCGCACTTAAACGCGCCGACGTCCCGGCCTGGGAAATCCTGGCCCACCGCATCACCTGGTCGCTACCGATCATGCTCGCCCTCACCGCCATCGTCGGCACATGGAGCGAATTGTTCCGCGTGTTAGGCAACCGCCGATTGGTGCTCACGCTGCTGATGTCAGCCGTGTTTCTCGCCATCAACTGGCTGCTCTACATCTACGCGTCGGTTACCGGCCGCGTCACGGAAGCGAGCCTGGGTTATTACATGATGCCGTTGGTGAACGCAGCGCTTGGTGCGTGGTATCTCGGCGAACGGTTGCGTCCCGCCCATTACCCTGCCCTGGCACTCGTGGCCATCGGCGTTTGCATCCCCTTTGTGGCAGCCGGCACCTTTACCTGGATCGCCATCGCCTTGCCGATCACCTTCGGGCTTTATGGGCTCATCCGCAAGCGTATCCCGGTCGAGAGCCTCACCGGGCTCACCGTGGAATCGCTGCTCATGCTGCCGCCCTCGGTGGGCTTCCTGCTCTATCTCGCATTCACAGGCGGCAACCACTTCGGGATCGACATGCGCTTGAATGCGTTGCTCGCCTTCAGTGGTGTGGTCACGGTGGTGCCGTTGCTCACCTTCACGCTATCGATTCGCCGCTTGCCGTTGCTCGTCGTGAGCTTCATCCAGTTCATTTCACCGACCGTTCAGGTGATTATTGCAGTCACGTTCCTGGGTGAGCAGATGACACCTGATCGCTGGGCCGCGTTCGGCTGCGTGTGGGTGGCAGTGCTGATCTTCGTCGCCGATGCAATGTGGCAGGCACGCGCCACAAAGAAAGCACGCACCACGCGCAAGATTATTTCACCAGCAGCGATTAGTGCCTTGACCATCAGCCGTCGATGACACGAGCAAAATCGCTATGGAAACGTTATCCGTCAAGTGTTCGTCCTGCAAATCCGATCATATCGATATTGTTTGTACTCTCGTCGTGGCCGACGTCTCGGAATGGAATCGCTCGGTGCCGAAGTGGAGGGCGTAGGATGCGTCAGATCTTCACACTCGCCTTTGCCATCTTCACACTGTTAGGAACAGGATGCCGCTCCCAACAGTTAGCACGCGACCAGGACCACATTCGAACATCCGTTTTGGAACTGCATACGAACCAGATCATGGATAACCTGGTCCGGGTGCGAAAGGGTTTGCCAATTGTGCAACTCGATTACACGAACATGACGGGCACCATTACGCAAACGGGAAGTGGCACGGCAGGTGGCGGGCAGACAGGCCTTTCCAATCAGTTTCGCAGCCTTCCCGCTAGCGCGACAGCGATCTCGAGTGTGGTGACAAATGTGGTAAATGGTAGCGGCACAGCTACACAGGTCAATCAATTGACCATAACTGCTCAGCCCGTATTAAACTCACCAGAAGTCTATAACGCGTACCTGAATTACCTCAAGGTCGATGATCATTTGCGCCAGACAAGCGAGCCTCCTCCGTGCGGAGCCGCGATCGCCGTGCGCTGGTATGAATCTGATTGTTGCGACGGTGGCTGCCCGACCTGTTCAGATCACGGCCACTGGTGGATAAAGCACGAACGCCCGAAAGTATACTACTGGATTCCGAGCGAGTACCGCGATGAGTTCCGCCGACTAGCGCTCTACACGGTCGCGGTTCGCGGTCAACCGACTGCAGTGTCGACGAACTTTGAGGTGACTGTGCTAGGCCTAGTTGGTGAGAAAAAAATCGATGATGAGATCTTCGAACTCTCATTCAAAATCGATCAGAAAGTCCCCAACGATAAGGGATACATGATTGCCACAGTGAATGGCCGACTGTACGAAGGCAAAGACGATCTTAAGATTCTCATTAACACCATGGGACTACGGCGCGCTCAACCGGCCAATCCGCTAGCGGACGATCAGCAAACAGATGTCATCATCCTGAGTGTTAACGTCAAAAGCCTCGGTGTAGGGAAGGACGAACTTGTTCGGGCGCTAGCGGGTAAGAAGGTTGGCTTGCGGCTCGAGAACTTTGCCCCCAGTGGATCGCCGACCGATCGTTTGCTCAACGACATTCGCACCCAGAACGAGTTATTCAGGCTAAATCAGTTTCAGAACTTCCCCCGTTAAAACGCCTCATTACCGTTGCAGAGGAGTAAACAATGCCCGTCGAGAGTGAGGAGTTGATGCGACGTGTGACGTTAACATTCACGCTCGATCAGAAGCTGCTCGAAGTGGAGGGGAAGCACGCATCAAGCGGCCGTTTGTACAATGGAACGTTTCGCTCGAACGTTGCCGCGAGTTTCTTTCGTGCCATTGCCGATCGCCTCGCCGATGGCACTGAAACCAAGACACCGATTCCGCTCCTCGTCAATGATTCGTACGAGGTACTACCCGATCAGTGAGCCTCACACGATGATCGTGTGAATCTCGGTTTGCAGTTCGCCACCCGTAACGTGAACCGCTCCGTCCTTATCGATGTAAACATCAACCTCACTGCGGACACCGAACTCAGGTAAGTAGATGCCCGGTTCGATGCTGAAGCAGGTGCAGCGGATGAGCTTGCGGTCTTCTCGCGTCTCGAGCCCATCAATGTGGGCACCGTTGCCGTGAACTTCTTGACCGATGTTGTGGCCCGTGCGGTGCGTGTACTGTTCTCCGTAGCCCGCCCGCTCGATCACATCACGCGTCGCGTTATCGACCTCCGCACCCGTGAGCGGTTCATTCGCGGCAAACGTGTCCTTCACCTTCTTGATTCCGGCATCGCGAGCCGCCGCCACCACGTTGAAGACCTTCGTGTATTTCTCGGGCACATCCGCACCAATGAAGCACACACGTGTGTAATCAGCGTACACGGCACGCGGCCGGTCCTGCTTGGCCCACAGATCCACGAGCACGAAATCACCGCGGCCAATCTTCGCATTCGATTGGGATGTGGTTTCGTAGTGCGGGTCGCCACTGTGTGGGCCGACCCCCACGATCGGTGGGCTATAAGTGGTCATACCGCAATCCGCGAAGTGCTTCATGATCCGGGCTTGCACAGCGGCTTCGGTGGTGTGTCCCTTCACGCGAATCTCGTCCGCGATGAAGGCGAATGCCACGTCGTACGCAGCCCGGCAATTCTTCGCCGCTTCGAAGTGCGAGGCGACCTGAGCATCATCCCACACTGCTTCGAATTGCTGGATCAAATCGCCCGAAGTCACCACTTCCACGTGATAGGACTGCACCAGTTCCACGGTCCCCGCGTCGACGCGTGAGATGTAGGGGTTCGCATTCCGCGGCGAATACTCCATGGCCACACGCTTGGCCCCGATCACGAGTTCGCCCACGCCGGTCTCGAGATCCTGCCAGCGACGATAAGTGGTTTTCCTCTCGCCGGGCAGGTGATCGAGTGCCGCGGGTTCAATAGCGTGCACGAGCTTGTTGGGTTCACCCTTGGCCGGCACATAATAGAACCAGCGCCGCGAGAGCTTCTTCTCGGTCACCTCCGCCACGCGTTGCGCCAGGATGTTGATGCCGCGGAAATCGTAGAGAAGCCAGCCATCGAGGCCGGCTTCCTGGAGCGCAGTTTGAACGGCTGCGAGATCGAACATGGGTTGCCCCTCGTCACGCGTGGTGTTTTTCCCGATCTTACTTTTATTGTCCCGCACGGCCCGCGTCGATTGCCGATTCCGCTTGCGGCCCGGCATTGAGGCGTCATAATCGGAACTCTTCCTGCCGCGAACCCCGCACACGACACCTATCCCATGATGCACAGATACTTGTTCTCCGCCATCGTTTTCGCCGCTTTCACACCGCTTCTTCAGGCCATCGCGCCGTCAGAATTGAAACCTGGCCTCATCGCGACTTTCTCGGAGTCGGCACGCGGTGAATCCAGCACCATCATTCGCCTCGAGCCGACCGTGGCTCTGGCGTGGACGGCGGCAGAAACGCCGCATCCCCAAATGAAAGCGGCCGGGCTCACACGCTGGCAGGGGTACATCAACATCATCCGCCCCGGGAAGTTCACCTTTTCCGGTACTGTGCAGGGCGGTGAACTCAGCGTGAAGATCGGCGGCAAGGCCGTGTTCGCCGCGACCGCCAGCGAGAAGGAACCTATCACCAAGATGGGTGCCGAGGTCACGCTGGATGGTGGCGTTCAGACCTTCGAAGCCGTGTTCGTCTGCACTGGTCGCCCGGCTCGCGTCGAGTTGTTGTGGCAAGGGCCGGGTTTCATCAAGGAGCCACTGACGCACCAGTTCCTCGGGCACCTCGCCAAGGAGCGACCGCAGCAGTTTCTCAAAGATGTGCAGCGAGAACAGGGGCGCTTTGCATTCGAGGAACTGGCCTGCATTCGTTGCCACAAGCCCGCCGCGGTCGATGCCATGGCGAAGGGCCTGGTGGCGCGTGTCGGGCCGAACCTCACCGATGTGGCCAAACGCGACCACGCCGGCTGGCTCGATGCCTGGCTGGCGGATCCTGCCAAGCTCCGCCCGCAAACGACGATGCCGAAAATGTTCGCGGACAACGATACCGGCAAGGCGGAACGCTACGCCGTGGTGAAGTACCTGGTCTCACTCGCGAACCAGCCGCTGAAGCCCGTGAAGGCACCGCTGCTGGACAACAACTACAACAAGAGCCTCGATCGTGGCCGCGTGCTCTTCAGCGTCACGGGTTGTGCGGCCTGCCACAAGGAACCCGCGGCGAAGAAACCCCTTCGCAATGACGAGGAAGAAAAAGAAGCACTGCTGCCCGAAGACACCCTCATCAGAAATGCGAAGTACGACCTCGGCAGCCTCGGAAGCAAGTTCACCCCGGAGACACTCGCCGCGTTTCTGCAGAACCCGCTCAAGTCGCATCCCTCCGGCCGCATGCCGAACATGAATCTGAGCGGTCCGGAAGCCCAGGACATTGCACGCTACCTGTGCCGGCTCAGCGATGATGCGATCGATCCTTCGCTGCCGTCGCCGCCAAGGGGGCTTGAACCGTCGCTAATCGCCGACAAGGTTTACTTGGCAGCCGGTGTGAAGGAGGCCGAAGCCAAGGCACTGCGTGCGGCTCCGGTTGAGAAGCAATGGCTGGACCTCGGCCAGAAGTTGGTTGTCACCAGGGGCTGCGTGAACTGCCACTCGGTTGAACCGGGCGGCAAACCACTCGCGGATCTCGCCAAATTCCCCAGCCTGGATGAGGTGAAGAAGGCGGATGCGGACAGCGGTTGCCTGAACGCGAAGCCCGTGGACGGCCTCGTTCCGGATTATCACCTTGATGCGAAGCAGCGTGCAGCCCTTTCCAGCTTCTTGAAGGATGGCCTGAAGGGTGCGGGTTCGCCGGCACCGTCCTATTCTGCCCGCATCGCGCTGCAGCGATTCAACTGCTTGAATTGCCATGCACGCGATGGCGAAGGCGGCATCTCGGTCGAACTTGCCGACGAGATGCGCTCACTTGAGAAAGCCGAGAATGCGGACGACATCCGCCCACCCGTTCTCACCGGCATCGGCCACAAGGTTCGCACCTCGTGGTTGCGCTCGGTGCTCACGCAAAGTGGCCGGGCCCGACCCTGGATGCAGTTGCGCATGCCGCAGTACGGCGAAGCCAATGTCGGTGCGTTGCCCGAATCACTCGCCGCACTGGAAGGCACCACACCGGACGATACCGTTCATAAGGTGGATTTGAACGCTCAGAAGATCGCCGCGGGCCGCACCATCATCGGCAAGAGCGGCCTTGGCTGCATCTCCTGCCACGATATCTCCGGTATTCCCAACACGGGCACGCGCGGCCCGGATCTCGCCACCATCAATCAGCGCGTTCGCTACGACTGGTTCGAGCGCTGGCTGCACCAACCGCTGCGTATGGCTCCGGGCACGCGGATGCCGCAGGCGTTCATCGATGGTAAGTCCGCCCTCGCCACAGTCCTTGCTGGCGATCCCGACGAACAGGCCGAGGCGATGTGGGCTTACCTTTCGCTCGGGCCCGGATTGCCTCTCCCCGAAGGACTCGAACCACCAAAGGGGCTGATCATTGCCATCCGCGATCGCGCGGAATTGCTGCGAACCTTCATGCCGGAAGCGGGCAGCAAGGCCATCGCCGTTGGCTATCCCGGTGGCATCTCGCTGGCTTTCAGTGCCGATCAGTGCCGCCTCACCTATGCCTGGGCCGGCAACTACCTCGATGCCTCGCCCCTGTGGAACAACCGAGGCGGCGCACCTGCGAAGCTCCTGGGACCAAAGTTCTGGACCGCCCCGCCCGGCCATCCGTGGGGCCTGACGGCAAACGCGGATATCCCGCCCGACTTCATGGGTCGAGCCAATAGCCCCGCGTATGGCATGCCGCTGCCGCTCGAACCCGCCCGCATTTACGATGGCCCGCTCATGGTCGGATTCGATGGCTACTCGCTTGGAAAGGATGGCAGCCCAACCTTCCGCTACCACCTGAACGGCAACGGCAAGGCCGTACTAAATGTGACCGAAACGGATGCACCGCTGTTCGCGGGGATCGCCACCGGCCTGTCGCGTCAGTTCCAGTTGGAAGTACCCGGAGGCTATCGCGCCTGGTTCCTCGCCGGCACCACCAGCAAGGAACCCCGTCTCTATGGTCCGGACTTCAAGGCGGAAGCGTTTGACGCGAAAGCGATTTCACCCTCGGTCGCAGCGGAAGGCATTCATGTCGTGCTTCCTGAAGGAAATAAGGCCGTGATGTTCAGTGCTGAAAAACTCCCGCCTGGCACACGCTGGGTGTTCGTACCCAAGACGGGCGGTGGCTGGCTGGCCATCGTGCAGCTACCCGTTGCGCAGAAGACGACGACGCACACACTGAATCTGAAGATGCTGGCCGTGCCTCGCGACGACGAGGGGCTCCTCAAGGGGCTCATCGCGAAGTGACTGAACTTGACCCGCCTGACAGGGCGGGTTTTTTCATACCATTCGAGTACCGCATGAGCGCATCCGCTACACCTGTTTCGTGGCGCATCGCCATTGCCGCCGGCATTGCTGGCCTGGCAGTGCTTGCCTATCTGCTCGAAGCAACGGTAGACCCACGCGTTCGCTCACTGCTCGGCATTGTCGCGTTCGTGGGTGTCGCCTGTCTCTTCTCGAAAAATTTGCGGGCCGTGAACTGGCGCACGGTAGCCGCGGGCATGCTGTTGCAACTCGTGCTCGCGGTGCTCATCCTGCGCGTGCCGATCGTCTTCGCATTCTTCCGCGAACTCGGCGCGATCATTCAGAAGTTCATCGACTTCACGAATGAAGGTGCGGTGTTCGTCTTCGGCCCGCTGATGAATTCCGACGCACTGGAAAAGGGTCTGGCCGTGGGACCAGGGCGCGGCTTCATCTTCGCCGTGAAGGCGTTGCCCGCCGTGATCTTTGTCTCGTCGTTCTTCACGGTGCTCTATCACCTCGGTGTGCTGCAATTCGTGGTGAAAGTGTTCGCTCGCATCATCGTCCGCATCATGGGCACCAGCGGGGCCGAGACACTCAGTGCCACCGCAAACGTCTTCATGGGACAGACGGAAGCGCCGCTCATTGTCCGCCCGTACATCGCAAGGATGACCAATTCGGAACTGCTTGCCCTCATGGTGGGCGGCATGGCCACGATCTCCGGCGGCGTGATGGTGGCATATGTCGGCATGCTGCAAAGCATCGGCATGGCCGAACAGGCCGTGGCGATCCTGGCCACAAGTGTGATGGCGGCTCCGTGCGGCCTCTTCGTCGCCAAGCTCTTGCTCCCTGAAACGCAGGTCTCTGCCACCCACGGAGACGTCACCATCAATGTGCCCCGCGAACATGCGAATGTCTTCGATGCGGCAGCAGGCGGTGCCTCGGAGGGCATGAAACTTGTCCTGAACATCACGGCCATGCTCATCGCGTTCATTGCTTTTGTGGCGATGTTCAATCACATCCTGTTGAAGTGCGATGGCTGGTTCGGTCTGCAGGAATCGCTTGGTCTCACGGCTCCACTCAGCTTGCAACTGATCTTCTCGTGGGTGTTCGCGCCGGTGGCCATGCTCATGGGCGTGCCGGCGGCCGATGTGCCAGCCATTGCCGAGTTGCTCGGCACCAAACTCGTGTTGAATGAGTTCGTGGCCTATCTCGTGCTCGCGGACAAGTTCGGCGGCCAACTCGATACGCGTTCCGTGGCACTGGCCGCGTTCGCCCTCACGGGCTTTGCCAATTTCTCTTCCATCGGAATCCAGCTGGGCGGCATCGGTGCGATGGCTCCCGAGCGCCGCGGCGACCTCGCCCGCCTCGGCATCCTCTCGTTGCTGGGCGGCTTTCTCACCACCCTCATCAACTCCGCCGTCGCCGGGCTACTGATGTGATGCAGGCGCGATTCTCATTGATTCCGGGCACACTCCGCATCCCCCTCCCCGGAAGCAGACCAGAAGTCCGGAATCACGGAGAAAGCATCGGAAGATATACAGAAGCTGGAGTTTAGGTTACAATTACTTCTCTCTAATGACCGGATTGATACACTGGGATCGATCTGGGTTGATCTCGAACAAATATCCAGGAATTTCCTGACTCCGTAGATTTGTCACTCGATCACGTGACGCCTGTTCAGGTAATTGAAATCAAGAAAACCTCGACTCGCCGCTGTCGCACGAAGTGATTAAAATTGTTTTTTGGATTTGCAATTCCAGCGTGATCGCGCCGCAATGAACATTCCTCAGACGATTCGAGACGTCAAGTTATCGGCGCGAATTCGAGCTGCGGGTGGAGCGAATTTGAGCGAAGCGGGGGAATTCTTTGGATGGGAGCCGGCCTGCATCACGAAAACAATTGCGGATTTCACCAAAGATCTCTTGCTCGCAAAGGGATGGACAAAGGCTCGGCTGATCGATGTCGCAGAAGGCTACGAACACATTGCACGCATCACACCTGCAAACCCAAGTGCTGCAGGCCGAGCTACACAATTGCGTGAACTTGCCCGGTTGCACGACTGAGGACGTCACAATGGCAGAATATCAATTGAAGATTAGAAATGACTTTATCAAAACACTCAGCCTGAATATCGAACCAGAAGGGGCTTTTTTCCCTTTGCTGATGGGGGAAGAGGTTACTGTGACCGATGAGTTCAAGGAGGCACCTGTGACTCTGAGCCTGACCGCCTCATCGTCGGGTGAACCGATCCTGACGATCTGGCCCGGCGATGGCGATGTGCGTGTGGAACAGAATGGCATCGATGTTCTTGCTCTGGTCCCATCCAGTGTTCGCGCCTGATCCGGCCATTAAGCATCAGGGCTTCCAAAGCAGACCCGTTATGCTTCACTTCACAGGCTTCACATATTCGCCGCGCATGTAGCCGCTGTTGGGGCGCGGAGTGTAGCGGATGGCGAGATCGGGTGTTTCCAGGCGGGCGGAGTTTTTGGCGCGGGATTCGAGGGCGTAATCGAGGATGCCGCCGGTGAGTTGGGTGCGTTTGACGGAATAGGGCGGGTTGCCGGTGGCGAGGAACTTCTCGATGTTCACCGTGAGCGCTTCGAGGAAGGCGGCTCCGGGTGGTGGCGGCAAGTAGAAGAGCGTGCTCACGGGTTTGGTTTCCCCGTCGATGCGGGCGGCGAAGGTTTCATCTGCGACGTGGCCATCAAGTTGCAGCACAGTGGCTTTGAAGCCATCGACATACTCGATGTGAAAAGCGATGGGCCCGGGCACAAAGTTGCCCCAGGTGCTGGGCCGCTGGAAACGTTTGCAGTTCGCACGGATATCTCCGGCATTGCGCGAGGGGCTGCGACCGATGGCGTGTTCGAGCAACTCCCAGGACCACAGGCCCGCATCGCCCGCCTTCCAGACCGCATCACCCTGCAGGCACGTCACCGCCTTCACCCCCTGATTCGGGATGTTCCGGTCATCTTCCTGAAAGCGGCGCTCCGCCATGCACTGCAATGCTTCGAGTGCATGGATGCCATAGATTTCCAGTTCGCCGCGCGAAGCGAGCACGGCCTCCTTCAGCTTGCTGCCGAGTGGCAGTTCGAGTTCCGGTCTTCGCCAGGTCACGGGCAAGCTCGAACCCGCCATGAGCCCGAAACGCATGCTTTCGGAGGCCTCTACCATCTTGGCGGCCTTCGTGCGGTCGTAGCTCAGATGCTTGTCGCAGAAGACGGGTACGGTGCGATTCGATTTTTCGAACACATCAACCACCTTCTGGAAGTATTCAAAGCGCGGATAGAGCTTCTGGCCCCGGGCGTTGTAAGGAAAGTCGCCGTGCTCCGCGATGAGCAGAACGCCATCGACAGCGAGTTTGCCCGTGCCGAGCGTGAGGGCGTCCTCGATGCTCGCGGAGATGCGGAAACCGTGCTCCTGGGCGAGCCCCCGGCTGAGATCGTTCGCCTTCACCTGTTCCACGAAACAACTTGCGATGCCGAAGTCCGGGAAATGGTGCGAATCGCCGACGATGTAGCCATCGAGGAAGCGCCCGGCGATGTGGTACACATGTGAGAGATAGTGGTACGTGGTGGTGAGCACGGCCACGTTCTTCGCAGCGGGTTTGCTGCGTTTCGGCGGGCGAGTGCGAATGGAATCCGCGGCGTGTGTTAACCCGGTGGAAAACCCGGCCGCGAGCAAAGGCGCGGCCAGAAATGTGCGGCGATCGAGCATGAATCGCTCCGGCAACCGGTTCGCATGGTGTGAATGCGAACACGGTATACCGGATGCGTTCGCGAAGGAACGGAAAAGTGGTTACTTCGCCTTCTGCATGATCGTCTTCACGGCATTGCCTGCTTCCTTGCCGAGTCGGCTCTTCTTGTCCTCGGCCTTTTGCACAGCGCGAAGATCGCCGACAGCGTCCTTGGCGTGTGTGCCCATGGCTGCGAGTCCCTTGGCCGCATTGATGCGAACGGCTTCGCTTTCCTTGCCGTTATTGAGAATCTTGGTGAGCGCCGGGATGGCCTTCTCGGGCAGGTCGTCGCATTCGCCAAGGCAATAAGCCGCGGCGGCACGCACACCGGGGTCCTTATCTTCCAGAGCCTTGTAGATCTCGGGCAAGGCCGGTTCGCCGAGTGAGCGCATCAGCTTGGCCAGTTTGGCGAGTTCGTTCAGCGCGTTGATGCGCGTCTTGGCATCCTTGCTGGTCTTCAATTCCATGGCATACTTCTTCGCCTGTTCTTCCTTGTCCGCTGCGAAGAGGTTCTCGGCCAGACAGAGGACGAGCACGCCATTGAGGAGTGTGATCATTGCCAGCGATCGGGCCAGCCGTGCACTGAACATGGGAATCTCCGTGAAAGGTGAATGTTGCATTGAACCCTGGAAACACCGACGTGTACCGTTTGGACGCGGCAACGGCAATTTCCGTTCCCGAAGTCAGGGCGATATGGTTGAATAGCTGTGAGTTGTCAACTTTCAGTTTTCAGCTACCAGCCAGATGGATTTTCCCGCCGTGTCATTGTGAGTGTGAACCCGCCAAACATCAAACGCCAAACTCGCCAATCCGCTAACACCAAACCCCAACGCCTCATCTCTCGGAGACTACGCTGATGCACGTTCGTATGTTTCTCGCCATCGCCGCGATCGTCGTGGCCGGACATTTCGCGTCCGCAGAGGACTGGGCTTCGTGGCGGGGGCCGCGGGCGGATGGCACGGTGAGTGACTCGGGTTATCCGCTCCAGTGGAGTGCCACGAATAACGTGAAGTGGAAGACGCCGCTGCCTGGCACGGGGCACGCTTCGCCGGTGGTGAGCAAGGGCAAAATCTTCGTGGCCGGGTGCATCGAGGAAGAGAAAAAACGCGTTCTCTATTGCGTGGACCGCGCCAGCGGCAAGATCGAATGGGAGCGCGTGGCCGTGGTCTCGAACCTGGAACGCAAGCACGGGCAGAACAGCTTCGCCAGTTCCACACCCGCAGCCGATGGCGAACGCGTCTATGTCGCTTTTCTCGATCAGCCGCAAATGCGAATCTATTGCTACGACTACTCCGGCAAGCTGCTCTGGGAGAAGAACCCCGGCGAGTTCTATTCACAACATGGCTTCTGCAGCCCGCCTACGCTCTACAAGGACATGGTGATCATCAACGGCGATCAGGATGCGCCGAAGGGAAAAACCGCCTTCATCGTCGCACTCGACCGTCAAACCGGTGAGGAGCGCTGGCGGACCGAACGCCCGAACAAGCTGCGTTCGTACTGTCCGCCCGTGGTGGTGCAGGTGAATGGTCAACCGCAAATGGTGCTTACCGGCAGCAAGTGTGTGGCGAGCTTCAACCCGGATACGGGCAAGCAGAACTGGATCATTGATGGGCCAACGGAGCAGTTCGTTTCGAGCATGGTGTTGCACGATGGCGTGCTGCTCATGACGGCTGGATTCCCGCAGCACTGGGTGATGGCCATCGATCCCACCGGTAGAGGCAACGTGACCAAGACGAAGGTGCTCTGGTCCAAAAAGAATGAAGGCGGCTACGTGCCCAGCCCCGTCGCGGATAAGGGAAAGCTCTTTCTCGTGGACGACAAGGGCTTCGCCAGTTGCTGGGATGTGAAGAGCGGCGAACAGCACTGGAAGGAACGGCTCAGTGGCACGGGGCATCACGCTTCCGCCGTGGCCGCCGATGGCCGCATTTACCTCACCGCGGACGACGGCGTGACGCACGTGCTGAAAGCATCGCCCGAGTTCGAATCGCTGGCGAAGAACCCGCTGGGCGAAGCGGTGTATGCCAGTCCGGCATTCTCGAACGGCGAGATCTTCATCCGCGGTGCAAAGCACCTGTGGTGCATCGCGGGGAAGTGAAGGGGTGGAGGGTGCTCGCGACCCTCTTGGAGGGTGGATTCGTGATAGCTAGAATTAGAGTGTTGGAAAGTTTGCATAACGTCGAGGTACGAGCGTGGCGCAATCCATCACTGAAGTAATGAACGCTGCACTCGCACTACCAGAGTGCGAACGTGCGGAGTTGGCAGAATTGCTCTTCTCCACACTGGACTCCCCTCCCGCTTCACTTCATCCGGCCTGGAGTGCGGAGATACGGCGTCGTGCGGCCGAGGTGGATGCTGGTGAGTCCCATCCTGTATCGTGGGCGGAGGTGCAGCGACAAATCCAGGCGCAGCTTCATTCCGCCAGTTCATCCGATGGCTAACCTCAGCTTCCATGTCAGTGCACTTTGCGAGTACCAGCAAGCAATTCTCTGGTACCAGGAACGGAGTATCGTTGCCGCCAGACGCTTTGTCGCGGAAGTCGATGCCGTGCTGGAGTCGATAATCACTCAACCCGACCGATTCGCGTTTTACGAGGCCCCATTTCGAGAGGCCTCGCTCAGACGATTCCCTTTCCATGTGATCTACCGAATGGAGCGATGCGGTTCCGTGCTCGTGGTAGCAGTAGCCCATGCCAGCCGAGAACCGGGTTACTGGATGACGAGTTCATAGCTAACCACTCTCCCGCCTCGCCGATATACCATTCTGCGAGGAGGCAACCCATGTCGCTGGCTGAACAGTTTCCCGAAATCACGAAGCGGAACGAACCGCTCGCACCCCACACACACCTGCGGATCGGCGGGCCGGCCGAGTTCCTGGTCGGGCCCCGCAGCGTGGAAGAACTGCGGACAGTGCTGGCCTATTGCCAGAAGCAGGCTGTTCCGGTGCGCATGCTCGGTGGCGGCTTCAACTTGCTCGTGCGCGATGACCCCGTGCCAGGAGCCGTGATCCGCCTCACCACGCCGGCTTTTACGATGCTCGAATGGGATGGCAAACGCATCGTGGCCGGCGGCGGAGGCCAACTCTTCGACCTCATCGCCTTCAGCGTCCGCCAGGGACTCTCCGGCCTCGAAACACTCGTTGGCATCCGCGGCACCATCGGCGGCAGCGTGCGCTGTAACGTCGGCGATCGCAGCGGGGAAATTGGCCAGGCCGTGCAGCGCGTCACCGTACTCACTGAGGATGGCAAGATTCAGTCACGCGCTCGCAACGAACTCACATTTTCCGAACACCAGAGCGACCTGGACGAACCTGTGATCCTGAGCGTGGAATTCGAACTGGACCGTGAGGCACCCGAGGCGATCCTGAAGCGGATGCGTCGTTCGTGGGTACAGCGCAAGGCGGCCGAGCCGTTCAGTTATCAAGCCGCTGTTCGCCTCTTCCGCAACCCGCCCGGCCAAACCGCAGCCACGCTGATCGATCGTGCCGGCATGACCAAGGCAAAAGTGGGTGGGGCCGGGCTGAGCGAACGCAACACCAACTATGTCGTCGCCCATCCAGGCAGCACGGCAAAGGACATTCTGGCCCTCGCCGAACAGGTGCAATCGCGGGTAAAAGAACGCACGGGAATTGCGCTCGACCGCGAACTGAACGTGTGGTAAGCCGGCCCGGACGCCATGGCCAAACGCAAGCCCAAACCACCTGAAGCCGCGCCGCCGCCGAAACCCCGCCGTTGGTGGCGACGTGTGTTTGCCGTCCTGGTGACGCTCGGCATTGCCCTCGCCCTGCTCTTCGGCCTGGGCTGGCTCGGCGAATTCGCTCGTCATCAACTCGGCCCGCAGGAGCGTTATCGTGTCTCGTTCGCCGAGATCGAATGCGAAGCTCCACCTGGCCGCGATCGAGCCACGTTTCTTTCCGAAGTCCGGTACGCCAGCAACTTCCCCGAGACTTTCCAGATCCTTGACAAGGACCGCGATGCGAAATTGAGAGCCGCGTTCCTGGCACATCCCTGGGTCGAAGCCGTTGATAGCGTGGAAGTGGAAGCTCCGCGCACGATTCGCCTGAGGCTGCGTTTTCGCACCCCGGCGCTGGCGGTGAGATTGCGAACTGGCCGCGTTCGACTCGTCGATGGCAATGGCGTGCTGCTGCCACACACTCCGCAACCGGAGGGTTTGCCCGAACTGACAACGCCACTTTCCGAACCAGATGTTGCGGCCGGACAGAGTTGGCCCGATGAAGCCGTGGTGCGAGCACTCGAACTGGTGAAGACCTACGGCGTGGTGCGCGTAGAGAAGACCACCACCGGTTGGCGGCTCACCGAATCCAACGGCAACATTCTGAACGTCGGCGGGTAAATTGCAATCGTTTCGAGAACAAGCACCAACTCAGTTCGCGGTTCCGAGATGAATCATGATTAACCTTGGCCCACTCAGGGGTCTCGGTGTCTCACTTGCGTGAACTCGGCACCTTCCGCTCTGATACCCGTGATGAATGATCCTGAAGACTGCCACGCCACCACATCCATAAAACGGAACTGGCAGCGTCGTCCGCTCGCCCTTTCCCATCAGGAGCTTCACGATGCGTCTGGCCCTTCTCGGAATGCTCGTCATGGTTCTCCCCAGCTTCTCCGCGGACTTTCCCGATCCCACGGAGCTTCCCGCCCGGCCCGGGCTACCCGATCCCACCATCGCCCTCGATGGCACAAAGGTCACCACGAAAGAAGCGTGGGAGCAATCACGCCGTCCGGAGTTGAAGGCACTTTTTGAACATTACATGTATGGCACTTACCCCGCTGTCCCGCAGAAGGTGACCGCGAAGGTACTGTTCGAGGATGCCACTGCTTTCGGCGGCAAAGGCACACTCAAAGAAGTCGAACTCACCTTTGGCCCACCTGAGTGGCCCAAGATCACTTTGCTCATTGCCACGCCTAACGGGAAGACTCCTGCTGCGTGCTTCGTGGGTCCAAACTTTGGGGGCAATCACCTGCTCACTGCCGATGAACGCGTCCGGTTGCCCGAAGCCTGGTTGCCCGACCGCTACCCGGGTGTGAAGGAGAACAAGGCCACGGCTGCGGGTCGCGGTCAGCAGGCCGACACCTGGCCGCTGCAACAGATCCTCGAGCGCGGCTACGCCGTGGCCACGTTCTACTGTGGCGACATTCAGCCGGATCGGCCAAACGTTTCAGAAGGCATGCGGGGCACACTGCCACAAACGGATAAGCCCCGAGACGGCAACGAAACTGCCACGATCATGTGGTGGGCCTGGGGCGTGCACCGTGCCGTTGACTACCTGATCACTGACAAGAGCATCGACCCCAAACGCATCGCTGTGGTCGGCCACTCGCGCCTGGGCAAGACGGCACTCCTCGCCGGTGCCTTCGATGATCGTATTGCTGTGATCATCCCCAATCAGGCCGGCTGTGGCGGCAGCGGTCCCAGCCGTCACAGCGACCCGAAGGCCGAGCCGGTCGAACGGATCAACAAGGCTTTCCCACACTGGTTCTGCGGCCACTTCAAGGCATTCGGAGCGGACACCTCGAAGCTCCCCTTTGATCAGAACGCTCTGGTTGCGCTGTGTGCCCCCCGACCCGTACTGTTCACCAATGCGGGTGATGATCTTTGGGCCAATCCCAGTGGACAGTTCGAAGTGCTGAAAGCCGCGAACCCGGCGTACAAGCTATTCGGCCTCGAAGGCATCACCGCGGAGAAGTTGCTTGCACCGGGTGATCCGTTGATCGACTCACGGCTCGGCTACTGGATTCGCCCCGGCAAGCACGCCATGAGCCCAGCGGACTGGAAGATCTACATGGATTTCGCTGACAAGTGGATGAAGTAAAGAACGCAACCCGCTGGGTGAACGAGCGACCAGGCGGTCGAACGTTCACCCAGCGGGCTGAGATTGTGCCGCTCGACTTAAATCACACGAACTCGATGCTCACCTCGTTCGAGGCGGCGTTCTCGTTGCCTGCCACTTCCACTGCGACACCTGCAGCAATGGAGACCGTTACGGTGCCCGCTCCCGTCGGTGTGACGGTGAACGAGTAGTTCCCATTCCCGTCGTCCACCAGGCTGCTGGCCGTGACGCTTCCGCCTGTCACGGTGATATCCGACTCGTCGAAGTCCGTCACCACTTCGCCGAACGCCGCGGTGAACGGTATGGGGTCCGTGCTCGTCTGCGTGCCGGCCGAGGTGGCGACAACGGGCGTGGTTCCCGTGGTGTCGACGGTGAAGGTGAAGCTGTTCGAGGCGGCGCTGGTGTTGCCGGCTTCATCCGTCTGCGTGGCCGTTGCGGTGTGGTCGCCTTCTGCGAGTGCATTCGTCGGCGTGAAGGTCCAGGTGCCATCGCCCTGCACGATCGCGGTGCCTGCCTGGCTAGCATCGATCGACACCGTGACGGTGGCACCCACTTCACCTGTGCCCGTGAGGGTAGGCGTCGTGTCGTTGGTGATGCCATCCGTATCGGAACTCCCCGTGTCACTCGCCGCTTCGAGTCCGGTGACGACCGGTGCATCGGGAGCGGTGCTGTCGAACGTTACGGTGAGGTCGTTCGAGGCGGTATTGTTGTTGCCCGCTGCGTCGCTGGCGACCGCGGCCGCCACGGACACGATCACATCGCCTTCGCCCGTCGGCGTTACCGTGAAGGAGAAGGCTTGCCCGTTGCCGGTGAAGCTGCCGCTATCCACGGTGCCACCTGTCACGCTGATGTCCCCTTCGAGGAAGTCCGTGACGGGCTCGCTGAAGGTGACGGAGAATGGAATCGGAGTGGTGTTGGTGAGCGGGGCCGCAGTCGAGGCAACCGTTGCGGTTGGCACTTGAGTGTCCACGATGAGCCCGGCTGTGATCGAATTCAATCCACTGTTGCCGAGTGCATCGGTAGCGATCAGCACGACATCGTAGGTGCCGTCCGCGAGTGCGTCCGTGATGTCAGCGGTCCAGTCCGTGTCCACGACCGCGGCATCGTATGTCACACCGTTCACGGTCACCGACACGCTTACCGCTCCAGCTTCGACTGTGCCCGTGAGTGTGGGTGTGGTGTCGTTCGTGGTGAGCGAATCGGCCGTGGCGACCGGGCCGGTCGATTCGAACGTCACGCTGACACTGTTCGAGACGGCGCTATCATTGCCTGCCACATCCTGAGCGGCACCCGCGCTGACGAGAACCGTGACAAGCCCATCCGCCAGCGGTGTGACCACGAATGTGAACGTCTGCGAGTCCTGTGCGCTGAGCACGGAAGCCGTGCCATTCGTCACGGCGATATCGCCGAGTGTCAGCCCGCTGACAGCCTCGTCGAATGTCACGGTGAACGGAATCGGTGCCGTGCTGGTCGTGCTCGTGGCCGTCGTGGTGAGGTTGGCCGAGGGAGCCGTCGTGTCAATGGTGAAGGTGAACTCGTTCGAGGCGACGCTGGTGTTGCCCGCGGCATCCGTTTGCGTGGCGGTGGCGGTATGATCGCCTTCGCCCAGTGCCGCGGCGGGTGTGAATGTCCAGGTGCCATCACCCTGGACGATCGCTGTGCCGGCTTCGGTGCTGTCGATCGAAACGGTGACAGTGGATCCCACTTCACCCGTGCCTGTGATGGTGGGCGTGTTGATGCTGGTGATGCCATCCGTGTCGGAGTCGCCCGTGTCGCTGGCCGCGGTGAGCCCGGCGATCACCGGTGCATCCGGTGCCGTGCTGTCGAATGACACGGTGAGATCGTTTGAAACCGTGTTCAGATTACCAACGCCATCCTCAGCCACGCCCGCCGCCACTGACACGATCACATTGCCATCGGAATCAGGTGTCACAGTGAAACTGTACACCGAACCGCTCCCCGCGAAGCTGCCGCCATCGATGGTGCCACCGACGACGGTGATGTCGCCTTCCACGAAGTTCGTGACATCTTCCGTGAAGGTGATGGTGAACGGAATCGGCGAGGTGTTGGTCGCAGGTGCCGCGGTCGATGAGACGGTGACACCCGGAGCCGTGCTATCGATCACCAGGCCGCCAGTGATGGTGTTCACACCGCTATCGCCGACATTATCGGTGGCGACGAGCACCACATCGTACGTCCCATCCGGCAGCGTATCGGTGATGTCGGCCGTCCAGTCCGTGCCGCTCACGACAGCGTCGTAGGTCACGCCGTTCACGGTAACCGTTACCGTGACAGCGGTGGCTTCCACGGTGCCGGTGAGGGTTGGTGTGCTGTCGCCAGTCAGAAGTGGGTCGGCCGTGGCAACCGGACCCGTTCCGTTGAATGTCACGGTCACGTCGTTTGAGGTGGTGTTACCGTTGCCTGCGACATCCTGGGCCGCGTTCACACCCACTGTGACGATGACATCGCCAGCTGCACTCGGAATCACGTTGAACGTGAACGTGAGGTTGTCTGAGGTGGCCACATCACTGGCTGTGCCGTTGGTGATGGAAATGCTGCTGAAGCTGAGGCCCGAGACTTCCTCGTTGAAGGTGACGCTCATCGGAATCGGAACGGAGTTCGTGGTGCTTGGTGCCGTGGTGCTCAGAACGGCAGTCGGCTGAGTCGTGTCGATCGTGATCGTAAAGCTATTCGAGACGGGGCTAATGTTGCCGGCACCATCCGTCTGCGTGGCCGTGGCCGTGTGGCTGCCATCGCTCAGGGCCACCGTGATCGGGAAGGTCCAAGTGCCATCACCGAGCACGATCGCCATGCCCGCCTGGTTGCCGTCGATGACCACATCGATTGTCGCCCCCACTTCGCCTGTGCCCGCGATGGTGGGAGTGGTGTTGTTGGTGATGCCATCGCTGTCGGATGTGCCCGTATCGCTGGCTGGCGTGAGGCCCGTGATCACGGGTGCGGCCGGGGCGGTCGTGTCGTACGTGCGAGTCACCGGGACTGCGGCGGCATTCGGATTGCCTGCCGCGTCCGATGCCACTCCCGCAGCCACGGAGACGATCACATCGCCGTCGCCGTTCGGAGTGATCGTGAACGAGTAGACCTGTGTGCTCAGCGCCCCGAAACTGCCCGCTGTCACCGTGCCATTCACCACTGTGATATCCGCTTCGGTAAAGTCCGCGACGGCTTCACTGAAATTCACGCTGAACGGGATCGGTGACGTACTCGTGATGGGCGGTGCCGGGGAATTCACTGTGGTCGCCGGACCGTCCGTGTCGAACGTGATCGAAATGGTGTTCGACGCGGCATTCACATTGCCGAAGTTGTCCGTGACGGCACCCGCTGGCAGCGTGACCGTGACAGGTCCCTGGCCATCCGCATCCACGGTGAAGGTGAAGGTCGTGTTGTTGGTCGGTTGCAGGCTGCCGGACGTGGCGGTGCCGTTAGTGATCACGAAGTCGTCCAGCGTCAGGCCGGTAATGGCCTCGTTGAACGTGATGGTGAATGGGATCGGCGAGGTGTTGGTCGGGCTCGTCACGCTGCTCGTGATGGTGGCAGTCGGTGCCGAATTATCCACGATCACGGTGGAAGTATTCGAAGCGGCATTGCCGTTGCCTGCCGCGTCCGTGGCGACATTCGCAGCCACAGAGACGCTCACCGAACTGGCACCTGCTGGCGTGACAAGCACGGTGTACAACGTGTCGCTGGTCTTCGTGAAGCCCGTGATCGAGCCGCCAGTCACGGTGATATCGGACTGGGCGAAGCCATTCATCAGTTCGGAGAAAGTAATCGTGAAGGTGATCGGCGTTGTCGTGGTCGGTCCAGGTGTGGTCGTGGCGACGGTGGTTGTGGGAGCCGAGGTGAGGAACGATGCGACCGGCAGGCCTGTGAAACTGGGCGGAGAGAGTTCCGCCAGTGTGGTGCTGTTGAACGCCTTCACCTGAGGTGTCTGGCCCACTCCGTTCATGGTGACAATTTCGAGGCTGCCATTGCCATCCGTGTCGAGGGCACCAGCAAAAGCTCCGTTGCGGAGTGTGGAACCATAGGCGAAGAAGTTCTGGAAGACGGCCCCGGTGCCACCGGAGAAGATCTGCACACGGGGCCCGCCGCTATTCCCGGCCGAGACAATCAGGTCGTCAAATTGATCGGCGTTCAGGTTCGCCATCGACACATTCACGCCGCCAAGGAACGACTGCTCGAAAGCAAAGGTGTTGAACAGCACAGTGTTGGTGCGTCCGGCGATCACCTGCACGCGTGGGCTTGTGTTGGCTGCGGCACCGACCGCGATATCGGGGATGCCATCGCCGTTAAAATCACCCGCAGAGACCGAGACGCCGGGCAAGCCTGACCCATCGAATGGTGTGAACGACTGGATCGTGGCACCATCGGAGAACTGGATCACCTGAACGTTGGCCTGGTTGTTCAGCGTGGTGCCGACAATGATCTCGGAGATGCCATCGCCGTTGATATCCGCGGCACTGACACTGACGCCATTGCGGGAGCCGCCATCACCCACGGTGAGCGTGCGGAGCAAGGAGCCATCGACGCCACTGAAGACCCTGACGATGGGCGAGCCGCCCACACCGGTGCCAGTGATGAGATCGGAAGTACCATCGCCATTCACATCACCCACCGCCACGCGGACGCCCCCGGTGAAGGAAGCATCGTACGCGTTCACGGTGAAAAGTTGCTGCTGTGTGGCGGCATTAAAGACGGTGGCAATCGGAGCCGCCCCGGCCTCGGCACCCACGGCAAAGATGGCCGTGGGGTTGTCGCGCTCTTCCAGTGTCTCGAAGCGAAGGGGGGTGTGCTTGCGTGCGGCTGCGGCCATGCGCTTGCGGGCCTGGTTTTGCCACCACTTCGTCCACATAGGTCACTCCCGTTGCTGTTTCAATGAATGAACGTCGCACCAACCAGTTCTGACAGCGTATTATGCTAACCCTGAAACCTTGCTGAGAGATAGTCCGCCACACAAATTACGCAGCTCATCTGGGGTGCAAAATCGTTACAACCGGACCATCACCACGCCTTCACTTCTTCGTGTCTCTTCAGCGCATCAAGGTGTTTATTCGAATCAGGAGCACGCCCCGGACAGTTTCTTGCCTGAACTGTGCCGCTCCTCGTCCCATTCCATCGTCCCGCTGTTGCGTGAGTCTCCCTTCATGTGTGCCTCCGCGCGACGGATCGACCGTTACGTCGACACAACTTTGCCCCATTTAACACCTCTTCCAGCAACTCCGTTTCTTCCTGGTTGTCCGGGAGTGCCGTCCTTGCCGATGTTCCCTGCGCACGATGCACCATCCTGCACGCACAACCGCTTACCTCGGAAGGACTCGCAAGGTCCCATCCCTGGAGGTTCACGCACATGTGGAAGAAACTATTCTCCGTTGGCGCCGCGCTCATCGGGATCGCGTCGGAAGCCGACGCCTTTGGTGGCCGCCGCAGTTCACCCGTTGCCATGCCCGGCGGTGTGCTTCAGGCCTACCGCTCCAGCGCCGCGGACCCGTGGGGCATTGGCCGCTCGTCATACGACTTCACCGATCCGATCTTCGCCACGCCGTTGCCTCCCGGACCTGGGCGTGTCTCGTTGCCACGCAGCGGCCCTCTCGCGGCACCCGTGATCACGCCGCTGGCGGCCACGAACCCTGGCCACTTCGGTGATAAGTTCGAGGTGTACCCCGTGGGCTGGGATGGCCGACCCACATTGACGAAACACCCGGAACGCCACTTGATGGATGATGGCTGCAATCCTTGCGAAGTGCCCACGCCTTCGCGCTGCTGGACCTCTTTCGACCTGCTCTACTGGGCCACGCAGGGCACCAGTTTGCCGCCGATCGTCACGACCGGCACCACCGCCCTGCCCCCGGGACTCGCGGCCAATGGCATCAACGCCATCCCCGCTCAGGGAGGTGGTAACGACCTGACCCAGTTCCGCACCGGTTTCCGCACCGAAGCGGGCTACTGGTTCGATCCCGAGGATCGCTGGGGCATCAGCGCTCGCTTCTACTTTCTCGGTGCACTCTCCAATCGCTACATCGGCGGCGGAAATGGTCGCAATGTGATCAATGTGCCGCAGAGCGTGGTGACACCGACCGGATTGGTCTCATTACCGCTGTACGTGGGCTATCCCGGCCTCACGATTGGGCAGGTGAACTCGGTCGCAGGGACCAACTTCATTGGAGGTGATGCCAGCATTCGCCATGGCGTGGGGCAAGGCGGCCGCTTCGACTGGAACCTGCTGGCCGGCTACCGCTTCCTGCATTTGGGTGACAACGTCGATACCACCTTTAACGTGCTCTCACCACTGCTCCCCGGGGCACAACTGGTGGGCTCGGATAGCGTGCGAACCCGCAATTACTTCAATGGCGGGCAGGTGGGTTTCTCGACAAGTTGCCGACATGCGATGTTCACGTTCGAATTGCAATCGACCATTGCGTTCGGTGCCACAACAAGCGTGCTGGACGTGGACCGTTTACGTGCGGCCTCGACGCCCACCTCGGTCGCGGGGTTCCCGATCCCGGGGCAATTACAGGCCAATGCCGCACTCGCACTGGGCCGCAGCAACACAGAGAATTATTTCGCGGTGGTGCCCGAAGTGGGGATGAAATTCGGCTGGCAGCCGACGGAGCACATCCGTTTCACCGCGGGCTACGATTTCGTGTACTGGAGCCGCGTCCGCCGGGCGGAACCGTTGTACTTGCCGGGTTCAAGTGGCTCGACTGACTTCTGGGCCCAGGGTATTAGCAGCGGCTTCGAACTGCGATATTGATGTGAAACAGCAGCGGGTCGCGCGTCGAGCATGGAGGCTCGTCACGCGACCCGCTGGCTGATTAGCCCGTTACGTCTTGTACTTCTTCGTGCTGCGCAGCTTGTGTTTGCGAGCACGCACTCGCTTCTTGTGTGCATTCCGCACCGACTTCTTCTTGTGCTGAATTCCCATTAACTTCACCTCTTGGCTTGGTTCCTCAAAACTGCGAGATGGATAGGGTATGGATTGGGCAAACAGGGAACAGGTGATCGGCAAGCAACGTTCGCCGGTCGTGATCCGGGCGCAAACCGGACTTGCTGCTCGCGCCGCTTACTTCTGCAGGATCGGCAAGAAGTTATTAGGGAGCTGCAGGACGATGAGGCTCATCGCCGTGGCATAGGCGGAACCGTGGAATGTGTCGGTCCAGGCTCCGCCGGGGCCGCGGGCCTTGCTGAGGAGTTCGTCGCGGATGGCGGGGAACCACTGGCTCCAGTGTTCGCCACCGGCCATCCACATGGCGAGTGCAGCATAATATTGACCATAATAATAATGCTGAGGTGGAATCTCGCGAAATGTATACTGTTTTCCGGGAATATATTGTTTGATGTACTGTATGCCTTTCTCGATGGCCCGTTCGATGAGGCGCGAGAGACGATCATCCGGCACCGAGCCGACGCTGTACAGGCCGCCGATCGCGGCCGCGGAGCGCGCGAACGCCGAGTAGCCCTGCCCGCCAACCCGGGTGTAGCAGAAACCGCCATCGGGCATCTGGCATTCGAGCACGAACTTCACAGCCCCTTCGATTACCTCGGGCCGCACCATCACCCCCGCATTCTTTGCCGCTCGGAACGCCATCATCTGGGCCACCGTGACCGAGACGTCGGCATAGGCCGGCTTGGGCTCATAACGCCAGCCGCCTTCATTGTTCTTGGCACTCACGGCAAAGGCGACGGCGCGTTCGAGGGTGGACTTCACCTTCGCCTGGCGTTCGGGATCGGGCATCATGCCGCAGACTTCTGCGAGAAACAGACAGGCGAAGCCGTGGCTGTACATGGCCTGTTGCTGGCGCTGGCCGCCGAGGCCGCGTTGCGAATCGGCAGCGGTAAGGAAGCCAGGGTTTGGGCCATTCGCCGACGCGAGGACATAGTCCACGACGCGCGACACGTTGAGGGCATGCACTCCACGACCAGGCTGATTGCCGGCCGACATCAGTGCAAGACCGGCCAGGGAGGCAATGCCGACACTGGCACCACTCGATCGCTCGGTGTACGAGCCGTCTTCATACTGGGCTCGTGCCAGGAAACTCAGGCCACGCTCGATCGTCACTTCCGTCTCTTTGGTGACGAACTCGGCACCGGTATCGGGTCCCGGCGGAGTCGTCGCGTCCCGGGCGTGGCTGGCAAAGGTGAAGGCTGTGGCCGCGCCGCCGGCCGCACCGAGTCGCAAGAAATTCCGACGATTCAAGCTTGAGGGCAGCGGCATAATTGGTGCTCGAAGCAAAAGTGAATCTTGAAACAAACCTCTCGTATCACTTGTTCGCACCCTCGGCGGCAAGGTGTGAGTAGTAAGACTTCAAGAGCCCGGAGTAGCCTGGCATGAAGCGCTCGCTGTAATACTGATCAACTTGTTTGCGCAACTGGTCGCGGGGACCGCCCCAGACCTTCTTGGCCACATCCTCATCGAGCGGCAACGAGGGTTGGTTGTTGCCGATCTTCCCCATTGGCACACCGCCGCTGGGTGGCTCGTTCTTCTCGTCCTTGTCGTCTTTCGGCTCACTGCCACCTTTGCTTTCCGGCATCTTGGGCTCTTTCTTGTCGGAGCCATTCTCCGGTTTGGGTGAGGTGCCAGCGTCCTGAGGTTTCCCTTCAGTCTTCTCCTTCGGTTCACTACCGGGACGGTCCTGGCGTGGTCGGCGCTCGGGCTGAGGGTCCTGGCCCGCCATCGGTTGTTGGTCCTGTTTCATCGGCTGCATGTCCATGCCGTTCGGCTCACTGTCATTCTTCTTCGAGTCCTTCTCTTGATCTTCCGGCTTCGGATCCATGCTCGTATCCGGGTTCTGGTCCTTGTCGCCCGCACCCCCACCCGAGGGGTTGTCCTGCTGGTTCAAGAGTGTGTCGATATCCTTGAGCACCGTGGCCTGCTTCTGTTGTGTCTCGGAACCGGTGTCGGTCTGGCTCAGTCGCTCGCTGGCGTCCGTCGAGTTCTCAATGATGCGGGCGACGATTGCAGCGGGATCTTCCGGCTCGGAGTTGGTGGGCTGCGGAACGGGATCGCGCGAGCCATCGACATGCACTTCTCGCGGCGGCGGTGCCACTGGCAGGTCGGCACGCACGCGAGCGAGAAGCAGACTGCCAACAACTCCAGTCGTGATCACGAGTCGGGCAATCATGGCTTCTCCTTCGCGGCGGGTGGCTCTTTCTCGAACAACTTCGCTACGTGCTGGAATAATACGGCGAGTTCGCGCTGCGAGTCCTCGATTTCCTTCAACTCGGTCTTCTCGTCTTCCGTCAACCTGGCTCGATCCGGGTGAGCCTTGTTGAACGCGAGCGTGCGCTCGTTTAACTCCGCCTGCAGTGCTCGAAGGGCCTTGAGTTGTGCCAGCGGCGGCACGATTTCGTGATCGCTGCCCGGCGGTTTCGATTGTGGATTGGGTGCTGCGTTCGGCTGCGTATTCTTGGCATCGGCCTTCTTGGCCGTGTCCTTCCCTGGGGCATCCTCAAGCCCCGCCAACACCTGCTCGAGGCGGCGCACGGCCAGGCTCATCGGTCTGTGCACTCGTTCATCGGCACGCTTCTCGCGATTCGCATCGAAGGCCAAATCCGGATCGGCGTCGATGATCTCACGCTTGCGCGCCTGCACGCGTTTGCCAGCCAGGTCCAGCGCACCCGCAGCATCGAGCAAGAGGCGATGGAACACGGGATACTCGGCGAACTCGGTGGCGAGCGTGCCCACTTCGAGAGCCAAGAACTCTTCCTGTTCCTGCAGTGCGCTAAACTTGCCAAGCGCGACGCGATCCCATCCTTTCTCTTCCATGGCCCGTTTCTGCATTTGCTGCGCCTCGGCAATCAAGGCTTTCTGCTGCGTGAGAATCGCCTTGATGCGGTCGGCAAGGTGCTTCCGTTTCTCATCTGTCTGTTCCTTGTTGGCATTCGCGCTCTTGTTGTCCAGCTTATCGCGAGCCTCATCCAATTTATCCACGGCTTCGCGCGGCGCCCTGGCGGGATCCTTGCCCGCTTCGAGATCGTCTTTTGCGGCTTGCATTTTGTCTATGGCGTCGCGTGCGTCCCGGGCCGCGGCATCCGAACGCTCACGTGTCAGTCGAAGTGCCAGATCCTTGGCCGCATCGAGCAGCTTCTTCTGCTCTGCTGCCAGTGTTTTCAGCGCCTCCGCACGGGCGGCGGGGTCCGCAATTTGGTTCGCGGCTGCGATGCGCTTGTTCAGATCGAACTCGGCCCCAGCCAGGGCATCCAGCTGGTCTGCAGCATTCTTCCACTTCTGCTCCTGACCGGGGAGCGTCTCGGCTTCCTTTTCCTCAAGTGCAGCCGCGAGGCGTTCGAGGCGAGTGGCGGCTGAGCGTTCCAACGGCACGGCCCGACCCGTGCGGTTCCTCTCAAGCTCCCGACGGGCATCGCGCAGTTCATTCACGAGAAGTTGCCCGCTCGTCAATTGCTGCGGCTGAGTGACCGTGGCCGGCCAACCGGTGGCGGCGGCAAGTGCCAGGCGGCGGGTCTCGACATCGGCAGGATCCACATCCGCGTCCGTGAGAGCCTTTCGAAGCGCCGCGGCCTCGGTCGCAGCCCGATCGGCGAGCGACCGCAAACCTGATGCTTCATTCGTGAGTGAATTGGCCCCAGCTTCGAGATCGCGCCGCTCGGGAGAATCGGCGGGGAGAGCACTCGCCCTGGCACGCAGAGCCGCCGCTTCCGCCGACTTGCCTGATGCCTGGGAACGCGCTTCGAGTGCAGCTTGATCCTTCTCATCCGCAAGTTTCGCCGCACGTGCAATCAGGGCATTTGCTCGCTCCACGAGTTGTTCGAGTCGGGCCGTGGTGCGGTCAAGCGTGGCGCGTTGCTCGGGGTCAAGGGCTTGCGGAGGCAATCCCGCAGGCACCTGCATGGGGAGCAACTCGGTGGTCGTGACCTCGCGAAGAATGGCGTCTCGAAGCATTCGGGCTTCACCGCGAATCTCGCCCGCACCACCCCACGCCGAGAGCACATCGAGCAACGCCGAGAGTGCATCATCCACTTCCTGTTGATGCTCGGCGGCCTTCGCGAGTAACGGCAGAGCCTCATCGTTGTTCGGCTGTTGACCACGCTGGCGGGCGGTCGAGAGCAGTGGTTCGATGGTTGCCAGATCACGTTCGGCGAGTCGGCCTAGCCCGCTGGCCACCGCGTCGATACGCTCGGCGGTCGGTGTGCCGGTGAGATCATTCGCGCGAACGGATTCACGTAAGAGATCAGCCCTTGCACGCAGTCCGTCGTTTGTGTCCGTGATCTTGCCGCGGACTTGCCGCTGGATTTGTTCCACCGTCAGGAGCGTGTCGCGGTCCGCACCGGTGCGACCACCATCAGGGCGTGCTCGCATCTCATTCACACGATCGAGTGCATCACGTTGTTGGTTGCGGGCACGGGCGATCTCGCGTCGGAGCGGCCCAAGTTGTTCGAGCAGATACGCCTCGGCTCCTTCCTTCGAAACGATCGCAATGCTCACCTGTTCACTTCGGCCAGGTTCTTTTAGCACCGTCACATCATCCCAGTCGTCTGCCGCCGCCCAGAGTGTGAGGTGATCGCCTGCACGCAATGGGGTGCCATCCTCGCGCCAAAAATCAGAGACAGCGAGTTCGAAGTTACCTTCAAAGTGTGTCGGTTGCGGCCGCTGACTCAGCACCGTGCCACCACCCACTGCGGGCAGCCAGGTGCCGACCTGGCGAATATCGCAGAGAGGCATCCTGCGAACTGTACCATTCGTTCCGACGCGATATTCGAGGAAAACCCGTCGAAAGGCATAGATCTTGTCGTCCACGGCGACCTGCACCATGAAGTGTGCCGTGGGGATCAGCACGGGCGAATCCTTCCCAACCGCAGGCCGCACAAGCGTGAGAGAAGGTGCCGGATCCGCAACGATTCGTACTTCGAGCAGGCGGACACCACTCATCCCGGTGTCGTCTGTGAGCTTCAAGGCGTACATGCCGCTGAAGCAGGGTGTAAAGGACAGTTCCAGGGTGCGTCCCTCGTCACCGAGCGTGGCAGGAACCTCGCGAGCAATCGATTCTGCCACAAGGTTCGAACCGAATGCCTGAAGTGGGTTTGGCAGCCCGAGATGCGTGAACGGTGTGGCGCGTTCCACCAGGCTTGCATCGCCCGTGTACGAGAGAACGGCGGAAGCCAGGCGCGTATCGGTGGCCGCAAGCAATGTGACGCGAGTGCCTGTCGGGATTTCGATCACAGCTGAACCATCGGGCAGATCGATGGAGCGAAGACCCGTGTACGCGGGCGGATCGATGTGAAGCAAAGGCGAGGCTCGCCCGCCCAGAGGTACGAGCCGGGGAGGCACGACGACCGTGACACTTTGCCAGCCCGTATCGGCATCATCGGCCCGGATGCGGAACTGAAAACTGCGCGAGATATCGGCGGGATCGAGCCGTGCTGTAACGATTGCTCGTGGTTCACGCCGCTTGCGAGGCGGTTGTTCTGGGAGCCCACTGTCCACTGGCTGTGATTCGTTGGGATCGGTTTCCAACACCAGCGGATAGATACGTGTGAACTCGTGGCCGCCCTCGATGCGGAAGGTGACCTCGGCATGGTTGGGGACTTCGCCGCGCACGACGAAGCGCAGAATAAACTCTTCCCCCTTGGGCATGCGATGCGGGAACGCTCGCGGGGAGAGTAGGTCGATATGCGTCTTCGGAGGCCAGGGGTGCTGACCGAACGGATCGGCGAAGCGTGTGAGCGCGACGATGGTGCGCTCGGCATCCCAGAGTGCCAGTGGAACTGTGGCTGCGACCACTGCCGCACAGAACCAAACCGCACGCCACATGCGGGCCGTGGGCACCAGTCGGTGCAGATCCTGGCGTTCGGCAAGTTTCTCGGCTGTGCGAACGGCAGCACCGCGGAATCGGGCTGAGATGCCCGGGGGGGCACGCTCCAGAAAATCGACCGCGGAGGCGAGCGAGTCATTCAGCTTCGGGAAGCGTTCTTCGATCTCCAGTGCCACGGCGAGCGGTGCGGTGCGCCACCGACTCGGCTTCGCCACACCTCGCAACCACACGGTCCCGGCCAGCGCCAGGGTGAGGACCAGGGCGAAGCCCCGAACGAGTGGTGAGATGGTCAATGCCGCATCAAGCAGACAGGTGAGAAGCACGCCTGCGAGCGCTACCCCGACAAACGCGAACACTCCGGCTGCGATGGCCACACGCTTGCGAGCCACGCCCAACTCGCCGAGTTGATCGGCAAGACCGGATCGCAATCCTGGCGGTCGAAGAACGAGCGGCATCGAATGTCTCTGCGTCGAGGGTCACAGGTGGAATGCACGAGTCCGCTGAAGGTCCTTCCCCTCACTTCACAAGCTCCCTCTGCGATTGGCACCATCATAGCAGCCGTTCGCGCTTCCGTAAAAGCCACTCAGCGGTGAGCACAAATAACCAGAGTGCGAACACCGGCACCTGATTCCACAGCCTCACAGGTGGACATGGCTGATCCAGCACCACGGGATCGAGATTCTTGAGGTCGGCGAGCACACGTTCGGCATCAGCAAGTGTGTAGAAGCCGCCATTCGAGATGGTCGCGGCTGCGGCCAGGTCCGGCTTGTTCAGTTCGACACGACTGCGTTCGTCCGGTGGAGGTAACACCTGGGCCCGCACTCGCGGTGGCTCGTCCGGTTCGACATCGGGTTCGGTCAGCACGAAGCGGTATTCACCCACCGGCGTTCGCGTGAGCACGGCCTGGAAGGTCCGGGGATCTTCCGGTTTGCGCTCCGCATCATCCGTCCGAAGCCGCGTCAGCGTCACCACGATGGTCTCGGAGTCACCCAGACCGGGCTGGCCATTTGGCCCCACGAGAGGCGTGCGTTGCATTAACACACGCACGGCTTGCGAGTCCGCAGGCGGAGGCGAATCGTCCGGGAAGCGTGCCGTGAGCACCAGGCGATCGCCCTCGCGATAAGGAACTTGCTGGTCCGTGCGGAGTTCGATTCGTCCCAAACGGGCCCGTGCCAGCATGCGAACAGCCTGAATCCAGAAGCGGTTGAATGATTCCTCGTCGTCGCGAAAGCGCCAACGCCAGGTGTCGTCCAATCCCAGGAAGACGACGCGACCGGCTCCAACAAACTGCTGGAGCACAAGTGGGTGATTCTCTTGTCGCCCCGCCATCGGCGGCCCTTCTGCCGATCGCTCTGGATGAACGGCCAAGACTTCCGAAGCCGGCTTACGGCGGTAGCCCCGTGCAGACCAGAACAGGGGTTGAAGACGATTCCACACCTGCGAGGACTCGGCTTCATCCGGGCGAAAGCGAAACATCGGATGGCGTTGCCCGGCGAGCGTGAGTTTCGGGCGATAACCGTCCGTCAGCGGATGCACTTCCGAGGTGGGCTTGGTTGCACCCTCGGTGGCGATGACGGGAAGGATCTCGGCGAGTGGCGTATCGGTGAAACTGGCCGGGCCGGCGTGTTCACCGCTGAGCACAAGCAAACCGCCGCCACGGATCTTCACGAAGTCGGCGAGGTCCTGCATGGCACGCACACCGCGAGGCAGTTGCTTCGGGTCGAGGTCGCCGTAGATCACGACGTCATACTCGAACAACTGATCCCGGGTCGGGAAGTCCGCCAGTGCACTCTTGTCCACTTCCGGCCAACCCGAGCTTGCTCCATGCAGGTAGACTCGAATATCGAACGATTTATTACCGGCCACGCGTTCCGACTCGCGCTCCAGCAACACCTTCACGAAGCGGAAATCGTAGCGCGGCCGGCCTTCAAGATAGAGGACCCGCACGCGGCGGGCTTCCGTCACTTTCACGGATCGCTCGATGCGGTTATTTGTCAACAACACCTCGTCTGGAACCGGTGCGACCTTGAGCACGAAGGATTTCGTTCCCGCAACAGTGGGCGTGTAACCGAGGCGGACCGGCACGGGATTGCCCTGCGAGTCCAGGGCGACCGTGGCAAACGCCAGCACACCTGGGTCGCCGGGGCGCTGCGGCTCGGTGTTGGGATCATCGCGCTGCTCGCACAGGATGACATTTGCGGCACCCGGCGGCACCTGGCCCCGAGCCGTGAGGCGGGCGGCGAAGACGAGTTGATCGCCACGCGTCACCACGTCCTCCACCTGCAAATCGGTGAGCGCCAGATCGGGTGCTTCCCACGAATCTCCGGTGCCAATGAGGTACAACGGCACGCCCGCGCGAGCCGCTTCGTGGGCCGCGGTGGGTAAATCGTTACCCGCCGTGGTTACGCCATCGCTCAAGACGATGATGCCAGCGAGCGAGCCGCCACGATAATCACGAAGCACGGCCTGCACGCCGTCGCCGAGCCGCGATTCGTTACCGTTGGGCTTCAGAGCGAGGAGCGATTCGCGGGTCCTGGTGATGTCACCCGGGTCGTAAGCGGTGGCGATCCGGCGCGTGTCGCGATCCATCGCGTAGACGGCAACCTTCACCTTCTTCTTCGTGAGCAAGAAGTCGAGCCAGTCCGCTTCCTTGCGGCTCAGCAACAACTGGGCGAGTTTCAGGCGATCCGCTTTCGAGAGATTGGTGCCCGCCAGAAGTTCTTCGACCCTGGCGTGCACAGACGGATCTTTGATATCGTCTTCGCTGGCCATGCTGGCCGACGTATCCAACAAGATCACAACCTCGGGCCAGCCCTCGCGATCAAATGCGAGTTGAAGTTGAGGCAAGAGCGCGAACAGTGCCAGCGCGAAGGCGCTTGATCGCAAAAGTGCTGGAAGCACGAGGCGACTGATGCCGCCCGCAGCCCTGCGTTCCGATATGTACGCGACGATAACCAGTGCCACACTTCCCACGAGAAGCAGCAGTCGTGTGAGCATGTCGAGACCGCTGGCACGATCCGCAGTGCCGGCGCGTGCGAGCGAACCCGTCCGCACGAACGTGGTGAACCATTCCAGCCGCCAGCTGGTGCCTTCGCCAGGAGCCGCGGTCGGCACACCGACTTCCTCCTCGATGCGGTGACGCACACCATCAGGAAGAAAGCCGAATAAGTTCCCGGTGTGCTCGGCGTGAACCAGCACAAACAACACAGAACCAGCGAGGAACAACGGCACACACGCGAACGCATTGCTCAGCAATCGCACCCACCAGGCACGTTCCGGGTGCCGCATCGTGGCTCCGCTCGCGGTGCGGCCAGGTCCGAACCGCCAGGCGACAAGCAATTCCACAACGAGTAATGCAATCGCAAGCAGCATCGCCACGCGAGCAATGCTCGGGCCCCAGGGCTTCGGCTTCAGCGTGATGGCGATCGACTCGCCTGCCGCGTCGAGCTTCACATCGCCTGGATCTCTCACCACCTGAATCGAACCAATCTCTTTCAGCTCGGTGGCATCAACGCGGCGAAGGTCCGATTCGGATCCACCGGCCGACGACATCTCGGGCACATTCACCGCGAAGACACGATCGCGATTCCCACCCAGGCCCACACGATAGAACCCGCTCAGCAATGTATCCGCATGGCGGGCCACCTTCGCCTCATCCTGAACCAACAGCGGGAGCACACCGGAGGTGCCATCAGGCCCGGAAAGCCCTGCCGTCCGCTCGTTGGTGGTGATGGGGAAGAACTCTTCGATCACATCGCCGACGTGAACCGTGTGGCGATCCGGATTCGCCGCAGCGCGGCGCAAGAGTTGATGCATGAATGGCAGGTAGCTTGGCAATTTGGGCCAGGCACTCCATTCATCATCCAGGTGGAACGCACCCGTGAAGACGATCACCCGGCCATGGTGCCGCGGCCACTCGATAATGGCCGGGTCGGGCTTCCGTGCTTCCGCTGGCACCATCGCGGGCACGAAATTGAGCACACGCCGCGCCGGACCATCGCTGGGAGCATCCATGCGAAGGTAAGAATGAAATGGAACGGTCGCGAGACCAGCGCGGGCATTATCTGCCTGGAACGCAGCCAACGGCGGCCGCTGAAAGGAATCCTCCTCGCCCGGGGCCAGTCGATACCCCGGTTGATCGGTGCGTTCGCTCACAACCTCGGTGAGCTGACCCGGCAGAATTCCATGGCCCTCGTTAAATAACAATGCGTTGTAGCGATCCCGGCTCGCTGCCGCGTTTGGGCCGAGTCCGATGATCAACCCACCGCCACGCCGCAGATGCGATTCCAGCTTCGCGACCAGATTGGGCGTGGGGTTGGCAACGTCGAGCAGAAAGACGCAATCCGCGCCGGTCAGATCACCCAGTGCGGGATCATTGAGTTCGTTCGGCGAGATCACCCAGCGGTCCTCTGGGTTCTCACTAGCTTGTGCTCCCGGCCGGAACAGTCGAGCCGGTGTCTCCGTGAGCGAGACACCCGGTGGATGCAGCGCCCACGATACATGCGACGAACCGCGTCGGCTCGGATCCACAGCCGGCCGACCATCAATGAGGGCCACGTGCAACCCATCGCGCACATCGAACGCCAGGTATCGAAGATCATCCGCGGGGAGGTCGTCTCCGGGGAACGAATCATCTTTCACCAGCCCCGCCTGAAGCACATGAAGACCACGTTCGCGGAAACGGTTCGGTCCTTCCAGCACAAATGTAACTGTCGCTCGACCACCGGGCGGCAACGTGTCGATGGTCTTGACGAAATCCACTCGAGCCAGTGCATCCGCACCTGAGGCCGAAGGGCGACCCAGGAGCAGTTCCACACGCACACGCCGCCGCTCCGTTCGACCGAAATTCTGCACCGACACGTTCACCACGGCCGGTGAATCCACCAGAGGTAGCGGATCAAACAGCAACAAATCGGTGATGGCCAGGTTCTCGGCATCCGCTTTCGCCAGATCGAGGACCACCACATCCGACTTGCCTTCTTCGACGATCTTCTTCCAGGCTTCGGGCAGTTTGCCATCAGACTCCAGCAGCGCCCGAGCCCACGTGCTCCTCTGCAAATCGGTGAAGAACGTTACCTGTCGGCGGGGGTAAGTTGTCCGCGAACTATCGCCCACCGCCGTGGCCGCCAGTTGCAACGCCGGGCCGATATCACCCGGCGTGTGCGTGACCTTCAGCCGCCGCAACTCCGCAAGCACCTTCTCGGGCTCGTTCGAAGGCCGCGGGACGATCGACACCGCTGTGCCTGTGAAGGCAATCAGCGTGAATCCATCGCCGGGATTCGCATTCCGCACAAGAGCCTCGGCCTTCTCGATGGCATGCTCGAAACGTGTTCGACCATCCTCGGTCCGAGCCGTCATGCTCAGCGATGCATCCACCACGAGCACATGATGAGATCGTGGGACGTTGCTGAGTGTCTGCAGCGCACCCGGCTTGATGCGTTGCCACAGGCGTTCTGCCGGAGCCGTGACAGCGAACATCGCAAGCAAGGGGAGAAGCAGCACCATCGCTCGAAGTAGCAAGAGCAACCACTGATCGATGCGGCGGCGATGCCGGCGTTCAGCCGAAACGAGAAAGCGAATCGCCGCCCAGGGAACAATTTGATAGCGTTTGCGAAAGAGGAGGTGAATGAGCAACGGCACGCCGAGAGCGGCGACTGCCGCGCCGGCCGCAGCCGCTGGTGTGAAATCAGCGAGAAGATTCACGTGGTGTCGAAACCAGGTGTGAGGTCGGTTGAATCAGGTCTTGCGCGAACTGAACTGTTCGCCCTGTGTCTCCAGTATGGCGGTTCCGAGCGTCGAGGGCAACGCGCGGGTGGGTTGCGTTGACAATTCCAGACACGCAGCTAATATAGCCGCACGATGGAGCAATCGGGCTGTAGCTCAGCTTGGTAGAGCGCTTGGTTCGGGACCAAGAGGTCGCAGGTTCGAATCCTGTCAGCCCGACTCGATGTAAGTCACTTTGCCGATAGCAGTTATGCTAACCCGCCGGTGGTCGGCGGTGCGGCTTGAAAGCCAATCAAATCCAGTACAGTACTGGATTGGCTTCAACCCACCGCACCGACCATGGCAAAATCAAAGCCCCCATCCTATCGCTGGCACAAAGCACGGAATTGTGCCGTCGTCACGATTGCAGGTAAGGACCACTACCTGGGCGAATACAACTCGCCCGATAGCTGGGAACTGTACCACCGCCTCGTTGCCGAGCACTTCGCGAATCGTCGAGAGCTGCCACCACCGCAGGCACCCGCTCCCGCCCTCACGATCACCGAATTGATCGCAAGATACTGGCGGTTTGCGAAGACTTATTACGTCAAGAACGGCAACCCCACCAGTGAGATACACGCGATCAAACTGGCACTGCGGTTCGTCCGACGCCTTTATGCTCACGAACCCGCGGTGGAGTTTTCTCCATTGCGGCTGAAGGCTGTTCGTGAAGCGATGATCACCCATGAGATCGTTCGTCAGGCCAAGAGCGTGGATCCGGAGACCGGTCAGATAACGGTGGTTCGTCGGGTCTGTCGCATCGGCATGGCGCGGAAGAGCATCAACAAGCTGATCGGTCGCGTGCGGCGGATGTTTGCATGGGCGGTCGAGGAGGAACTACTCGACGTGGGTGTGCATGCTGCACTTCTGCGGGTAAAAGGCCTGAAGAAGGGGAAGTCGCTCGCGCGTGAGACGGCCCGCGTTCAACCCGTTCCCGCTGAACACATCGAAAAAATTCTCGAAAAGCTCCCGCCGCTCGTGCGAATAATGGTCGAGGTGCAGCGTCTCTGCGGTTGCCGGCCACAGGATATCGTGCAGATGCGTCCGCTGGAGATCGATACCCGCGGTGCCATCTGGGAGTACCGGCCGCACCGTCACAAAACCGAGCATCACAACGAGGACGGCAACCCGGATCTTGATCGAATCGTCTACCTCGGTCCCAAGGCCCAGCAACTCCTCGCTCCGCTGCTCGGGATCGAACCCACCGAGTACCTGTTCTCTCCGCGCCGAGCGGAAACTGAGCGATTTGCCACCCGAAAGGAGCCGAAGACCCAGCACCAGAACATCATATCTGCTACCCCGCGCAACCGACGTGTTACTGAATCGAAGAGAATAGCGAGATCGCCGCTGCGGCCCTATTACCCGGTCGGCAGTCATCGACAGGCGATTCGGAGAGCATGCGTCCGAGCTGGCGTCACTGTCTGGGTTCCCAATCAACTGCGACACACACGGCTAACCGAGATACGAAAGAATTTTGGCCTTGAGGCGAGCCGGGTTTGTGGTGGGCACCGCGAGGTCCGTGCCACCCAGATCTACGCCGAACAGGACCGCGATCTCGCGCGACACGTCATGGCCGAAACCGGATGAAGTGGCCTCACCTGATGTGATTCATCGCCTCCATGCAGGTGAACCTTACTCACTACCATATACATATTCAGCATAGGAGTACCAGATGGCTCGCACGTAGGCCGGCAACAAGGATCATAACAACACGCCTCCTCACAGTCGCGTCAGCCAGGTTGAGGCTCTGATGTGGCGGGGAGGGTTTTTATGGGTGTAAATTGGACACAGTTCCTTCCCGCCGAACTCCATTTCGCATCGGCCGATTCTGCATCTCAATTCCAGAGTACAGTGAATTACGCCCAGAGAATGCAGGAGTCGAACCGCGATTTCAGGCGATCCATCACCAGGCCATCGGCCCTACCAATCGCACCAGCCAGCGAGTTTGACACGCCAGCAGTGACATCAGTACCGGCCTCCGTGGCCCCGTGGGAGACGTTGGGACGGAGCATCTCGGACTGGTATGTCGCCTATGCCGTGGAGCATGATCGGTGTGTCACGGAATATCAACAACGATCCACACGCCGAGGATGCGGGTGGAGTGAGGATGATGAGAAACAGGCACTCTCCAATTTCCTGCCTCCGTCTCTGGATGGGATCGTCGATGGTTGCCGTGCAGTGACTGAGTGCGGGGAGCCATTTCTCATGCTGGCAAAAATGATTGTCCGCGAACTCGGCCCACTTGATGATCAACGACGCTGGAACAAACTCAATGAATGGGGTTATGCTGATACACATATCTCACGGCACGGAGGGACGTGGCAAGGCGTGATCACGATCGAGCGATATCTCGACCGCGATCTCAAGTTTCTTACAGTGGGTAAACGACCCTGGCCTCGGTGGCAACGTGACACGGGTCGCCTCACGTTTGACGACAGATATCTCAAAACCATCAAGGTGGCAGCCGCGGTGAACGTTGCGGGTATTCTCGATGAGTTCGAGAGACAGTGCTGGCCGGAATCGATCAGACTAAAGGGCATTCGGGGTGAGCGACTGTACCAAGCTCTGAAGCGCCTGAACCAAGGTCTGAAGATTTTGCGGTTTCGTGTGGCCGGCAACACCATCCGCTGGGATCTCTCTGTGTGACGGCGTCCGTACTGTAAGTACAAAATTTTAATTCGTTTACATCGCGGGCGGGTCTCTTGACCCGCCCGTATTGCTTTTCGGGATCTGGTTACGCACAGTCATCGCACAGCACAACACCTGCAAGTTTCGCGATAGTACTCCAATCGCACCGAGACTACTCGTTTGGAGGCACGATGTCGTGATTGATCGCAGAGATGATTTGATCCCTCTGAATCGGATTCCCAGGATCGTCGCACCCCACGATCCGCCTCACCTGAGCACAGTTGTGCGATGGATCACTCGCGTCGTTGGTACGCCTCGGGTGCGACTCGAAACGCTCAAAATCGGCGGTCGGCGCTATACGACCGCCGCGGCAATCGACACATTTGTTTCAGCAATTTCCAACCAGGCTTCTCGCCAACCGGCTGATATGTAGCGACAACGACTTGCCTCTAATCACCGTGATGATCGCGAACTCGACCTCGACGGTATTTGTTAATTCTACCACATGACACCATATGGCGTCATGAACATAAGGACCCCCAAATGATGAACGAGAATAATGTTACGTCCGAGGCTCCACAGACCTTGCCAGCCCAAGCAAATCCGGCTGAGACGATAGTTGACGCTCTTGCCGCGTGGGCCCCGGAAGCAAACCCGCCGGCGCCAAACACTCTCACCACTGTTCGTCTGGATTCCAGTGCCTCAATGCTGATTCCGTTCACGACAAGCAGCGTGGCGATTAAACTCCATTTCCTCGAGGTAACCGGATTTCGTGGTTATGCCAGATGTTTGGAGAAGGACTGCCCGCTGTGTCGCCTTCGATTCAGCTCAGAAAGCCGAACGCTCCTGCCCGTATATGAGCCACTCTCCCGAGAAATCAGAGTACTGGCGGTGTCGCCAAACCTCCGCCCTGGTTCACTGATTCCACAACTCCGGCCGATCCTCGAACGCGTGGCAAAAGGAGATCGATTATTGGTGATGATTACCAAGTCGAGTAACACAGAGTTCAAAGTGGAGGCCAGCCCGTTGCTGGACGATGATGACGACGGACGAAACATCATTGCTACCTTTGCTAATTTATTTGATAGTCATCAGGTGTGTCTATCGGACGCCTATACAACACTCTCAGCCGCCGATCTCGCAGCGATCCCTGAGATTACCGCCAAGGCGAAATTCTTGAGGGTCACGTTGTACTGCAGCCCAGCCAAATTATCGCTGGCGATGCTGCTCTAATGACATTCCGACGGGGCCTCACCGGCCCCGCCGCTGTCAGCATGCTCACAGCGAATGATGGTAAGTTGCTGATCCAACTTCCTGTTGGCGTCGGCAAATCACGATGGCTCATCGATATTGCCGGACATGCTTTACAGAGTTTCGGGGCAGAAACCCTTGTTATCATCCTGGCCCCGCGCTGGGACATTCTCAACGAGATACACAAACGCCTGCCCCGACATGTGAAGCCGATTCTGCTCCACCCGCGTCCTTCCAAACGATGCGGAGCGTTGGATGAGCAATGGCACGAACTCGAAACCCGTGGTTGCGGATTGCTTGGGAGGCAGATCCTGTGTCGCCCATGCCCTGGTCGTCACGCCTGTGAGTGGCCGGATAGACAGGCTGACGCATTGGCAGGGTCACGGCTCGTGTTGGCTACTCAACAGAACCTGTCCAGCAACCCACGGTTCATCTCTCAACTGAAGGTCAAAAGTGGCGCGACTTCGACGCTACTCCTCCTTGACGAATCAGACCTGCTTCTCAAGCCCTTCCGTTGCGAAATTACTGCTGACCAATTAACGCGGTTCCTTGACGTCGTGGCGGTAGTGGCTGGGACACACCCACACTTGGCAACGATTGCCGCGAAGTGGGTCACTTACCTGGGATTGCTACAAACGGCCCCAGATCTCGATCTGCAATCTGGTAACTGGAAGCCGCCGCCGATGCCGAATAACGTGGCACTGACGATCCAGGAAATTGGCCGCCGAATGTTCGGCAACAGTTACTATTATCTGGCATACAAGGCTGAAGGTTTCGCGCAATCAGACAAGGCTAGCAGAGAACGAACTGAACAAGGCGGCCTTCGATTTGCCGTGATCCCCGGCCTTGGGGAACGCTGGATCGTGTTCAGTGGCTCGATTGCACCATCAATGCTCCATCACCGAATTGACCCGAACCGTATAACACAGCCACCGTACTCTCCATTCACCGGTCTGCGTTTCTCGCACCCAGACACACGCTGGCACAATCTGGCCATGGCTGCCGGGGCAGCTCGTTATTTCCCGAAGAACCGTGGACTCATATTCGACTTCTTCGCACGCTTGATCTCGCGAAACATTGCATCCCGCAAGCGGACACTACTCGTTGGCCGCAAGCGGTTCCTGCCCATGATTTGCAAGGAGTTACCACAGTATCTTGCCGACCTGGGTGCTGGAAAGGTGAGGATTGTAATCGGGAATTGGGACCGGCATCGACTTGCTGATCCGCAGACATTGCCGCTGATTTCATATGGCCTATCCGGCGTGAATCGGTTCGAAGACTATGACGCAGCGTATTGCATCACGGGCTACTACATTCCGCATACGGTAGTCGAGACTATGGTGAATGACCTGGAAGCGACTGCACAGCACATGACGGTTCGCATCAACTGCCGAAGAACACCACCGAGGCGTCAGGCGGTTGTTGTGGAACCATCTGCAGCGATGACCGTTGCCCCGATGTTGGCGCAAAACGCCCTGGTCCAGAAAGAGGCCGATGTGGTGGTACAGGCTGTTGGTCGTGTTCGTCCCTTTACCAAACCACGCGAGATAATCACCATGCACTTGGGTGATTTGCCTGGAATCGACAACGTGACGCAATTCCCGAACTTGGCGGTTGCTCGCGAGCACTTCCAACTGCCGACTCCGTCCGTCGCTGCTCGGGTAAAGAAAATCGCGGAGGTAGCCCGGTTAACGGCCTCGGGCATGAGTCAGGCCGAGATTGCGAATTTAATCAACGTAAGTATCTCTACTGTAAAGCGTTATATCGCCGCGCACAGGGATCAAAACGCCTCTTAATACTTAGATCTTTATAAGGCACGGTGATCCCATCAGGGATACAGCCATGATCTCGTCAATTCCGAAGACCGAAGTCGTTCTCCCGTGTAAGTTTACGATTGCCCCGGGATTTTTGGGCGGAGTGCCTGAGCCAACGCTTACCGCAGGAAGCACAACATCGCCTGTCCTGCCGAAACGGAGGGAATACTACGCCGAGCACATCAGCAGGGTGGGCTCACTTGACCAAGCGAATCGAATGCTCGACTTTGTCCAGCAGCGCGACATCACATTCATCGCAATCGACACCGAGTTTCGGTACTCGCGGCAAGGCGTGCCGATGGGCCAAGCTCGAATCGCTCATCACGCGCACTGCGTCGAACCCCTGCTGCTTTCGTTCGCATTTGCGGAGCCCTCGGCCGATGGTGGCATCAGATTGTACCAGTTCGTTGTAGATGTGCGACAACCAGAGCATCTGACAGTGGTCCAGGATGTGCTGAGATTGCCTACGACGTTCGTGGGCCACTACCTGCGTGCGGAATTACACTGCCTCTGGAAGCTGGGTCTTGAGGAGCCACGGGTCGTCTGGGACACACAGGCCGCCGAGGCCGCACTTCACCTCGGCCTGCACCACAAACGTTACGGCATACCGACGATATCGACCTCTGCGCATGCTCCAGACCAGGAAGACACCGAGGCACAACATGAATCGACATTATCGCTATTAGGGACCTGTGCCCGCTATGGGGTGGTGCATCCATTCCGCAGCGTCAAAGAGCGGCTCCAAAAGTCTTTCCTGGATCATCCGTCAGGTGAAGCATTCACCACTGAGCAGATTGAGTACGCAGCCGCAGATGCTGCCACCGCGGCTGCTATATACCTACCTCAAACCCACGAGTGCGCGCGGAAGGGAGTGCTGCACCATCTGGTCTCTGTCGAAATGCCAACAGTTGTCACTCTAAGTCGCCAGACCTGGCGTGGTGTGAGATTCGATAGTGCGATGTTGCAGAAACTGGCGCAGGAAGTACCTGGCAAGCAGTCTCAGCTCGTGTCCAATGCCTTACAGCGTTATGGAATCGATAATGTTGGCAGCCATCAGCAACTGGGAGTCTTTTTCCGGCGATTGGGCATCATCGATCGTTTCCAACGTGGCGGAGTGCTGACATTCGACAAAGAGCAGCTCGAACAATGCCTCCATGTGCATGAATCTGTTGAAGTGATTCATTCGATTCGACGTATTCGCGAACTGGACAAGCAAGCTCACATCGTGAATTCGCTCATTGATCACGATGGTCGGGTGCATCCGGATTACAAATTGCTCGGCGCACACTCCGGGCGCATCACCAGTCGCTGGCCGAACGTGTGCGGCCTCGGGAAGGTCTTCAGGCCATTGATCGTGCCCGAGCAGGGTCGCGGGCTTGGCGAGGCCGACTGGGCCCAGATCGAAGTGGGCATCGCGGCGGCGGTCTATCGTGATGATGCGCTGATCGAAATGTTCAATGTTGGCGATGTCTACGTCGAAATGGCAAAGAAGTTTTACGATACAGAGTTATCTGCCGAGGCTCGCACACTTGGCCCGGTCGAGTTCAAAGCAACGTACGGTTCACTTCGCGAGAAAATGAAGATCGCGACACTTGGCGTAATATACGGCCTCACAGCACATGGAATGGCCCTCCGCCTCGGTGTGGCGAAACCGAAGGCAGCAGAGTTCTTGCAGCGATTCATGGCCCTGTTCCCGGCACTGAAGCGTGCCATCGAATTAACGCCCCAGTATGCTGCGATAAGTGGTTATGTGGCCAATGTCTCGGGACTTAGAAGATATCGCGTCGGCACTGGTATCCCAAGCACCTGGGAACGCAACTGGATGAACAATTATGGTGTGCAAGGCTCGGCTGCCACTGTCTTCAAGGCTGCGATGAATCGCCTTGACCAACTGTATCGTTCACATGATGCGTGGCTGGTGATCCCGATGCACGATGCGGTCGTATTCGAAGCTCCACTGGACGTGCTCGAACGGGTTGCACGCAAAACCGAAGAAGTAATGTGCGAGACTGTTCGCGAGTGTTTCCCCGTGCTTCAACCGCGTGTCAATATCAACATCACACATCCACATTGCTGGAACAAAGATGGACATGCCGATTCCATTGAACGGTGGATTGCAGATCCGACATTTTCCTTGTGATCGACCCGAAGCCATCGGGTATTTGGTATCTGCTATTTAGGCGTGCATGCACTCTCATGATGTTATTCATATGTGCCTCTTTGTAGCTACGCTCACAAAGCCGAGGGTCTCACGCTGCGCCGTCTGATGCCGCCCGGGTTTCCACGTAGAGTTACCACGACTCCTTTTTAACAAGTCGCACTGGAATGTCGCTGACGTGTCGGTGTGCATTCAACTTCTGGGACATGCAACAAAGCTGCGATTATGGTAGCCACGTGGATCATCATCACAAAATGCTCAGCAGCCCGGTATACAGCGGTCCGATTACACCTCAGCGAATACAGCGATTCGCGAGCGTTGCCACGCAATCGCCAATATCTCCAAGGACTCGACTCAGGTCTTCTGGGCTTGCGCATGCTGCACACTTCCGATAGCGTGATGGACGGGCGGCGATTTCGGAACGAAGTAGATGAGTTGGAGACAGGATCGAGTGAAGGTATTGAAATCATTGCCGCCGGACTAACAAACTGTGCCATGAGCCTGTCACCACGGCGAGATTCAAGGCAAGGAGCTCAGCGTGTTCTCAGGAGCCTGCAGCTACGGCCGAGCTCGCGCCCGGCACCTGTTGTCTCGCCCACTGATTTCACACCCGATCCGCTGACGAGCGCCACGAAGAACGATCAAGAACTTATGTTCAACTCTGGCAGCAGCAAACATGTTAACTTCTCTTCTCCTTTCATGAGGGCCACGACGTGAGTACTCCTCCCGACCACGATGTTCAGGGCGATGCTTTGAAAAGCCAGGCGGAGCACACCAAGAAGTGTGAAAGCTGCGATCCCCTCCATCCTGACAGGCTTCGAGAGTGGGAGGCCAAGGCACGCGCGTTTCTCGCGAAGCATCATCGCGATAACCGTGCTCCGGCCGAGTGTGCGAACGAGGGCTCAATCGAGTTAAGGAACGAAGACGCCGTTCCGTAAGCTCGTTATTGTCGGCATTCTACACACATGATACATGGGCGATGATAGACATCGCCCACACTCCCCAATACCGATCTGGACCGCATCACATTTGTTGCCCAAGATAGTGCACGTAACCGTTCACCCGATTCCATCTGTCGCAACTGATCGCCGGTGCGCTTACTACTTTCTCGACATGGATCGCGCCAAGTGTCAACGTTACCGCGAACGCGAAACGCAATCCTCGCGAAACGATCGCAACCAACCCGCTCGTGATGTCGGACAGAGCCACCGCGGATGACGGCATTACCTGCTAAGGCGACAAACTGCCTCCAAAAAGTGATCCTGACAGTCTTAATCCAAGAATCGCGACATACACCGATCATGGCGAACGTCATTGATCTGATCGTTCTCTGTTCTCAATTACAGATAGGCTTCCATCGCGAATTCAATTGTAATCTCTGTATTTACATGTGTATCAGTAGATTCGAAATCACCACGTCTAAATACATCGTTATTGCCCTTGCGCTCGAATCCGTTCGGTCTGCATAATGGACAACCTCACGAAGCGGTGCAATGCCCGCACTGTTCCACAAGACTCGAAACTGTGTGATGTGCGCACGCAGTCGTGGCACAAGCCAGTCGATACTTGCGAGACTATCTCGATGACATCCTTGCGAAAGATCGAAGCGAACCGTGCCAATGCCTTCAAGTCGACGGGCCGCCGGACCGCGACGGGCAAAGCCGCTTCATCGCGGAATGCCACCAAATCGGGCGTTTACGCCAGGCTCGCGGTGCTCACGGCATTCGGGGAGACTCCGGAGGATTTCGAGGCATTCACCCGCCTCATCATCAGACGGCTCGGAGCAATCGGCTCTGTTGAGCGCAGCATCGCTCAACACGTGGCGGGTCTATTCTGGCGACAACGACGTATGATGGCCGTGGAGGCCGTTGCTCTCACACAGGGCATCCACGATTTGCCGCCAGATCCCGACACCATTACAGCCGACCTCGCCCGGCCTATTCCTTACAGACCCTCCTCGCTAACCCTCATACCTCAACTCGCTAACACACGGCAGTCGCTCAATGGGACTCGCCGATCGTGTGATGTTGTTGAGGACGCCATCGAGGCAGTGAATCCTAACAACTCCATGGACAGTCTCGTGAAGCGAGAAAGTGGCCACTACATATTCTGTGAAGCGGCGTTTGTATTGGGACACAGGAACCATTCACCCGAGATGTCGCGGTGGGATCCCATCATTACAGAACTGGGTGCCTCGCCGAGTCAGTCGGAATGGACGATTGGGCTCATTCGGAGTGCGGTCGAGATGCTTGCCGAGAAGTCGAACCGCAACGCCGAGGACGTGTGGATGAAAACGATCGCATCCGTCGTGGCCAGTGCGATCCCGCTCCGAGCCCGGTGTGCGGAATTGGAACGCGAGGAGGCGGCACTGGTGAAGAAGATCACGACCGAGCGCGAGCGCCTCGTGGCGACGGCCCTGGTCGCGGATTCAAAGCGAAGCGATGCGATCGCCCGCAGTGAATCGCACCTCAGCCGTGAGTTGCAGCGGGCCCTGGCGATGCTCGATTCGGTGCAAACGAAGCGCATGAAACACTCGGATTCGCACAAATGCG
>JBGSZR010000058.1:0-7243 GCA_041750275.1 Gemmataceae bacterium
GGTCAACCTGTTCGACCCGGTGAACAACAAGGGGCAGGTCGCGGTCTGGGCCGGAACCGCGGCCGGCGCGGCGGTTGTCCGGGCCGACCCTATCCGCAAGCCGGTGTTGATTGTCCCGGGGATCGTAGGGAGCTACTCGGCGGCACTGACCGAAGACCTGCCCTGGCTGCTCGCCCGCGGGGCACCGCCAAACCGGCTCGCAGTCGACCCGCTCGGGGCGGTTTACAACGCGATGATCAAGACGTTCGAGAATGCCGGCTATGTCCGTGGGAAGGACCTGTTCATCGCGGTGTACGACTGGCGGCTGCCGAACGGCCCGCGGGACGGGACGGCGGATGGCCACCTCGCCGGCCTGACCGCCGCCGGGATCACTGACACCGTCTACCAGTATGGGGTGGACTACCTGGGATACTGGTTGAAGGAGGCGGCCTTCTGGTGGGAGATCTACCACCCGGGCCTTCCTGCACTTGAGAGCGTCGACGTGGTGGCCCACAGCATGGGCGGATTGGTGACTCGTGCCTACATCCAGAGCGATGCCTACGGTGGGGAATACACCCCTGGCCAGCGGCTCCCGACGATCGACCAGTTTATTACTGTGGGGACACCCCACCAAGGGGCGTCTAAGCCGTGGAACGTCGTACGGGATGACTGGGACGCGGACCCGAGCTATCAGTTCGTGTTGTCGAAGATCCTCAACCGCGTGTATCGACAAGTCGTGGACAAGGGCCGGATCGTGTTCGGGCCGACACCGATCACCCTCGCCTCGATTACCGGTTCGACCGGACAGCCGGACCCAGTGAAGTTCATCGAGCAATACGTACCGTCGCTGCGGGACTTGCTCGGTATCTACGACTTCGGGCTGGGAACCCTGCCGGCGGAGCAGCAGAATTCCTTCCTTCTCGATCTGAACGCCAGCTTCGATCCGAATGCTTTCGCCAACGAAGTTGATGACACAACCGTCATTTATGGGTCGGGGGTGGACACATTCCAAACCGTTCGCCCGCGGACGCAGTCCGCTGCGGATCCGGCAGGGCGAGTCCTCCTCCCCTTCGCCGACTTGTTCGCAAACGAGCCAGCACCCAACCAAACGTGGTTCGAGGACGTTCTGGGGGAGCGGGGAGATGGGACGGTTCCTCTAATCTCGGCTCGCGATCAGTTCGTGGGCGACGGCCGGGTGAACCTTCGGGAGGTCGCGGAGGCTACCCATACCGGACTGATGTCGAACCTGACTGCCCAGAAGATCATCTTGAACCAGTTGGGCCTGAGCCTTTCCGAGAGCCAGATCGTCACATCGGCATCCCCGGGCTTTGGAATTCTCCTGCCGCCTGTGGTCGTCCGGGGTATGTGGAGCGTGTTCAGCGACCCGGTTGAGGTCGTCCTCACGGATTCCCAGGGCCGGCGGCTCGGCTGGACGGCGGCAACCGGCTCGCTGGCCGAGATCCCGGATAGCCTCTGGCTCGGAGGTGCCGATGGGATGGGATGGGTGTTCGGTCCAGTCGAGGGGCAGCCTCTGGTTCGATTGTCGGGGCTGGGAGAATCATACTACGTACAAGTCAGCGGCCTTCAGGGTGGATACGAGTTCGGAGGCGAAGCTGCGGGCACGCTTGCGAACGGTGCTACCACGCCTGTCACCTTGACATCCCAGCCAGTCTACGTTGCACCCACAGCGCCCGTCGTCACCACGAACCCGGCGAATCAGGTTGCCAATGCGGGCAATCACATTTCCCTGACCGCGGCAGCAGTTGGCAGCCCAAGCCCGTCTGTTCGATGGCAGGTCAGCGCTGATGGAGGTACCACATTCGCGGATGTGCCTGGAGCCACCAGCACCACTTATAGCGCTACCGTCACGGAGTCGGCCGCGTACCGCGCCGTGTTCACCAACGCTAACGGCAGCGCCGCCAGCACGGCCGCGTTCGTGACGCTCGCTGCTGCGCCGAGTAACGTCGTCATCGGCGGGCCGGAGGCTCAGTTCCCACAAGTGCAATTGGCGCAACCGACTGCCCAAATCAGTGGCTTTTTCTATCCGCAAGCCACCCTGGCCAATGGCAACATCGTCATGTCCGACTTCGGGTCGGTCTACCTCTTCGACGGCAAAACCGGCAATCTGATCAGCACCCTGACCGGCCTGGGAACGTCCATCAGCGTCACCCCACTCACGAACGGAAACTTCGTGATTGTCAGCCCGGACTCGGCCTTGAATGGAACTGTGACCTGGGCCAACGGAGTCACTGGAATCAACGGCACTGTGTCGGCTTCCAACAGTCTCGTGGGCATCAGCCAGGGCGGGATACCGCCGACTTACGACATGATCACTCCGCTTCCTAATGGCAACTACATCATCAGCAATCCCAGCTGGAGAGATAGGCGGGGATTCGTGACCTGGGCGAATGGATGGGGTGGAACCGTAGGTGGAATCACGGCAGCTAACAGCCTCGTTGGGGAATCGCCCGGCGACTTGGTCGGTACGGCTGCCGGAGGCGGTGGGGATGGTGTCGTCCCGTTAGCGAACGGGAACTATGTCGTGGCATCTGGCTTCTGGGGCGACCGTCGCGGTGCCGTGATCTGGGGTAATGGCTTGACCGGTGTTGTTGGCACATACTCACCAACAAATAGCCTCGTCGGATCCAACCCGAACGACAATGTTGGACTGTACGGAGTTGAGGCATTGCCGAATGGTAACTATCTCGTCAAAAGTCCGCAATGGAACGGGGCAAGGGGTGCGCTGACCTGGGGGAGTGGAACGTCCGGTGTCATCGGCGAAGTCTCCGAAGCCAACAGTCTGGTCGGCACGAATGCGAATGAGTTAATTGGCTTTGCCCTCGTGCAACTCGTAAACGGGAACTACGTCACGTACAGTCCCTACTGGGGCGGATATGCGGGTGCCGTCACCTGGGGCAATGGGCTCACGGGTATCGCTGGCGAGGTGACCATTGCCAATAGTCTCATTGGAGATCCCGCGAATGTCGGCGAACAGCAGGTCGTTGGCTTCGACGGAAGTGTCGTCGCCCTCACGAATGGAAACTACGTTGTGTCGAGTCCCAGCTGGGGCTCATACCTGGGAGCCATCACCTGGGGCAGCGGAACGACTGGACTGACTGGAAACATCACTGTGTCGAACAGCATCGTCGGCAATACTTCTTGGGGCGGTGGGTCGAACACGGGGGATCATGTCGGCAGTGGCGGAATTACCCCCCTTGCGAATGGGAACTACGTCGTACTCAGTCCGGACTGGGGTGCCGGCCGTTCGGCCGTGACCTGGGCCAGTGGAACTATGCCAAGTTCGTTCACCATTTCCTCAACGAATAGCCTCATCGGAACAGACACAACCGACCGCCTGGGAAGTGCTGGCATCGTGGCACTCACTAACGGAAATTACGTGGTGGCCAGTCCACACTGGGAATTCGATCGAGGTGCAGCAACCTGGGGAAGCGGCACCACTGGCATCTCCGGTACGGTCTCGGCCACGAATAGTCTTGTCGGAGAGGCCCCGCGTGCGGACAAGGTTGCCTTTCGTGGTGTGACACCTCTCTCGAACGGCAACTACGTGGTGAACAGCCCGGAGTGGAATGGCGGCCGAGGAGCGGTCAGCTGGGGTGACGGAACGGTCGGAACGTGGGGTGTCGTGTTGGCGACCAACAGCCTAGTCGGAACACAAACCAGCGATCATGTGGGCGGCGGCGTGACCGCACTTCAAAACGGCAATTATGTGATCCTCAGCCCGTTCTGGTCCGACGCGAGTGGGATCGGGGCCGCGACCTGGGGAAATGGAGCCGGCGGTGTCGTGGGCCCGGTGTCTACATCCAATAGCCTTGTCCATTTCCCTCGAATCGACATTGGCCGGGGTTACGTGAGTGTCGAGGAACTGCCCAATGGTGACTATTACGTCATGAGTCTGCCGGGCTTTTATGGGGCTTCAGCGACCTGGGTGAGCGGCACCAACGGCAGCACCGTTGATGGCGAAAGCACGATCACGCCCCAGAACACACTGGGCTCAGTCGGCAACAGTTTTGTTGGCGGTGCCATCGGCATCACCTCGATCGGTACGGGCGAGAAGGCGATCAGCCTGATTAACGCCTATCCAAGTCTTTACACACGCATCGGCTTCACCGACCCCAACGATCTTACGTATGCCTGGGGTCAGGGGCAGACGGTTGCATTCACTCCCGCATTCATCACAAACGCACTAGCGGCGGGGATTGATGTCACGATCGAGTCGAATAACGATCTCATCCTGAACGATCCACTCCTTGTTAATCCGTTGGGTACGCCGGGCCGGCTCACGCTCAAGGCGGGCCGCAGCATTATTCTGAATGCGAACATCGACACGGGCGGCGGCGGCCTCACACTCATTGCCAACACCAGCCTGGCGGATGGCGTCATCGATGGACTTCGCGACCCCGGCAACGCTTCCATCACCGCAGCGACCGGAGTCGGCATCTACACGGGTGGTGGTCTGCTCATCGTCGATCTGCAGACTGGCACCGAGAAGACGAATAACGGCGTTGGCGTTGTGTCGCTTCCACTGGTTTCGGCAGGCGATGTTGTGCTCTCCCCCGCGACAACACTCGGAATCAACATTGGCGGAACGACCGCAGGTGATGGGGTTGTGGCCGGGACCTACACGCAATTCAACGTGGCCGGATCGCTGGATCTGAACGGAGCTAAACTGTCAGTCACTCACAGCGCCGTGACCCCGGCGGGGACAGTGTTCACGATCATGCAGGCAACAGGTGGAATCACCGGAACATTCAACGGGTTGAGTGAGGGTTCCACCGTTGCTGCACCGGATGGCACGACCTTCACCATTCGTTACCAGGGCACCGGCATCACGCTCACGCAGAACGCGGTGGTTGTGTTGACTCCGACCGTTACCAGCCTTTCGCCGTCATCCGGTTCGATTTCCGGCGGGACAACAGTGACCGTGAACGGAACGAATTTGGCAACCGCCACGGCGATCTTCTTCGGCTCCACGCCAGGCACAATCGTGAGCGCGACTACCACGCAGATCACGGTGATCAGTCCGTCAGGCCTGGCCGGTGTGGTGAATGTGACCGTTGCAACGCTGTCTGGCACCTCGGCCATCTCGGCAGCAAGTCAGTACACGTATGTGACCGTTCTACCGCCGAACTCGCCGCCGACGGCACGCGACGATAACGCAATCGTGGCCGTTGGAAGTGCCAATAACGCCATCTCCGTTCTGGGGAACGACACCGACCCGGATGGCGATCCGCTCAGCGTATCCGCTGCGGGACCAGCCACCCATGGCACAGTGTCTGTGGTTGCTGGAGTGGTTCGTTACACCCCTCTCACAGGATTCGCAGGGAACGACAGCTTCGTTTACTCGATCAGTGATGGCCGTGGGGGCAACGCCCAGGCTACAGTGATCATGACGATCACGAATACGCCTCCGGTGAACACGCCTCCAACGATTTCGCAAGTCTCGGATCGCATGATCCTTGCCGGGGCTTCAACGGGTGCGATAGCCTTCACCATCGGTGATGCCGAGACCGCGGCCAGCGGGTTGACCGTGACCGCAACGACCTCCAACTCAACCTTGCTCACATCCGTTCTGCTCGGGGGGGCCGGTGCGAACCGAACCGTAACCGTGACCACTGCCAACGGGCGTTCCGGCTCGATAAGCGTCACCCTCACCGTTCGTGATCCGCAGGGTGCACAGGCGACGTCCACTTTCACCGTCGTCGTTCAGCTATCCCCATCCACGAGCACGCCTGCTCTGGTCGGTTACCCGCAGTTCGCCGTGGGAGCCGATCGCGGCGGATCACCGTCCGTTCGCTTCTTCAACCCGGATGGCTCCGTGCGTTTCTCGACTGCGGCATTCGACGCATCGGTGACCGGCGGTGTGCGAACAGCAGCCGCGGACTTCAATGGCGACGGCGTGGCCGATGTCGTGATTGGAACCGGGCCCGGCGGCCCGACACTCGTCCGCGTGCTCGATGGCCGGGATGGCGATGAGTTATTCCGCGTGGCCCCGTTCGAGGCGGCCTTCATCGGCGGTGTCTACGTCGCCGCTGATGACTTGAGCGGCGATGGCGTGCCCGAACTGGTGATCACCCCAGATGAAGGCGGCGGCCCACGCGTGCAGGTTTATCGGGGAAATGATTACGCGAAAATAGCCGACTTCTTCGGCATCGACGACGCGAACTTCCGGGGAGGAGCCCGCGCTGCCGTCGGCGACGTGACGGGCGACGGTGCGGGGGATCTGGTCATCTCGGCTGGGTTCGGCGGCGGTCCGCGCATCAGCGTTTACGATGGCAGATCCCTCACCGTAAACGGGCTCATAGTACATCCCGTCGGAGACTTCTTCCTGTTCGAACAGGCCCTGCGCAATGGAGCATTCGTCGCGGTCGGCGACCTGAACGGTGATGGGTTCGCCGACATCATCGGCGGCGGTGGACCCGGCGGCGGACCGCGGGTGTACGCCGTCAGCGGACGGGACTTGCTTGCCGGGCGTGAGGTGCCGCTGGCCAACTTCTTTGCCGGCAACACAAACAACCGTGGCGGCATTCGCGTGTCCGTGAAGGATCTGGACGGCGATGCCCACGCGGACATCCTGGTTGGCGATGGCACCGCCGCCGGCAGCCGCGTGACTGCTTACTTGGGAAAGGATTTCAATGGTGCAGGGGCCCCCGAAGCATTCGGATTCGACGCCTACCCGGGCTTCACGGGCGGCGTGTTCGTGGGGTAAGCGTTGAGCCATTCAGAAGGGGACTGGGGTGGCGAAGACCATAACTCACACTGCGTCGCGGTTTCGGTCTTGCAGCAGCCCTCTGAAGGTGGCCTTCTGAGCTCCATCTGCTAAGCCAGCTTCACGTTGTGATGCTGGGTTTTGGCATGGAGGTCACCCAATGATCCTGTCTGCGGTCTTCCAACGCTTCATCGAGCAGAGTCCCATCAGCGTCATGGCCCGGGGCACTCTGGAATACGCTCTGGCGGCCCCCGACCTCGATCGGATCTTCGCGGACACGGCCGACCGCCAGTACACGCGGTCGTTACTCTTCTCGGCCTTGACCGATCTGATGAGCACCGTCGTCTGTCGCATCCGTCCGTCGGTCCATGCCGCGTACCAGGCCGATCCCGACCGACTCGGTGTGTCCCTGCGGGCCGTGTACGACAAGCTCAACGGCCTGGAACCGGGGGTGACCGAGGCGGTCGTGGCCCACACCGCGGCCAAGCTTTCGCCCGTCATCCGTCGCCTGGCCGGACGACGCCCGCGGCTGTTGCC
>JBGSZR010000059.1:0-59012 GCA_041750275.1 Gemmataceae bacterium
CATGGCATCGCCCTGCTCTTCTTCGGCTTCAGCCGCGATGCGCTTCAAAAAGCCGTGGCCAACCGCGTCGCCCAGTGTGTTCTCACCTGCGCCACCACCGCCTGCTACAACGGCCTCGACGGCGATGCGGGCAAGTCGATCAAGATCGGCGGCAACCTCCGCTTTTTCGGCGATGGCTGGCAAATTAGCAAGCTCCTGGACGGCAAACGCTACTGGCGCATGCCCACCATGGACGGCGAGTTTCTCTGTGAAGATGTCTTCGGCACCGTGAAGGGCGTGGGTGGCGGCAACTTCCTCATCCTCGGTGAATCGCAGGCAATCACCCTCGCCGCTGCCGAGGCCGCAGTGGAGGCCATCCGAAAATTGCCTGGCATCATCCTCCCCTTCCCCGGCGGCATCGTCCGCTCGGGCAGCAAGGTCGGCAGCAAGTACAAGGCACTCAAAGCCAGCACCAATGAAGCCTATTGCCCCACGCTCCGTGGCACAGTCGATTCGGCACTGCCCGATGGTGTGAACGCCGTGTACGAACTCGTGATCGACGGGCTGGATCTCGCCAGTGTCGAGCAAGCCACCCGCCTCGGCGTGCAGGCCGCATGCCGCCCAGGCATCCTGCAAATCACCGCCGGCAACTACGGCGGCAAACTCGGCCCGCACCACCTCCACCTGTACCGGTTGCTGGGTGAGAGTGGGTGAACGATAGCACCGGAGCCGAAAGCGGCCGGGTTTTTGGGGCCGAGCACCGGACGCGGCCGACGGTACTCGTAATCAGAACGGCCACGATCAATGCCCACGGCTGGCCATGATCGAGCTACAGCAAGATGTGGGCGCGGAGTCGAAACCCCGGATCCGTCCCGCCACGAACCACATGCCAGGCGGACTTGCGATCCGCGCCACAGAGTCAGATACTGCCATCCATGGTCTGGCCTCCAAGGAGGGTCGCCAGTGCAGTGACTACCTTGTGCCAGGCCTGCTTCACTTTCCCGATCAGCCTCACTGCCGATCGCGTGAGGAGGTATTTCGATAGGCTGTTTAACAACGCACTCAACACAAACGCAATTATCAACACCGATCAGCCAGTTCAGCGAATTGATCGGTCGAAAACGGACCCCAGGGCTGAAGAGTTTTTCCAATGTGAAAGCTTCAGGCCGGCGAGGTGATTTCGTTTCGCCACCACTCTGTTTCATGGCTGCCAGTCGCTCTCAGGCTCTTCCTTCCAGCCTTGTGGAGCCCGCAGCTGGAATCATTACGCCAATCCCGCCAACACCTTGCGTCGCCGTTTGCGATGATTCCGATCTTTGGGCATGATTCCGATGCTTCCGATTCAGGTGGGGTTGGGGTAGCGTCGGAATCAATGAGAAGCTCACACCTGCGCCGCTGCCTGGTTTGGTCTGCTGATGCGGCTTCGGTCAAGTCGCCATGACTTTCCGATTACTTGCGATTAGAGTGATACTCGCTGACGGCAGTGCCTCCTTGCTCCCGAGAAGCACCATGTTATTCACGTTGCGACTGGCTGCACCATGCTTGATCCTGGTGGGCCTTGCTCTTCCAAACGTCAACGGTCAAGGGCAAGCGAAGCCTCCGGTCGTCGGATGTGCCGCCTCGATGGACAACTTCTTCGAAGATGAAGTGTGGGCGAAAGTCGCGGCTCGAAAGTGCCTGATTTGCCACAAGCCAGGTGGCGATGCGGAAGCGAGCAAACTGATCCTGGAGGACCCGCGGAAGTTCGAGGGTGCCGCCCGGGATGAGGCGATGCGGAAGAACCGCATCGCCTTCACACGCCTGGCAACGATCAAGGAAAAGGACCGTTCGCGGCTGCTGCAAAAGGCAATCGGAGAACTCGATCACGGCGGAATGGACGTCCTCAAAGCCGATAGCGCCGAGTATCGAGCCCTGGCCAGTTTCGTGCGGCAAGTGAATGGACCCGGCGGAATGGGCGTTGCAGTGGAGCCCAAGGCACGGCCCTTCTTTGAAGGTGTGGTGATGGTGGACGACCGCCAGTTGCTGCGTCGCGTGACGCTGTCGCTTGCAGGGCGACTGCCCACGGATGCGGAACTGGCTTCCGTGAGCCACGGCGGCCTGAAGGCGTTGCCGGTGATCCTTGATGCGCTGATGACGGAGGAGGCGTTCTTTGAACGGCTCCGAGAAGGGTTCAATGATATCTTCCTGACAGTGGGTGCACCGACTGACGAAATCCTGTCCTACGAGCACTTCCCCACACGTCTCTGGTATCAGAAGTACGATTTGAGCCACATCAAGGACGAGAAGGAACGTCGCAATGCCGGGTACAAACTCGCCAATGATTATCGCGCGACATTGCTGGCCGAGCCGATGCGACTGGTGGACCACATCGTTCGCCACGACCGACCATTCACGGAAGTGGTGACCGCAGACTACATCATGGTGTCGCCCTACGGAGCGCGTGGGTATGGCGTTTTCGAGGAGTTGAAGCCACGATTCCAGAACATCGATGATCCATTCGAGTTCACACCGGTTCGGCTCAAGGCCCTAACTGGCCGCAATAAAGCGGAGAATCAAGATTCTGCCACGGGCTTTTATCCGCACGCGGGCTTGCTGAGCACCTTTCAATACATGACTCGTTACCCCACGACCGAAACCAACCGCAACCGGTTGCGGGCACGCATGTATTACCAGCACTTCCTGGGTGTGGATGTGCTGGAACTGGCCGCCCGTGTGTCCGATGCCGCCGAGGCCACGGCGAAGTTCGAGGTGCCGACGATGCAGGCGGCCGAGTGCGTGGTCTGCCATCGCACGCTCGACCCGGTCGCCGGCCTTTTTCAAGACTACTGGCGCTTCGCAGAGCGCGGTGTCTACGGCAAACGGAAAGGCGGTTGGTTCACAGACATGTTCCCGGCCGGTTTCGAAGGCGAGGACCTTCCCACGAAGGAGCGCTGGCGTGCCTTGCAATGGCTGGGCGAACGCACGGCGAAGGATCCGCGCTTCGCCGTCGCCATGACCGAACACGTCTATTACATCCTCACCGGCCGGCGTGTCCTTTTGCCGCCCAAGGAAGTGGAAGATCCACTTTATCCTGCGAAGTTGCGTGCATACCGCGAACAACGCCGCCAGACGGAAGTGATCGCCTCACGATTCTCCCAAACCGGCTTCAACCTGAAGTCGGTTTTCCGGGACTGGATTCTCTCCGAGTTCTATCGTGCCGATGGCCTGGCCACAGCCACACAGGACCCATGCCGGCGTGCCGAACTGGACGATCTGGGCCTGGTGCGCATGCTCACACCCGAGCAAGTGGAACGGAAACTTGCGGCGGTGTTCGGCGAGAAATGGGGCAGGCTCGATGGTCAGTTGGCCATGCTCTATGGCGGTATCGACTCGAAGGAAGTCACCGAGCGAGCCACGGATCCAAGTGGTGCCATGGGGGCGATCCAACGCATCTTTTCCAACGACGTGGCCTGCAAGCAGGTGGCCCGAGACTTTGGCCGACCCGCAGCCCAGCGACGGCTCTTCACGAGTGTGGAGCCGGATGTGTTGCCAGGGGCCTCGCCAGAAGCGGACCAGGCAATCCGCAAAACGATCAGGCATCTCCACCAGCGCATCCTGGGACGATACGACGCAGCAGGCTCCACCGAGGTCGATCGAACCTTCAAGTTGTTCGCTGGCATCGTCGCCGATGCGAATGCCCAGAAGAGCTTCGACAAGCGCGAAACCTATGCCTGCCGCCAGGGCACACCCATGCCGCCCGACGATCCGCACTACACCATTCGCGCCTGGCGTGCGGTGGTGACGTACCTGCTACGCCGGCCCGAATTCCTTTACGAGTGAATCCCATGCGTCGCGATTTCTTGAAGCTGTGCGGCCTGGCGGGGCTGGGGTTAGCGGTTCCCATTCGCCCATCACTGGCACGTGAGAAGGCGAAGGATGAGCCCTACGGCGGGCCGTATTATGTGGTCTTCAACGCTTCAGGCGGCTGGGATACCACGTACCTCATGGACCCCAAGGGCGTGGGCGGAATCAATCGCCTCTACAAGGAAGGCGACATTCTCACGAAGGGAGCCCACAAGTACGCGCCCATCAAGAAGCATGCTCAGGGCGGAATGTGCAATGAAGACTTTTACGCCGAGTTCGGCGACGAGTTGCTGACATTCAACGGTCTCGACTACTCGGTGAACAACCATTCACCCGGTGCCCGCTACATGGCCACGGGGAAGCTCGATAGCCTCGCATACCCCACCTTCGCAGCACTCGTCGCGGCATGCCGTGGGCCCGAATGCCCCCTGGCGTTCCTGACGTTCGGCAACTACTCCGCCACAGGCAACATCGTCGCGATGTCGCGTGTGCCCTATTTGCCTTCACTCCAGAAGATTGCCAACGCTGATGCAGTCGAGGGGAATGTGCGTTCTCCTTATCACGACAAATTTGCCCTCGACCGCATCGAGGAAGCGTTGCGAGAGGGAAACACCGCTCGCGCCGCGGACCCACGTCTGCCCAGGGTCGAGCATGGCGAGAACATGCTCTACGCAGCACAAGCCAATTCGAAGGCGCTGGAACGCGTGAGCCAGTACATCCCGGCCAACAGCCCGAAGGAGCGCATGTCGCAGCAGGCGGAGATCGCGTTAGCTTCCTTCAAGGCGGGTGTCTGCGTTTCGGCGAACCTCACGATTGGCCAGTTCGATAGTCACGCCAATAACGACACGGACCAGATGAAGTTGATCCCCGAGTTCCTGGCCGGGATTGCTTATCTGATCCGCCGGGCAGGTGAACTCAAGATTCGTGAGCAACTCGTGGTGGTGGTGCAAAGCGAGATGGGCCGAACGCCGAACTACAACACAGGCAACGGCAAGGATCACTGGTCCATCGGCTCGGCGTGCTTCCTGGGTCGGGGCATCAAGGGGAATCGCGTGATCGGGGCAACGGATGAGAAGCAATTCGCGGTGCCTTTCGATCCGCAGTCCTTGGAGTTGGACAAGGCCAAGGGCATTCGCATTCGCCCCGAGCACATCCATGAATCGCTCCGCGAACTCGCGGGGATCAGCGAGCACCCGCTTAGTAAGAAGTTCCCACTCGGCGTGCCCGTGAAGGATCGACTCCGTGGCTTATGGGGGTGAGCGACACGGGAAATTAAAGCAACCACCTGATGATGCAGGTGGTCGCACGGGAGCGTCGTCCAAATCACTTAATTTCCAGGCACTTGTGCTGCCTCGACTTTCTTTTGCACAGGTGGATCAACGATCGCCTCCGGGCACATCCGCACGGGTCGAGCATACTTTGGCGAAGCGTCACGCAAGCACACCACGAGACCGTTGTCCGCAGCGAGGAAAATGCGATCCGATACGGTGTTCGTCACCGGCACGTTGAATTCGCTCAGATCGATTCCCGTCAGCGGAGCGGCATACTTGCGGGTCTTGTCCGTGGCTCGGAGAGCATCGAACACATAGAAGCGGCCCTGTCGATCGCTGAGGTAGGCAAATTCCTGGTTCACTGCCACGACGCGATCGATGGGTGAATCCGAGCGCCATATCACGACTCCGGTTTTGCGATCGACGCGAACCACACCCGAGTTGTCACCCGCGGCGAAAACGGCGTCATCGGTCACGAGTGGCATGCGGCTCATGATGCCGCCGGGTTGTGCCCGCCACAGGAGTGTCGCGCCGCCCGTCTTGTTGCCGGTGGTTCCTTCGTACGCGAAGAGATTGCCGTCGCTCAGCGGCACATAGGCATTGGTGCCACCCTGCCCCACCGGTGCCGAGATGTCGGAGAGCAGGTGTTGAACCACCTCGGTTTCCTTGGTGAACTTCGAGAGCCCGACCACGGTGCGATCGTCCAGCGCCAGCCAGACGCGATAGGGCGTCAGCAGCGGAGGAAACAGCACGCGGCTTGTCATGCCGTATTCCCAACGGATCGGCGGCTTGATCCCTTGCGGGCGTAGGTCTGTGAGTGCCAGCGCGGCCGCAACCGATGGCGGAATTGTGCTGAGCGATGGTGTCTGCTGGATGTCGCGCTGGAAGTCGTTTCGCATGCGATAGGGTTGCCGCAGCGAGGGCAACGTTCCAAGCGAAGGCGATACCGGCGAACCTTCGAGCCGATAGGGTGGCGTGATGATGGGCAGTGCCGAGAGTGAAGGTGTCCGACTGCCGCCCAGACCACTCACAGGAACTTCAGAGAGCGACCCGCGACGAATGGGGGCGAATTCGGTGCTATTACCGCTGCGTGCTATACCAGCGGCCGGGTATCGCGTTGCGACATCATCGACCGGGTTCACCAGGTTCGGGTCGCGATTCTTCGGATCCAGTGCCGCGTTCTGTGCGGCATCGACCACTCCCAGAGGCCGCGGCAAGTCATAGACCGCCAACCGGGCCGCACCAGAAGAACCGGGCCGCATCGAGAGAATCATGTACACACCCGACTCATCTGCCGCGAGCCCAGTGGTGGGGGATGAGCCGAGATCGACCACGAACTCGGTCACACCAGTGTAGCGGTGGAAAGCGTAGAGTTTGGTGACGTTCACCGCGTAGACGAACTTGGAGTTCACGGCCACAGCATGAATATTGACGTAGCCGTTGTTGCCGAGTGCGGCCCACCACTGCAACTGCCCGGTTCGCACGTCGATGGCACCGAGCAACCCGGTGCGGCTTTGCACGAATACCTGATCGTTATCTACCGTCTGCACGGTGGCAATCGTGTCGCGGCGGCCTTCCATCGGCAGGTACAGTGTCCAGTCCGTCTTGAGGTTCAGGCGAGCCAGCGGCTTGGGATCCGGTGGTACGGCACGCGAGTACACCCCGGCGACCTGGGCCGATACGAGCGAGGTGAAGTTCAGCGCAACGACCGTGATGGCGGCCAGACGATACCACATGACGGGAACTCCTGGCGACAGGAATGGACAATGTCTTCAGCCTAACAGACAACACAAGTAGAAGGGAAGTGTTTGCGTGCCTCACGGCACGATTCGATTTCGGGTGATGCCGATTGTGCGGAGGAATGGAGGTTCACTTCTTACCAAGGGCTCGCTTTCGCGCGAAGAATGTGGAGAGCATGCCTGCACAGCGATCGGCAAGAACGCCACCCACGACGCGGGCGCGGTGATTGAGGCGCGGATCCGAGGCAATCTGATACAGCGTGGTGCAGGCTCCGCCCTTGGGGTCAGTGCAACCGAACACGACCATCGGCAGCCGCGATTGCACAACCGCACCGGCACACATCGGGCACGGCTCAAGCGTGACGTACAGAATGCACTGCTCCAGCCGCCAGGAGTCGAGCGACTTGGCCGCCTGGGTGAAAGCGATCATCTCGGCATGTGCGGTGGGATCGGTAAGTTGTTCCCGCATGTTGTGAGCCCGTGCGATGACGCCGCGTTCCGGATGGATGATGACGGCACCAACAGGCACTTCATCCTCGGCATCCGCCAGGGCCGCTTCCTCCAGTGCCATCTCCATATGAACGAGATGGAAGGGGTGGTTCGGATCGGTGAATGCCAGGTCAAAGGCTTCCAGGGGATCAATCACGAGCGGAAATCCTCTCAGATTGCATGGAGTGTGAGTTCTTCAGTTCCCGGATCGCATCGCGGTGCTGGTGTGCTTTTGAGATGGCTGCGGCAATGCGATCCATCTCCGTATTCGTTGAGAGAAGAACCGGATGGTGCAGCATCACGCACCCTTCGTGGGCAGCGAGTGCGTGTTCGAGTGTTCCCGAAGCACGATAGCGCGATGGGGAACGCTGCACATGCAAGGCGCGAAATCCGGCATCAACGGCAATACCCTCCGCTCGCATCACCGCCAGGAACTGATCGCGGCCAAGCCCAAACGCTCCTGCATCGAACTGGAATCCCAATTTATAAAACGCCGGTGTGGAGCCATCTCCTTTGATCGACGCGATGCAACTCAGCCCTGAAACGCCAAGGTGAGTCAGTTCTTCTTTCAGTCGTAGCACATTCGAAAGTCGCCGTTCATTGGCTTGTGTCAGGTGGGCGAGTTGTGGTCGCAATGCCGCGGCCTGGAGTTCGCTGAGCGGTGCCCATTGTTGAAGCCCACGATGGAGCCAGAGTTTCGCTCGCTGGAACAGTTGCGAATCGCGGAAGAGCACGGCTCCGCCCCGGCCTGCCGTAAGAAGTTTCGAGCCGCCGAAGCTGAGTGTGCCCACATCGCCCCAGGTGCCAGCGATTCGGCCCTGCACGAGGGCTCCCGGGGCCTGAGCCGCATCTTCCACCACACCGATGCCCGTCCCGGCCACGCATTCCATGACCGCACACATCGGCACGAGGCCGCCATGCAGGTGAGAACAGATCACGGCTTTCGTGCGCGGTGTGAACGCATCCTTGAGTGAGCCAGGATCGAGATTCCAGCTGCGTGGGGACACATCCACCAGCACGGGCCGAGCACCGAGAGCATGGACAGTCAGGAAGTTTGATTCATACTCGTATGCTGCGAGCACCACCTCATCACCCGGGCCGACGCGAAGTGCGTGCAGCGCAACCTCCACGGCGAGCGTTCCACTGGCACAGCTCAACGCGTGTGGAACCGAGTGGAAACGGGCGAGTTCCGCTTCGAGAGAAGTGACGTGTTCGCCGTGATATCGACCCCAGGCACCCGATGCGAACGCTTCAACAAGTGCGGCGTGCACCTCCGGAGTTGCGACCGGCCAGGAGGGTGGGCCTTCCGGAAACGCGGGTGGACCACCCAGAATTGCAGGCAACTCGGCCATTCAAGTGTTATAGGATCGACACTACCACGAACGCCAGATCAGTGATAATATGTACACAGACTTCCGGTTTGCCGGATTCACACTGAGGAGAATTGCCGATGGCGATTCGATACGCAATCGTTTCCTGCGAGTTGGGTCGGGTACTCGTGGCAGGCAGCGAGCGTGGGATTCGTGCTGTCTTCCTCGCAGACACGAATGAGGAGCTTACCACCGCACTCGCGACCGAGTTCCCGGGTGAAGCACTCATGCCGGACGATGGGCAAGTTGGAAAATGGTTGCCCGAGCTGATGAGGCAAATCATGGAGAGAGAAGCCTCGATGCCCGTGCCGCTGGATGTGAAAGCCACAGCGTTTCAGCGACAAATCTGGGCGGAGCTCCAACAGATTCCGGCGGGCACCACGCGAACTTACGGCCAGATTGCAGCGGCGATCGGTCGCCCCACCGCCGCACGTGCCGTGGCAAGGGCCTGTGCCACCAATCCGGTGTCGGTGTTAATTCCGTGCCACCGCGTGGTGGGCACGAACGGAAAACTCACTGGTTATCGTTGGGGGCTGAAGCGGAAGGAAATGCTGCTGGATCGTGAGAAGCACCAGCAGGCGGGATCTCTGGAAGGTCATCCGAGCACGGCGAAGTCGCACTCAATTCGCCGTCGCGCGACAGACTTCCACCTGGTTGCGAAGTCTGCGAATTCCGAGTGAGGGTCGCACGGTCTCCTGAGCCAATTGCTTCATGTAGTAACTGGTGACCCGGCCGGAAATCACGACCTCACCATCGAGAACAGTGACCACCAGTTGACGCAACTGCGGAAGTGGGCTGGCGGTCAACGCATCACAGGGCTCTGGCGGCAAAAGTTCGGTTGTTGCACTCATCATTGCGCTCCTGCGGATGAGACACTCGCCGTGGCAATCAGTGACGCACACGGACCAAATCCGTGGCCCGACGAGAGGAAAGGTGATCGAGCTAAAAATTGGCGGAGAAATTGTAAAATCCGTTCGAATCCGCCACTTATCAGGTCGACTCCGTTTCTACCTGGAAAGAATCGTACCAGAGATTGATTCGGTTGCAACAGTTATCCCGAGCTTTTGGGCGAGATTCTTTCCCGCGTCCGATCGTGTCCATGCACTTCGCGGCTTGCTGTCAAAGTCCACAACAATAAATCAGTGATGCGTTCCCCTCCACTTGCTATCTCGAATGACATCTCTGAAGAGCGAACCTGCCGATAGACCTCTGCGTCGCACCCTCATACTGTGGCGTTCGTCGAGACTCGCTTATGTAGTGATCTTGTTGGCGTTGATTGTGGGCGTGCCACTATTTCTGTGCATGCCGCCCTGGATCGATGTCACTCTGTACGATGTCGCTGCCCGCAACATCGTTCATGGCGGCGTTCATTACCGCGATGTGTTCGACACCAATCTCCCCGGCATGCCCTGGCTGATGGTGGCGATCCGGGCGTTATCCGGTTCGACTTACGAGGCACTGCGAGCCTGGGACCTGGCCATCGCCGCTGGCAGTGCCCTGCTGCTCAGTGGGTGGCTGCGCCATAGTGGGGTCTCTTCCGCCACTCGGGCCTGGTTCCTGGTGGGCATCGCACTCTTTTATCCCTTCACTTCCGAGTTCAGCCATTGCCAGCGCGACCCGTGGCTGCTGCTGCCTGCGGTGCTGGCGGCGCAGTTGCGCCTGCGACAGGTCACTCATCGGCGCGACTGGTTCATCCGCGGGATGCTCGAAGGGTTTCTGTGGGGTGTTGCCGTCTGGATCAAGCCGCATGTGCTCGTGCCTGCACTGACGGTGTGGATCGCCTCACGACTGCTGATACCGCGGCGCGGCATTCTGATTGATGCGTTTGGGCTTCTCTGCGGTGGCTTGCTCGCTGCCCTGCCTGGCGTGCTCTGGCTGATGCGGTCCGGTGCCTGGAGGCCATTTCTGGATGTCTTCTTGAACTGGAACCCCGAATACACACAGCAAACGATGGCCGAACTCCCTGAACGCCTCGCCACGTTCGTCGAGTTCTTCCGTCCCTGGGGACTGATGCACCTCGCCGCCATTCCCCTGGCATTTCTTAGCTTCTGGGAAGCACGGCGAAACAGCGACAACGCCAACCGTGCGCGAGTGCTGCTTGCTGCACTCTATCTTGGTTGGCTTTTTCAGGCCGTCGTGTTGCAGCGGGGCTTCGACTACGTCCGCGTCCCCGATACGTTCCTGGCACTGGCCGTGCTGAGTTCCCGTGGCTGGGCCGTGGGCTTCGTGTACTTCGTCTGGTTCCTGGCCGTGGGGCTCGCGCTCAATCTTTGTGTAGCCTTGCCGCGAACCGCACCCTGGGTGAACGCTGCCGATCCGCGATTGCGGAGCATCACCTTCGAGAAGCATCCCCTTCTCGATGCACGCCTGGTACGAATGTGGCCGCGATGCTGGAAGGAGGGAAGCTCGCCTGCTTTGCGCGATCAACTTGGATGGTACGTCGATGTGCACTGTGGCACGAAGTGGACGGACCTGGAAGGCGTCGCCGTCTACCTGAGAACGGTTCAGCCCCCTGTGGGCGACCGTGAACTCACCTGCTGGAACGATAGCACGCACCCGCTCTATCTGATGCTCGATCTTGAACCGAGCACGCGCTACATGCACTTCGGCACGGTGTTGCCACTGCAGTCGAAGGAAGCACAGATTCGGCATGAAGTGGCGCGCTGCCCGCAACGCTACGTGGTCAGCGACTTGCACCGGATGTGCTACGACACGGCCGAGGCGTACGCTCCGGGTGCCGATGGACCGCTGTCATTGCCCGCGTGGTTCCCCGTTTCCCAGCGCGGCAACTTCCCCTGGGATCAACCGATCGTTTTTCGCAGTGGACGCTATCTGGTGCACCGCATTGACCATCAACCGCAACCTGAGCAAATCGTCATTCCGGACTGGCAAAAGCTCGACGACCTTGGACCCGGAGTGCAACCGTGAACACGTTTGCACGCCTGGGTCACTGGTTGCCATGGCGCTGGGCCACGCCGGGCTGGTTCGCGCTCGCATTAATCCTGATCTACGGTGTGCCGCTCTTCATTCGCATGCCGCTCTGGTGCGATGCCACGCTCTACGACATGGCCGCTCGCAACGTGCTTTCCGGCGGCACTCACTACCGTGACCTCTTCGACACCAACCCGCCTGGCTTCGTCTGGCTCGTGTGCGGCATTCGCGCCGTGGCGGACTGGAGTTCCGAATCCCTCCGAATCGCCGATCTTCTCGTGGTTGCTGGCATCGTGTTCATGCTGCTTCGATGGGCGAAAGCGGCCGGTGCCGACCGTGCTGGCTGTGCCTGGACCGCGGCAGCCATCGCAAGCTTCTATCTCTTCTCCTCCGAGTTCAACCACACGCAGCGCGATGTCTGGATGATGTTCCCTGCGGCACTGGCCGTGCTGATTCGCATTCGCCGGATCGACGTGATTTGCACGCATCAGGTCACGGCATACGGCGTCTTTTGTGGTGCGGTGCTGGAAGCCGCCGTGTGGGGTTTGGGCTTCTGGGTGAAGCCACACCTCGGGCTCGTGGCCGGAGTGGTCTGGCTTGTTTCAGCCCCGCGGCTGGCATTTGCAGGTCCGCATCCTTTCAAGCGAATGGCGTGCGACATCGGCGGGCAGCTGTCAGGTCTGGGAGTCGTCGCTGCACTCGGAGTCGGCTGGCTCATGCTCACGGGTGCCTGGCCGTACTATCTCGATGTAAATCAGAACTGGAATACCGGTTACTGGGACCTTATCCGCGCAGAGCAATCCACACGCGACGAGGTGCGCTTCGCCTACTTCCCGCCCTGGTCTGCAGCACTGCGGCTCGCTCTCCCGCTCGCAATCGTGAACCTGCTGCTAGGAATGCGGCCACACGCGAACCCCCGGCAATTCGCACGAGCCTTGTTAGCCGCGACGCTTCTCGTCTGGTTCGCCATCGGGCTCTACTTGCAGCGACCGTTCATGTACGTGCATATTCCGGAAGTCTTCCTGTTGCTTGCACTCTTCGCCGCCAATGGCTGGGCGGTCTCATTCTGGCTCTTGCTGCTTCGTATCGCGGCAGGCACGTTCCTGTTGCTCGCTCCCCATAATGCATGCATCTGGGACTGGCACTCGCGCACGCACCATGATTGCATCGTTTATCGCGAACTGATGAACCCGACCGCGGCGTTCGATCCGGACCGGGCTCGCTGGTGGAGGCACTGTTTCCACGCAGATGTTCCACGAGAATTGCGACTGGGCGTCTCCCTGGATGCCGTGCAACTGGGCGGCCAGGACCCGGTGCAACTCGGTGAAGTGGAAAACTTCTTGCGTTCGCATCGCGTTGCCGATGGGGAGTTGCTCTGCTGGCACGAGGCCACGCACAGCTTGTATCTGACACTGAACGTGCGGCCGCCGATCCGCTTCATGCATGTGGGCACCGCCATGAGCATGGGCCCCTGGCAGCGCGATCGCGTGGCCGCTGAGACGCTGGAAGCGATGCCGGGCGTGAAGTTCGCCGTGAGCGACTTGCACCGTGTGACCTGGCACCGCGATTCCCTGCTCGAACTCGATGCGGACGGCCTGCCGCATTGCATTCCGATGTGGCAGCGTGCCCAGTTTCCGTTCGATCAACCGGTGGTCTTTCGCTCGGCCACCGGGCGCTATCTGGTGCATCGCATCGTGAATCCCGTGCGCGAATGCGTGGTGCCGGATGCCATTGATCAGGTCGATCCGCCTGCGTGGTGGCAATCACCACCGGGCTGGAAGGCCCCGCAACAGTGGCAACGCGGCTGGCGTGAACCGGGCTGAATCACGGCAAATCGTGCGGAGTTCTCGGTGGCTGGCTGGACCGATCCCTGGCGCAGCGCGACAGCCGGTTGGCTCGTTGCTGCGTGCAGCTGTGCGCTCGGCATTCCCCTCTTCGTGCACATGCCGCTCTGGTGTGATATCACGCTGTACGATGTCGCAGCGCGAAACATCCTCACCGGCGGCACCCACTACCGCGATGTGTTCGACACGAATCCGCCCGGCTTCGTCTGGCTGCTCTGCGGCGTTCGTGCGTCACTCGGCTGGTCCACACTCGCCTTGCGGATTGTCGACCTCGTCATCGTCGCCACCATTGCGATTCTGCTCCTACGCTGGTCGAAAGCAGCAGGGAGTGATGCAGCCTCGCGGGCCTGGGCTGCCGCGGCGATGAGCGCGTTCTACCTGTTCAGCACCGAGTTCAATCACGCCCAGCGTGATGTCTGGATGCTGCTGCCGGCCTTGCTCGCCATCCGACTTCGTTTGAAGCGAGTCGCCCAGGTGTCGTCGCATTCCAACGGCTGGCTTGTACTGACGGGGGTGCTGGAAGGTCTGCTCTGGGGTGCCGCCTTCTGGATCAAACCGCACGTCGCCATACCGGCCATCGTGGTGTGGCTCGCCTGTGCACGCCGGTTCGTGGGCACCTCAGCCAAACCGCTGCGGCGACTGCTCTGCGATGTGGCAAGCGTTCTCTCAGGCGGGCTCGCGCTGGGTGCGCTTGGCATCGCCTGGCTGGTGTGCACCGGCACCTGGCCGCACTTCGTCGATGTCTTCGTGAACTGGAACGCCTCGTATCTCAGCATGATTCTCGGCGAGCTCGGCTGGCGCTTCTGGGAGGAGTTCCGCTACTTCCCGCCGTGGAGCCTGGGCATCGTCGCGGCTGTTCTCCTGGCCGCACGTTCGTGGTTCACCGCGCGTGTGAACACGCTCGACGAGGTGCAATTCCATCGTGTGGTATTGTGTGCGTTCTTCCTCGGCTGGGTGGCAATGGCACTCGTGCTGCAGCGTGCATTCCACTATGTGCACGTGCCCGAAACGCTGCTGATGTTCGCGGTCTTCGCCGCGCACCGCGTTGCAGTCCCATTTGTGCTGATCGCGTATCTATTCATCCTAAATGTGCTCTTGCTGAACCCGCTCTTGCTTGGCTGGCAGCGACAGCTTCTCAGCGCAGTCCCCGCTTCGGATTGCCTCGTCTCACGGCACCCGGCCTTCCTCGTGGAACGCACGCAGTGCTGGCCTGAATGCTTCGAGTTGAAACCTTCTCGCGAATTGCATCGTACCGTGGGCTTGCAAGTGAACGACTTCGGCGGCATCGATCCCGTCGAACTCGGTGCCGTCGAGGATTATTTACGAACGCAACACGTCGGCGATCGGGAATTGATTGCCTGGCATAGCACCACGCACCCGCTGTACCTTTCGCTGAATGTGAAGCCCGCGATTCGCTTCATGCACCTGAGCACCGTGATAGAGATTGGACCCTGGCAATACGAGCAGGTGAAGAGTGAACTGGCCGAGGCCACGCCGCACGCTCGCTTCGCTGTGAGCGACATGCACCGCATCACCTCGGCCCACCATCGGCTGAACGAAGTCGGTGCCGACGGCCTGCCGTTGCTGCTTCCGGAATGGCAGCGCGGCCAGTTCCCCTTCAACCAACCCGTGCTGTTCCGTTCGCCCACGGGTCGTTATCTCGTGCACGCCATCCAGCAACCGGCCGTTGCCTGGGATTGCAAGATCCCACGCAATGTGGATGACGTGCAGCCGTGGTAACGGATTCATCAGTCGCCCGCGACCACCGGATTGCGGAGGATGCCGATCTGCTCGATCTCCACCTCGGCGATGTCACCTGGCTTCAACAGCACTTGCGGCTTGCGGGCAATGCCCACTCCGGGCGGTGTGCCGGTGAAGATCAGGTCGCCGGGTTCGAGCGTCATCACTTGCGAGAGGAACCACAGCAAGTGGGGCACGCCGAAGATGAATTCCTTGGTGCTGGAGTTCTGCAACGTAGTGCCGTTGAGCCGCAGCTGAATCTTGAGATTGTGCGGGTCTGTCAGTTCATCAGCTGTGACGAGCACGGGTCCGGTCGGGGCGAAGGTGTCGAAAGTCTTGCCGATGATCCACTGCTTCTCCTCGCCGCGGAACTGCCAGTCGCGGGCTGACACATCATGACCGCAGGTGTAGCCACCAACGTATTCAAACGCGGAGGGATCGTTGGGGATGTTGCGGCCGCGTTTGCCTATCACGATCACGAGTTCCGCTTCGTAGTCGACCTTCTCCGCGACCTTTGGCAACTGGATCGCCTCGCCGTGGGCAATGAGCGTGTTTGGGAACTTGCCAAATAGCACGGGTTCCGTCGGGATGGCCTTGCCGCCCTCGATGGCGTGGTCGCGATAGTTCAGGCCGATGCAGAGAATCTTGCCTGGCTTTGGCACCGGCGGCAGTAACCTCACCGACTGCGCCGGCAGTTTCACGGCCTTCGGCGAAGCGACGGCGTCCGCGGCCGCCTTGCGAATGGCCGGGCTCGCGGCGAGCAGGTGTTTCATGCACGCGGGCAGGCCGCTGTCCGTGGCATGCAAATCGACGTACGCATCTCCAACGGGAACGGCGGTACGCGCACCCTGGGGCGTGAGAATCGAGGCAAGACGCATGAGAGGCTCCAACTGATGTTGACGGAATTCCAGTATTGAATGACTCTACGTGCCGATGAGTAGGGTTCACCGTTCTCACGTGGAGCTTCGGGCATGGTCGCCGCCGTGTGCCTTGCTGTCACTCTGATTCAACCCCCGATTCTGGGTTCCACACTTCCGCCAACCTGGCACGGTGCCTGGGTGGGGCTTCTGAAAATCATTCCCGAGGTGGGAGAAGCGCGTGAGACACCCATGACGCTGGAGATCGTTCCCATCAGGGAATCGCGTCGATTCACGTTTCGCCTGATGTACGGACTGGGAGATACAGCCCAGGTGCGCGACTACGAACTCGTGCCTGTTCCCGACAAGAAGGGGCAATTCGAAATCGACGAGAAGAACGGAATCAAGCTCGAGGCGAAGCTCGTCGGCGACATCCTTTACGCCACTTTCAAGGTTGGGGATAGCCTCATTCAGTCGCGGTACGAACGGAGCGGGGAGACGCTGCGGGTCGAGATGGTGGCGGTGAGCACGAAGGACGCTAAGACCACACGCCCCACGGCTGGCGGTGCCGAGGTGAAGACCTATCCCATTATCGCCGTGCAAACCGCCGCATTGAAACGCTTGCCGAAGAAGTGAACCGCACAATCACACGCCGTACACGGCGGGTTTCTCGTAATCACTTCAACCGCTTCCGCAGATACGCCAGCGCCGCCAGGCGGAAGGGATCTTTGGCGGGATCGTCGAAGGGCAAGGCGTCGTCGCTTTCCCAGGGGCGGATGCTGTGCATCTCGGCGTCGCGGCGAAGCTCGGCCATCAGGTCCGCCGTCACCGGCACCTCCAGACCCGCATCGGGCTTCACGCCCCAGCTATCGGTTGGCTGGCTCGTGGTGAGGCGTTGTCGTGGCTTGCCATTGGGGCGAAATGAGGTGCCGGTTGAGACCTTGAACATCAGGTTGCCAAACCCCGCTTCGGTCGTGGTCTGGATGAATGCGCGACCGACGGTGCGTTGCCCCATTGTAACGACGCGGTTATGATCCTGCAGCGCCGCTCCGAGCAGTTCGCCGCCGCCCGTGGTTTCGGATCCCACGAGCAGCACAATTGGCGTCTTGAGGAAGCGCGGTGTGCCCAGCGTTCGCAACTCGGGTGAAGCGCCGAACGCATGGTCGGGATTGCGATACTCCAGCTTCGCGATCAGCGACAATTGCGGCAGGAACAATCCGAGCACGTGCTGGGCCGTGGTGACGTAGCCGCCGGGGCACCAGCGCAGATCGAGAATCAGAGCCCGGCAACCACGGGCGTTCAGATCCACCAGCAGTTCCTCGACGCGAAGCTCCGCACCCTGCTCCAGTGCACCAATGCGGATGTAGCCAATCTTGTTCTCGCGATCCAGCATCGCATCCCAGGTGCCATCCTGCCTGCGTCGGGCCCCAAACACGCTCTCCGGTACGTATGCCTTCGAAACCAGTTCGAAGTCGAGTGGCTGCGGGCTGCCAGGACGTGAAAGTTGCAGTTTGCGCTTCACTCCCAGAACGGGTGGTGTGTCCAGACCGGAGCCCGGCGGGAACGCGAACTCGGCGAAGAGTCGCGGAGCATTCTCGGCCGCGATGGCGGTGCCGTTGAAATGTGTGATGGCATCACCTGGCTGCACTCCGGCTTTCTGGGCCGGGCTGCCCGGGATCACGCGCTTCACCCGCCAGGGAATCGCTGTCGGTGGCGGCACTTCGTCACGCTTTGGCACAGGCCCAAACCACCCGGTGGGTGCCGTCCAGCGAACAGCCGTGGCATACTCGTACTGGTACATCGCCCAGCGCGGGCCCGTGGCTCCTTCAAGTTCGATGCCGATGCCGAAATCGCATTCAATCGAAGAGAATGATTGCACCCGGCGTGTCATGAGCACACACCCGGGATCGAGGGCACGGCGAAATCCATCGATGGCCGCAAAGAGGGAACGCGGCCCACGCAATGCCGGGTGATCCCCCAATTTCATGCGTGCCTCCACCAGCAAATTGAGTTGCTCGGTGTAGCCACGGCTACTCGTCACCGCATCGATCAGTTCATCCGGCGGAGTCGCTCCAGCTTCGGCGTAAAGCTCGCGCACCGCGCCCACGAGCAAGTCGGGCACTTCAACCTGTGCGGTGTAATCGTCCTGGATCCGTGCTGCAAGTTGCAGCACGATGTGTGCAAAGTTCACGGCCTGGCTGCGCTCGACTGCACCGACCTTCCCCGCAGGCTGACCGTCGGGCACAGGCGACGCCGGGGCGAGCAGCGCGAGCCCGAGTGTCGTCGCGAACATGATGACTCTCCGGTAAACGGGCAACACGCACCAGTTTGGTCGGTTGAAGCCGACACCGCAAGTCACGCTTCGTAACGGGAGTGTCTCGGCTTGCATAGTAGGTCAGCCTTTCCAGGCTGACATTCCGCAGATCAACAGAAAAACGTCAGCCTCGAAAGGCTGACCTATACAAACTGAGACACTACCTTCGGAACTCCTCGAAGTCCGAGGCGTGAAGACTCTGGCATGTGACCCCCCTTTCGCTCGTCGCCGCATATTCCCTATCACAGCAAAGCACCACCACAACGGGATTCACATGACAACGATCTGGCTCACGCGACATGCCGAGACGGCCGTGCCCACGGTGTTCCATGGTGCCGAGTCTGATGTGGGTTTAAGCAAACTGGGCGAACGGCAAGCCAAGGCAGCGGCAGGGTGGTTCCGCGAACTGGGGCTCACGGCTGTGGTCTCCTCGGCCATGCTGCGTGCACGAGAAACGGCTGGACCCATCGCACAGGCCTGCGGCGTTCCGCATCATATCGAGCCGGAGTTGCACGAACGCCGCGTGGGTTCGCTCTCGGGCACGTCTTTCTCCTCCGAGGGCGGCGCCTGGCCGGAAACCATCATCCAGTGGCAAGCCGGAAACACCTCCTACACCACGCCGGGAGCGGAATCCTTCGACGAACTTCGCCAGCGACTGGTGCCCGCATTCGAACGCGTCGCGTCACAGTTCCCCGATGGTCGGGTGTTGGTCGTGGCGCACGGTGTGGTGTGCAAAGTTCTCGTTTTGAGTCTGCTCGCGGAGTTCGCCCCAGCCGACTGGACGCGAATTGGCAAGGTGGCGAACCTGGCGACCACAGAGTTTCAATACGATGGGCCAATCTGGCACGCACAGTCACGCTTTCTCGTGCCGCCTCCGATCGCGATGCTGAGTGCAGGAGCACCCACCGGTGTCGGCGAGAAGTCGCAGGGCTAGCGCAGCATTTGGGCCGATTCACACTTGCGTTTCGGGCTCGTGGGCCTTTCTCCGCATGGCGAAACCACTTCCCCGGATCGGGCTTGACATGAGCCAAAACGGCCACTTTCCCAATGCGCTGATTGTGCGGTTCCGATGAAGTGAACTCACCGGCACAACCGATACCTCTTGCCAGCGGGGCAGGCAATTGAGCTTGCAACCCGAACAGCCTGTGCGGAGGCGTCCTGATGATCGATCAAGAGTTGCTGGCCCCGGCGACCGAAACGGATTCCCTCCGGCAACAGCTGCTCCAGGCCCAACGACTGAGCAGCGTGGGTGAACTCGCTTCGAGCATCGCCCACGAGTTCAACAACATTCTCACCACGATCAACAACTCCGCAAAGCTCGGGATGCGCAATCCGGAGTTGGCCGAGAAGCAGCAAGCCTTCGAACGCATCATCAAGGCTGGCCAGCGTGCCGCCACCATCGCCAGCGGGATGCTCGGCTTCGCTCGCAAGACTTCGCTCCATCGCCAGACGTGCGACATCGTCCGGCTTGTCGAGGAAGTGCTCTCGCTTACTGACAAAGACCTGATGAAGCACCGCGTCCACGTCGAGACGCGCTTTCACGGGCGGCCCACCGCGTTCGTGGTCCCCGGGCAGATCGAGCAGATTCTCGTGAACCTCATCATCAACGCCCGCCAGGCGATGCCCACCGGCGGCCGCATCAAGATCGAAGTGAAGGAGAATCGCCCCGCGGAACTGGTCGAGGTAAAGGTCTCGGACACGGGCGTTGGCATTCCTCCCGAGCAGCTCCGCAACATCTTCGAACCGTTCTTCACCACGAAGGAGCCGGACGAGTATGGCCGGGGTGGCACTGGCCTCGGGCTCTCCGTGTGTCGACAGATTATCGAGCAGCATCAGGGCCGCATCCGCGTGGAAAGCGTCGTTGGCAAGGGGAGCACCTTCACTCTCAAGCTGCCCCAACGTCGACTCGACGACACGGACTGATGGCAAACTGCGGAATTACGCAAGCGATTGATCAATAAGGCTTTGCGCTATTCTCAGAGGCAGGAATTGATCTGACGATGTTTCTTCCGAACAGATGACATGATTCCAGGGTGGGGTGGGGGTGTGGTCGCGTGGAATCAATGAGAACCGCACTCCCAAATCCAAATTATCGGCACTGTCGCAGACGTTGCAGAATGGCTTGTTCGGTGGCATAGTCGCGGCCGATGCGGAACCAGCCCTGGCTGGGGGACGTGGAGGCACTCACGACTTCCACCTGACGTTCAACGTTCGGTGCGTCCTGGAACACGGCACTCCCGATCCGAGCAACTGTTGGTCGAGAAACATCCTCAAGTTCCTTTTCGACCACGACGTACACCAAATAACCACCTCGCTCGCCTGTGCGAATCTCAATCGTGGCAATCTGACGGATGGACTGGAACGTGGCCATCAATCGGCTGCGGGCGTCCGGGTTACCGCTCTTCCAGAATTGCTCATATCCCGGGGCGATGCGCGGCTTGCTGACGATGCGACCCGCGTACGGATTGGCTTCGCGCACTTCAAAGTAGTCGTCGAGCACATCGATGCACTTCTCGAAGACTTCTTGATAGGAACTGGCAGTTGGCACACCGGGTGAGACGAGCACGGGATTCTCAATCGCCATCTCGGCTGAGCGCACCTGGACGGGATTGTCGAGTGGCGGCGCGGTGGCACAGCCCGAGACACCAAGCGTGGCCGCCAGCCCGATCCCACATGGCCTGATCATCGCATTCCCCCCAACGCTCGGCACAGACCTTCCCCGTCGTCAGGCGCTTATGCCGCCCAGAGGCGGAGACGTCAAGCCACGGTGGAAAAGGGTTTCCCTGGCCGGCGCAACTCGCGTAGATTGAATACACGCCACGCTGTCACGCGGTCTGGAGTTGAAACGATGCGCTGGTCCTGCTTTGCGGCACTTTCGCTGGCCTTGCTGGCTACATCACTCGGCTGGTTCGCCACGGCCCAGCCCACACCGAACCCCAAGCCAGCCGTAACTGCCGCGGATGACGAGGCACTCCGCAAGGCGAACCTCGCACCGGGCGATGGCCCCGCGCTGGTCGCTTATCTCAAGAAGCGGACCATTTCCGACGCGGAACAGGGCAAGGTGAAGGAACTCATCAAGCAGTTCTCGGCGGATAACTTTGATGAGCGTTTAGCGGCTTCACGTGAACTGGAGAAATTCGGCCCGGCCGCGATCGCCCCACTCAAGGCCGCCGAGAAGGACACCGATCCGGAAGTCGCTTATCGCGCCAGCATCACACTCAAGCGTCTCGAGCAGATTCCGCACACGGCCGTGGCTGCTGCTGCGATTCGCCGCGTCATCCAGTTGAAACCTCCGGGAACCGCCGAGGCACTGATTGGCTTTCTCCCGCTGGCGGATGGTGAAGCCCAGGCCAATCTCATCCGCGATGCACTACGCGAACTCGCAGTCTCGGGTGGCATGGCCGAGCCTTCGCTCGTGGCTGCACTCACCGATTCTTCGGCAGTACGGCGCGGGGCCGCCTACGTTGCACTGATCGAAGGTGGACCCGCCGCCGAGCGCATCCGCATCCCCGATGCCTTCCCACTGGTGCGTGATGCCGTCCGGAAAGAACAGGACCCGGATGCCCGCTTTCGCGGACTCTGGACGCTGTTGCTCACTACACGGGAGAAGGAGTTCATCCCGGATCTGATCGCCCTCACACCGGATGTGCCGCATAACCGCTTGCGGCAGATTGAGGAACTCCTGCTGCACGTCGCCGGCGAGCACCCCGCAGACGGCCGCTTCGGCAAGACTCCGGCCGAGAAGGGCAAGGCCGCCGAGGCCTGGACGACATGGTGGAAGGCCAAGGGCGGCAGCGTCGACCTGGTGAAATTCCCCTTCAAACCCAAGTTGTTGGGTATCACCGAGATCATCGAACTCGACTCGCGACTCGGCCAGGGTCGTGTGATCTGCCTCGGTCCGGACATGTCGGAACTCTGGCAAATCAGCCGGGGCAGCTATATCGCCGACGCGCGGCTGCTACCTAACGGAAAGGTGCTGCTCGTCGACATGACCTATTCCCAGGTGGGTGAGTGGGATCTGAAGGCCGGCAACTGGGGCAACCCTCGTCCCATGCAATCACAGCCCATCACCGCAGCACCACTTCGCAGTGGTGGCATCCTGACCGTGTGCCGCGGTTCGGTCTCCGAGACCGACGCGAAGGGCGAAAAAGTATTCGAACACTTCCGACAGAACGGCGACATCCTCTCCGCCACCCGAATGCCGAACGGTGAAACCATCGTCGTCGTCATTCAGCAACAACCGAATGCACCCAACTGCATCCGGCTCGATGCCGAGGGACAGGAAATTGGAAAGGGAATCGTGTTGGGCCCCATGCAGGATGTGCATGTGATGGATGCCGTGGGCGATCACATACTCGTCTGCGAACGCAAGAATGTCGCGGAGTACGACCTGAAGACCGGCAAACTTGTCTGGAAGCACGACTGCGACCGCCCAACTTCGGTGCAGCGCCTGCCCAATGGCAACACGCTCATCGCTTGCCTGAACGCGAACCGCGGTTTCGAAGTCGATCCTGACGGCAACGTCGTGTGGGAGTTCACCTCGCAGGATCAGTTGCGCGTGTCGCGCATCTATCACCGCTGACACCGCACAGTCACTCCTCGTTCGGGAAGCGGCCGCGCAGCAGATCCAGGCCGGGTTGTTTGCCGGGTGCGTGCGATTCCCCCACGCGCCAGGGCCTTGTGACGCGGTAGACGCCGACCACGAGACGTGGATGATCGCGGCCCGTGATCGGCTCGGTGCCACCGTAGAAGTTGGGAATGCTCTGTGCGGAAAGCCAGTCGTCCCACTCGAACAGTACCAGCAGATCAGCAACGTCTGCGGGCGGTGCTGCTGGCAGATGGACCGTGTCCGGCCGGTAAAAGCCTTTCGCATCTGGTGCCAGCGGCCACACCAGGTAATCACCCGGTTCGACAATGGTTATCCCTTCGATGGCCGGGTTCATCCCCGCTCGTTCGCAGTAATGCTGGAAACCCCAGTGGCCCGCGAACCAGACCGTCGAACCCGCGTCACGCTCCTTCACTGCCCTGGCCGCCTGAAGTGCCAGCGACTTCTCGACCGACGCTTCAAAGGTGTCGAGTGTCGCGAAGCCCAGTCCGATCCCGATGCAAAGCGGAAGCATCCAACTCGGTGGTCGCCGATCGGGCCGTGCTCGGACCACCCGACTCATGGTGCGTGCCGCCAGCATTGTGAGCGCGATCCCCACGCCCAACACGCGCCTCCCGGCCGGAAAGGGAGTGAGTACGTAGTACCCCAGCACTTCCAGCACCACCCAGCCCACGACGAACAAACTGTCCCAATTCCACCGAAGCGACAAACGTGGCTTTCGTCTTACTAACAGCACACAGGCACAACCCGTGGCCACCACAAGGGTGAACGTGCCCGCTGTTCGCCAGGCAGTGGCGTGCACCGTCAATTTCTCACGACCTGTGCGTGCGTTGCGAATCAAGACAGAGTCGTGGTAGGGCAGAGTTGCCACCAGACTGACACCAAGCAACCAGAGAAATGCAAAGGCGATGATCACACGTCGTGGCACACCGAGGGCACGACAGGCGAAGAGGCTGCTGCCGAAAGCGAGCAAACCCAGGTGTCCGACAAGCGGTGCCGTCAGTTCGAGTTTTGCCTTCAACTTTCCGGACCAATCCTGCTGCTGATCCTGAATGTGGTAAAGGAAATGCGATTGGCCGTGCTGTTGTGCGATCACGAATTCCCACAGGGCAAAGCCGAGCATCGCCACGAGAACACATCCGACACCGAATCGAATGCGACGCTGCGTGACGGCATACCAGAGCAGCACAGGCGGCACGAGCAACATCGTGTACTTCGTCTGCATCGCTAGTGCCGCGAGCACACCCGCCACGATGGCGAGTTTCGCGCTTTGCCGGTCGCATGCACTCATCAGGAACCGGAGCGATGCCAGACCCAGAGCGAGTGCCGGGATGTCCAGCATGAGATTGACCGTCGGCAAGACGATCGGCGAAAGCATGATGAGCGGCAGCATGACACGTTCCGTGCCGCGCGCAAAACGACGGAGCAATCCTTCGAGTGCCCAGGCCAGGAATCCGAGAATCGGGAACAGCCAGAGTTTCAAAAAAATGATGTCGTCGCCGAACAATCTCACGCCCAGCGCCAGCCAGTACGGCAATACGGGCGGGGCGAGAATCGTCATGGCCGGTTCGGGTTCGCGGTACCAGAACAAGTCAAATCCGTATGGATCGAGTGGGTCGTCCGCGATATGTCGGGCAAAGGCAAGGTATGCGGTGTCGTCCACAACCACAGGCTTGCACGCATTCAGGCATGTGACCAGTGCTGCCAGGAAGAAGGGGCCAGATAAAAAGCACCAGCAGGAGATCGGTTTCACGAAATGCATGGGCACCGCTTGAACGGGGACATCAGCGGGACGAATGATAAACTATAATGATGAGCTACAGACACCAGTTGGAGGCCCGGATTCTCAGTGAGTGAAGGCCGCGAAATCAATCCCGATGCATCACCCCGTGAACGTGTGCTCTGTGCCTATGATCCCGGAGCACTCGCGTTCGATGCCGTGCTGTCCCTTCAACGCCGACTGGTGTACGACATTGGCGGCGAACGTGATCGGGGTGCCCTCATTCTTAGCGACCACCCTCCCGGCATCACCATAGGCCGCGAGGGGAGCCGGTTGCATGTGCGGCCCTCACCGGAAGAACTACACGCACGCGAGTGGTCTGTTCGCTGGCTGAGCCGTGGCGGAGGTGCGATGCTCCACGTGCCCGGCCAGATCACGGGGTATTTCATTGCTGCACTCGACCGACTCAAGCTCACTCCAGCCAGCTACCTTGGCGTTCTCGAACAGACACTCATCGAACTTCTCCGCGACTTCGGTGTCTATGCTTCACCCGATATCGGCAGGCCCGGTGTGATGGTTGGCGAACGCCGACTGGCCCACATCGGCGTCGCTATCCGCGCTGGCATCACCAGTTTCGGTTTCGTGCTCAACGCCAACCCGGATCTGAGCCTCTTTCGCGCCGTCCGTTGCGAAGGCGACGCGCAACCGATGACTTCGATACAACGAGAAGCACCATCCCGGCGCGTCGATCTGTTCGAACTGCGTCAACGGTTAATCGACGCGGCTGCCGTGCGGTTCAGCTTCGACCGGGTCCAGGTGTTTCGCGAATGTCCCGGCCTCATTCCCACGACAACGCGCCATGCAATTACCCGTGCTCGATAGCCCGCTGCCCGCTCGCACGCAACCGGCACGCGGCCCGCGCTTGCCGGAATGGCTCAAGCGACCGCTTCCCACCAGTAACGGCAACGCCTTCACGCAAACGCTCCTCGAAGACTTGCGACTGGAAACAGTGTGTGAGAATGCCCGCTGTCCGAACCGCCCGGAGTGCTGGAGCCGGCGAACCGCGACGTTCATGATTCTTGGGAACATCTGCACCCGTCCTTGTGGATTCTGCTCCGTGCCCAAGGGCGAACCGCTTCACATCGAGAACGATGAACCTGAACGCGTTGCCGAAGCCTCCGCACGGCTTGGTCTCAAGCATGTCGTGATCACTTCGGTAACACGCGACGACCTGCCCGATGGTGGTGCCGATCACTTCGCCCGTTGCATCGCGGCCGTGCGGGCGAAATTGCCCTCGGCTGCGGTCGAAGTGCTTACACCTGATTTTCAAGGGAATGCTGAAGCCATCGACTGCGTCACCGATGCCAGCCCTGAGGTCTTTAACCACAACATCGAGACGGTGCCACGTCTCTACCGAGTTGCGCGCGGCCGTGCCGAGTACCGCCGCAGCCTGGACTTGCTCGATCGTGTTAAACAGCGTGCCCCGCACATCGTCACCAAGGCTGGACTCATGCTCGGCGTGGGCGAAACCATTGATGAGCTATTTGACGTCTTTGCCGATCTTCGAACGATCCACTGCGACGTGCTCACAATGGGGCAGTACCTCGCGCCGACACTCAAGCACAGCATCCCGGTGGCGCGCTTCGTGCCGCCGGTAGAGTTCGACTCGCTGGCTGCGATGGCTCGATTGCTCGGCTTCAAACAGGTGGTGGCTGGGCCGTTCGTTCGTTCTAGCTACCATGCCGACGAGATGGTGCCCGGCCATGAAACACGTGCCAATCCTGTTGCCTGAACTCGGCACCTCTGGTGCTGCCTTCAGCCTGTGGTATGTGCGTTTGGGAGATGAAGTCCTTGAGGGCGATCGCGTTGCCGAGGTGCTCATCCCGGGTGCCACCATCGATGTCCCTGCGCCGGCATCCGGACGACTCGCTCAGCGACACGTGCGGCCACGTGATTCACTCCAGGCCAACCAGTGCCTTGGGGCGATCGAAACCGAAGTCTGAGCCTATAACTACCTCAACCACTGCTGGGTAAAGACAGGCTGCCTTCTTCTTCCTGCTGAAGTGATTCTTCCCATGGCACGAGCGGCGTTCCTTTCACTCGATGGACTTGATGGCACGGGCAAGACCACTCAGTGCCGCTTGCTTGTGGAATGGCTCACATCCCTCAAGTTGCCAGTCACCTCCTGCGTCGATCCTGGCGGTACCGCCCTCGGCCAACAACTGCGGCAACTGTTGCTTTTTGGCCGGGAACATCGCCTGGCCACGACGACGGAAGCTCTGCTATTCATGGCATCCCGTGCACAACTTGTGGATGAGGTGATTCGCCCTGCACTCGAGCGCGACGAGATCGTCATTGCGGATCGCTTCACGCTCGCGAATGTCGTCTATCAGGGTCACGCAGGCGGTCTCGATGCCCGGCAACTCTGGAGCATCGGAGCCATTGCCACGGGCGGGCTCGAACCCGATCTCACGCTCGTCTTTGATGTTCCGCTGGATGTGGCAATCGCTCGACGTCCGCCGGAAGCAGATCGCATGGAGGAGCGCGACCGCGATTTCCAGGCTCGCGTGCAAACGGGATTCCGATATGAAGCGGGAATCCGACCCGAGAAGTACCGTATTATCGACGCCACGCCGGACACGGACGCCGTGCATGTGACAGTTCGCCGCGAGGTCAGTCGTTTGCTGAGTACGTTCGGCTGGAATGTCTCAGCGGAGAATTGATATGGCCTGGGCACGCATCCGCGGACATGATGCAGCCCGCGAGTCGTTTCAACGTGCATTCACACTCGGTCGCCTCGGCCAGGCCTACTTGCTCGTCGGTCCCGAAGGAATCGGCAAGCGACTCTTTGCCGTCGAACTCGCCAAAGCCCTGCTCTGCGAGCATCCACCTTCACCTCTTTCCGCCTGCGATCAGTGTCCGTCCTGCGCCCAGGTGGAAGCGGGCACGCATCCGGATGTCTTCTTCGCATTCACTCCGCCGGACAAGCACGAACTGCCCATTGAAACCATGCGGGAATTCTGTGCTCAGGTGGCGATGAAGCCGAGTCGCGGCTCGCGCAAGGTGGGCATCGTGGTGGATGCCGACGACTTCAACCCATCCTCAGCGAACATCTTTCTGAAGACACTTGAAGAACCGCCACCTGGGTCGCTCCTGCTCCTTCTCGCCACATCACTCGACCGGCAACTACCCACGATCCTGTCGCGGTGCCAGGCAGTTCACTTCGCGACACTGCGCACCGCGGACATGCGTATGGTGCTGAAAGACCAGGGCGTGGAACCGGACGCACAGATTGACCGGCTCGTCCGCCTTGGGGCGGGCAGCGTGTCGCAGGCTCTCGCACTCAATGGTGAGGAGTTCGCTGACGTGCGCGATCGGCTCCTCGGAGGGCTTACCTCACCGCGTGCCGATTTCGCCGCTCTGGCGAGCACATGGTCCCAGTTCAACGAAGCGGCCGGGAAGGAGACCGCAGGCCAACGAATGCGTGCATCGCTTGTGATTCGCTTCCTGGTCGAAGCCCTTCAAAATGCCCTGCGACTCGCGCACGGTGCCGAGGTGCCCGGGCTCGAGCCACACGAAGCCGCACGCTTGAACGCCTTCGCCGAGCGACTCGGCATCGAGCGCTTGCTGGAACTGATTGATCGATGTGTCCAGGCGGATTATCACGTCGAACGTCGAGTGCAACTGATTCTCGTCGTCGAGAATGTGCTCGAACAGTTCACTCGAAGTCCCGGATAACCTGCCGAGGCCATTCGAATTCCGAACTCGGCGTGATTCGGGTGAGTGCTACACTGAACGCATTCTCAGGAGCCTGCCATGAATCGCCGCGCGTTCCTTTCGTTATCGGCCATCTCGCCACTCGCTCATCTCCTGCCGGCTGCTGCTGCAAGCAGGTTTCGCGCTCCCGAGTTGAAAGCCGATGTCGTCGTGCTGGGGGGAAGTGTTGGGGGTGTGGCCTGTGCCCTGGCCGCAGCCCGCAAGGGCTTGAGTGTCATTCTCACGGAAGAGTTTGACTGGATCGGCGGCCAACTCACTTCGCAGGGTGTGCCGCCGGATGAACATCCGTGGATCGAAACCCGCGGTTGCACCAGCACATACCGCGACTTCCGCACGCGCATTCGCGATTTCTATCGCCGCAATTATCCGCTCACACCTGCCGCGAAGGAAACCATCGCTTTCAATCCTGGCAACGGCAGTGTGTCGAAGTTGTGCCACGAGCCACGCGTTGCTGTTGCCGTGCTCTTGGAGATGCTGGCACCCCACATCAGCGCGGGACGCGTCATCATTCTCCAACCCTATCGTTTGCTGCTTGCGGAGGTGGAAAAGGACAGGGTCGCCTATGTCGAAGTTGCACACCGCGATGGCCGGAAGGTGGGGCTCTCCGCACCTTTCTTCATCGATGCAACGGAGACAGGCGAGCTTCTCGCCGCGGCTCGCATCGAGCATGTGACCGGCTCGGAGCCGCGTCGGGACACACTCGAACCACACGCCCCTCCCGACGCCAAACCTCACAACCATCAAGCTTTCACCGTTTGCTTCGCCATGGATTATCGCGATGGAGAAGACCACACGATCGCCAAGCCACGTGGCTACGACTTCTGGCGAAAATACGAGCCAGAGATGACGCCGGCTTGGCCTGCGAAATTGCTCAGTTGGAAGATGGCCGACCCGCGAACGCTCAAGGTGCGTGAGGTCGGCTTTCAGCCAACAGGGCCGCTGGAGAAAGGCCTGAACTTGTGGACCTATCGCCGAATCGCAGATCGCTCCAACTTCGCGGCAGGCACTTATCCCGGCGACATTTGCCTCGTGAACTGGCCGCAGAATGATTATTGGCTGGGCAACCTCTACGACAATGGCCCGGATGCCGCTCGCCATCTTGCCGCGGGCATGGACCTGAGCTTCTGCCTCTTCTACTGGATGCAAACCGAGGCCCCACGCCCGGACGGCAAGGAAGGCTGGAAGGGGCTGCGCCTCCGCGGTGATGTGATGGGCACCGATCATGGCCTCGCCCAGGCACCGTACATCCGCGAGAGCCGCCGAATCGAAGCGCTGTTCACCGTCACCGAGAATCACGTCGGCACGGAGGCACGAGCAGCGAGGCTCGGCAAGAAACCCGGCGAGTTCACCGCCGAGAAGTTCGCTGATTCCGTCGGCGTCGGCAGCTACCGCATCGACCTACATCCATCGAGCGAGGGTCAAAATTACATCGATGTGAGTTCACTCCCGTTCCAGATCCCGCTCGGTGCGCTCATCCCCAAGCGAATCGAGAACGTGCTTGCGGCCTGCAAAAACATCGGCACCACGCACGTCACCAATGGCTGCTATCGCCTGCACCCCGTCGAGTGGAACATCGGCGAAGCCGTGGGTGAATTGCTCGCCTTCTGTGCGGTGAAGAACAAACTGCCCCGCCAGGTTCACAAGGACGATGCACTTCTGAAGGAGTTCCAGACCCAACTCACGAAAGCCGGATTCGACCTCGACTGGCCCGAAGAGATCGCCCGGACGCCTCGCTAAAGATGTGGCGATTTCGCTGGCCAGTCAACGGGCTCCGCGTGGATTCCACTCGAACCCGCCGCGTTCGTGGCATCTCCCTATAATGCCAGCCAACCTGCAAATGGCAGCATTTTCCTTGAGGAGCGACCATGGCCGAGTGGCAGCGGACACACACCTGCGGCGAACTACGCGAAGAACATCTCGGTCAGTCTGTGACTCTGAATGGATGGGTGCTCATCACACGGAACTTCGGCAACCAGGTGTTCGTGGATCTGCGCGACCGTTATGGCCTCACACAAGTCGTATTCGAATCGGATAACCCCGAACTGTATAAACTCGCCGACAAGGAGATTGGTCGCGAGTGGGTGCTCTCCGTCACTGGCGTGGTTCGCAACCGTGTCGCCGGTGCTGCCCGCGATATTCCGACAGGAAAGATTGAGATCGAAGCGAAATCGGTGATGGTGCTCAATAGTTGCCCGCCGCTCGCCTTCAGCGTCACCGAATTCCCGGACGAGCCGCCCGCGAACGAGGACCTGCGGCTCGAATATCGTTACCTCGATTTGCGCCGCCGTTCGCTGCAAAACATCCTGATCTTGCGGCACCGCATGAACAAGGTGATCCGTGATCACCTCGACACCCGCGGTTTCCTCGAACTCGAGACACCACTCCTCGGAAAGAGCACACCAGAAGGTGCTCGCGATTATCTTGTGCCGAGCCGCGTCTTCAATGGCGAGTTCTTCGCGTTGCCGCAATCGCCACAGTTGTACAAGCAGTTGCTGATGATCGCCGGCTACGACAAGTATTTCCAGATTGCCCGCTGCCTGCGCGATGAGGATTTGCGTGCCGACCGGCAGCCCGAGTTCACACAACTCGACGTCGAGATGTCGTTCGTGGAACAGGACGACGTGCTCGGACTGATGGAGGGATTAACGGTCGAGATTTTCCAGAAGTGTCTGGGCGTCACGATTACCACGCCGATCCCGCGGTTGAAGTATTCCGATGCGCTGGCGAAATACGGCAGCGACAAACCAGATCTGCGCTTTGGCCTGGAGATCGTGGACGTCACGGACATTGCAGGTGAAAGTGAAGCCACCTTCTTGAAGGAAGCCGTGGCCAGCGGCGGTGTGGTGAGGGCAATCAATGCCAAGGGAGCCGCGGACAAGTTCTCGAACACGGCCCTCAAGCCCGGCGGAGAACTCCCCAAAGTCGCGGACACGTACAAGGCCAAGGGGCTCTCGTGGATGAAAGCCGAGGGTGACAAACTCACCGGCAGCGTTGAGAAGTTTTTTCCGGATGCTCTGAAAGCCAGGCTGAAGGAACGGCTCGGCGTCCAGCCCGGCGACTTGCTCCTTTTCGTCGCGGGGCCCGAAGCCATCGTCTGCGATGCACTCGGGGCCGTGCGATTGCATCTGGCAAATAAATTGGGGCTCCTCGCCAACAACAAACAATTCCAGTTTGCCTGGATCGTGGACTTCCCGATGTTCGGCTGGGACGAAGAAGAACAGCGCTGGGCTGCCTTGCACCACCCGTTCACCTCACCACGCGATGAGGACCTCGCCATCCTCGAGAGCGATCCGGGCAAGGTTCACGCGAAGGCCTACGACCTTGTGCTGAATGGCTACGAAGTTGGCGGTGGCAGCATTCGTATCCACTCGCAAACTGTGCAATCTCGCGTCTTCAAGATGCTTGGGATGGAGGCGGACGAGGCAAAGAAGCGTTTCGGTTTTCTCCTCGACGCATTGCAGAGCGGTGCCCCTCCCCACGGTGGCATCGCCCTGGGCCTGGACCGCTGGGCCATGATCCTAGCTGGCACCACCAACATCCGGGACGTGATTGCCTTCCCCAAGAATCAGAAGGCGCGCGACCTGATGACTGGAGCACCATCCACCGTGGATGCTCGCCAGTTGAAGGACCTCGGAATCAAACTGAACTGATGCACACCCAAACCGGTGTACATGGTCGGGCCTTGCGGTACATTCTGAATAGCGCCTTTCACTGGATCGTCTACTAGCTTAATCTGATGTTCACGGCTCGTGGAGCCGTTCCCTTTTCAGCCCGAGGCGTACTCATGCGATTGCTTTGTGCCGCAGCCCTGACTCTGTCAGTCGGCCTGTTCGTCGCGAACGGCGACGACAAGAAGGAAGCTCCCAAGGTCGGCGACCGCTCTGCAAAAGTGGCCGAACTCTCCAAGAAATACGACGACGAACTCAAGGAACTGTTCGACAAGTTCCAGGGAGCGAAAACAGCTGCCGAGAAGGATGCCATCCGCACCGAAGCCCGCGAACTGAGTGTGCTCTCGGCCGCCAAGGCTTTGAAGCTGGCCGAGGAAAACCCGAAAGATGATGCGGCTCTCGATGCAGCCGTGTTCATCATCCAAAAGCCGGGCCGCTTTGCCCGGGATCAGGAAGAAATTGGCAAAGCCTTTGATCTCATCTCCACGCACCACATTGACAACCCCAAGGTGAAAGACCTCCTGATGGTGGCCGGTCAGTTCGGCCCCGGTGGCGAGAAACTGCTGAAGACCGCTGCTGAGAAGTCCACGAATAAAGAAGTGAAAGGTGTCGCGCTCTATTCGCTCGGGACAATGTACGCGGCCCAGGTCGATGACGCGGACGACGAAAAGCAAGCCGCCGAGTTGACGGCCAAGGCAATCAGCACGCTGGAGCAGGCTGCAGTGATGGCTCCGGATGCCAAGATCGGCGGCAAGACACTCGGCGATCTCGCCAAAAACGAGATTGTTTCGATCAAGGCCACAGGCATTGGCAACCCTGCACCAGACGTCGGCAGCACCGATCTCGATGGAAAGAAAGTGAAGCTCGGCGACTACAAGGGCAAGGTGGTGCTCCTTGATATCTGGGCCACATGGTGCCCTCCTTGCCGGGCCATGATTCCGCACGAGCGCGAGATGGTCAAGAAGATGAAGGACAAGCCATTTCTGCTCGTCAGCGTCAGTGCGGACGACGAGAAGAAGACGCTCACGGACTTCCTCAAAGATAACGAGATGCCGTGGGTTCACTGGTGGGATGGCGCCGATAACAAGGTGCAACAGACCTTCAAGGTGCGCGCCTTCCCGACGCTTTACCTGATCGATCACAAGGGCGTGATTCGCCGCAAGTGGATCGGCTCCCCGAAACCGGCCGTGCTCGATGATGCAATCGAAGAACTCGTGAAGGAAGCCGAGAAGGACGCCAAGAAAGAAGAGAAGAAGTAAAGACCTGCGAGGCGCTCGATCCTGGCCAAGATCGGGCGCTGCTCGCTAATACTGACGATATGGAACCGGTGTTGCAGTTCGAAGCCATCCCGTACGCGACACCGGTTCGCGCTCCGCTTGTTGTGGAACTGGTTCCAGCACCGGAACCCTGGGACGTGGCTCGCCGTCTGGCTCATCTGCCGAACCTGCTTTTCCTCGACTCCGCTGAACGCCACGATACACGCGGCCGCAATTCGTATGTGATGGCAGATCCTGGCACGTTCACGCGTCGCCTCGTCGGTCGTGGGCTCACGCCCTTCACCGCTTTAGTTCAACAGACCCATCTCCAGGCATCAAAATGGAGTGCCGAACTTCCGCCATTTCGCGGCGGCCTCGCCGGGCTATTTGGCTATGGACTGAATCGTGCATTTGAAACAGTGCCGAAATTCGGCTTCGATGAGTTCCAGCTTCCAGACCTCGCTTGTGGGATCTACGACTGGGTAATTAGCTTCGACCACCAGACGAATCGTGCCTGGCTGATCTCGACCGGCTATCCCGAACGGACAGACGTGAAGCGGTGGAAGGTCGCGAAACAGCGATTGAACGCGGTGCTGGATATTCTCGCATCCGCGGGTGGCATTTCCGAATCGCATGTTGCGACTCTCGATGCTATCTCGAAGCATCGCCTGGTGCTTCAAAGTCCGCTTCCAGGATTCCCGGGTGTCAGCAGCAACTTCACGCGGGCCGAATATGAAGCCGCGGTTGGCCGTGTCATCGACTATATTCGCGCCGGTGATTGTTACCAGGTGAATCTCGCACAACGCTTGCTGGCCCCGCTTCGCGAGCATCCCCTGGAACTCTATGGCCGCTTGCGCGAACGGAACCCCGCGCCGTTTGCCGCGTACTTCGACCTGGGCGAATTCCAGATCCTCAGTGCATCGCCGGAACGCTTCCTGCAAGTTACGGACGGCGAAGTCGAAACCCGGCCCATCAAGGGCACCCGCACCCGCGGCCGCACGCCGGATGAAGATGCAGCACTCGTCGCCGACCTCTCCACGAGTGCCAAGGATCGGGCCGAGAATGTGATGATCGTCGATTTGCTTCGCAATGATCTTGGCAAGGTCTGTGAGTACGGCAGCGTGCGCGTGCCGCGTGTGTGCGAAGTGGAAACGTTTCGTTTCGTTCACCACCTGGTTTCGGAAGTCCGCGGTCGGTTGCGAACCGGTCTGAGTCCGCTGGACTTGCTCGCCGCGGCATTTCCGGGTGGATCCGTGACCGGTGCTCCCAAGGTGCGTGCGATGGAGATCATCGCCGAACTCGAACCGACCGCCCGTGGCCCATACTGCGGCAGCCTGGGTTACATCGGATTCGACGGATCGATGGATACCAATATCCTGATTCGAACCTTTACAGCGGGCCGCGGTTGGGTGCAGTTTCCGGTTGGTGGGGGCATCGTGGCCGATTCGGATCCCGCTCGCGAATATGAGGAGACACTGCACAAGGCCGCGGGGCTCTTGCAAGCACTGGCACACCGATGATTCTCGAAGGATTGGTTACCACTCTGAATTCCGATGGCACGCCGCACCTCGCACCGATGGGGCCACGTGTCCACGCCGACTTCTCGCGCTTCCTGTTGAGACCCTTCCCCACGTCGCAAACTTATCGCAACTTGCAACAGCATCCCGAGGGTGTGCTGCATGTGACGGACGACGCCTTGCTGATTGCGAAAGCTGCACTCGGAGCCGTCGAACCATGGCCTGCGGTTCGATCGGCGACAGATGTGAAGGGTTTTGTGCTTGCCGATTGTTGCAGACACTACGAATTCGTGGTGTGTTCGATCGATGCAAGCGGTGAACGCGTGCACATCGAAGCCGCAGTGAAACATGTTGGTTGCCACCGAGAATTCTGGGGCTTCAATCGCGCGAAACATGCCGTTATCGAGGCCGCAATTCTTGCAACTCGTTTGCACCTCATTCCTCGCTGTGAAGTGGAAGCCGAATTCAAGAAGTTTCGCATCATCATCGAGAAGACCGGCGGCCCAGCCGAGCACGAAGCCTTGATCTTTCTCGAAACTCGCTTGCAGGAGGCCGCATGGCGCGCGTGACCGCACCGGGCCGGCTCCACTTCGGCCTGTTCAATGTGCCCGTGGAACCGCACGGGCCGCGCCGTTCTTTTGGTGGTGTCGGCCTGATGATCGAGCAACCTGGAATCGTCGTGACGGCACGCCCAGCCGAGACCTGGCAATTCGAAGGCCTGCTTGCGAGCCGGGCACAGATGTTCGCTCTTCGCTTCATGGAGAGCTTGCCCGAAGCGGAACGCCGGCCTTATCAGGTTCTAGTCGAACGTGCATCTCCCGAGCACACGGGGCTGGGCGTGGGCACACAACTCGGCCTTGCGGCGGTCTGTGCTCTCGCTCACGAAGTGGGTCTGAACGAACTCAATGCCACTGATCTGGCTCAGCGCATTGGTCGAGGTGAACGCTCTGCGATTGGGGTTCACGGCTTCGAGCGTGGTGGGCTCATTGTCGAGCCTGGAAAGTTGCCGGGCGAAGACATTTCCCCGCTGCTGACCCGCGTAGAATTGCCGGACGAGTGGCGGGTGGTGGTGTTCTCACCCGCAAGTTCCGGGCCCTGGCATGGCAACCGGGAACGTCAGGCATTCGCCACGGCCCACAGCGCGAGCCCCACCGATGCACTGTGCCGGATCGCACTGCTCGACCTCGTACCCGCAGCAATCTCTGAAGACCTGGATGGCTTCGGGGATGCGGTGCACGAATTCAACCGACTCGCCGGCGAACCGTTCGCGAGCTCGCAGGGCGGAACATATGCGAGTCCGGAAACGGCTGAACTCATTGCCGCGATTCGTGGAACCCATGTGCGAGGCGTCGGCCAAAGCTCATGGGGTCCCGCGGTCTTCGCCATCGTCGGTTGCCAGGCGGAAGCGGAGTCGGTGCTGCAGCGATTTCGCAACCGCTCGCCCGGAATCATCACTCGCATCAGCGCGGGCCGTGTCCTCGAAGGCACTTGAAGTGAACTTGCCGATTATTCTGAATTTGCCGGGAATAACGATTGCACAACGAGCCCGGGTGTGATTGAATTCGTATAACTTTCTGAGTCAACGGATTGTTCGTCCGCCCAGCCACTCTCTCTCGGGGGCGATTATGGCAGCGATGGCCACTTGTGCGGTTCACGCCATTTTGAACCGTGATCGGGAAGAAGTCCGCGTTCCAAGTCCGTTCGGGCAGCCACTGCTCGAGTATCTCGATCGCCGGGGACTGCACGGCAACCTCCACTCGGACCGTGCCGGCGACCTCATCACCCTGGATGGCGAACCCGACATGGGCCGCGTCCGTCTCGTGCTCGACAACTGGGAACACAGTAGTGCCGCCGGCATTGCATCCGGCTCCTCGTTATGAATCACTCCATCGCCCGCCTCACCCGGCGGGCGATTCTCATTGATCCCGGACCAACAACACACCCCCCTCGACTGGAATCATGTCATCTGTCTGGAAGAATGAATGTTTGAGCAATTCCAAAGATCGATCAGTTGATGTAAAGCACGTCTTAGAAATAGTTTGGATACTGTGATCCGCCCGTACCACCACTACTCCTGCACGATCTTGAGAACGCGGCCGTTGCTTGCATCCGAGATATAGAGTTCACCCGTCTTCGGATGTGCAATGATGCCGTGGGGCTGGTTGAACTCGGCCTGCAGCGGGTCGCCACTGACACCGGCCGAGCCCCGCTTCCCTGTCCCGGCCACGGGCACAATCTGCTCCTCACCAGGCACATACCGGACAATGCGGTGATTCTCCGTATCCGCGATGAGCACGGTGCCATCGCGATCGATGCTCAGGTGCTTCGGTCCGTTGAACGCGGCTTGCAGTGCCTTGCCGCTTCCCATGCCGGCCTTCCCCGTGCCCGCGACCGTGCGAATCGTGCCATCCGCGGCCACCACACGCAGGGCATGACCACCTCGCTCGAGCACGTAAAGATTTCCCTTCGCGTCCACGGCATGGGCCCGAGGGTCGACCAGCGGTTGGGTCAGTGCTTTTTCGCCATCTTTCGGCACACCTTTCATGCCATTGCCTGCCACGGTCGTAACGATGCCCGTGGCCATTTCGACCTTGCGAATGCGCCGATTATCGAGATCGGTGATGAAGAGGTTCTTGCCCGCTGGATCGAATGAGACACAGAAGCATCCGCCGAATTTGGCCTTGAGGGCTGGCCCGCCATCGCCACTGAAACCCTTCTCGCCCGTGCCGGCGAAGGCCGTGACGATGCCGGTCTTGGTGTCGTATTTCCGAACGCGATTGTTCCACGTGTCCGCAAGATAAACGCAACCATCGGGCCCCACGGCGAGGCTGTGCATGCCGTTGAAGGTGGCTTGCAATCCGGGCCCGCCGTCGCCGGCGTTGCCTTTCTCGCCCGCTGTTCCTGCGACCGTCGAGAGTTCGCCCCGAAGGTTGATGACCCGCAACTGTTCGCCCTTCGCCATCTCGACGATGTAAGGCGTGCCATCGTGGAAGTCCACACCGAAGGGCTGGACGAGCTTCGCCTTCGTGGCCGGTGCGCCTGCGACTGCAGTGCCACCGCCTGCGACGAGCACGAGTTTATATGCTGCATGGGTGGTCGTGGCGAGAACAAGCGACATCAGAAGCCCGAAACGGAACATGGCAGGTCTCACAGTGGCCTCGCGATCAAAACGAATGCACGAGTGTAGCAAATTCAGCCGGTCAGCGAATCGGATAATCTCTCGTCCGCATCACCGGAATCCGTAGGATCGTATCACCCCCCGGTTCCGCACCACGAGACATGCACCCATGTGGATCGACCGGCTCGTCCGCTATCTCTTGCCTCGCCAGGATCAATTCTTCGCCCTGCTCGAAGACCTTGCGAATAAGATTGATGCCTCCGCTGCTGTGTTTGGTGAACTGGAGCTCGCCTCGACACCCGACCAGATCCAATCGATTGCGACCCGTCTCAAGCCGATCGAGACCGAGGCCGATGCGGTCTGCCAGCAACTTTATGAAGCCATCGATCGCACATTTGTGACGCCCATCGATCGCGAGGACATCGCTCGCCTGACGAAGGTGCTTGACGACGTGGTGGATGGCATGGAGCACTCGGCCGCATTTGCGAGTCTCTTTCGGTTCGATGCACTCACTCCACCGATGCGTGAGTTGGTCCGCATCACGGTCAGCGCATCCGCGGAGCTGGCCCGTGCGGCTCGTAATCTCCGGAAATTCGCCGATCCTGAAACGGTTCGTGGGCCCAGCGTCGCCGTGAACCTTCTCGAGAACGAGGGTGATTCCGTTTATCGCAATGCCATCGCCGGGCTGTTCTCGAATGGCATCGACGCGATCGAACTGGTTCGCCAGAAGGATATGCTGTTCAGTCTTGAGGAAGTGGTCGATCAGTGCGAGGACGCCATGGACGCGATCCGTTCGGTGGTGGTGAAAAATGGGTAGTGCGCTTGCGGTGTTGGTGCTGGTCGTGGTGCTGGCACTGGCCTTTGACTACATCAACGGCTTTCACGACACGGCGAACGCCGTGGCCACCGTCGTCTCCACGAACGTTTTGCCCGGCCGCACGGCTGTGCTCCTCGCCGCCGCCTGCAACTTCATCGGAGCCTTCGTCGGCGTCGGCGTCGCCAAGACCATCGGCGGCGACATCACCGATCCCAGTTCGATCACCCAGATCGTGGTGGCGGCCGCCCTGCTCGGTGCCATCTTCTGGAACCTGCTCACCTGGTACTTCGGTATCCCATCCAGCTCCTCGCACGCCCTCATCGGCGGCCTCGTGGGAGCTGTTTGGTGTCACCGTGTGATGCTGGATGGCGACCCGAGCGAGGCGATCTGGGCACTCATCACTTCCAAGGGGGTGATGCTCACACTCAAAGCACTCGTGCTCTCACCACTCGTGGGACTGATCGGTGGTTTCACTCTGATGTGCCTGCTGCTCTGGATCGTCAAGCCGTTCGGACCGACTGCCGTGAACAAGCGATTCCGACAGTTGCAACTTGCATCGGCTTCCTTCATGGCCTTCGCTCACGGCTCCAATGATGCTCAAAAATCGATGGGCATCATTACACTGGCCCTGGCTTCCTATGCCGCCACGACAGCCACGGGCGATCCGACGGACTTGAGCGTGCCGCTGTGGGTGATTATCTCCTGTGCAACTGCGATGGCGCTCGGCACAGCCACGGGCGGCTGGCGCATCATGAAGACGATGGGACATCGCATCATCAAGCTGCGGCCGATCAACGGCTTTGCCGCCGAGACCGCAGCGGCCTGCACCATCCTTGTCGCAACCTTCTTGAAGGCACCCGTCAGCACGACCCATGTCATCTCCTCGAGCATCATGGGGGTCGGAGCCTCCAAACGCGTCTCGGCCGTCCGCTGGGGCGTGGCCCGCAACATGCTCACCGCCTGGGTTCTAACCATACCCATCTCGGCACTTGTCTCGGCCAGTGTCTATTGGATGCTGCACGAGTGCCTGGCTGGTTGATTCGGTTGCTCCTTCACTTTAACAACGGCAAAATCACTCGGTCCACGTCGTCCTCGGTGTGGACGGGCGGAACGTTGCCGTGCAGTTCCCATGATTCATTCAACTCCGCCGACTGACCGGGCTGCAGCGTGACGAGTTCGCCCACGGTCTCCATCTCCAGCATTTCCTGGTAGCTGAAGGTCTGGTAGCGGGTGCCGCGGTCCGGGTAAGTGGCTCCTTCGCGGTAGTCGAAACGCTTCACGAAGAGCACGCCAGAGTTGAGGTACGCCACCCATCCCATGCGATGGGCGAGCCCAATCTTCGTGGGGCCCTTGTTCACGTCCTGACGCAGGAAGATGTAGCGGTTGCCGAAGGTCCAGCGATTATCGGAGAAGTCGAAGTATGGCCAGAGGATCAGTTCCTGGTTGGGTGCATAATCGGCGGGCGACTTCGCATTGCTGGGATGGCCCGGGTGCGGCGACTTCGGCGGCAGCGGGATGATCTCCATGCCGCCCGGGGCCATCACGGTCGGGCCCCAGGGCGCCAGGTCGGTGGGAGCGTTGCCCGTGTTGGTGACCTTCAACTTCACTTCGACGCGAGTGCCCTTGGCGGCGAGCCGCAACTCCATCGTCTTCTGCACGCCGTACTCGGTTTCGGTTGGCGCGATGATGCGTGCGGCCTCGGTGCCGATGGCCTCGTACTGCACAGGTCGATTGTCGGGAAAGTACGTTCGCGTCAGATCCTCGGGGGCGAGCCAGAAGCGGTGCCCGCCGCGGATCTGCCACTCGGCCTCGCCGGTGCCGCCCATCATTTCGTCGTAGTTCTTCATCACGTTGGGGCCGCCGGGCAAGCGATAGCTGATGACGCGCGGCCCGACGTCGAGCGTGGCGATGAGTTCGACATCGCCATTGGAGAGTCGCAAATTGTTCTTCCAGCCGCGGTAATCGACGACGTCCACGTGTGGCTCCCGGAACGGAGTGAGGAGAGATATGCACTGAGATATGACGCGGACGCGCGAGTGCAAACGAAAACCGCCACGTTGCCGTGGCGGTGAATCGAGCTTGCGATGATGCGGCCTGGCTCAGATGGACAGGACGCCGGTGCTATCGCCGAAGGATTTGGTCGGGGCTCCCATTCGCTGGAAAAGAGCGAGGAACAGGTTCATCAACGGGGTATCTGCCCGTTTGGGGTAGACGATGTGCCGGCCGGTCTTGATGGTGCCGCCGCCCTTGCCCGCGAGGAGGATGGGCAGTTCGTCGTGGTTGTGGCGATTGCCATCGCCCAGTCCGCTTCCGTAAACGATCATCGAGTTATCGAGAAGCGACGTGCCGTTCGCTTCCTTCACGCTCTTCAGCTTGCCAAGCAAGTACGCCAGTTGCGTGACGTGGAAGGTGTTAATCTTCTGAATCTTCTCCAGCTTTTTCGGATCGCTGCCGTGGTGCGAGAGGTCGTGGTGGCCATCGGGCACATCGACCATCTTGTAGTTGCGATTGCTGCCATCGTTGGCGAAGGGGAGCGTGACGACGCGGGTGAGGTCCGTCTCGAAGGCCAGCACCATGAGATCGCACATGATGCGCACATGATCCTGCATGGCATCGCGCGGCGGGATGCCCGGCTTCGGTGCGGGCATGTTCGGCTTGGGCAACGGCGAGTTGCTGGCCTGGCGAATCTTCTCGATGCGCTGCTCCACCTCGCGCACCGAACTCAGGTATTCATCCAGCTTATTCTGGTCGTTGTAGCCGAGCGTCTTGTTCAGGCTCTTGGCGTCCTCGGTGACGAAGTCGAGCACGCTCTTGTTGTAGAGCTCGCGCTTGGCTCGGGCTTCCTTGAGTTCCTTGGGGTCGGTGCCGTTGAACAGGCGATCGAACACAGACTTCGGGTCGCACTCCTTGGCGTTGGGGGTGCTTTCGCCACGCCAGGAGAGGTTCGAGGAATAGGCACAGCTATAACCTGAGTCGCAGTTGCCGGCTTGCTGGCCAGGCTCGATTCCGAGTTCGAGTGATCGAAAGCGGGTCTGGTCGCCGACGGCCTGGGCGACGTGCTGATCAGCGGACATGCCGACGCGGATATCGGCTCCGCTGGTCTTGCGCGGCTGGCGGCCAGTGAGGAACGAGGACATGGCGCGGGCGTGATCGCCGGGGCCATCGCCATTGGCCCGGCCCTTGTCGAGCGCGAGCCCTGAGAGCACGTTCAGATCGTCCTTGAACGGGCTGAGAGGTTCGAGGATGCCGGTGAGATTGCCGAGTTTACCTTCTTCACCGCGGTACCAGCCGGCCTGGTTCACACCATTGGGCACGTAAAGGAAGGCGAGGCGTTGCGGGATGCCGTTGGCAATGGTGGGGCCGGCCGCGGGGGCGGCGAGGCCGAGCGATTCGAACCAGGGCAAGGCGATGGACGTTCCCAGACCCTTGAGCATGGTTCGGCGTGTTATGTGCGATTTCATGGTTATTCGCTCCGTTTGCCTTTGCGTTTCTGGAACGGGTCCGATCGAACGATCGCCATCACGATGGCGGAGAATTTATCCTGGTTGCCCTTCGAGGCCGCGACGATGTCGTCGATTGCGCACTTGTCGTAGTATTCGAGGCCGCGACCCAGCGAGAAGGTTAACAACTTCTCGGCGAAGCAGCGGCGGAACTGGTCCGATTTGCCGAGCAACACTTTCTTGAGTTCGCCCGGGCCCTTGAAGGTCGCCCCATCGGGGAGCACGCCGCTGGAATCGATAGGCTGTTTGTTGTCCTGATCGCGCCAGCCGCCGATGCCGTCGAAGTTTTCGAGGCCGAAACCGAGCGGGTCGAGCTTCGCGTGGCAGGTGGCACAACTGGGGTTCTCGCGGTGCTGCTCCATCTGCTGGCGGAGCGTGCCTTTCAACTGCCCGGTGGGAGGCAGTTCAGGCACGTCGGGAGCGGGCGGAGGCGGCGGCGTGCCGAGAATGTTCTCGAGAATCCACTTGCCCCGCTTCACGGGCGAGGTCCGCGTGGGGTTCGAGGTTACGGTGAGCGTCGAGGCCATGGTGATGATGCCGCCGCGGCGCGAGTCCGGCAACTTCACCTGGCGGAACTCGGCACCCGTCACGTTCGGGACACCGTAGTGTTTCGCCATGCGGTCGTTGAGGAAAGCGTAGTTCGAGTCGAGGAATTCGAGCACGCTACGGTCATTTTGCACGATGTATTCGAAGTACGCCTCGGCCTCGCGCACCATGCCATTCTTGAGGGCATCATCCCAGCCGGGGAAATAGCCCTTATCTGGCGTGAGCGTTTGGACGTTGCGGAGTTGCAGCCACTGGCCGGCGAAGTTCTCGGAGAGGGCTCGTGATTTCGGATCCTTCAGCATTCGCTTCACCTGAGCCTCGAGCACACCCGGTTGTCGCAGAGTCCCCTTCGCCGCGAGCTGGAAGAGTTCCTCATCCGGCATGCTGGACCAGAGGAAGTACGAGAGCCGTGTGGCGAACTCCCATTCGTTGATTGTGCGAACGCTGTCGGGGTTCTTCGGATCTTCCTCGATTCGATAGAGGAAGTGTGGTGAACAGAGGATCGCCTTCATCGGCAGGCGGAGGGCTTTTTCAAACGGTTCGCCTTGTTTCTGGGCGAGTTCGAAAAGCTGCATCAATCGTTGCACTTCCTCGGGCTTCACCGGTCGGCGATAGGCACGGTCCGCGAACTTCGTCAGCACTTTTTCCGCGGCCTTGTTGGCGGAGACGTTCTGATTGGGCCGTGCCACCAGCAACAGTTTGACCGAAGCGGAATCTTCTTCTGGAGTCGGGGAAATCGGCCCCTCGATTTCGATGTACTCGACGCCGAACTGGCGGGCGGCCTTGGTTTGCTTGTCGACGAACTCGTTCGTGAAGGCCACGGCGATACGCTTGCCACCGGGTGCGAACTGCCCGCGAGCTTCGTAAACTTGGGGTTTGTTTTCCGCAGCGTCGACGGAGAACGACTTGATGTCCATGCCATCAACGCGGATCACGACTTTCGGGTAGTCACCGCCCACTTTGGAGCCCCAGCCCCGGAAGCGAATGATGTAGTCACCCTTGGCCGGGAAGTTGAACTGTTCGGGGAGGTAGGCCGAGCCCTCGCTGCTGAAGAGGATCCGGTTCGACGTTCGACCGTTCGGCTCGGTCTTGCGGATCTTGGCCTCGCGCGGCGTGGTGCTGATCTGCTGAGGCCGGCGAGTTTGCACATCTTTCTTGGGGGGCGGCGGGATGAACAGCGCTTTATCGAGAATCTTATCTGCGGCAGCCATGTACTTCTCCAGCAAAACGGGCTGGAAGGAGAGCACGTCGCCGATGTTGTCGAAGCCGTAGCCGACGTCGTCCGAGGGGAAGTCCTCGGCGGGTTTGAAATCGACGCCGCAGAGGTCGCGGATGGTGTTGTTGTACTCGGCGCGGTTGAGTCGGCGGAGCGTGACGCGGCCGGGGTCGCCGCCGCCGGTGCAATCGACCTTCGTCAGTGAATTCTCGATCCAGCCGACGACGAACTCGTTCTCGGACTTGGTGGGCTGGACCTTATGTTTCTTGGGCGGCATCTCGCCGGCAAGAATGCGGTGCTGGACGCTTTCCCATTCCTTGCGAGCCTTGCGGGCCTGAAGTTCGTTCTGATAGCCCTCGAGAATGAGCCCACCCGCGGCCTTGTCCATGTTGTGGCAGGGCATGCAGTACGTATTGACGTAAGGAATGATTTTCTGCTTGAAGGTCGGATCCTCTGCAGACTCGATCGCAACCGGTTGGGGAGCCTCACTGGGTTGGGGAGCCTCACTGGAAGGTGCGACGGCCGGGATGACCGGAAGAGGGCTGGTATCGGGCTTGGCGGCGAGCGCGACGCACCAGCCGGCGGCGAAACTCGCCACGGTGGCAACGCTGATCACGAACAAGGCGGGTCGCAACGCCATCCAACCATCTCCAGTCGTCGGGGAATTCGATTGGGCGAACGCGTTGAAAAGAGAGCACTGGCGGGGTCGACTTACTCTATCCCACAATAGCCCGATACGCTCCAATCATCAACCAGAATCATCGGTTCCAGATAGTGGGTACTTCCAACTTCTCATTTCAGATTCACATTTGGGGCGGCAATTTCCGTTTTTCCCACCCAGGGTTGCAGCTCCTTGGGGATCGTGATACTGCCATCGGCTTGCTGATAATTCTCGAGGATCGCAACGATCGCTCGTGTGCAGGCGACCGCGGTGCCGTTGAGTGTGTGGAGAAAGCGAGTACCCTTGAAGCCCTTCCCCTTGTAACGGATACCGAGCCGGCGGGCCTGGTAGTCGGTGCAGTTCGAGGTGCTGGTGACCTCTCCGTATTCGCCTTTGTCACCGCGGCCGGGCATCCAGGCTTCGAGGTCGTACTTGCGATACGCTGGACCGCCGAGATCGCCGGTGGCGGTATCGATCACATGATAGGCGAGGCCGAGCCCCTGGAAGATGCTCTCCTCGAGTGTGCGAATTTCCTCGTGGATCTCGTCGCTCTGCTCGGGAGTGCAGAAGGCGAACATTTCCACTTTCGTGAACTGATGGACGCGATAGAGCCCGCGCGTGTCGCGCCCGGCAGCCCCGGCTTCGGTTCGGAAGCAGTGGGAAAGCCCGACGTAACGCTTCGGCAGCTCGGCTTCGTCGAAAATTTGGTCCTTGTGCATGCCGCCCAGGGTGATTTCCGCGGTGGCGATGAGGCACAAGTCCGAATCGGCAACGGTATAAATTTGTCGCGTGTTCGGGTTCGGATCGCGCGGCAAGAAGCCGATGCCCTCGAGCACTTCCACGCGGGCCAGGTCCGGCGTGATGATGGGTGTGTAACCGGCTTTCACCGCCGTCTGCATGGCATACTGCACTAGGGCGATCTCGAGCAGCGCGGCCTCATTCTTGAGGTAATAAAACTTCTGACCGCTTACCTTTGTACCGGCTTCGAAGTCGGCCAGATCGAGTGATTCACAGAGCGCGACGTGATCCTTCGGTTGGAAATCGAAGGTGCGCGGCTCACCGAACTTCGAGACCACCACATTCGCCGATTCGTCCGTGCCCACGGGGGCAGCTGGATGCGTCATGTTCGGGATTTGCAAGAGGTTGAGCCGGAGGTCGTCCTCGATAATCCGAAGTTCCGCATCAATCACGCCGATCTCGGCATCGAGTTTCGCGGACTGGTCCTTGAGGGTTTGTTTCTCTTCGGGTGTCTTGGCCTGCGGAAACTGCTTGCTGATATCGTTCTTCCGGGCCGCGGTTTCGCTGCGTGTTTGCACGAGTTCTCGGCGTTTCGCATCGAAGGCCACCACCCGATCCACAGGAACCGTGGAGATATTCCGATTGGTGCAGTTTGCCTTCACGGACTCGAGGTTGTCGCGAATGAACCCGGCATCGAGCATGTCAATCTCTCATGGGTCGACAGTGGTGGGATCTGCAATTTGTTATGGCTGGTGTACTACTTTTGACCAGCGAAGCCCAGTCGCTCGAGCAACTGCCAGACGCTTCTGGCTGATATCTGAATTCTGAGTTAATGCAGGAAGTTTGGTGGAGTTTCGTGAGTGGGAGACGATTTTTCCTCGGGCTGTTCATGAACTAGAGTAAGTAGAAGAACTTCGGAGACCGTTACACACTGGCACCAGAGCCCAGGTCAGCCGCATGTCCGGGAAGATCACTGATACGTGGATCACGACACCCAAGCGGATGCTCACCGAGGCATCGCGTGCGGCCTGCCTGGTTCACATTTATCCCGTCTGTGCCTCTATGGGCTGCCGCTATTCTCTCGCGGATAAAACCCTGGCACTGGGGCGGGGTGAAGACTGCGATATCCGCATCCAGGATAATTCCGTTTCACGCCGGCATGCGAAAATTGAGCCCTCTGCTGATGGATATTATGTACACGATTTGCAGAGTACCAATGGCACATTTGTCAATGATCGCCAGCTCGATAACTCCTGGCTCTTGCAGGATGGCGACTATGTTCGCATCGGCAACTGCATCTATCGCTATCTTGCCGGCGGCAATATCGAAGCGGAGTATCACGAGGAGATCTACCGCCTCACCATCATGGACGGTTTGACTCAAATTCACAATCAGCGCTATCTCAATGAATTTCTCGAACGGGAAGTGGCCCGTTCGCAACGTCATCACCGCCCGCTCTCAGTGTTGATGTTCGACATTGATCGATTCAAGACCATCAACGATTCGCACGGGCACCTGTGTGGTGATTTCGTGCTGCGTGAGCTGGCCAGTTGTGTGCAGGCCAACGTTCGCCGCGAGGACCTGTTCGCCCGCTATGGTGGAGAAGAGTTCGTGCTGGTGCTCGTGGAAACACCGCATGTGGAAGCCGTTCACGTTGCCGAACGATTACGGGAATCGGTGGAGAATTATGCCTTCAGTTTCGAGTCGGCTGCGATCCACCTGACGATCAGCTTGGGCGTGGCCAGCACCACAGGCGATAGTGCCTCCAATCCGGCGGAACTGCTCAAGCTCGCTGATGAGAATCTTTACAAGGCCAAGCGTGGCGGCCGCAACCGCGTGGTCGCAGAACACTTCTCCGCCCACGGTGAACCGCTTATAGCACCGGCGACATGAGTCGCGCGGCATTCTCCGCGAGGCGGGCGCTGTACGGTCTGGCTGCGTAAACGGCGGGATCGAGTTGCACCGAAAGCTCCAGATCTTTCGAGTACTGTGCCTCGAGCTCGGCAACCGCACGGGCATCGTAGATCAAACAGTTCACTTCAAAGTTGAGGAATAAACTCCGATTATCCATGTTGGCCGTGCCGATCGAGGCCCATTCTCCATCCACGAGCATGTATTTGGCGTGCATCATGCCATTCGCGTACTGATACACCTTCACACCTGAGTCGAGCAATTCGGACCAATAATAGCGGGCCGCGAGAAAAGGGATCCATTTATCCGGGCGGAATAGCCCCAGGAAACGCACATCGATCCCGGAACGGCCCGCAAGCACAAGAGCATCCTTGAGACCGGGATCAGGCACAAAGTACGGGCTTGCGATCCACACGCGCTTGCGGGCGCGGAGGATACCGGCGAAGTACGTCTCACGAATGGACTTGTATTCCGAGTCGGGCCCCGAGTGCACAACCTGCACGAGCGAGTCGCCCACGGGTTTCTCGCACGGCGGAAAGTTCTCGGCACCCGTGATATCTTCCTCAGCGGCAAAGCACCAGTCTTCCAGAAACACACGCTGCAGCGACTCCACGGCGGGGCCACGGAGTTGCAGGTGTGTGTCCCGCCAGTTCCCAAAATTCGGGTGCTTGCCGAGATATTCGTCGCCGATATTCAGGCCGCCTGTGAATCCGATTCGACCATCAACGATCAGGATTTTCCGGTGGTTCCGCAGGTTCACACGCAGACGATAGAGCGGGTTGAGTAGCGGTAAAAACGCCACCGCCTGCCCTCCGACTTCCCTCAGACGCGTTAGCGAGCGTGAAGTCAGAGCGTACGAGCCGACAGAATCGTAGATGAAGCGAACCTTCACGCCGCGCTGCACGGCGGCGGTCAGTTCCGTGATGAACCGAGTCCCCGATTCATCCGGTTGCACAATGAAGAACTCCATGTGGACCTGATGCTCCGCATGGCGAATGGCCTCGATCATGGCGTCGTACGCCGGAGCACCAGAGTGGTAAAACGTGATGTGATTGCCCGAGGTGACAGCGAATCCCTCGGCATGGTCGGCGAGCCGTGCCAGCACGCGCCAATTGTCTCCCACCTCGGCCACGGGGGGGTCTTTGGCTCGCCTCTTTCGCGTTCGTTCCGAACGAGCACGATTCCGTTGACGTTGTTTGTCGTGCAGGCGCAAAGGACGGTGAATGATCTGGTAGCCGAAAAGATAAAACAGGAACGCACCCATGAACGGCATCAGGAGAACCGTCAAGCTCCAGGCAATGGCGGACATGGGTTCGCGCTTCAGATGCAGCACCCAGAGCAGCGTCACGAAGGTGATTGCCACGCCGGCAAGCAACACCCAGCCGGCAATATCCTGCCAGAAGCGATCGACGAATTCCGTGAACGTCATGGGACTCCGCCAGTTGGCTGCCGCTGTGCAAATCGATCCCGTTCTCGATAATGACGGGGCAGATGCACCCGCACAACTTGATACCGGAGTTTCGCGTGAAGGCCATTGTCTTTGATCAGGCGGGTTCGCCCGAGCAAGTCCTGAGCACACGCGAGGTGCCAAAACCCGTGCCCGCTCGAGGCGAGGTTCTCGTGCGTATGCTGATGAGCCCGGTGAACCCCTCCGATCTCCTGTACGTGGCCGGTAACTACGGTCTGAGACCGCACTTCCCCGCCACGCCCGGCTTTGAAGGGGTGGGCCTTGTCGAAGCCACGGGTGGTGGCGTGCTAGGCTGGATGCGCAAGGGTAAACGTGTCGCCGTGATCAACGACTCGCGAGGCAACTGGGCCGAGTTCACCGTCACCAAGGCTCGCCAGGTGATCCCCGTGCCGGACGATATCCCGGATGAACAGGCCGCCTCGTTCTTCGTGAACCCGGCCACCGCAATCGTCCTCACACGTAAGGTGCTCACTGTGCCCACAGGCGAATGGCTGCTGCAATCTGCAGCCGGGAGTGAACTCGGCAAGATGGTGATTCGCCTCGGCAAGAAGTATGGCTTCAAAACCATCAACGTGGTGCGGCGACGCGAACAGGTGGACGAACTGAAAGCGATTGGTGCCGATGTTGTGCTCGTGGAAGCGGACGGCCTGATCGATGAACAAGTGCGGCAACTGGCTCGTGAAGGTGTGAAATACGCCATTGACCCGGTCGGTGGCTCCACCGGATCGCAGGTCATCGCCGCCCTGGCACCCGGCGGCCGTTGCCTGCTTTATGGCTTGCTCTCCGGCGAACCGGTCCGCGTCGATCCACGCTACATGATTACTGGTTCGAAGTCCGTGCAGGGTTTCTGGCTGGCAGACTGGTCCAAACGGCAATCGATTCCCACCATGTTGCGACTCTTCCGCCAGGTGCGATCGTTGCTTCGTGAAGGCATCCTCAACAGCACGATTGCGAAGACTTTCACACTGGAACAGATTGCCGAGGCCGTGACGCTTGCCGCAGCCCCCGGGAAAGGTGGCAAGGTTTTGCTGCGAATTGGCTCGCGTTAAGCTATCATATTGCCATTCCCGCCCGCCTTCGACCTGGAGTTTCTTCATGTTGCGTTCCCTTTTCGTCCTCATGGTGTGTTCCTTCACAGTGGCCGCGGCCGATCCGGTCAATCCGTTCAATGGTAAGGATCTGAAAGGCTGGAAGGTCAAGGACGAAAAGAGCAACAAGTGGCAGGCCTGTGTCGTCAGCGTGAACCCGAGCAAACCCACGGAATTTGTGGTCGGTGTCAATAACTCACCCGATGGGAAAGGTGCGGTGCTCGCCAATGTCGTGGCCCACGGCAGCGACATCGCCACCGACGAGAAATTCGGCGATTGTCTCGTGGAACTCGAGTTTCTGATCCCACAGGGTTCGAACTCCGGGATCTACATGATGGGCGAATACGAGGTGCAAATCCTTGACAGCTTCGGCAAGGCCAACGACAAACTCGGCATGGGCGACCTCGGTGCGCTGTACAGTGCCGCCGCACCCAAGGTGAACGCCGCCAAGCGGTCCGGTGAATGGCAGAAGTTCGTCATCGATTTCCAGGCTCCGAAGTTCGAAGGCGACAAGAAGATCGCCAATGCGAAGTTCATCAAGGTGACCCTGAACGACACCGTGCTACACGAGAATATCGAGATGAAGCAACAGACGCCGGGCGGCCTCACCGGCAAGGAAGCTCCCACTGGCCCGCTGATGTTCCAGGGAAATCACGGAGCCGTGGCGTTCCGCAACATCAAGATCACGCCCAAGGCAAAGTAAGTGGGCGCGTTGCGCGGAGCCACTCTCCTGAATGGCACTGCTGGTACGATCTGCCGGACTCCGCACTTCGAACGCGGAACACCTCACTCAAGAGGCGAATGTACCGGTCGCGTCTTCCTTCCATGGGGACGCTCTTCTATAGTTTCTGAACCTCACCCCCGAACACCGCCCCCGAGATCCTTCATGAGCACTGAACCCGAATACAGGCCGGGCCTCGAAGACGTGCCTGCCGCCAAGTCTGCGGTCAGCTTTCTGGATGGCAAGAAGGCCCGGCTCGAATATCGTGGCGTCCCCGTGGAGGTGCTCGCCAAGGAGAGTTGCTTCGAGGAAGTGGCCTGGCTACTCATCAAGGGCGATCTTCCCACACAGAAGCAACTCGCCGACTTCGACCGCGACCTGCGCGAGCGGCGTGCCATCCACTACCGTTTGAAGGATTTGATCAAATGCTTCCCCGCAGATGCACACCCGATGGACGCGTTGCAAACGTCCGTGGCTGCACTCGGCATGTTCTATCCCTGCCGGAGTGTGGCTGATCCCGCGAGGAACTGGGATGCCGCGATGCGGCTGATTGCCGCGATGCCGACGCTCGTGGCCGCGTTCGCTCGGACTCGCAAGGGTGAAGAGCCCGTGGAACCGCGGCTCGATCTGGACCACGCTGCGAACTTTTACTACATGCTGCTCGGCAAGGAGCCCACGCCCTCAACTCGCAAGGTGCTCGACGCGTGCCTGATCCTGCATGCCGAGCACACCATGAACGCCAGCACCTTCACCGCACGCGTGATCGGCTCGACACTCGCCACCCCCTACCAGACCATCGCCGGAGCCATCGGCTCACTCTCGGGCCCGTTGCACGGGGGTGCCAACGAGGAAGTGCTGAAGCAACTCGAAGTAATCGGTGGGCCTCAGAACGCCAAGCCGTGGCTCGATGCCCAGCGTGAAAAAGACCCCAAATTCAAGGTGATGGGTTTCGGGCACCGCGTGTACAAGGTTAAGGACGCCCGTGCCACGGTGCTGCAGGACCTTGCCGAGCACATCTTTGCCGAGACCAGCCGCCCCAAGAACTATGAGACAGCACTCGAACTGGAGAAAGCCGGTGCCGAGGTCTACGGGCCGAAAGGCGTCTACCCGAACGTCGACTTTTACTCCGGCGTCGTCTACCAGACGATGGGCATTCCCACCGACCTGTTCACTCCGATCTTTGCGGTCGCCCGCGTGGCGGGCTGGCTCGGCCACTGGGTCGAACAACTCGTCGGCAACCGCATCTTCCGCCCCGAGCAAATCTCGGTGGGCCCCACCGACGTGCCGTATGTGCCGCTTGAGAAGCGCACATAGGCAACGGTGATTGAGCGTAAGGCTAACGGCCCCGCGTTAGCGGGCAGTTCCTGAACTGTTGTATCACGACTGACGTTGATGAGATGTGCATCAAACAGCCCACTAACGTGGGCCACTCGCCTCGACTGGTCCACAACTGATTCTGACGCGTTGCACATGAACGGCCCACTCACGTGGGCCGCTCGCCCTGAGGCCGCTTACTGATTGAACAGGAAAGCCTTCGTGTTCAACAGTGCCCACATGATGTTCTCGTAAGCAATTTTCTTGTTCTTCTCATTCTTGGCAATGTGCTCCAGCGCCAGCTTGCGTTGCTCTGTCGAAGGCCGCTTGCCGATGGCCCACAGGAAGAGTTCATCGACCTTTTCCTCATCCGGCCGCGAATCCTTGACGAGCTTGTCGGCCCGGCCACCATTGCGGGCGATCTTGTCCTGCACCTCCTGTGAGTTGAGCAGGTGCAAGCTCATGGCGAGGCTCGCTTCATTCACGCGTTCGCATTCGCAGGCACTGATGCGCTGCGGTCGACCGCTGACATCCAGGAAGTACGAGGTAAATGATTCATCCGGTAGCATGATGGCCCGGCTTGGGGCGAACGTGTCGTTCGGCAAGCCGTTGAAGGAACTGGGACTGCCCGTCAGATTGCACACTGCATCAAAGAGCACCTCGGCCTGCAATCGCTTCGGATAGTAGCGGGCGAACGACTGCTTGTCCGAAGCGTTGTACTCATTGGGCGTGCTCGAAAGTTGATAGGTTCGGCTCTTGCAGATCGTCTTCACAAGTTCCTTGAGCGAATACTTGTTATCGATCAGATTTTGAGCGAGGGCGTCGAGCAACTCTGGGTTCGATGGCGGGTTGGTCACACGCATATCGTCCAGGGGATCGACGATGCCCTTGCCGAAGAAATGAGCCCAGTAGCGATTGGCAACCGCCTTTGCGAAGAAGGGGTTCTTCGGGCTTGTCAGCCAGTCGGCGAAAGCCTGACGCGGATCGTCGCCGGCCGCGATGATCAGAGCATCGACTTCAAGCGGTTTCATCGGTGCGGTCTGGCCGGTGCGCTTGTTGGTAACGTTGCCGGACGGTTTGACGTAGAGTGCCTGCCGACTGTTCTGGCCCTGGTTGGGCTGGCCTGGCACCGTGATATTCTTCTTGCCGACGCGGCCATAAAACGCAGCCACGCCCCAGTAATCGTCCTGGCTCCACTTCTCGTATGGATGGTGGTGGCAATTCGCACAGGCGAGCCGCTGGCCGAGGAAGACCTGCGAGACATCGTCCACGAAGTTTTCGGGGGTCTGCACCTCGCGGTACCAGAACGCGGGCGGCGTCTTCGATTCATCGCCGATGGCACAGAGAATCTCTCGGACGAACTCATCGTAGGGCTTGTCGTCGGCGACGGCTTCACGGATCCACGTGTGGAAGGCAAAGGTGCCATAAGCCCGTGCCGCCTGATTTCGCCGTTTCACGCGAAGCACATCGGCCCATTTATTCGCGAAGAAGTAGCTGTACTCCGGCGTGTCAACGAGACGGTCCACGAGCTTGTCACGCTTCGCGGGATCCTTGTCTGCAACAAAGGCGAGAATCTCGGCCGGGCTCGGCAAAGTGCCCGTAATGTCGAGAAACACGCGGCGGATGAACTGCTCATCGGTGCAGAGATCGGACGGGGAGATGCCGAGTGAACGCCACTTGGTGGCGGTGTGCTTATCGACCACGTTTTGTTCGGGGAACTGGAAGGCCGCGGCGTCGCCCGGGCGCGGCACCACGGCACTGAAGACTGCAACGTGCCCTTGATAGCGGATCATGATGCCCGCCTGGCCCGTGATCGAAAGCGTATTGAGCAAGCCGGATTCACTGATCGTGGCGACCTCCGTGTCGTTGCTTTCGTACTGGGCTCGTCGAGTGACATCGGCAACCGAGCCATCCGAGTAGTGAGCATAGACCGCCAGTTGCTGACGCCCCTGGCGATCGAGCACACGGCTGCCGGGAGTCACGCTGATGCTCGTGACGGTCGGATCGCTTGGTTTGCCGTACGGCAAACCAGAGGCGATCCAGCGGCGGACAATCTTGTATTCTTCGCTGTCCGGCTCCATCTTCTTGCCGCCGCCATGGGCCATCTTGCCGGTGGCCTTGGTCAGAAGCAAGCTCGCATCGGGCGAAGCGGGGAACACGCGACGGCCGCGGGCTTCTTTGAGCAGGTTGTCGTAGTCGAAGGCGGGATCGAAACCGAGCAGCGACAGACGAAACCCATTCTGGCCCTGAATCTTGCCGTGACAGCCACCCGCGCTGCAGCCAAGTTTCGTGAAGACGGGCACCACATCGTTGGCGAAGTTGATGGGCAGCGGCGTTTCCATCGCGTCGCAGGTCACGGCCACCTTCACGGTCATGCCGTTCGAGGTCGCCGTGATCTCGGCGGAGCCGTTGGCTAGCGGGAAGACGCGGCCTTCACTACTGACACGAACCACCTTCGGATCAGAAACGGTGTAAGTTGTGGCGGCCGTGAGATCAGCCTCGCGGCCATTGACCCGCTTGCCCGTGATGAGCAACTGCGGTGCATCGTCGCTACCGTGTAGTTTCAGTGTGGTGGGGGAGGCAGTAATTGCGGTGACAGGTGAAGACGCGGCCGGTGGGTCCGCGGCGAGAGAAACTGTTGAAAACGCCAGAATTGTGGCGAATGCAAGAACAAGCCGAGTCATGTTTGTCCCCCGTTGAGCCGCGTGGCGTCTCGACGGTCGCAAGGTGGGTTTGGTGCGACCGCCGGCACGCCGGAAGGTGTGACTATCATAACCCATTCACTTGACGCGAACGAGTTTCATGTTTCCGTCGGAACCTGTAATTGTCATGGTATCACCGTCAATGGCGACTTCGAAGTACTCTTTACCAGACTTTCCAAAGAAGCCGCCGCCTTTGTCCTCGGGTCCGGTGAACTCGACTTTGTTGCCTGCTTTGAGTTTGTAGTTGCCAGTCTTCTTGGTGCTCTCGCCGGCCTTCAAGAGTTCTTCGTTCTTCTCGTCTCCCTCGATAGCAGGCCCAGATTCCACTGTGCCATCGGGTTTGAACTCGAAGTAGATGTAGGCTTTGCCCATTTCCAGGACCTTGATCGATGGATCGAGCCCAGGAGCCGAGACGAGCTTCCACTTCCCTTCAATCTTTCCCTTGTTGTTCGAGCTGCAGCCGGTGGCAAACAATGTGGCGGAGGCAAGCACGAGGAAGGCGAACGAGCGCGGGGCGAGGAGCATGGCGGAATCCTTTTGGTTGTGATCCCCGACCCGTGCGAACATCCCGTACGCACGACCCGGCCGGGGCAGAGCCAATTTGTACTGCGATGGGGCAAAAAACGCCAGTTGGAAAACTCCACCCACCTGCGTGGGTGGCATGACTGCTAATGGGTTAGCCCAGGAGTTCTTTTACCGGTTCACGGTCGTCGAGCACGTACATGGGCCGGCCGGTGCCGTTCGGGAAGGTCATGGCGGGATCGATGCCGAGCGTGTGGTACATCGTGCTGAGCAACTGCGGCACGGTGACGGGGCGGTCCTTGGGTCGTTCGCCCTTGGCGGTGCTGGCACCCACAGCCTGACCCATCTTCAGGCCGCCGCCGGCGATCATGGCACCCATCACGGGCGACCAGTGATCGCGGCCGGCATTCATATTCACCTTGGGCGTGCGGCCGAATTCGCCCCACATCACGGTGACCACATCATCTTGCATGCCGCGGTCGTGCAGGTCCTGGATCAGATTGGCAATACCCTGGTCCACCTTGGGCAACTGCTTGCGGAGGGATTCGAAGTTCTTGCCATGCGTATCCCAGCCGCCAATGCTGAGCGTGACACATCCCACACCGGCCTCGATGAGCCGGCGTGCGGTGAGGAACTGCTCGACGCCCTTGTAGCGTTCGCGAACCTTTGGATCCTCGTTTTCGATCTTCAGGGCGTTGCGAACGGTGCCAGCCGTTACCATCTCGATAGCGCGTTCGGTGTACGAGTCGATGCCGCGCATCGCCCCACTGGCGTCGATGTCGCGGCGGGTGTCGTCGAAGGAATCAAGCAGGTTCTTGCGTTCATCGAGGCGGTCAATGGTGACGCCGTTGGCGAGTTTGAGGTTCGAGTTGCCCGGGCCGCTGGGGGTGAACGGGCGGTGCGAGATGCCGAGGTAACCCGGCTCAGTGCCCCGGCTCATGCCCCGCAGGCTCACGAATGGCGGCACCGCATCGCTCGACTCGGAACGCAACTTCGAAACGACGGAGCCGAAGCAGGGGTGATCGGCCGTGCGATTCACGCGGTCCGGGTAGCCCGTCATCACCAGCGAGTCGCTGTGCTCGTCGACGGAGACGATCGAGCGCACACAGGCCAGTTTGTCCCACATTTTTGCTTGCAGCGGGAAGTGTTCGCAAATCTGCACGCCGGGCACGTTGGTGGCGATCGGCTTGAACTCGCCGCGGAACTCGCTGGGAGCCTCGGGCTTGAGATCGTACATGTCCATGTGGGAGGGCCCGCCGGGCAGATAGATCATGATGGCGGACTTCTGCGAACGCGACGGTTGCTTGTTGCCGGCCGGGGTGGCGGCATTGAGGCGGAGCATGTCGGCGAGCGTGAGGCCCGCTCCAAATGCCCCGACCTGGAGGAAATTGCGGCGGGAGACGCCATCGCAGAACTGCTGGGACGAGCCGAGAAATCGCAACATGGCTGACCTCGATTTGCGGTCCGAGCGGAATGGAAAGGTGGGAACGGACACTACCGGTTCTAAGGTGGGACCGGCATTAGCAGAATCTTGATCTTCTTTCGGCACGCCGTCAACACAAAAATGAAAGCGATATTGGAAAGTTCTCATTGAGTCTTGGTGACTGGCGGACATCAACGCGGAATCATGTGAGCTGTTCGAAGGGATGGATAAGAGATCGATTCGCGGACACATGGGTCATCGCCGCTCGAAGACCCAAGTCCCAGTCGACTCGCGAGATTGGATCGAGGCCGACTCGCACCCTGCATCTTTCGTAGGTTTCTACTCCGAAGCAGGTATCCCGATGCCAAGTGATCGTGTGATCGCCGTGTCGCGCTGTGTCTTCAGTTTCAACATAATGTACAAGTGCTGCTTCGCCTTGGTGTCATTAGGCTCTATGGCAACTGCGGCCCGATACTCCATGATCGCCCCGTCGATATCGCCCTTTTTCTTCAGCGCGAGCGCAAGATTAAAGTGGGCATCGACGTCTTTCGGGTCGATTGAGATAGCGGTCTGGAATTGCTTGATTGCTCCATCAAGATCGCCCTCCGAACCAAGTGCAATCCCGAGATTGATGAGAGCATCGATGTGTTTTGGGTTGATGGCGATAGCGGCACGGAATTCCTTGATGGCTCCGTCCAGGTCGCCCTTTGAATCCAGAGCGACACCGAGATTGTAGTGAGCATCGGCGTGCTTACGATCAATCGCGATTGCAGCCTGGAATTCCTTGATCGCTCCATCCACGTCACCCTTCGTCATCAGTGCAGCCCCAAGATTATTGCGGGCAGAGGCGTTCTTCTGGTCAAGTTCGATTGCGAGAAGGTATTGCAGAATTGCCCCATTCACATCGCCCTTCGACTTCAGGGCGACCCCGAAATTGCCGCGAGCGAGTGAGTTCTTCGGATCGAGCTCGATAGCGATCTGATATTCCTTAAATGCTCCGTCCTCATCGCCCTTCGACCACAGTGCAGCCCCGAGATTGTTGTGCGCATCGGCATAGCTTGGGTCGATTGCGATTGCAGCCAAGTACTGTCTGATCGCCCCGTCCACATCACCTTTTGACTCCAGGGCGACTCCGAGATTGCTTATCGCCCTGACATGCTTTGGGTCAAGGGCGATTGCAGCCAGGTACTGTCTGATCGCCCCGTCTACATCACCCTTCGCTTTCAGGGCGATTCCAAAACCGTTATGAGCCTCTGTAGAAGACGGATCAAGTGTGATAGCTGCCAGGAATTCCTGGATCGCTTCGTCCACATCTCCTTTTTTTTCCAACGCTGACGCAAGGCTCACGTGGACCATGCCACTTACGGGCCGCATCGCGCGGGCGGCTCGGAAGTAGCCTATCGCCTCGGGCTCATTTCTTCTGGCGTGATCCACACCCAATTCGAGCGCGAGCAGAAAATCCGTCGGATATATGGACTGGGCCGATCTGAGTGTTCGCATCGCGCCGAGGCCGCGTTGTTGCATGAGCACGGCCAGTGCGGCGATGGTAGCGGGCGGCAGCAACTTTGGGTCGGCCTGTCGGGCCAGCCAGGCGAGGAGAAGGGCGTTCTCGCGGATGGCGGGGTTCCGGAAGCGGTCGGTCCACGGACTCGGATCGGCCAGGCGGGCAAGAGTCAGGATTCGAGTTTCGAGGTCCTTCTCTCCATTCGGTACGAAGACGGACCAGTCGTCCAGAGCCGCGACCAACTCCGCCTTGATCGGAGATGCGCTCAAGCGACTCGCCATCTCGGTTGGGTCGCCGGTCGCCAGATCGAAGCCCCGCGCGCGAAACGCGGCCAGGTATCGAGGCGGAGCCGAGGCATAATCGAAGTGGCCTTTGCCACCCAGTTCCGCGATCCAGACAGAGCGCTTCATGCGTATGTCGTCCAGTTCCATCACGAACGCGAGTTCGGCCTTTGCCTGGAGCACTCCGGGTTTCAAGTCGTCCGTTTGCCCGCTGCTGGCCAGTTGCAGCGCTCGCGTGAGCGTGGCATCGGCATCGCGGAAGCGGTAGCTCTTCCGCTGCTCAACCGCGAGGGCGAGCAGAGCCGGCACACCCTCGCGAATCTGCTGTTACTGCGCCAGTCGGGCCGCGGCCTGGACGCGCGTGTCGGCCTCGGCCTTTGCTCGCTCGCCTTGAAGGCGCCCTTGCTCAGCGCGGGTTCGGAGTTCTGTCTCCCGGCGTTCGCTCGCCAGCTTGTCGCGCCACCAGGCAAAGCCGATGACGCCGAACACGATGATGCCCACGGCGGCGAGCAGGGCACGTTGCACACGCCGCTTCTTCTTTTGCTCGGCCGCCTTCGCCTC
>JBGSZR010000060.1:0-9357 GCA_041750275.1 Gemmataceae bacterium
TGCAACAGCCCGCTCACGCGGGCCGCTCGCCTTTCCCATGATCGTTGCTGGCGAAGTTTCATATCACATCCAACACTTCGGATTGTTACCTCCGACAAGGTCGCTCTCATGGCCGTTGCCAGCCTTCCTGTGGTCGTCACCAACGCAGCCACGGCCACGTTTGAATGCACCTTTGGCCGGGGTTGCGAAGGCATTTGCTGCAGGAATGGCCGGCCCAGTGTCGATGCGGAGGAACAGGCACGCATCGCGAGGGTGATGCCGCGCGCCCTGCCGTTGCTGCGTCCCGCGGCTCGCAAGCTTGTCGAGAAGGAAGGGTTGCTGAGTCAACGCACGAAATTGGGCCAGCCGATGCTCCGTGTCGCCGAGAGCTGGTGCGTCCTGTTCAACAAGGGTTGCGTGCTTCACACCATCGGTGCCGAGGATGGCGATCCGCTGCAATACAAACCGTCCCAGTGCGCACTGTTCCCGGTGGAACGCGGCGACGATGGCGACTGGTTTATTCGGCAGTGGGCCTACAATGGAGAGAAGTGGGACTTGTTTTGTTTGAACCCGGCCAACACGCGGCAGAAGGCCGTGGACACGTTGCAGGGCGAGTTGGAACTCGCGGCAACGTTCCAGAGCGAGGAAGAGGCCTAGCGTTTACCTGTGCGTATTCGACGGAACATGCTGCTTCCACTCGCTGTCGGAATCGCAAAATAAGCCGTGCCCCCTTGACAGGTTGGGGCAAAACGAGAATGATTTTCAATGATTCACAGTGAAAGCGTTGCGTGCCATTCTTCGGAATAGGTTGAACTGATTCGGTCCATTCCAGACCCGGGAGAATTCTCATGGCGTCCAAACCCGCAGGTCGCCGACGACTCGAAGTCGAGGACATCGGGGATATCGCGGTCGTCAACTTCGTTGATAAAAAGATCCTGGATGAGCAGAATATCTCCATGATCGGCGAAGACCTGTTTCGACTTGTCGATGAACTCGGCCGACGCAAGATCCTCCTGAATTTCGGAAATGTCGACTTCATGTCGAGTGCGGCACTCGGCAAGCTGATCACGTTGCACCGCAAACTTCAGGCTGTGCAAGGCAAACTCGTGCTGTGCAAGATCGCCAAGGACATCCTCGACGTCTTCAAAATCACCAAGCTGGACAAGATTCTCGTCATCAGCCCGGATGAACAATCCGGACTCCAATCGTTCTCATGACAGGATGGCTCTGGAACCGGTACGGTGCGGCCGTTCCGCACCCGCCCTGCCGGCCGCTTACTCCCATCGCTCTTTACTGCGGCAGATTCATATGGGTTCCAACGCCATCGCCGCCGATGTCGAGATTCCGAGCGACCTCGCCGAGGCGCGCCTGCTCCAAAGCCAGATTGAAGAAGCACTCCAGGCCACCTCATACACCGAACACGACATCTTCTCGATCAAGCTCGCACTCGAAGAAGCACTCGTGAACGCCATCAAGCATGGCAACCAGATGGACCCGGACAAGCGCGTGGTGGTGAACTATACGGTCACCCCGGAGCGTTTCGATATTCGCATCACCGATGAAGGCCCCGGTTTCAACCCTGAAGACGTGCCAGACCCCACGCTGCCCGAGAATCTCGAACGAGGCAGCGGCCGGGGCGTCTTCCTCATCCGCGAGTTTATGTCCGATGTGCAATACCACGGCCGTGGCAACATCGTCACCATGTCCAAGCTGAAGAACGGTGCCAGCGAAGCGTAGGCACCGCCCTTTCTGACCCACTCATTGATTCTTCCACACAGGCAAGCGACCGGGCGTCCAGGGGGCGTCGAAGCCGTCCAGTTGCTTCTCCAGGGCGGGCAGGTCCGTTTCCACCAGCGTCTTCAGCTCGCCGAGTGTGGTGGTGAACTCCTTGCTGGCAATGGCGTACGCGTCCTTCTGTGTGCCCGTGGGCTTGCTGAGCGAACGCGTGGCGGCACCACCGGCGTAACGCACTCGCTCGCTAATGGACGTGGAGTCGTTCGCATAGCGACCCCGGGCCACGGGATCACCGTTCAGCGACCGCTGAATCTCGCGGTTACGAGCGATCAGCTTCCGAACCGTGGCCTTGCTCGCTTCGTCCGCTTGGGGTGCGGTGTCCAGGGCACGTTTGATCTGGTCCAATCGCGTGGCCACATCGCTGGAGACGCTCGAAGCACCATTGACGGCCCGTTGCAGCTTCAGAACCTGGCGATGGAAGGCGACCTGTTCCTGGATGGCCTGCGGGTCTGGATTGCCGATCGTGTCGAGCATCACGCGAAAGCCCACCGGCTCGGATAGCGGCGTGGCCACTCCTTCGACGCGTTGAAAGAGCCGGACCGAATACAGACCCGGTGCCACCAGCGAGCCCGATGGGCCAGGGCCGACTTCATCCTCATCGGGTTCGGCGCTGGACCCACGCGGGCTCGGTAAGCTAGCGGCGGGGTCGCGCAGGTCCCAGGTCACGCGGTGCATTCCTTCACTATTCGCACAGGGGAGTGTTCGCACCGCGTTCCCCTCCGCATCGCTCACCACCACGAACACACTCGGGGCCTCCTCGTTGACCTCGGCCCGCAATTCATCCAGCGTGGGGTAAGGCAGCGGCTTGCCCGCCTTCTCCGCTTCCTTCTCGGCTTCCTTCCGCTTCTGCTTGCGGCTCTTGAGCGCGTCCTTGAGCAAGTACGTGAATGTGGCACCGAATGTCGGGTTCTCGGCCGTGTAGAGGGATGCCCCGAGCGACCCCTTGCCGGCACCTCCGAACTGAGCGGAAGGAATATACAGCAGAGCATCACGCACGGGGAAGACGTGGGCGGGCTTGGCGAGCGTCTCGGCCTTGAGCGAGCGCAGCGGCGAGTAATCATCGACGATGTAGAACCCGCGGCCAAAGGTGCCGACGACGAGGTCGTTCATGGGGCGCTGCACGCACAGGTCCTTCACCTGAATGGTGGGCAGTCCGTTCTTGAATCGCTGCCATTTCGCACCACCATCGAGTGTGAAATAGAGGCCGAACTCGGTTCCGCAGAAGAGCAGGTTGGGGTCGAGGTGATCCTCGGCAAGACAGTACACGGTGCCGCGGGCGGGGAGGTCACCGGCGATGCTCACCCAGGTTCGGCCGGCGTCCGTGCTCTTCATCAGGTATGGCTTGAAGTCGCCATTCTTGTGGTTATCGAAGGCCGCGAAGACGGTGTTCGCATCGTGCTGGCTGGCAACGAGCTTGCTGACGTAAGTGCGGTCTGGCACGCCGGGGAACTGCTCCACCTTCCGCCAGGTCTTGCCGCCGTCCTCGGTGATTTGCACGAGGCCATCATCGGTGCCAACGTAAAGCAGACCATCTTTCTTCGTGCTCTCGGCGAGCGCGACGCAGTTGCCGAAGAGGCTCGTCGAGCCGTTCTTGAAGATGGCGTCAGGCCCCCACACCTTGCCCATCACGGCAAGCGTGTCGCGATCGACTTGCCGGCTCAGATCGCCACTGATGGGTGTCCAGGAATCGCCGCGATCGTCCGAACGGAACAGGCGATTGGCAGCAAAGTAGAGTCGCTTCGGGTTGTGCGGTGAGATGATGAGCGGTGAATCCCAGTTCCAGCGCAGCGGCGGCTCGCCCGCGGCCTCTTGCGGCTGAATCTGCACGCGCTGCCCGGTACGGCGATCGAACCGACAGAGCCCGCCATATTGCGATTCGCCGTACACAATCATGGGGTCGGTGGGATCGACCTTGCAATGGAAGCCATCGCCGCCCTGCACCACGAACCAGTCGGCGTTGGTGCTGCCATGAACCGAGCGGGTGCGGGCGGGACCGCCGAGCGTGTAGTTATCCTGGGTGCCGCCGTAGATGTGGTAGAAGGGGCCGCTTTCATCGCAGGTGATGTCGTAGAACTGGGTGATGGGCAGGTTTGATTTGAAGTGCCAGTTGGCTCCGCGGTCGAAGCTTTCGTAGATCCCGCCGTCGCAGCCGACGAGCAAGTAGTTGGTATTCTTGGGATCGATCCAGATTTCGTGGTTATCGACGTGCTTCCAGCGCCCCGGGAGCGGCGTGAGGTTCTGGCCGCCGTCGTCGGAAGCGAGCAGGGCCACATTCATCACGTAAATACGATCGCGGTCGAGGGGATCGACGACGAGATGCGAGTAATACTGCCCCTGGGAATTCGAGGAGTTGCGTTTTTGCCAGGTCACACCACCGTCTGTGGAGCGGAAGATGCCGCCGCTGCGTTCGGGCGCTTCGATGATGGCGTAAACGGTGCTGGGGTCGCTGGGTGATTGCGCCAGGCCGATGCGGCCGAGTTCGCCCGCGGGGAGGCCGGCTGTGATCTTCTTCCAGGTCTTGCCGCCATCGGTGCTACGGTGGAGTGCAGAACCAGGCCCGCCGTTGATGATGGTCCAGACATGCCTGCGGCGCTGGTAACTGGCAGCGATGAGCAGATCGGGATTGCGGGGATCGAGGACGACATCGGTGACGCCGGTGTTATCGTCGATGGCAAGGACCTTGTTCCAGGTCTTGCCGCCGTCAGTGGTCTTGAAGAGCCCGCGATCACCGCCGGGGCTCCAGAGTGGGCCCTGGGCGGCGACGTACACGGTGTCCGAATCGCGTGGATCGATGACGATGGTGCCGATGTGTTCGGATTGCTTGAGCCCGACGTTCACCCAGGTTTTGCCACCGTCGGTGGACTTGTACACGCCATCGCCGTAGCCGACGCTGCGCTGGCTATTGTTCTCGCCGGTGCCGACCCAGAGCACGTTCGGGTTCTTCGGATCCATCGTAATGCAGCCGATGGAGTACGAGCCTTCGCCATCAAAGATGGGCGACCAGGTCGTGCCAGAGTTCGTCGTTTTCCAGACACCACCGGAAGCGGCAGCGGCATAGTAATGCGAGCGGTCCGTGGGGTTCACGGCGAAGCCCACGATGCGACCCGAGGTGACAGCTGGCCCCACCGAACGCGCCCGCAGAGCCGCCGTGGGTAGCGCCTTCTCCGCCTTTGGCTCCACGGGTTGGGCCGGTGTGAGTGCAAGCAAGAGCGAGAACAGCATTAGTAACCTCAATGCAGTTGAACACGGTGATCATCGCAGAAGAAGCACCAGGATAACGAACTCACGCCCGCGATGCCACGGCCAGGAGTAGTCGAATGCATGCCAGCGAGCGACCCATCAAGACAAGGATTTCTCCATGCTGATTCGAGCACGCCATTATGCGACGGCGGAACCGCTGGCGATTGTCATTGAGAGCGGCCGCATCGCCTCCGTGGAAGCATCGCACGAACAGCCACACTCCTGGGTGGCCCCGTCGTTCTTCGACCCGCAAATCAATGGCTGCAGAGGTGTCAGCTTCAATGCACCCACCCTCACTGCCGAGGGTGTGCGGCTCGTTGCGGAGGAGTGCCTTCAGCACGGCATTGGCGGCTTCTGCCCCACACTCATCACGGGCAGTTTTGAAGCGTTACAACACGGTTTCGCCACGCTTTCGCAAGCGATTGAAGCCGATGCGGAACTGGCTCGCCGCATTCCTGGCTTCCACCTCGAAGGGCCCTACTTGTCGGCGGAGGACGGGCCGCGCGGTGCACATCCGCGCGAACATATCCGCGATCCGGACCACGACGAGTTCCAGCGCTGGCAAAAGGCAGCGGGTGGCCGCATTCGCATGGTGACGCTCGCCCCGGAACGCCGCGGCGCGATGGCCTTTATCGAGTGGTTGACCGCTACCGGCATCGTGGTCGCCATCGGCCACACCGCAGCCACGGCCACTCAGATTCGCGATGCCGTGAAGGCCGGGGCAAAGACCAGCACGCACCTCGGCAATGGAGCCCACGCAATGTTGCCGCGCCACCCCAACTACCTATGGGATCAACTGGCCGAGGATGACCTGTGGGCGAGCATCATCCCGGATGGCCATCACCTGCCGGCCGCGGTGGTGAAGTGTATCGTGCGGTCGAAGGGCATCGGACGCACACTCATCACCTGCGACGCCAGCAGCCTGGCGGGCATGCCGCCGGGCGTGTACCGCGAATGGGGCACCGAACTTGAAGTGCAGGCGAACGGCAAAGTCGTGCTGGCTAGCACACCATATCTCGCTGGCAGCGGCCACTTCACTGATCTCTGTGTGAGCAACGTATTGCAGATGGCCGGTGTGAGCCTGAAGAATGCCATCGAGATGGCCAGCCTCCGCCCCCGGCAACTGCTCGGCCTGCCCGTGCCCGAGATCGCTGTGGGCCAACCCGCGGAACTCGTAGTGTTCGACTGGGAAGAAGGCGGTGATGTGGTGGTGCGGGCCACGGTCTGAACCGTCAGGCAGTATGTGTTTCGCTTCGAAGATAACCGTTCGCGACTGAACAAGTTATTAGCGCCGGCGGTGCCACTCGTCGCGGTGGTATTTCTGTTCGATCAATTGTTGCATGGCTTCGAGCGGTAACATGTCGCTTGCCACGGCGGCGTTCCACTCGGCGGCGAGTTGTTGTTTCAACATCTCTGCGTGGCTCGGCAAGTTGTGGATGAACGCCTCGTGCGGGCGACTCGCACGATACTCCGGCTGGCGCTCGGGTGCGTTCAGGTACTTTGCGATCAGGTTAAGATCAAAGTCATAGAGCAGGGTGCCGTGGTGCAGGAAGTGGTTGCGCTTTCGCTGCTGGGCGTTGCCCGAGAACTTCACGCCGTGCACGGCGAGGTCGCTCGTGCCTTCCACCGTGGCCTCGGGCACAATGCTTCGCAGCGCCCGCAGCACGCGGCCGAGCACGTAGCGATTCGAGGCGGGGATTTCGTTGAGCCCCGGCGCACGGTCGTACGCGAGCACGAGGCTGAAGCCGAGGCAACCGGGGCCGATGAGCACGGTGCCGCCGCCGCTGGCCCGTCGCAAGATGGGCACGTCATCCGCTTCGCAGGCGGGCACATTCACATCGATTGCCACCGAGCCGCCCGCTCCCACGATCACTGCATGCAGCGGCGATTCCCAGAACCGCAGCACCTCGCCGCCCACATCTGCCTCAGCTGTGAGGAGCAGGGCTTCGTCCAGGGCGAGATTCTCGGCGGGCGTGGCACACGAATAATCGAGCAAGCGCATTGCAGCGTTGACCGCGGGTGAGGGTGAACATATCCCAGACAGCGAGTGATAACTTACTGAGTGTTTCCCGCCTGAGAGGTGCTCGACGATGTCCTCTTCCCGCCTGGCTCACAACGTGTTCTTCAAGTTGAAGGATGCCTCCGAGGCGAACGTGCAAAAGCTCGTGGATGCCTGCAAGACCTATTTGAACGTGCAACCCGGCATCGTCTTCTTCGCGGCTGGCCCGATCTGCAAGGAACTCAACCGCGAGGTGAACGACCAGAACTGGGATGTGGGGCTGCACCTCGTGTTCGACACCAAGGCCTCGCACGACAGCTACCAGGACGACCCCGAACACCTGAAGTTCATTGATGAGAACAAGGCCACCTGGGCCGGCGTGCGCGTCTTCGATTCACTCGTGTGAACCGCCGAGGGCTGCACGATGGCGTGGTTGTTTCTCGTGGTCGCCGGGCTGTTTGAAATCGGCTGGCCGCTCGGGCTCAAATATGGCTGGACCGAGCAGGGGCTCCGGCCCTGGCCCATCGTGGGCTCGATCGCCTGCATGACTTGCAGCGGGGCCTTTCTCTTCCTTGCCCAGCGCTCCATCCCGATGGGCACAGCGTACGCGGTCTGGACCGGCATCGGTTCCGTGGGTGCCTTCATCGCGGGAATGCTGCTCTTCAAGGAACCCGCCACCGCGGCCCGCATGGTGTGCGTGGGGCTCATCGTCTGCGGCATCGTGGGTTTGAAGTTGTTCTCGGAGTGAGCCGAATCATTTTCGCCGCAACTGCTCGGCACGCTGTTGTTCCATCGCGATCTGCTGATGAAGATCGGCGACAATCCACTCACGCGACTGGCCCTTGTAGCGAGTGGGATCGATCGGTGTGCCGATGCTGATGCCGATGGTGCTGGCCCGTGGCGGCAACAGCAGCGGTGAGAAGCATGGCCACTTCATGAAGCGATTCCACGCCGCGAAACAGCCCGCGATCCCCACCGGCACGATGGGGCAGGTCACACGTTTCACGAGCAACGCCACGCCCGGCTTCAGGGGAAGCACTTCGCCCGTGGCGGTGCGTTCGCCTTCGGGGAACATCAACACACAGCGGCCCTGGCCCAGCGAATCGATCACCGCCTGGATGCCATCCTTCCCCATGTTGCGATCGATCGGGATGGCGTTCAAACTGCGAATGAGAGGGCCAAGGCCGGGTTGTGTGAATAGGTTCGCCCGTGCGAGATACGAGAGGTAGCGGCGTGACGCGAGACCGACGAGCACGGGGTCGAACATCGACTGGTGGTTGGCGACGAGCAGCACCGGCCCGGTTCGTGGCAAGTTCTTCCAGCCCGCCCGGCGGCAGCTGAAACCGAATGTGAAGAACGTGAAGGACGACCAGAAAACGCAATCGTACCAGGCTCGGCCGGCCAGGCTTGGGCGGTCGGCCATCAGCGAACCCGCCTTTCCATCTCATCGACGATTTGCTCGGGTGTGAGTGAATTGGTGCAAATCACAATGGCATCCGGCGGCTGGCGGAGCGGGCCATCAGCACGGGTGCGATCGCGATGGTCGCGCTCCAGCACGGCCCGCAATTCGTCCTCCAGGATCGTGTGCAGTCCCACGGCCAGGTGCTCGCGATAACGCCGCTCGGCTCGCACGAGTGGGTCGGCATCGAAAAAGAACTTGAACTCGGCATCCGGGAAGACGACGGTGCCCTGATCCCGACCCTCACACACGATCTGCCGACGCTGACCGATGCGCCGCTGGATGGGCACCAGGAATTCGCGCACCTCCTTGATCGCCGAAACCTTGCTGGCACCATCCGAAAGCACCGGTGTGCGCAAGAAGGCTTGCACCTCTTCACCATTCAGCAGGACACGACCCGGGGGCATCTCGATCTGCAGCGAGGGCAAAACGGCTAACACAGCCGGCGTGTCAGACGGATCAATTGCACGGCGAACCATGGCCAGTGCGACAGCGCGGTACATCGCGCCCGTGTCGAGGTAATCGAAGCCCAGCCGTGTTGCAAGTGCCTTCGCAGCCGTGCTCTTGCCGGAGCCAGCCGGGCCATCAATGGTGACGATCATGGAATTGTTCTATAGGCCCACACGGGCAACGGACCCACCGAGCAAACAGAACGCGAAGGCAAACAAAACATGAAGGCGAGCGGCCCACGTCCGTAGGCTGTTCCAACGCAACGGCTCGACTCAAGGGAATTGCGCACTCAAGCAAAGGCGAGCGGCCCACGTCCGTGGGCTGTTCCAACGCAACGGCTCGACTCAAGGGAATTGCGCACTCAAGCAAAGGCGAGCGGCCCACGTCCGTGGGCTGTTCCAACGCAACGGCTCGACTCAAGGGAATCCGATTGCAC
>JBGSZR010000061.1:0-19340 GCA_041750275.1 Gemmataceae bacterium
GTTCGCGTGGGTGGCGGCGGTGGCAGCGGAGCCGGAATCACGGCACGCGGCGGTTCTGTCCGTGTCGGCAACGGCGACATCGCGATCGAGGACGAGACTGGGTTTAACAACACATCGATTTCATCCAGGTCCGCGTCAGCATCATCGATGGGCACTGTGAGCAGTTTGGAGCACTGGGGACAATTGATCTGCGTGCCCGATTTGCGACGGGCGATCCCGAGCAAGCGCGAACAATGAGGGCACCGAAACCGGATAGGCATCCACTCGCCTCCAACAGCAACTTCGAAACCGCGTTCTTCAGTATACCTGCGCCTTTGCCGCATGGGAGAGATTCTCGATGCGGCTTGATCCCCGCTGCCCATCGCGAAACAATGGGGCATTCGCCGCGACCAACCGGAGCACGCCATGTCCGCGACCGCTTACTCCCCCCGTCCACGCTGGCTCCGGATCGGCGTGATTGCCGTGGGGTTGCTCGGCTGTGCCGTGGCCTCCGCTCCCGCCGATGTCGTGATCCTCAAGGACGGCTTCATCATCCAGGGAACGGTTCGCAAAGAAATCGAGATGTTTGTCGACAAGGCCAGCGGCACCACCTTGCCGCTCACCAAGCCCAACGGCTTCGACTACATCGACGAAGGGCCCAAACTCGTCATCTTCAGCAAGCACAACAAGCAACTGGGCGAGATCAGCAAGGACATTAAACTTCGCCCCGATTACCACGTCTTCAAGACGAATTTCACACGCCGGAACTCGACACAGCTTCCGGTGATGCTCGGCGTCCGCGGCAAGATGCCGGACTTCGACGCCAACTGGAAACGCCGCTTCGATGTCGATGTGCCGGGCGGGTTCGATCGCATCGAACAGCAGATCACGTACCTCGATCCGTACACGTGCTATATCGTCTCGAACTCGCACAGCTGGGCGGTCTCGTTCCGCACCAGCGAGATGGACCCCCAAACGGTCCGCCGCTACTTGCTGACGCATCCCGAGATCGCCGAGCCCGATGGCCAATGTGACCCGCTCAAGCGAGCGTTACTCATTCAGTTCCTGATCGACGCAGGCTGGCTGCAGCTGGCGAAAGAGGAGATTGAACGCCTTCACAAGGATCATGCGGGGGCCTTGAGCAAGGAGGGACAGGAAGCCGTTGACAAGGTGACGCGGGCATTCGAGTTGGCGGCATGCGAACTGGTGGTCGATCAAGCTGAACAGGCCATAAACGCGGGCCGCTACGACTATGCGGGGCAGTTGCTCGCCGCCTTCCCCGAAAAGAAGGCGGAGCCCAAGGAACTCGAGCGGGCGACGAAGTTGATGGCTCAGCACAAGACCGCCACGGAGCGACACGCCGCGGCCCGGCGCTTGCTTCGTGGTTTGATCGACGATGCCACGGGCGGTTCACAAGCACGGGTGGCTGCGGCGGGCATCGGCGGGCCCGTGACCGCGGTCTGGCCGGCACCGAAGATCGACCCTCTCCTGCTCGCGCTCACGGAAGCCGGCGAAGTCGTCTACGACGAAGTGCACCCCGATAGCGTTGGCCGCGTCTCGTTCTTCATCGATCTGGCAGACCAGGTGGAACGCGAACGGGCCATGGGAAAGGAACCCACGAAGAAGCCCGCGGAACTGCTCGCGACTGCGATCAGTGGCTGGGCCCGCGGCAAGAATGGCGCGACGCCCGCACCCGAACCCGCCCTGCGTGTCTGGCAGGCCCGCCAGATGGTGCTCGATTATCAGCGGGCACCCGATGGCAATCGCCGCAGCGTCGTGCTGGCGAATTACGAAAAGAACCCCAACAAGATCGGGCTCGATGAACTGGTGCAGGTGATCTCGCTGTTGCCGCCGGCCGAGCCCGAGAATCTCGAGCAACGCACTGGCCGACCAAGCGGCGAGAACGATGGTGCGCCGCCCGAAACCTACAAACGCCGCACGCCTGGCACCGAGGAGCACCCCGCCGGCATCGATTATCTCGTGAAGCTCCCGCCCGAGTACCACCATGGCCGGGCTTATCCCGTGATCGTCGCGCTCACCTCGCCCGGAATGGAACCCGAAATCATCACACGGGCCCTCGCGAACGAGGCGGCAAAGAACGGCTACATTCTGCTCGTGCCGCTCTGGACCAATCAGTTCGACACCAAGGGCTGGGAATTCAAGGGGCAAGAACACGACTACGTGACAGCCGTGCTCCGCGATGCGATCCGTCACTTCACGGTCGATAACGATCGCGTCTTCCTCTTCGGGGCCGCGGACGGCGCAAACATGGCATACGACATCGGACTGTCGCACCCCGATCTGTTCGCGGGTGTGCTGATGATGTCGCCGACCAATCCGCGCTGGCTCGGCACCGGCATTCAATACTGGCGAAATGCCCAGAAATTGCCGTTCTACATCGTCACGGGGCAACTCGTGGGCAAGCCGAACACGGAGCTTCGCTTCACTTTTAACGAATGGATGCCCAAGGGCTTCCCGGCCCTGCATGTCGTGTACAAGGGCCGAGGCATCGAGTGGTTCCCCGGCGAGACGCCCGTGATGTTCGACTGGATGAACCGCAAGAAGCGCGTGAACGGAGCCGCCACGTTGCAACTTGGCAATGATCCCATTCGCCAGGACTGGCAGATCATGCGAATCAGCGACAACCGCTTCTACTGGCTCGGTGCGGACAAGATCTCTCCGGGCAACCTGCTCGAAGGCCACACGCTCGGCGGCTTCACCCCGGCCGGGCTCACGGGCGACATCCGCGGCAACCACATCCTCCTCCGCACCCGCGGTATCCGCACCGTCACGGTCTGGCTCAGCCGCGATATGATCGACTGGGCCAAACCGGTCGGCATCACGCTTAACGGCCAAAACCCTTACGGATGGCGGCCCAAGGTGCTGGACCAGGACATCAGCGTGCTACTCGAAGACTACGCCGAACGCGGCGACCGCCGCATGCTCTACCTGCACAAGCTCGAATTCAACAGCGGCAATTGAGACAGCGCGGCGCAAACTTGCCTTCACTTCGCGTTGACAGGAAAAGGGAGGGCTGGCATAGCCCTCGCTTCACGCTGGAGTGTGAGGGTCACGATGGGCACGAAACGCGGCATTCGCGCTGGCTTGGCGATTCTGCTAGTCGCCATCACGGGCATTAGTAGCGGTTGCGCCACCATGTCCAACACCGAAAAGGGCGTCGGGCTCGGCGGGTTGGTGGGAGCAGGGCTCGGCACAGGCATTGGTGCCCTCACCGGCAACCCCAAGACGGGGGCCGTCGTGGGCGGTCTCGCCGGAGCTGGCATCGGCGGACTCGTCGGTAACGATGTCGATCGCAAGGATCAGCAGCAACGCGACGTGATCCAGGCTCAGGCAAACGCTCAGGCAATGGCCCAGGTGCAAGCCCGCAAGATGGGGATGATGGATGTGGTCGATATGGCCATGAAGGGACACGATGAGCAGGTCATCATCAATCAGATTCACGCGACGGGCAGCAGTTTCCAGCTTTCGGCGGCAGACCTGGACTATCTGAAGCAGTGCAACGTCTCGCCGCGGGTGATCATCGAGATGCAAACCTCTCGCCCCGCACCCGCAGTTCCGACGCGCGTGATCGTGCGCGAGCCCGCACCCGCCACGGTCATCTACGAACGCCCGCCACCGGTGTACATCTATCGCCACCGCCCGCCACCCCCTCCCGGCTTCTGCGTCGGCGGCGTCTTCTACCATTGATGCACAGGCAACACGGGCGCGGGCATCATGTGAATCACGGAGGCCCCTGCCCCATCACACAACAATGGTCGCCGCGCGGTTGCGTGCCGCTTCCTCGCGGCGCATCTGCTTGTGGGCCACCGCGGCTCCGATGAAGTCGCGAAAAAGTGGGTGAGGCAGTGTCGGCTTCGACTTGAACTCCGGATGGCTCTGGATTCCCACGAACCACGGGTGAGCGGGCAACTCCACCACTTCCACCAGTGAACCATCTGGGCTCGTTCCCGAGAAGACCAGACCACCTGCGGCAAGTTGCTCGCGGTAGTCGTTGTTCACTTCATAGCGATGGCGATGCCGTTCCGAAATCTGCTCGGCCTGAAATGCGGTCATGGCCTTCGACCCGGCCATCAGCTTGCAATCGAAGGCACCGAGCCGCATCGTGCCGCCGATTTGCGTGATCTTCCGCTGCGCATCGAGCAGGCAGACGACTGGATGAGGCGTGGTCGGATTAAACTCCGTGCTGTTCGCATCCGCCAGGCCAACCACGTGCCGGGAGAACTCGATGGTGGCACACTGTAAGCCGAGGCAGATACCGAAGAAGGGCAAGTTATTCTCGCGGGCGAAGCGGATGGCCTCGATCTTGCCTTCGATGCCGCGCTTATCGAAGCCGCCGGGCACGAGCAAGCCATCAACGTTGGCGAGCGCCTTCGCTGCACCCTCGGTCATCTTGTCTGATTCGATGCGCTGGACGCGCACTTTGCGCTGATGGAAGATCCCGGCGTGGTCCAGTGCTTCGTAGACACTCTTGTATGCATCGCGATGCTTCACGTACTTGCCGACGAAGCCGATGGTCACGTCCTGGTCGGTCTTGCGGATGCGGTCGAGGATGGCACGCCAGTCGTCGATCACCAGCGGATGCGGCAATGGGAGGCCGAGTTTGTCCGCGATGAGCACGTCCACATCCTTGTCGGCAAAGCCGAGTGGCACCTCATAGATGCTGACTTCCTTGTCTTTCTCCTCGATGACGGCTCGCCGTTCGACGTTGCAGAAAAGCGCTATCTTCTCGCAGTCGGATTCGGGAATCTCACGCTCGGTGCGACAAATGAGCACATCCGGCTGGATGCCGATCTTGCGTAGTTCCATGACGCTGTGCTGCGTCGGCTTGGTCTTCAGTTCACCCGCGGCTTTCAGGTATGGCACCAGCGTGAGGTGCACGAACAGGCAGTTGTGCCGACCCACGTCGAGGGCGAACTGACGAACCGCTTCGTAATACGGCATGCCTTCGATGTCGCCGACCGTGCCACCGATCTCGGTGATCACAACATCGACATCGTCAGCCACGAGCTTCGCGATGCACGCCTTGATTTCGTTGGTGATGTGGGGAATGACCTGGACGGTCTTCCCCTTGTAGTCGCCCCTGCGTTCCTTGGCGATAACGGTCTGGTAAATCCTGCCCGTGGTGAAGTTGCAATCACGGTTCAGCCTGGCGTTGGTGAAGCGTTCGTAGTGGCCGAGATCGAGATCGGTTTCGGAGCCATCATCGAGCACGTACACCTCGCCGTGCTGGTAGGGCGACATGGTGCCAGGGTCGACATTCAGGTACGGGTCCATTTTCTGGATGCGTACGCGGAATCCGCGGCGTTCGAGCAACAGGGCGATGGAAGCGGAGGTGAGCCCCTTGCCGAGTGAACTCACCACGCCTCCGGTCACGAAAATATGCTTCGCCATGTGCGTGATGATCCTCAAGTAGCAGTGTGAATTGGGGCCGGACGCGGCCGGGAGTGCAAGAGCCTCCGTTTACTATAGGCACGAGCGGAAATAGGGGCGAGCGGTGCCCGTCAGGGCACTGTTCATTTACCCGTCACGCGGCCCAGTGCGATTCGCCACGCTGGAACGAACGCACAAATTCCGCATAGTCGGCAGGCGTGTCGATGCCGCGATGCGCATGTGCGACCACGCCCACGTGAATAGCGCCACCGTTGCCCAGCACGCGGAGCTGCTCGAGTTTCTCGATTTCTTCGAGGAAGTGCGGGCGAAGCTCGGAGAGATGAAGCAGCGTTTGCCGGCGATAGGCGTACAAACCGAGATGTTGAAAAAAACGGGCCGGTTGCTCGGTGAAGTCCGCTTCGCCGTCTCGCACCATCGGAATCGGCGAACGCGAGAAGTAGAGTGCCCGGCCATGATGATCGAACACGACTTTCACAACGTTCGGGCTGAGGTATGTGTCTCGTTCACGAATCGGAACGGCGAGCGTCGCCATGGTCGCGCCCATGTCGGTTCGAAGCAAATGCACAAGTTGGTCGATGGCGAGCGGGTCGATGAGCGGCTCATCGCCCTGGAGATTCACAATGAGGTCCGCCTTGATGCGGCTGGCCACCTCGGCAACACGATCGGTGCCCGAAGCGTGATCCGCGCGTGTCATCTCGGCATGGCCGCCAAAGGAACGCACCGCTTTCAAAATTCGTTCGTCGTCCGTGGCGACGATCACCTCCGCCGCGCACCCGGCCGCACAGGCTCTCTCATAGACATGTTGAATCAAAAACTTGCCCGTTTCCTTCAGCAGCGGCTTGCCTGGCAAACGCGACGAGGCAAAGCGAGCCGGAATCACAATAGCGACACTCACGAGTTGGCCTCCGTGCCAGGAGAGAGAAGTCGCAAATTAAAACGCATCACGGCCGGCGAGTACAAGCCCAACGCAGCACGCGCAAGGCGTGCGGTGCCCATCAGGGCACTGTTCATCGAGTAATCGAAACGCGGTCATCGAAGCGCTAACAGCCCACTCACGTGGGTCGATCGCCTGGCAACCAGGCGAACGATGTTTATGAGGGCACTGTTGCGGATGACCGCGCCTTCGCCGATAATCTCCTCACCTCGCGAGGAGTGGTTCATGTCGCGCACCCGGCTGCTGGTTCCGCTGATTCTATCGTTCAATGCACTCATCCCGGCCATCGGGCTGCCGGCTCAGGACGCGCCACCCAAGAACCGCAACATCCGCTGGGGGATGCCCTCCACAACAACGACCGCAGACCCGGCCAACAAGGATGATTATCTCATCGATCGGCCGCAGTACGTGATGTCGTATTCGGACAAAAAGAAGACTGCGAACTGGGTTTCGTGGAACCTCATCAAGACCGACATCGGCCGCGTGGCCCGTGGTTCCTTCGAGGAAGACCCGGACCTGCCCAAGGGATTCGCCCGTGTGCAGTTCGAGAGCTACACCGGCAGCGGCATGGATCGCGGCCACCTTTGCCCGTCCAAGGATCGCTCGGCCCGGGAAGCCGATAACGATGCCGTGTTCCTGATGACGAACATGGTGCCGCAGTGCTCGAGTTGCAATCAGAAGGGATGGGAACGGCTCGAATCCTATTGCCGCGACCTCGCGGAGGACGGCAAGGACCTGTACATCGTCGCGGGGCCACATGGTCTGGGTGGGCAAGGCGACGACAAGCAGAAGAAGATCAGCATCGGTCGGAATCCGCCCTTTGTGACGGTGCCGGCGTCCGTGTGGAAGGTGATCCTGGTGCTGCCGAATCGGGCCGCGGCACCAAACAACACTGCACGCTTGATTGCCGTGTGGATGCCGAATGATCCCACTGTGACGGACGACTGGCCGAAGTACCGCGTCTCCGTGGCCGAAGTGGAGAAGAAAACGGGCCTGAACTTCTTCCCGCTCATTCCGGGTGATGTCGCAACCGAATTAAAGGCCAAGGTGGATGATGTAAAGGTTGTCGTTCCACCCCGCAATTAAGGAATCGCAGCCATGGCGAAGGCGAACCCGGTTGAGAAAGCACTGGCCGAGGCCTCCAAGGGCTTGCTCTATCCGAGCGAGACCGATGCGGGCTTCGAGGCATTCAGCTGGCCAGGATCTGTTGCAGCGCCCACGGCTGCCGAGGTGCTGGTGGCTTGTGGCGCGAAGGCGAAGGCCTCCATCGAGGAAGGGACGCTCACCGAATTCTTCCGGGCCGTGCCCAAATCGCGCCGCGGCGACTTCCTGGCACTCGCCGCCGCCCTTGTCGATCATCTCAGCCACGTTAAGGTTTTCAAGGTCGGCAATATCCAGCGCACCGCCTACATCGTCGGCGTCACCGCAGACGGCAAGTGGGCGGGCATCAAGACCGCCCTCGTCGAGACGTGAGATTGCACTTGCCGTGTTTGCGATTACCGATGCTCCAGTTAGAGAGAAGCCGCGAAGCCTGAATCGCTGATCAATTCAGGCTTCGCAACCCCCGGCATCATTCAAACACTCATTCTTCCAGACAGATGACATGATTCCGGGGAGGGGGGAGTGCATGTCCGCCGGAATCAATGAGAATGCACGGATCACATCTTTCCGAAGCGCCAGGGCGGTAACCCGTCGGCCGTGAGTGGCTGCTTCATCAGGATCGCACGAACCATCGCCACGGGCATCGCATGCTCATTCAAGATCGCGTCGTGGAATTCACGCTCGCTCATCTTGCCCGTGTCAACCAGTTCCTTTCGCAATTCCCAGAACTGGAATCCGCCGAGCAAATAAGCGGCTTGATACAGCGGACCATAGCCGCCACCAAATGAGCGGCGCACCTCCGCGGCCGCGTTTTCGGGTTCGAACCCCACGCGATCCGTGAGCAGGTCAATGCACTCCTGTGGCTTCATCAGACCCATGTGATAGCTGAGCGAGAAAATGATGCGGGCACAGCGGTGCTTGCGCCAGGTGAGGAAACCGATGCGGTCCTCGGGCGTCTTGGGAAAGCCCTTCGAATAGAGCACGAGTTCCCAGTAGAGTGCCCACCCTTCCGTCCAGAACGGCGTGCTGAAGCGGCTGCGCTGGGGTTGGTGACGACTGTTCATGAACTGCTGCAAGTGATGGCCCGGGATCAGTTCGTGTTGGACCGTGGCCCGCGAGAAGTGCAAGTTGTTGCCGCGGAGGCTCTGCAGTTTCGCATCGTGGGCCATCGTGTCGGTGGGAAAAGCCACACTGATGACTTCCCCGCCCGTGAAGAAGGGGCTCACCAGTTGACGTTGCGGCGACATCATGATCATGCGCCACGTCTCCTCCGCGAGCGGCGGGATGGTGACGAGATCGTTCTGTTTGAGGTAAGCGATGGCTTCATCCGAGAGTGCGCGGATGAGTCGGGGTTGCTCACCGGGTTGCAGGTGTTTGGTCTTCACCTTCTCGAGTGCAGTGCGCCAGTCGTTGCCGCAGCCCATGTCGCGGCTCGCTTTCAACATCTCGGCATCGCACCAGTCCAGTTCCTTTCGTGCGAGTGCGATGAGTTCTTCGGGTGTGTAAGGAATTAGCTCGCCCTTGAGTTCCACCAGGATGCCATCGCGCCCGATAGGCCGACCGCTGATGCCCGAGGAGTCCCGTGGCACCGGCGGACGACTGGCTCCGGAGGCGCGAAGTTCCTGACGCTTCACCTCGCGTTCGAGGTGATTCTGGAAGAGCAAGTAATCGACCTGCGCCGCTCGCGTGAGTCCATCGAACTTCACATCGCGAAGCCCGGCGAGCCAGCGCGAGGGTTCTGCTCGCCCGCGGCCATACTGATCCAGAACGGCTGTGAACTCGCTTCCGGGCGTGTGCATCAGCAACGCAAAATCGGGTGCATCGGATGGCCCGGGATACCTGGCGACAACGAGCCGCGGTGCGGGCACACGTTGCGGATCGGGCAATATGCGAGTGGCTTCTCGCAGCGACTTGGCGTACTCCGTGAGCGCGAGGTCTGCGAGGCGATATGGTTCGGCGAGCCACCAGGTGAATGTGGGATCGTAGCCAGCATAGAAGCTATGCCATGTCTTCAGGCTCGCACGCAACTGATCGGTGGCATCCGCGGCACGAGTCGCGCTCCACTCCGTGGCCGGCAGCTTGCCGGACTTCAGAATTGCCGAGAGTGACTCCACCTGTTTTCGCAGGGCATCGACGCGCCCCGCTGCTTCGACCGCATCCACGGGTTCAATGCGTCGTCGGCTCTCCTCCAGTGCGATGATGGTTTCGGCGAACGGCAGCAACGGCAGGATGGCATCGGCATCCATCGCCTTTCGATTCAGGTCTTGTAAGTTCTCGGCGACACGCGCACGCAGCGTCAGCAACTCTTCGCGGGAAGCCGGGCTCATCGAGTTGAAGTTCACCGCTTTCAGCGTCGCCAGCCAGTCTGACTCGAACTTTCGCAATCGCTCCAGACGAACGGGTGAGAACGGCACCACATAGGTTCGCAGGAGAGCCGCACGATCCACCTCATAACGACGGGTGACAGTCAGCGCCTCGTTCGCTGGAGTGCGAATCATCCCCACCACATCGACGGGCCGCAGCTTCAGTCGCGGCGGTGGCGCGATCGGCAGCGGCTCCGGCTGAAGCAACGACACATTCTCCAGGGCATTCTTCCGTGGTGCCACCTGCGGGGCGGCATTGCGATCTGGCGGCTCGATGCCGTGCAAATGCTTCACGAAGAAGTCCTGCATCCGCCGCCGGCCATAGCTGCCGCCATCCGAGTGACCCATGCCTGGCACCACGATCAGGTCGAAATCCTTGTTCGCTTTCACGAGCGCATCGACGACGCGAAAAGTCGATTCAGGAGGCACGTTCGTGTCCATCTCGCCGACGATCAGGAGCAACTTGCCACGCAGTTTGCCAGCGTTGTCCACGTTCGAGTTGGCGGCATAGTGCGGGCCAACCGGGTAGCCCATCCACTGTTCGTTCCAGCTGGCCTTGTCCATGCGGTTATCGTGACAACCGCACGCGGCCATGCCAGCCTTGTAGAAGTCGCCGTGGTGGAGGAGTGCTGCGAGCGTGCTCTGGCCACCGGCCGAGGTGCCGTAGATGCCGACCCGCGAGAGATCGTAGTACGGATATTTCTCGGCAATCGCTTTATGCCACAGGATGCGATCGGGAAAACCCGAGTCCTTGAGGTTGTGCCAGCAGACATCGTGAAACGCCTTCGAGCGATTGGCAGTGCCCATGCCATCGCATTGCACCACGATGAAGCCAAGTTCGGTGAGTGACTGGAAACGAGAGGCAGAACTGAAGGCTTTGGGCACGAACGAACCGTGCGGCCCGGCATAGATGTACTCGATCACGGGGTACTTCTTCTTGGGGTCGAAGTTGCGGGGCCGGCAGATGATGCCCCAGATGTCCGTGGTTCCGTCGCGGCCCTTGGCGGTGAACACTTCCGGTGCCTCGAAACCACTGGCTTTGAGGTCCGCGGTGTCCGCCTCCTCGAGTTTGCACACCAGCTTGCCATCGGAAACACGGCGCAGTTCCGTGACCGGCGCGGCATCCACGCGGCTGTAGGAATCAATGAGGAACTTCCGTTCGGGAGAGTACACCACGTTGTGGGTGCCGTCGCCTTCGGTGAGCGCAACGAGGCCGGTGCCATCGAAGTTCACGCGGTAGAAGTGCATGAAGTACGGATCCTGACCGGCATTCTTGCCGCTGGCGCGGAACCAGATTTGCCGCGATTCTTCGTCGATTCGGTCAATACCTCGAACGACGTACTCGCCGGAAGTGATGGCGTTCTGCTCTTGGCCCGTTTTGGCGTCGATGAGGTACAGGTGCCGCCAACCGCTCTTCTCGGAGGGGTGGATCAATTCCTCACCGTTTTTGAGGTATGCCACGGTCGGCAGGTTGATGCCGTCGAAGTGGGCAGTCCAGATAAAGGTCTTGCTCTGTTCGTCGATGAGGCTGCGCGCTTTGCCCGTGCGTGCATTCACCTCGATCAAGCGAAAACGCTGATGCCCGCGATCGACCTGTTCGTAGGTGAACGTCTGGCCGTCGGGCTTCCAGCGCGGTCGGGGAGTGCCGAAATCGATTTTGTCCGTTTCGACCTTGATTTCTTCTCGCTTCGCGGCGTCGAAGACGTGAAGTTCGTGCACCGCGAACTTGTCGCCTGGCAGCGCGTAAGGCCGGGTGTGCAGGAGTGCCCGGCCACCGGCCCGAGGAGACGACTCCACAAAGGAGACGGTCTTCTGTTCGCCAGGCGAGGTGCGTAAGGCGACGAGGTACTGCGAATCGGGCGACCAGTTCAGATAGCCATAGGCAAGCCCCTCATGGCCATCCTTGGTGAGGGGCACCTCATTACCATCGGCATCGCCCAGCACGATGTTATTGTTTTGAATAAAGGCAACGCGCTTGCGGTCTGGTGAGCGAACCTGGCGAGCGGGTTGGGCCAGAGCGATTTCCTCGCGAGGCCCGTGCGGATCGAACGAAGGTGCCTCCGGCCAGGGCATGGGCTCGCCGGAAATCGTCTCCACGTGCACTGGCATGGGCACAGGCTCGGGCTTCGCGCCACCTCTCACGCATTCGTAACTGTCGAGGTCACAGATCCAGGATTCCTTCCCGAGTGTGAAACGCACCGATTTGAGCTTGTTATCGAGCGTGATCGAATCGAAGGGCAAGCGGCCCGCGCGATACTCCCTGTCTGTGGCCTTCGACAGCGACTTCGCAAGCCTGGCATGATCAAAGGCGGGGCCGCGGGTTCCTTGCTCAGCGTCGACCAGAATAAATTCCTTCTCCCCGCCACGAAGTTCATTGCGGTACCACATCTTTGCATCGCCGTCGAACCAGTGCGGCGTCACTAAATCCTTGTACACACGCCGCGAACCCTGTGGTTGCTGGGCTCGCTGGTATCTGGCGAGAAGTTCCTCTGATGTCGGTGCGTACTTGACCAGCGCCGCAGGTTCCACTGCATTTGTGGGTTCGGCGGCGATATCACGGGTGCCCCAGAGGCAGATGACAAGCAGGGTGGGTATGAGCAAGAATATGCAGCGACTCACGGCAAACACATCCGTTCTCCGAAGTGGGATGAAGGTAGGAGATTGGCAACATTGTAACGAGTTGGCACCCGCCGCACGACCCAGTGCCAGGGGCTATAAAATGCGTTTTCACTTTTCGTGCATTCCATTCGCGAATGCGTTAGACTGCAATTCACGTCACAGCCCGAATACCGCACCGGCTCGCCACCGGAGGTTTCGAGGGAGGCTTGGCCGTGATTCAAATTCGCCAGGAGTTTACAAGCGACCCGACGCACCTCGCCGAACTGCGCGGCGCGGTTCGGGAGTGCTGCCGAAGAGCGTGGTCGACGGGCCCACGCGATGAGGTCGTGGACCGAATCGTGTTGGCTGTGCAGGAAGCAGCTGCGAATATCCTGATTCACGCCTATCGCCGTATCCCTGGTCGACCGATTCGACTCGAGGCGAATGCCAATGACGAGCAGGTGAAGTTGATCCTCACACATGATGGGGCCGACTTCGATCCGAGTGCGGTGCCGTTGCCCTCCTTCGATGGCTCGCGGTCCGGTGGGTTCGGCGTTTATCTCATTAACCAGTGCATGGATGAAGTGTACTACATCCATGGCGACGTCGGTCAGCGTGGCATCCGGCTAACCAAGTTCCGCGCGACCGGGATGAAAGGAACCACCATGAATCTTCTTGTCGAAATGTTCGGTGACCTTGCCGTGGTCACGGTGAACGCCGAACAACTGGAAGTGAGCAATGCCGATGAAGTGCGAGCCGGCATGGACCCCGTGATCCGCGATTGCCGCAAGGTGGTGATGGACCTGAACCGTGTCGACTTTGTCGATAGCCGCGGCTGTGGCGTGATCCTGTCCTGTTTGAAACACCTGGCGGAAAAAGGCGGCGACCTGAAACTCTGCCGGGTCACGCCGCCGGTGCGAACCGTTTTCGACCTCATTCGCCTGCAGAAGATGTGCGATATCACCGAGACACGCGAAGAGGCGATGAAGGCGTTTGCCTCGTGAATGGAGGGGTTGGCGATGTCGGTTTTGCGGGACCCCAACGCAGATCGTGACTTCCCGCTCAGTGGGTCGCGCTTCGTCGTGGGCCGCGGGCCTGATTGCAATATTCGACTCGATGATCCGCTGGTCTCGGCAAAGCACGCCCGGCTCACTCTTCAGGGCCGCGAATACACGCTCGAAGATCTGGGCAGTCGCAATGGCACCCGTGTCAACGGCATTCGCCTACAGCAATCGATTGCCCTCACCGATGGCGACCGAGTTGAGTTCGGTGGCCACTTGCTCGTGTTCGTCGAACAGGAATCGAATGCCTTCCCACTCGTGGAGACAACCACCACACAACCGCCTGTTGTGGGGTCCATCGAGGTCGGCTCCGGAGTGCGGACCGAGATCTCACCGGCGATCAAACTCCGGGCCGTGCTCGAACTTTCTCGCAACCTGAGTGACGCTTTCAAACTCAACGAGGTGCTGCCGAAGATCATTGAAAGCCTGTTCGCGATCTTTCCGCAGAGTGATCGCGGCTTCGTGGTGCTGAAGGAACCGGCCACAGGCAAGCTCGTGCCCAAGGCGGTGCGTCACCGTCACGAACCGGCCGACGGTGCCGCCATCAGTAAGACGGTGCTTGAGTATGCTGTCAAAACCGGGCGGGCCATTCTCAGTGCCGACGCAGGCGACGATGAACGCTTCGACTCGAGCCAGAGCGTTCGCTTTCATCAAATTCGCTCGATCATGTGTGTGCCGCTCATCGATCGAACGGGAAGCAGCATTGGTGTGATTCAACTGGACACACGACAACGCGCCAAACCCTTCACACAAGAAGACCTCGATGTGCTTGTGGTCGCCGGATTGCAGGCGACGCAGGCCGTGGAGATGGCCCGGCGACACGACGAATTGCGTGAACTCGATGCTGCCATGCGCATTCAGCGATCGTTCCTGCCCGACGAACGCCCGGAGATCATGGGTCTGGACTTCTTCGATCACTATGCCGCTGCGGGGCAAGTGGGAGGCGACTACTACGACTATGTACGACTCGGCCCCGATCGACTCGCCGTCAGCATCGGGGATGTGGTCGGCAAGGGGATCTCGGCGGCATTGCTGATGGCAAGGCTCTCGGCCACGGCTCGCTTCTGTCTCGCCACCGAGCCATCGCCCGCTCTGGCTGTCAGGCAGGTGAACACGGCCATTCGCCGCGTCTGCAAGGATGGCCTGTTTATCACCTTCGCTGCGGCCATTCTCGATCTCACGACGTTTGAATTGACCATCGTGAATGCCGGACACCTGCCTCCTCTGTGCCGCCGAGCCGATGGCACGGTTGAGGAACTGGGAGCTTCTGCCGCCGGCATACCGCTTGGACTATTCGATCGCCCCTATGAATGCGCCACGGCATCGCTGGATCCGGGGGATGTGCTTTTGCTGTTCACCGACGGTGTCACCGAAGCTCGCGAGCCATCCGGAGAGATGTACGGTTCCGAGCGTTTGCGGGCGGCGCTGCGAAAGGCTGGCAGTGATGCCGCAACGGTGGGGCAGTTCATACTGGATGAACTGAAGAACTTCACCCGCGATCGACCACCGGCCGATGACCTCACACTTGTGTGCATTGGCCGCGACTCGTAAAGGAGTCGCGACCCACTCACGTCGCTGCAACGGTGTCTGTTCGTTTCAGCCGAAAAGTGTGTCGCAGAATTTCGCGGAGCCCCGCTTCTTCGATGCGATCAATCGCTTCCTCGGGCCGCAGCCAGATGCGTTGCCGCACTCCGCGTTCCGGCCACTCCTCACGCACCTCGTTGACGGTCATGCGGTACACCAGCACGAGGCACTCGCCGCCAAACTTTTGATAAACGTACGACCCGATCGGTTCGCCTTCGAGGATGCCTAGCAATCCAGCTTCCTCCCAGGACTCATTGAGTGCCGCCACGCCCACGGTTTGCCCGGGATCGATGAGCCCTTTTGGCAGCACCCAGCGCTTGCCGTTGCTCGATGTCACCATGCAGACTTTTCCATCTTGCACTGGGATCGTTGATGCTTGTCGAATCCAGATGGACATGAAGCGACCTCAGGTGGTGCGAACCAAACTCTATTGTTCTTTCAGAATGCAGCCGCGGGTCAAGTCCGATCAGATTCCTTTTCTGTCGAGCAGCACTCACAATCGCAGATTCGCCTATACCAACTCTTCGGACTGAACGAATCGGTTCGCCATTCTTCCCGGGTTCCGCACACGATGACGCCACAATCCTTGACCGTTCGCCAGGTGATGCAAGCCGAGCCAGCCCTCGTGACGCCCGACCGCAGGGTGCTCGACGCGCTCGAGGTGATGAATCGCAAACGTGTCGGCTCGGTGGTGGTGGTGCACAGCGATGGCACGCTGGCGGGCATTTTCTCGGAACGCGATCTCTTGCGCCGCATCGCCGACGCGCCGCCTGGCTGGCGCGATCGGCCCGTCTCGGACTGGATGACTTCGGACCCGTATGCCATCGGACCCGAGGTGGGCTGGGAAGAAGCCGCGGCCATGATGGAGCGCTTGCAGGTGCGTCACTTACCGGTGATTGAAGAACGCCGTGTTATCGGCATCCTTTCGACGCGGTTGCTCATGGGCTGGCGCGATCACGTGCTTCGCTTGCAGGTGGAAGCGCGAACACGCGAGCTCCGGCAATCGCACGATGAACTCCTGGCCCGCGACACGGAGCTGCGATACAACTTGCGTGCCGCGGGGCGATTGCAGAATCGCCTCCTTTTGCCGCAAACCCCGCCCGCGTGGCCCGATCTAGGCTGGGGCCTGTTCTACACACCGTTCGATCATCTGGGCGGCGACTACTATGACTTTGCCCAGCCCGATGCCGAACACCTTGGCATCCTGATCGCGGACGCCAGCGGGCACAGCATCGCCGCAGCTATGGTGGCCGTGATGTCGCGATTCGCCTTCGCCGAGGTCGCCGGCCACACCACGCAGCCGGGCGAGGTGCTCTCCGCCATCAACGAGCGGCTCCAGGGCCTGACCGATGATCGCTTCGTGACCGCGTTCTACGGAATCTTGAATCGCAAATCGCGCACGCTCACCTATGCCAATGCCGGCCACCCGTATCCGTTCCGCTATTCAGCCCGCACGGGAGAAGTGGTGCCGCTCTCGGCTCAGGGATTCCTTCTCGGGATCATGCCCGGCGAGCAGTACCGCGAAAAAACCGTGGAACTGGACGCCGGCGATCGCATCCTCTTTTACACGGATGGCGTGAGCGAAGCCCGCAACGAAATTGGCGAAGCGTACGGCACGGATCGCCTCCGCGACTGCCTGCTGGCCCACGGTCGCGAGGCAGCTGCACCCCATGCTAAACGGCAAATCGCGGAACTGAACGACTTCCGCGGTTCGCAACCGTTCGGCGACGATGTCACACTCATGGTCGCCGAGTTCACCGCGTGAGCTTACTTCGCGTTCGATTCGAACCCGCGGTACATCGCCAGATCGGCAGGGTGTATCTGGTTGGGCTGCAGACCACGCGTCTTGGCTTCCTGGAATGCCTGGACGGCTTCGCTGGGGTTCGGTGGCGATTGCAGGCTTCGCAGCACAGCCATGTGAAAAAACCGAAGCGCTGAAGCTTCTCGTTTCATCGCTTCGGTTAAATCCGCTTCAGCCTGTTCGAATTGCCGTAACGTGATCCGGACACGGGCTCGTGTGTCCAGCAACTCTCCGCTCAAGCCAGCTTCACGGGTGGCCCGGTCGATTGATGCGAGTGCTCGCTCGGCTGTCTTGGGGTCCGCCGCCAGCAGCCACGCCAGATTATTTAGTGCGGTGACGTTTCGCGAATCCTGCTTCAATGCTGCCTCGTACGCTGCAACTGCACCGGGCACATCCTGACGAATCGCCAGTAACTCCGCATGATTCAGCAACAGCGTGACGGAGTTCGGCTCCTCGGCGAGGCAGCCATCGAGCCAGTTCTTGGCGAGTTCGAACTGGCGATCCGTGGCACCGCCCGAACGCACTGCAGCCAACCCGGCAAGCGCACGCACGCGTTTCGTGAGGTAGCGATCATATTGCTCGATGCGGGCGAACGCCTCGCTCACGCGACCATCGGCAGCGAGAAGCCCTGCAATAGCCACGACTGCTTCCGGTCGTGATGGTGCCATGGCGGCGTAGCGTTCCACAGCCGCATCAACCATGCGATGACCCAGTGGTGTGCCACGCACCTTCGGCAGTCGGGCGAGTTCATCCAGCAACTCGGCGACACGGGCGGAGCGAGCCACATAGTCACCGGCGGAAAGGTCCGCAGAACGTGTGTACCCTTCGGCAATCGCAAGCGCTCGATCGGGCCGGCCGGCCTTGCACTCAAAACGGGCGACCGCGGACACGGCGCGGAATTCACCCGGAAAATTCTTGCGAAGCCGTTCGGCAAACGCTTCCGCGCCCGGGATGTTGCCGTCCTCGGTCAATTCCTCCAGGGCCGTCGTGAGGTAGTAAATGTTGTTCTGATCCGCGTTCAGCAGCGATTGCAGACAGCGACGGCTCTCGACGCGATTGCCGACGGCGCGATATATCTGCGACAGATGAAACAGGTCGCGTGGCGACTTGCTCAGCTTGTGTGCCGCCGTGAGGGCCTGTGCCGATCGATTGAGAATAATCTTGCGATCCTCGCCTTCGAGGTAACGGGCCAGCGTGGTGAGCACACTGGCAGTGGCTCGCAGTTCCTCCATCGTCGTGCCGAAATCGTCCGCGTCCTGGATGAGTTCCATGGCTCGCTTGCGATCGGCCGCGGTGCCACCCACGGCATAAAGCATGGCCAGGTTCCGCTTCGCCCAGCCGGCGTTCTCCTTGCCGATATCGCCTTCAGCAAGGTACGCTTCGAGCACCTTGGCCGCCTCAATCGGCTCGGAACGCGACAGCTTCATGGAGAGCCGTGTCTGGGCGAAGAGGCGCTTCTGTGACGGGTCGAGTGCGGGCGGAGTCCAGTTCTTGCCGGATGGCGTTTCGACTACCACTGCCGCAAGCGACAAATATAGGGCAGTCGGCAATGCCTGCTCGGCACGCTTCATTTCGACTTCAGGACCACGCAAGAGCACGAGCCGCAACCAGTCGTCCGTGGTGGCAGTGGGCCACTGCGTGGCGGATTCGAGCAACTGGGCCGAACGCTCGGCATTGCCCGCGCGGGAATACTCCTGGGCCAGCCAGCCGAGCCCATCCGACTCCCCGGCCACGATCGGTTCGCACGCTGCGAGAATCTTTTGGGCACTGACGGGTGGAAGCGTTTGCAAGGCACCCGCGAGAAGTCGGCGGAATGGCTCGCCCGCCCAGCGGCTGTCCATGGCGATGCGTTGCACCAGCGCGATGGCGCGATCTTCTCCGTTCGAGATGACCAGAGCCTGGATCAACGCTCGAATCGTTTCATAGCGTGTTGGTTCCAGCAGCACCGCCCGTTCACACAGGCGCACCGCGTCGGTGCGATCCCCGGCCGAGGCCCTCAGCCTCGCCAGGGCCAGGCAGGCATCGGCACGGTTGGGTGAAGCACCGAGCTTCTGAATCAAGCGATCCACAGCCTGGGTGAACTGGGCCGGAGTCGCGGCAACCGCATCGCACACGATAATGGACGCACTCTCGGCACCGTCGATGCGAGCAATCGCAGCGCGGGCTTCGGCGATGGTGCTGGCATCACCAAGGGCAACCCCACGCTCGTGAAGTCGCATCCAGATGGCGAGATCCGTGGGCCGGCGTGCCGCAATCCGCTTCAACATTTGGACCACGCGGGCCTGATCGTCGATGGAGTCAAAAATCTCCACCATCCCGTACAGCAACCGGGCTTGTTCGTCCTCAGACCAGCTATCGATGCGATCCACGAGCGGCTCGAGTGGCCGCACGCGACCGGGTTCGCGCGAGTAGAGTGCGGCCCGCATCAGTCGCACATCGGCACCATCGCCGGCTGCAGCCTGGGCTTCATCCACCACCACGAGCCCGGCGGGTGTACCGCCCAGGTC
>JBGSZR010000062.1:0-12540 GCA_041750275.1 Gemmataceae bacterium
AGATGATGGCCCCGGCGTGGCCCATGCGGCGGCCGGGCGGGGCGGTCTGACCCGCGATGAAAGCGGCCACCGGCTTCTTCACATGCTTGGCCACATATTCCGCAGCTTGCTCCTCGGCCGTGCCGCCGATCTCACCGATCATCAGGATGGCCTGTGTGCCGGGGTCCTTCTCGAACATCTCGAGCAATTCGATTTGCGTGGTGCCAATCACGGGATCGCCACCGATGCCGACGCACGTCGATTGCGGATAGCCCATGGACGTGAGCTGAAACACCGCTTCATACGTCAGTGTGCCGGAGCGGCTGATGACGCCAATGCCGGGCTGGCCGGGCTCGCAGGGCTTGTGCACGTGCCCGGGCATGATGCCAATCTTGCACTGGCCGGGTGTGATGACGCCGGGGCAATTTGGGCCGACGAGTCGCACGCCGGGCTTCGACTGAATGTAGCGCTTGGCTCGGGCCATATCCAGGACGGGCACGCCTTCCGTGATGGCAATGATGAGCGTGATGCCCGCGTCGGCGGCTTCCATCAACGCATCAGCGGCACCGCCGGGCGGAACGAATACCATGCTGGCCGTGGCACCCGTCTCCTTCACCGCCTGGGCCACGGTGTTGTAGACGGGGAGCTTCGTGCCAGACTTCTCACCCGTCCAGGTGACTCCGCCCCGGCCCGGAGTGACACCCCCCACGAACTGCGAACCATACAGCAAGCATTGATCGGTGTGGAACGCTCCCTGTTTACCCGTGATGCCCTGACACAGGACGCGAGTGTTCTTATCGACGAGAATGCTCATGGCGAAAGGTTCCAGGGTTGCAGGGAGCCAGGGTATAGAACATTGATATCGCGCTGGGGGGCAAAACCCACCCGCGCTGAAAGCACGGGAAACAGACAATTAGTGTTTGATCTCGTCCACAACCCAGACGCCGGGTGCGTCGCCTTTCACGAGGGTGATGTTCACCGTTTTCTTGGCACCACCCACCAGGGTGAACTCGAGCTTGTAGGCATCGCCGGAGGAGGAAGCCGCACGGGCGTACGACTCGACCTTTTCGCCGAGGAACGATTCCATCCGGGTGGCCAGGATGCCGCGCTTGTAGTCGTAGCCCTGAGCATCTTCTGGCTGGTTCACCTCGAGGCTGGCACGCACCTGGGATGATAGGATGGCAGCGGCCAGCGGAGCACGGTCCTTCACATCCATCGGGCCGCCCGCGACCAGGTCGGCAGCCGCCTGGGCGCTGAAATCCTGGAAGGGATCCGTGCCCGCGGCAAGATCTTCCGTCGAGATCACCGAGGCCTGGAACCAGTCCAATTTCCACTGCCCACCCTCTTCGACCAGTCGAATCAGGTAGCGCCCCTTGGGAGCGGCGGCGCTCTCAAACGTGCCCACGAACACGGCCGCATCGCCTCGCAGGAACCCCGTGGGCGGGCTGATCCGGGCATCGGGCCCGATCGAAGCGGCAACACGCTGCAGCCAGTGCTCGGCTTCCCACGTGTTGAACTTCTTGGCTTGATCGTCCGGCAGCGGGCTCAGCGGCTTGCCGATAATTTTGAGGAAGCGCGACGAAACGCGATCGAGCTTGATGGCCTCGGGCTTGCGCAGGTCGATCACGAGTTGCTGGGCAACCTGCTGCGTCGGCGTGCCCACGCCCGCCACCGAGGCAGGCGCCTGCGGCGTGTTGGGACCTTTCCCGCGGCCATCACCCACAATGGGGTCGCCCTTCTTGTCCTTGTCGTCCTTGGGCGTCTCCTTGCCACAGCCGGCCAGCGCGAGCGTGAGTGAGAAGAGCACGGCAATGATGGGCAGTCGCATGGGGGATCCCTTCCAGAGGTTCATCAGAGTTCTAAGGGGCCGCTGACGGAGCGTGGCCGGGGAGAGCGAAAAAGTCCGACACTTTGCAGGCGAAGTCCGGCAACACACCGTTGCCGGTCAATTCTTCGGTGGAGTCGAGAACCTTGGAGTATTCATCCGCCCGATGGACGTAGATGCTTTCATCCGCCGGGTCGAGAACCCAGATCAGCTTCACGCCGCGTTTGAGGTACTGGCCAACCCGGATGGTCGTTCGCTTCATGGTGTCGGAGGGCGATAACACCTCAATGATGAGGGCGGGCACTCGTTCGCAGAATCCCTTGCTCAGCTTGACCTGCGAGGGAGACTCCAGGAACACCATGATGTCCGGACCACGAACAGTGTCCGGAGCGCGTCGCACGATGAGCCCACAATCATTTGTCAGAAGATAGCCGTTGCCACGACGTACCACGTATTCGGTCATCACCTTGATGGCCAACCAGCAGACGAACGCGTGCAATTCTCCGGGCGAAGGCATTTCCAGGGCCACTCCCGCATCGAGTTCAAAACGCGAGCCTTCGTTCTCCGGCCGTTTCGTCCAGTCGTGGAACTCCTCCGCGGTCATCTTCGTGGTGGCGGCTGGCATCTCACACTCCGCTTCGCATTCGTGCCATTATTTGCTCAGTTCCACGACGAGCTTCGCAGCGGTGGTCAGGTCCGCGGCCGGTCGCAGGGTGGGCAGGTCGGCGGCGGCCTTCTGCAAGATCTCGCGGGCGATGTCGGCGTTCGTGCCTTCCAGACGCACCACCACGGGCACCTTGAAACCGAGTTCCTTGCCCGCCTTCACCAGGGCGTTGGCGATGATGTCGCACTTGGCGATGCCGCCGAACACGTTCACGAGAATGCCCTTGATATTCTTGTCCGCGAGCAGGATGCGGAAGGCCTCGAGAGCACGGGCATCATCGACGCTACCGCCCACATCCAGGAAGTTCGCGGGATTGCCACCGTGGAACTTGATGATGTCCATGGTGCCCATTGCCAGCCCGGCCCCGTTCACGAGGCAGCCGATATTGCCATCAAGCTGGATGTAGTTGAGGCCGACGCGGCTCGCCTGCACCTCGACCGGGTTCTCCTCGGCCAGATCGCGCAAGGCTTCGATATCCTTGTGGCGGAACAGGGCGTTGTCGTCGAAGTCGAACTTGGCATCGAGCACCACCACGTCGCCCTTCTTGGTGACGGCGAGCGGGTTGACCTCGGCGATGGTGGCGTCCTTGGCCAGGAAGACCTTGCTCAGTGCGAGCATGATCTTCTCGGCCTTGCCGACCTGCTCCCCGGTGAAGCCGAGTTCGAAGGCGAGGCGGCGGGCCTGGAAGGGGAGCAACCCCGTCTCGGGTGCGATCGGCACGCGAATGATCTTCTCGGGCGTCTCGTGGGCCACCTTCTCGATGTCCATGCCGCCAGCCGCGGAGGCCATCAACACGGGCAGGCCGGAGCCGCGATCGAAGACCACAGCGACGTAAAATTCCTTGTCCGGTTCAGCATCCGCCTGCACGATGAGCGTCTGGATCGGTTGCCCGTCCGGGCCAGTCTGCAGCGTCACCAACGGGTATTTCAGCATCGTCTCGGCGATAGCCTTGGCCTTGTCGCGTGTCGGGGCGAACTTCACGCCGCCGAGCTTCTGGTCGTAGCCCTTGAGTTGGCCCGCGCCGCGGCCGCCCGCATGGATCTGGGCCTTCACCATCACGCCGCCACCCGCGGAGAGCTTGTCGAACGCGGCAGCCACTTCCTCGGGCGTCTTGCAGACGATGTGTTGTGGCGTGTTCGCGCCCGCGGCGGCGAGCAGCTCCTTGGCCTGATATTCATGAACCTTCATCGGCGATGGCTCCGGCGCGGGTGTGATCGGTGCGGCTGTTATAGCATCGCCAGCACAACGCTGGGAGGGGCGCAAAAAACGGGCGAACCCTTTTCGGTTCGCCCGCTGGACGGATCCCACAACATTTCAGGTTCAAGCACTCATGGCGAAACCGGCTCCCAGAACTGCAGCCGGAAGCGTTGCTCGGCACGGCGGCCGCCCGCTTCCGTGGCGCGAATCTCGATGTCGTTCGCGAGTGGCGGATAGTCTGCCGGCACCGCCCAGGAGACGACCGTGCCATCGGGAGTCTCGGTGAGTTCCATGCCGCGAGGGGCTTTCACCAGTGAGAACTTCACGTTGCCCCGTGCGGACCAGGCTTGCAAAGAGTAACGCCAGGTCTGGCCCTTCGTGGCATTGCGAGGCGGATCGGAGAGAATGATGGGGTAATCCGGCTTGTCATCCGCGCTGTCGAGCAGCTTCTTGACATCGACTTTGCGCACTTCCAGTGTGGCCGGGATATTCTCGTGTCCGGGTTGCGGGATCACAAGAATCAGTCCCGCGGCCGGCCAGAAGTGCACGCGGTCCGCTGGGGTCAGCCCATCGCGTGCATCGCTGACCGGCGATCCATCGGGCCCAGCGAAGTCCACGAGTTCAGCGAATGGCTCCCGTTCTGGCACCCGGCTGGCACTCCCGGCAAGGTGGACGTTAATCTCGGGTGCGATGAATTTCGTGTCCTTCACGCCCAGACTCAGGAAGAAATCGTCACCCTGCGCTGTGGGTAGTGTCACGAAAAAGCCCGCAGGGTTCTGGGGCTTCAAGACGTGGGAGCCATCGTTGCGATACACGCCTCGATTGGAATAGAAGAACTGCCCGTCCGCCGAGGGCGTCAAGGGCCCCCTCCCGGTATCGGGAAGCAACTTCACGGCTGTAAGCGAGCGATTCGAATCCTGGTAGTGAAGAACCGGAGTGTCGCGGGAAAGCATCGCAATCGGTGTGGAAAGATCGAGCCCCAGCCAGCCCCCGTCGTGGGATATGCAGACTCGCGTGGAGAGCACCTCGAGTTGCCTCAGACCCTGCACGCCGTCAAGCGGTTCGAGTGTCTCAGTGTCGAGCACCACAATACTCGAACCCAACCCTCGCGCGAGAAAGGCAAACAGCGGCCCCTCTGACCCGGAGCCGATGGCAAGTTCACGCACAAGCCCTGCAAACGCGACCGACTTCTCCAGCTTCCGTGTCATCAGGTTATAGCGATCAATGTGCCCGGGTCGGTGAACGTAGAGTTTGCTGGCACTCGCGGCCATGCTGACGGCGGGGCCCTTGATCTCGAACGGATCTTGCAAGCTACCTTCGCTCGGATCGAAGACCAGGATCTTGTCACCCACACGCATCAGAAGGAAGCGGCCATTCCCACCGAGCGTGACATTCGTCACGGGGTGTGTCCCTAATGGAATGCTCAGGGATGCGTTCTGGAGTTTCGTCGGCATCACGGGTCCGACGTAACGCTCCTTCGCGGTCTCCTCCGGGCCTGTGTCCTCGGCGTCTTTCGTGCGCTCGGCAATCTCGTTGCCCAGGTGGCCCACAAGCATGATGGCTGTGGTCGTCAGCAGGGCGACGGCTCCGAGCACCGCCAGGCCGAAGCAGCCGATGACGGCGCAGGCGGCCAGGGCCCGTGGTCTAGGCGGCTTCGGATCGGTGGGCGGCTGCGGCTTTCCGGACTGGCGCGGCGGCTCACGACGCGAACTCGGAACAGGAACGGGTGGCGTCGGCGGCGAGATGGGCGTGGCAATGGGAAGATCATCATCGGATTCAGACATGCGGGCACCTGATGCGAATCGGGGTGCTGCTACTTTACCCGAGTCACGCCTTCTGGAACAGACTTGGCAATTATTGCAATCGGCACAGACACACAAATTGATTCAGCTGGCAGAATCCCAAAAAAACGCGCTCAGCAGCTCAGGGAAGTCAAGATCTGCGGCAAATACGGCAATTATTTCGGCATCTTGCGGAATTCTCAGCGTCACGGTTGCCGGGATCGGATCGCCCCACCCAGAGTTCGCCCCTTCACCACCTGGACAGACCGGGTATAATTGCGTGATCAATTTGGCAATTCTTTCAACAAGGCGCTCGGAACCGGTCACTCCATCAGGTAATTTATCGGTGTTGAAGCGGCCGTCAGAATTCGATATTGCTTCTGGTGTCAGGTCGAATTCGCAGGTCGCCAGTCGGTTCTTGATCCGTGTCCGTCGGTGGAAATCTCGCATCCACAGTTTGTCAGACATGTGACCAGAATCTGTCCACAATCGTCGTGACCGTGCAATGTCGTTGGAGAATGCCGGACCGTGAGTGGACCGGCCAAAGTGACGCAGCCGAGCGCCCCTTTCCCCTTGGCTGCCGTTTCGAGCCCCGACCTCGTGTCGTCGTGCGACCGGGGTGTAACCCGCTGCGTTTTTGCAGCATCAGTTGATCCGCAGGTTGACTCGCTCCCGCTGAATCGCGATGATCGGTCACTGTGGCCGCTATCGCGATTCCCAGGCGGCAGCCTCTGACGGAGGGTTTCTCACATGCTCAAGTGCGACCACGAAGCCCTGAGAGTGGATGTCCCGGTAGGATTCCTCTTGCCCGAAGCCCAGGAGATTACGGTCTCGGTCGATCGGCCGTCCGAAGCGCCCTTGGCCATTCGACTGCGACTGATCCCGGCCGAAAACGCTGCGGACCCCTGCGATACGCCGCTCGTCTCGCTCTCGGGTCGTATCAGCCGGGTCAAGGCTTTTCGCGATGCGGATGGATACCCCGACTACGAGCACGGCGGCGGTGACTGACGCGAAGAGCACGGAATCGGGGAAGTGTCCAATCGCGATGCTCCCCGTTTCCATTCGTTCACAACAGATCGTTTCTCCTTCACGCAGCCCGTCGCTGCACCCAATCCGATTGATGAATCTCACTTGCCCGCGGTGCCCGGACCGCGGTCCTCGTCCGTTGCCAGGCCACGACGCCCCACGAGAGCAGTGCCGCACCCACCACGGGCCACATCAGCGGCACCATTCGCACCACCCACGGCCCTTTCCACCACATGATCCCGGCCAGCCCACAGCCCCAGGCACTGAGCACCACGAAATCGGCACGGAATTGTGGCCGTTCGCGGAGCAACTGGGCGAGCCACCAGTACGCCGGCACCAGGAACGGCACGAACCAGCGAACGGAGCAGCACCCGCCACCCATGTTGTTCGAGAGCACAGCATAGAGCCCCCAGGTCGCCACGCACCAGCCAAGCACGAAGAGCAATTCGGTTCGACCGCGGAAGTCACGCAGGAGCACACGCCACCCGGCCAGCGCCACGAGCAACAGGGGCAGGTTGTGGTTCCAGAAGCCATGCTTTCCGACGAGCATCGCACCGGCATAGAGCAGTTGATCGAGGATTCCGTGCCGGCTAAACCCGGTGAGGTTCTGTTCGGTGAAGGGGCTGCCCGGGAAGTTGAAGTGTTCGGGGTACATGTTGATGGGCAGCCACACGCCGCCGATGGCATAGTTCAGGCCGATGCCAGCGAGCACCCAGGGTGTCACGGCGGCTGCGAACACCAGAACGGGCACCACTCTTCGATCGCGCCAGAGCACGGCGGCGGCAACGAATGCCACGAGCGGCGGGCCGCTGCCGAAGTCCAGGTTGAAGCCGAGGCCCGCCAGCGTGCCCAGTGCGACCAGTGCACCCCAGGCTGTTCGCCCTTCACGCCTGGCATCAGCAATGCGTAACAACAAGCAGGCGATGCCCGCGACGACGCCGAGTTGCATCGCGCCGTTGTTCACGTGCCGGGTGTATGTGAGTGCGTACGTGGCGAGTGCGAACGATGCCAGCCAGGCGGCCCGCCAGCCCGCGGAAAGCCCGACCCGCATGCCGATCGCCCAAAGACAACCCACGGCCACGGCGAATCCGAGCCCACTGGTGAGGAGCGTCATGAGGTAAACGAACCGGTCGGGCCTCACGCCCGGCGCGGGCATCCCGAGCCAGATCAGCGGCTGGTACATCCCGGCCATCAACACACTGACAATCGCCGGCTTATCCGAATGAAAATGGCCGCGGACGAAGAGCTTATCCAGTGTGCCGAGGAGGTGCAGGTCGTGGCGATCGCGTGGGTAAGGCAGGTGGCCGCTTTCGAACAACCGCTGAGGCGTCTGACAGAAAATGGAGTCATCGATTGCCAGTGTGCCGCGGTCCAGGAGCGACTCCACAACCGCGAGTCGGCTTCCATCGTTCCAGCTACCGGCATAAGGTCGGGCACCCAGCGCAGCGAGGCCAAAGGCCGCCAACGCCAGCAGCCAAGCCGCGGCCGGGTGATCCAATCGACGCTGCATGCCTCGCCTCCGTGCCCGCACGAAGGGACAACGGATAGCGAATCTGGGCAAAAACCGCAATGTGAAACCCGCCTTCAACCCGCGAATGGATCTGGACTGCCGTTTGGTCCCGCCGCAGTGGTGACAGTGCTTTGTCACAACCCCATGAAGTGAAGTGTGTCGTGGAGCGCGAACGCCTCCGAAAATGCAATACCGACGATCGCAATTCCACGTGAATGATCGGGCGGGGGAATTATTTCTTCAAGTCGGGAGGACATGAGAGCGGTTCGGCGTCTTGGTGACACGCGGCAGCGGCCGGGCCAGCGAACTCGTAGCGTAGCCAGTCCCCCGACGCTGCTCCGAAGCCCGCCAACCAAGCCGATGATGGCCCGAACCCGCACTCGCACAGATCCCGCAGCGGCTCCGACGGGTCGGGCACCGGCTGGGGGCCCAACCCGACTGGGAACCGCTGGCCATTGAACGCCGGCCACGGCCCAATGACCAACTCGACCGCAGCCCCCACCATGCCGCCCGCCGCATCGAGCCAGCCGTCCGTGACGGTGATGGTCAATCGGGACCCGGCGCGGTCGAAGTCCCAGCAGCAGACGGATTCGTCCGGAAAGCTAAGACCGGCCAGTTCGGGCCACACCACCCGCATCGGTGACTCCGCCGCCGAAAGAATTCATGCATGTTCGTGGGTGGGGTTATCGTGACAGATAGCCCTTCACCGTTCCCGGAGACATCACATGGTCGGCACCACGATTCTTGCCGTTGCTCTCGGCAAATTCAACAGCGTTCTGCGCTGAACTGGTCTCGCCGCGGTTGTGACAGTGCGTTGTCTCAATCCCGGTGCCGTGAAGTGTGTGGTTGAGACGCGAACGCCTCCGAAAACGCAACACCGACGTTCGTGACTTTTTCCAACGAATTGCCAGGCGGGGGAAATATTCACTCATGTTTCGAGGACATGAGAGCGGTTCGGCGTGCGTCAATTGTAGTACTTATGTGCAGGCACGGGAATCACATCCGGATCAGACAAGGACCAAAACTTCAGATCGAAGACGGTCACCTTTGTGACAGTGATGATCAGCAACTTGATCTCTCGGTCCAACCCTAGCCGGTCACCTGCAAACAGGACGATGCCATAGACGGTCAATCCGAATGGCACCACGACGGCATAGTGGTCTGACCCCCGAGCGATCCAATTGCGGACGGCCCACCCTATCAGTAACCCGCCTCCGGCGATTACCGCCGCCGCTGCACTTGAGAGGACAACCACTCCAAAGATGGCCATTCCAATCAAACCAGCAATCAGGATCAAAGTGCGGACCAACTCCCCGGTCCCGAACACCCTTTGGATCCTTCGGAAGCGATCCACCATGTTGTTGCCTCCGCGGCCGAAAGAATTCATGCATGTTCGTGGGTGGGGTTATCGTAACGGATGGCCCTTCACCGTTCCCGGAGATATCACATGGTCTGCACCACGATTCTTGCCATCGATCTCGGCAAATTCAACAGCGTTCTGTGCATGTAGAGCTGTTTGGTCCCGCCGCGGTTGTGTCACTGTGCTGTCGCAACCCCTAGCTGAGAGGCCAGCGAACGAATCATCCCGGTGCCGTGAAGTGTGTGGTTGAGACGCGAACGCCTCCGAAAACGCAACACCGACGTTCGCAATTCCACGTGAATGATCGGGCGGGGGAATTATTTCTTCAAGTCGGGAGGACATGAGAGCGGTTCGGCGTGTCTTTGCTCTCATGGACGTAACGGCTGATACTCTCCGTGGCGGCCCAACTGCCACCACGAATCATCGGCCGCCCGAATAATGCCGCCGAACTTCTGGGCGAGCCAGCGGGTGACCTCGGATGCCAAGACAGGGGCCATACTCTCACCCGGCGCTGATCCAAAGGAGGCATCAACGATGTCAACGGTTTGCCCCAGGTGGGCGCGGATGCGATCCAGCGCCGGATGCCCCTGGTCCTCTAGTCCCCCCAGTACCTCAGCCACCACCCCATGAACCTCGGAAGAGGTTTGCCACCGCTCCACGTTGATCTGTCTCATCCCATCAGGGCGGTAGCACAGGCGGTAGAAGCGGAACCCCTGCGGATCGACGTTCTGGACTCGTAGTCGCTTCAACGCTTCCACGATAACGTCGTCAGGGATGTCGTCGTTCTCTGCAATTGTATGCAGGTCCGCCTCACGGGTGCCAGCGAGCAACTGTTCCGGGGTCACCCCCGCGGCGCTCCGCTGGCAGTAGACGGTGTAACGAATCGCCACCCGGACGCCCTCTGAGGCCGAAAGAATCCATGCCTGCTGTGGGTGGGGTTATCGTAATGGATAGCCCTTCACTGTTCCCGGAGGCATGCCATGGACTGCACCACGATTCTCGCCATCGATCTTGGCAAATTCAACAGCGTTCTCTGCTGAACTGGTCTCGCCGCGGTTGTGACAGTGCGTTGTCTCAATCCCGGTGCCGTGAAGTGTGTGGTTGAGACGCGAACGCCTCCGAAAATGCAACACCGACGTTCGTGACTTTTTCCAACGAATTGCCGGGCGGGGGAACTCTATTCAGTCAAGTTTCGAGGACATGAGAGCGGTTCGGCCTCTGGCCTACCCGCCAGCCGCGCCGCTACTCCATGCCGAGGTCGCCGGCCAGCCACCTCTCGGGGCGGGCGTCAACTGCAACGACACGTTCGCCGAATTGTGAAGATTGTGTGAAAAGGTCTGCGTCCCTTTTTCTTGTCCGCGCCGGGGGCGGGTCAGTGGCGACGGACCGGACTCTCCCCTTCAGCGGGCTCCCTCATCCCCGAGGGAAGTTCCTGGGGCGGCCTATCCTGTCCGGTGGGACACCACCTTCGCTCGGAAACTCTCACCGGCTCCAGAGACGACGAACTTGATCCAATGTCCCCAAGGGCCGATCCGGACATCAGCGTAGTAGCAGCGGTCCCCTGCCGCAATCGGATCGAACTTATCCTTGTGGAAGGTGTCGGGCGGATCGGCGGCGATCGAACCCGTTATCACGATTCCCGAGAGGAGTTCCGTGAGCGTACGTTTGCGACTGTGTCTCGCGGCTACAAATCGCTCCTGAATAAAATCGTAAGGCACAGAACGTAAATCTTTCGGCCACTTTACGTCCGGCACGTCTGTGTAACAGAAAATGTCCTTGGTGCCGATCAGCACATTCGAGTCCGTGAACGGTTCCTTGAACGCCTTTCCTGTTTCTCGGCCGAGCAGCCACGTCGCGATAACTTTGACATCATCCGCAAGGTATACCGGTGCGTTGTCGGCGCGGCACATCGAAGGCGTTACCAGCGGTGCTGCACCGGATCCGACACAACTCAGAAACACACGTCGATTCACGTTCCAGCCCTCCGCAGCCGAAAGAATTCATGCTTGTCGTGGGTGGGGTTATCGTAACGGATGGCCCTTCACCGTTCCCGGTGGCATGCCATGGTTCGCACCACGATTCTTGCCGTCGATCTCGGCAAATTCAACAGCGTCTTTGCTGAAGTGAGCACGTCGCGGTTGTGACAGCCCATTGTCACAACCCCGAGATGAGAGGCTAGCGAACGAACCATCCCGGTGCTGAGTATTTGGTGGACAAGCGGAAGTGACCCAACGAGCAACGCTGTCAGCCGCATTCCATCACGCGAATCGCCGGCTCGGGAGTCTTGTTGACTACTGTTCAGAGGCCATGAGAGCTTTTAGGCCCTCTTGGCTACCCGCACCAACCGCTCCGGCCGAGCCAAGCCGCAGCCCCTTCCGCGCCCACGAGAACACTTCCCTCGGGCACCGCGAACTGCTGCCGCATCTCGGCGTGGAACTCCTCCGGGTCGTACGGGAACTCGATCTCGCCGAAACGCTTGATGGCGTAGCGGTCGCCGGTTCCGCAGAAGAACTCCAGCCCGGTGGGACGGAAGACGACGGCCGCGAACGCCGCGTCGCTCGGCTCGAAGTCCTTCATCCAGAAGTTCCAGTGCGTCTGCCCGACCTCGCCCGGGAACCGCGCCAACTCGGCGTCGTACCGCCCCAGATAGCCGATGACCCACTCTCGCACCTCCCCGGCGGAGATGGTGTTTACAGAGCCGGGCGGAAGCAGCACCGCGAGCCGACGAGCGATCTCATCTTCCGCGTGCTCCGCGCAGTCCATCCGTGCCTCGCCTTCTGCCGCCAAAAGTAACCCCGCATGCCACGGCGTCTGGTACTGTCCAGGTAGCCGCCCGACTTTCGGAGGCATGCGATGCACACCATCTTGTCCATCGAACTCGGCGAGTTCAACAGCGTTCTTTGCTGAAGTGAGCACGTCGCGGTGTGACAGTCCGTTGTCACTGCTGTGTGATGCGAGGCCAGCGAAGGAACTTGTATTTCGTGTTATGCCACAGGGGTGGAGCCAGCCGTCGACCGTCGCCGGATCAAGTAGTGGACCGGCGGCCAGACTGCTAGCGGGACCGCAGCGCTGATGAGAAGCCCGGCGACCGGGCGATCCAGGTACGCCTCGCCGAGTGCCCCGAACGCAAACCCCATGACGAAACTGCCGCACGCCAGAGCGGCGATGAACGGTCCGGCCCGCATCCTGGCCAGCCCG
>JBGSZR010000063.1:0-4339 GCA_041750275.1 Gemmataceae bacterium
GGGTCTTGCCGCCGGGGCTCATCCAGTACCCCTTGACCGCCATGATGCCGATCATCAGCTTGGGGGTCAGGAAGGTGCCCTCCTCCGCCAGGACGCGAGCGGCTGCGTCGAGGGCGCTGAGCTTCTGGACAGGGGCGTCAGCGATGGGCTCGGACGGTGGGGTGGTGCGGGTCGCCTTATTCGCGGACTTCGTCGCGGGCATGTTCGGCCTCCGTCGCTATGGTGGGATGCGGCCTCCGGTCGAGGCATCACACACTTCGCTCTGGTGGCGGGAGACATCAAGCGCAGTACGGTGGAATTGTCGAAATGCTGGAAAAGCAAGGCGCAGAGATGCGTGTTCGCGCGAGAATGGGGTGTCTTCGCCGGGTGTGCGGGAGCCTGCCCGGGGCATCTGGTACCGGTGCCGGTGTGGCTGCCTTGCAAGGGCGGCAGGCGAGCAGGCGGGTGCGTCGAACGCCACAGTCTGTTGTCACCACTGTGTCAACGGGCCAACCCCGTAGAGCTGTTTGGTCCCGCCGCGGTGTGAAAATGCGTTGTCACACCCCGAGATGAGAGGACAGCGAACGAACCATCCTGGTGCCGTGTAGTGTGTGGTTGCGACGCGAACGCCTCCGAAAATGCAACACCGACGTTCGCAATTCCACGTGAATGATCGAGCGGGGGAATTATTTCTTCAAGTCGGGAGGACATGAGAGCGGTTAGGCGTCTGCGCTACCCCGTGATGTTGGGCGAGAACCTCTCGATCGGCGGTGCAATGATCCTCAAGCTGGGAATCAGGTCTTGCTCCACAACCCGCACGCCTATCGACACGACGACAAACACCCGCAGGGTGAACAACCCAGGACTTTTCGGGGATAGTCGAATGTCGAACGACTCGGGCAGAAGAGGGTCGATGGCTACGGGCTGAAAGGTACACTCCTCACCTCCGCCCTCTGGTCGCACACTGTAAAACTTGGCGGCCATGAACCGATTGTGACCAGCCTTCTTCGGGTCGTCAAACTCCAAGCGGTATAAGCTAAGGGCAGTCGGGTAAGCTCCCATCAACGGCCGATATGGCGGCACCGGTTCGAATTTCAGAACTTCCGCCCCGAAACCCTGGATGATAACGGTTTGGCCGGGAGACGCTGGCTGCACGACCGATCTGAAAACGTAGGCGCTGACGTAGAAGGTGGGGTCTTCTTCGGGTTCTTCGATAGGGGCGAGGGGCAACTGCTCGTGTCCAACGAGGCAATGGGGTGTAGTGCCGATTAGCAGTGGTTCAGAGACGGCCAACGGCAGGCCGCTGCCAGGGGGAGGCTTGCCGCCCGCCATCAACTGATCCGTTTCTGCCTCTGCCTGTGCCTTCCACTGGTTGAGCAACACGACAGGGTACTTGTTTGCATCATTGTCGATAGTCTTCGCGCAGTCTTGGCAGAGCCAAACCCCATTCTCGATTGCTTTGCGTTGCTCTGCCGTCAGCGCAGGGTTGTATCGAGGTCCGCCTGGGGCGGCGGCCGAGAGATGGGCCGCTACTCCCACGTTCACCCACTTTGCGGGGTTCGTATGCGGGCCGGCGGTGATCCTGCCGCAGTCTGGGTTAGAACAGCGGCAGGCCACACGCTTCGATAGCGTGTCAACGACATCTTTGGTGAATTCGTCTCGTGGCATCACAGTTACCGCAAGGAATGGCCTCTGCTCGCCGAAAGAATTCATGTATGTCGCAGGTGTGATGATCGAATTGGATAGCCCTTCACTGTTCCCGGAGACATCACATGGTCGCCTCCACGATTTTGGCCATTGATCTCGGCAAATTCAACAGCGTTCTGTGCATGTAGAGCTGTTTGGTCCCGCCGCAGTTGTGACACACCCTTGTCGCCACCCCGAGATGAGAGACCAACGACGAACCATCCCGGTGCCGAGAGCTGTGTGGTTGAGACGCGAACGCCTCCGAAAATGCAACACCGACGTTCGCAATTCCACGTGAATGATCGGGCGGGGGAATTATTTCTTCAAGTCGGGAGGACATGAGAGCGGTTCGGCCTGCTTTGGCTCCACCACCACCTGCCACCCAAACCGCTGTCGGAAGTCCGCGAAGCACTGTGGACAGACCCACCGGTAGCGATCCAGTGTGGCGTAGCCGGCGTGCAGTGCGTCGGGCAGCTCCGGCCCGGCGAACTTGGCCCAGCAGAACTCGCAGTGGTCGTGGTCCCAGTCCGGCCGCGGCGCGTGCCACTCCGCCCACTCCAACGCAACCCCGAGCATGTAAAGCTCCTGGCCGGTGAGCCGCCAGTCATCGGTCTCGGCCATCGGTGGGTCCTCTGCGGCCGAACGACCGAACTCACCTGCGGCCGGAGTGAGTTTGATACTCGGGAACCAAGAATGATACGGCCGTCCGCTGCAGCATTTGGATACCACTCATGTCCTCGATGGCGACGGGCCGGGCCCGTCCCAAGTACAACGCGATCACGGGTTGCCCCGGTCGCAACGTGGGTCTTTCAGGTGACGCCGAAGCTCACCAACCACGAAGCGGGCTCGGGCCGGCCCATCGCCACGGAGGATCGAGTGATGGCGCATCGCTACTTCCAGGCCGCGTACCCATACTACGCCGGCGTCGATCTCCACGCCAGGACCCTTTACCTGCACGTCTGCGATCCCGCCGGCACGCCGCGGATCGAACGCGAACTCCCCGCCGCGCCCGGGCCGTTCCTCGACGCCATCGCACCCTTCCGCCCCGGACTCGTCGTCGGCGTCGAGTGTATGTTCGCCTGGTACTGGCTCGCCGACCTGTGCGAACGCGAGTCGATCCCCTTCGTCCTCGGCCACGCCCTCGCCATGCGGGCCATCCACGGCGGCAAGTCGAAGAACGATCGCCTCGACGCCGCCAACCTCGCCGGCCTCCTCCGCAGCGGCTACTTCCCGACCGCGTACGTCTATCCCAAGGAGAAGCGCGACACCCGCGACTTGCTGCGTCGCCGCTCGGTCTTCGTCCGCCGTCGGGCGCAACTCATCACGCACCTGCAACTGCTCAACGCCCAGTACAACCTGCCGCCGTTCACCAAGAAGCTGACGTACAAGGGCAACCGCAGCGCCACCCTCGCCGACCGCTTCGACCACCCGAGCACGAAGCTGTCCGCGGCCGCCGACCTGGACCTGATCGAACACTACGACACCCAGATCGCCGCGCTCGAGTTGCACCTCACGAAGAGTGCCAGGATCGATGACCCGGTCACGTTCCAGTTCCTCCGCACGATTCCCGGCATCGGCCCCATCCTCGGCCTGACGATGCTCTACGAGATCGACCAGATCACACGCTTTCCCGAGGTCGGCAACTTCCTGTCGTACAGTCGGCTGGTGTTGGGGACGCACGAGAGTGCCGGGAAGGTGAAGGGTCTGGCCGGCCGCAAGATGGGCAACGCCCATTTGAAGTGGGCGTTCTCGGAAGCGGCGAGCCTGATGCTGCGGAGCTTCGAGCCGGCGAAGAAGTGGATGGCCAAGCAGTCGCGCAAGCGTGGCGTAAAGAAGGCGCACGCGATTCTGGAGTCGAAGATCGGCCGCACCGTGTACCACCTGTGGAAGTCGCGGCAGGCCTTCGACGCCAAGAAGTTCCTGGCCAGTTGAGCGAGCGACACCGCGCCGTCACCGATCGAGTGACAACGCACTGTCACAGGTGGAACAAAACCGCTCCGAGGAGAACCAACATGACGACGTGACCCGCGAACCACCGGACCGGCGGGGGAACCCGACGCCGAACTGGGGCATTCTTCCACAAGACGGGCGACCGCGATCGTTCGACGCTTCCCTGGAGTTCGACTCCGCCCGCGTCGCACTGCGGCCCAGGCCCGGACCCCTTTGCCTTTGGATTGGACCCCCGCCGGATTCCGGTGTTGAACAGCGTGGTGTCACGCGACCGACCACCGTTGCGGCCCGCCGGCCGAGCCGAACACGAACTGGTGCCGATGCGTTTCGACCGGGACCACACGACCGACGGGGGTCTCGATTCCCCCGCGGCTCGCCCGACCCGAAGCGTCACCCTCCGGGGATCGAGCCCGCTGCTTTAGATTGGACGCGCCGGCGGCACGGAGAGGTTTCTGGGGCGTCACTCGCTGGGAGAGTGACAGTCGGTTGTCACCGCGTGGCAACGGGCCGACCCCGTAGAGCTGTTTGGCCCCGCCGCGGTTGTGACACACCCTCGTCGCAACCCCGAGATGAGAGGCCAACGACGAACCATCCCGGTGCCGTGAAGTGTGTGGTTGAGACGCGAACGCCTCTGAAAATGCAACACCGACGTTCGCAATTCCACGTGAATGATCGGGCGGGGGAACTATTTCTTCAAGTCGGGAGGACATGAGAGCGGTTCGGC
>JBGSZR010000064.1:0-9812 GCA_041750275.1 Gemmataceae bacterium
GGTTGCAGGCGGTCCGGTGCGAAAGGCGTCAGGCCGGGGGCGACCCAATCGACCCGGCCGAGGCCACCCGCACGCTCGCGGCATTCGATGGGGTGTGGGAGACGCTGACGCCACGGGAACGGGCCCGCATCGTCGAACTGCTGATCGAGCGGGTCGTCTACGATGGGACGGCGAGCCGGGTGGATGTGTCGTTCCGAGCGACGGGGATCAAGACCCTGATCGCAGAACTCCACGAGCAACGGGAGCAGGTGGCATGAGCACGCCAGTGACAGTTGGTGGGACGATCCACTTCGGTCGAGCGGGTCGCGGTGCCCGGAAGGTGATTCGCGAGGGACCGGCTCCGAATCCCGTGCCGGGGCGCGTTCCCCGGGTGGCTCGGCTGATGGCTCTGGCCCTCCGGATCGAGGGGTTGGTGCGGAGCGGCCAGGTGCATGATTACGCACAGGTGGCCCGGCTGGGGCATGTGACGCGGGCACGGGTCAGTCAGATCGTGAGCCTTGTGAACCTCGCCCCGGTGATCCAGGAGGAACTACTGTTCCTGCCACGGATCGAGGCCGGCGACGAGCCACTGGCCCTGCGCGACCTGCTGCCGCTCGCAATGGAGCCGGACTGGCGGAAACAAACCCGTCTGTGGCACGAGCTGGCGGCACATCGGCGCGCGAAATGATTTTCTGTAATCGTGGTGCCATCCCGACAGAATTGGGAGGGTGTCCCTTTCGTTGGGGGCATCTTACGCGGCGGTCCAGAGGGTTTGTCAGCTGGGCGTGTGGCTCATGGCCCGTAGTTCCACCAGCGGACCGACATTCTCCGCACACCAACGCGTGCCCGTGCGCTTCAACCGCAGGTTCACCTGCTGCTTGATCGCACCCTCCACCGCGCCACTCCCGATACTTCGTCCACTCGCCAGTCGCTCCGCATAGCCCAGTCGCGTCGGATGCTTGGCCAGGTACGCGCTCAGGCCGATCAACGGATCGGTCGCCGCACCGCTCGGCACGTCCTTGAAGAGGCTCGGCAGCCAACGATCCACGCCCGGTATCCCCGCCGTCAGGCCTGGCATGTCAGGAAACCATTGAAGCCGAGAACACCGTCGGCGTGGAAGGCTCCGCCCTCGGTGGCGTGCCAGGAATATTCACGAGTCAGAGTGATGGGTCCGAGGGCCGTCGTGACCGTTCGTGTCTTCTTCCCTTTGGAGCGTGAGCCGGGGACTTTTTTTCGGAGTCGGCGCGGGCCTGGATGGCGGCTTCGAGATTGATGAGGAGAAGTTGGCGACCCTGCTCGAGGGCGAAGCGTTCGCTCGTGTCGAGGACGGTTCCAGGGGAGGCTGCAGCGCCGAGGCGGATCATTTCCTGGGCGTAAGCGATCAGGCGTTCGTACTGCAGGCGTTCGGTTTCGGTCGAATATTCAATGACGAGCGTCGGCATCCGTGCCTCCAGGAAAAGTGTGGGAACACAGGATAGCCGAGTTCACCTGCCGAAATCGAGAGGGACACCCGATGGCAAGAATTGTGTAGACATGACAGGCACCTGGGTCGAGAATCGGAAGTATCCGTCTTGATACCACCACGGCTTCCCCAGATTCTGTGATGTCCGGCGTGAGGTTTGTGATGGCAAGACTACAGATTCCGTGTCGTCTGTGGCCACCCGGGCCGAACTGTTCCCCAGATACTGTGATGTCCGGTGTGAGATTTGTGACGTTAACACTACAGAATCCGTGTCGTCAGTGACTGCCCTGGCCGAACTCTTTCATGGATCCTAAACCTGAAGACCACACATGAAACGCATTTATCCGATCCTGAAACCGCCAGATTGGCGGCACATCGATAAAGCCGCGTGTTGCTTGCTTTCAGATGAGTATGAATATCCACCACTTATTGCATTCGCGTACGACGCCCCCGAACAATTCGAATTCTTACCAGTCGCCGCAGACATTGACTTCGACAAACTCTTCGAGGATGCATTAGAGAATCTTTCTCAGCACAACTACCAATGGGAAGTCTTTGAACATGACGGATTGGAATTTGCTGCGTCATCCGGCCATACATTCTCGGCTGAGAAAATCCTTGATGAAATGCATATGCAAGGGGCGTGCGAGCTGTTGTCGTCAAAGCTACTCATTGCAGCAGCTCCGAGAAGAACTTGCTTGTTCGCAACAAAGCATGATGTGAATGAAATTCATGAAGATAGACATAGACGTTATGAAATGTTCAACCACATGATTCGGTCTACATTCACAGACGATTCGTTCGGCCATGCTCCGATCAGTCAAGCTATCTACATGATTGACGACGGCGAGATCTACGAAGTCGTCGAAGCTGGGTGGACCGATTGACGGTCAGGATACCGACGGAATGTAGTGGAGCCCGATAGTGCGATTTACTCGCAACACGGATCGTAACCAGCTAGTAATGCTGATGAATTTGCCGGGATCGATGCCGAGAATCAATGTGAACTTCGCATGCCTTCGGGTCGATAATATGGTACATCCTTCACACACACCAGGTCATACATAAATTCATTCGGACACCGTAGATGAGACGCAGTGTAAGGGCTGCGGAAATAGATGGCGGCCTGCTTCGCCGTGCCATTCGACGCCAAGGGTGAGGCGTTGGACAAGGTGCAGGTCACCGAGGGATTGCAGGAACACATAGGCGATGCTGGCGTGCTGGCGTTCCTGCTCTCCATCCTCGGTGTGCCACACGAGTACCAGGCGGCCCGACTGCACCTTTTCAAGTAGTTCGAGTGCGATCCGGCCCCGGACATCGAAAAGCGTCACCGGATCGGGAAGTGTATCGCCTACTGATTAGAAGGTAAGTAAAGCTATCAAAGAAAGCCCGGTTTTCGCTGATTTTTCCCGACTGACCTTCGAGATCGCAAATAGCTTTACTTACCTGCGAATCAGTAGACGTTGAGGCGAGAGACGGCCTGGGTCAATAAGGCATGGTTGGCCCGGGTGTCGTCCATGTATCACGAGGTGCCGGTCGTCCTGGACGCCACGGCCGAGTTGATGCTGGTCGAGCGATACGCGGGATCGGCCTTCGACATGAGCCGTTTCCGCACGGCGCGCGACTTCGCAGCGAAGTACGGCGAGGTCGCCCAGATCATTCCCTACACCGGACTCCCGGCCGACCGCACGGTCGAGATGGTGTTCGACCTGCACCGCCGCCATGCGGCGGGTGTGGATCGTGCCATCCGGACGGCAGTCGAATCCCGCTCCCGCACCGTCACGCCCTTGCCATACCCACCGGGCTCACTGCTCGGGGCGGTGGCCGGCCGCAACGGAACGGTCAGATCGACAAGCCCGGTTCCGTCTCCGGCCCAAACGGGGCCAGTGGAGTTCATCGTCGACCACAGCCGGTTCGAGGTGCGGTGCGGGAACGCAGTCTGTTTCCTCGGCAATACACGCGTGAGTTCCACGTAGTGGATCGCCTGTTGCGTGCAGGTGACCAATTCGTGACCGTCCAAAAACTGCAGGACGACGTGTGGAACGACACGCACGTGGAGAAGAACACCGTGCAGCGAACCGTCTGCAATGTCCGGCGGAAGTTCCACAAGGCGGGGTTCGTCGGAGTGACCCTCGACGGTACGCAACGCGACAAATATCGGCTGGTCTACCCACGCGAATGACAGCACGCCATTTCAGCGGGATTTCAGCGCCATTTCAGCGCCGTTTCAGCGCAATTTCAGCGGCATTTCAGCGCCATCGCCAACGGCGTTTCAGGTGTTCGTGGCATCCTGAGTGGGCCAGGTTCGAACCGGACCGGCACCTCTGGAGAGCCCAGCAATGCTTCGAGACCAGAACAACGGATCACGTCACCGGACGGTTCCCACCTATTCGTCCCTGTCCGCTCCGCGGCGAACCCTCATCACCCTCTTCCAGGAACTCGGTTTCGGCCGCATTGAGGGCCTCGTCGTTCGTGGCGGCGAGCCGGTCCTCGACCCGCCACCCCGAATCATTCGCACCCTGAAGTTCGGGGCCGACACCGGGGCCCGCCCCGCCGCAGGACTTGGCGACTTCACGCTCAAGACGCAGGTCGTTTGCCTGTTCGCAACCCTCGACGAGATCGGTGAGGGGGTGATCGACTCCCTCACCATCGCCAACGGCCTGCCGCTTCTCGCGGAGGTCCCGGCCTGAGCGGGAACCTGTCATCCACTTACCATCCTGACCACCCCGACATTCGACCGGCCGCCACAGCGGAGGCGAACGTGGGCACCGACACCGGTGTTCGCGTTGCCTCACGCCGTTGTGCGGCCACTCGCGTTCTGCTGATCCGTCGTGGCCCACGTCTCCGCTCCCCGGCCGGGGGAGCGACCCGTGCCCGATCAACTCGCTGAGATATTCCAGCCCCAGACGGCCGCGCTGATCCGCAAGAAGGCTGCCCAGCTGGCATTCCTGGTCCGGCCCGCAACCCACGACCGCGAGGATTTCGAGCAGGATCTGGCGCTCGAACTCCTGAAGCGGTTGCCGCGGTTCGACTCGCGTCTTCTGAGCCGGGAGGCCTTCGATCGCATGATCGTACGGCGGGCCACGGCAAACATCCTGCGACACCACCAGGCGGCCCGGCGGGACGATCGAGCCGTGCTCGCACTCGCAGCGCGTCCTGACTGGGCGGCTGAGACGGGTTGGGGCACGGAGTTCATGCGTGACCGCAGCCTGCTCGCCCAGGATCTGCACGATCTGCAAGCAAAGTTGCCACCAGACTTGCACGCGCTGGCGGAGCGGCTCAAGTTCCAATCCCTGAGCGAGGCGGCTCGCTCGCTGGGGCTGCCCCGCTCCACGCTGTACGAACGGTTCCAAGCCCTGAAACGCTGGCTCAAGGCGCTCGACGATTCACTCTCACCGAGTTCCGCCACCGCATCGGAACATGAGGACTCCGCGATTCTCTCCAAAAATCGTCCGGCGCTTCGCGAGAGAACCGGGTAGTAGATGGTTAGGGGCGATTGCTTGCACCACGAGGGCTTCGGACATGACGGGATACCGGTACACATTCGAACCACCGGTCGCGATCGAGGAGATCGAGGCCACGCTCGTTCTGACGCGCCTCGCGATCGAGAGCCTCCACGGCGAGAGCCAGGCCCTTAATTGTTGATGTTACTTCGTCTCCTCCGTGACCAACTTCAGTGTCACGTTGGCGATCGGCACCTCGATCTTCTCCTTGGCGAGGTCGGCGTCGCTCACCCCGGCGAGACTGTGCGGGACGATCGTCACCTCCAAGTCAGGCAGGACATTGTCGTTCGCCCGGCGGAGCTTCTGGAGGACCTCGGTCACGTCGAACCCCTGCGTGAACCCGTCCTCATCGTGCGCGTGCCCATCGCCCGCGTGGACGAAAAAGGTGATCGGGCCGACGTAGGTCTTCGCTGACGGGTTTTCCCCCGCTTTCGTCACGAACACCTCATATACGATGTCTGTCGCCTTCGGCGGCTTGATTCCCTCAACCTGGAGGACGACGGCCGGTGGCTCGACATCCTTCACCGGGGCCGCACCGAGGGCGGTCGCAACCTTCGGTTTCGCATCGGCCGCGAACGCGAGAGGCTTCGTGAACGGCGTCCGAGAGAAGACGCAAACAGGAGATTTCACGATGACACGAACCTTGATCATCCGTATGAGGGTAAACTGCGGCTTGTATCGCTCGACGTGTCTTCGCTTCGAAGTCGGTGTGCGAAATAATTCAGCCTAGAACCGCACAAACACATGCTGGTCCGCATAAACGAATTGTCTCTGACAGAGAATTTGTCTTGTTATCCTAAAGAGCGACGCACGAGTTACTAACGTCAGATTAGCTGCCAGACACCATCTCGTACTCGCAGGCAGGGCCTTTGTGATTCTCTTGCACGCAGTTGCCGTTTGCGTCGAACTCCAGTGACCACATCCCGCATTCACCGTCGGGCAGTGGCGAACGAGCTTTAAGCTTGGCTCTCAGAAACATGCGGCTTTTTAAATGGGGGCCGGCGGAACAAGGCGGCGCAAGTCCGGAAGTGTCGCAGGTGAGAAGCAGCCGCGATACATGTTGCCCGATGTGCAGCAGAGACTCCTGCTTCGGAAGCCGAAAGCGGCGGTACGGCGCGATAAGCGCGATCGGCTTCTTCTTCCCGGAGAACCTCGGCCACAAATCGGTGATGTAGCCAGTGTCCGAGCCGTGGTGAGGAACCTTCACCGCGTCGGCGGAAAAATACTGACGCTGGTGCTGCGGGCAGATGTCGTTCCAGGCTGCCCGTTCGACATCGCCTCCCAACACGATCTGAGTTCCGCCGAACTTAATAAGCAGCCCGACAGACACGTCGTTGTGTGACACGTGTGGCGGATTCGATTTGAACTTGTCGTCAGCCGTGAAACTGTTGGAAAGCGACCGTTCGTAATCTGTCAGTTGATTGCCGTGGGGCGCGAAGCTCCAGACCTGAAACGGCGCAGTCGTGTCGAAGGGGATGGGGTACAATTGTTGGTGGCCACTTACCATCGCCACGTTAATCTGATGATGAGCGAGAAGTTCGTTGACCCTCTGCATGATGCTGACGAACTCTCCGGCGTTCTCCACACCCGTAGTGTCTCCGCTCCGCCTTGACTCCATGTGCATGTACTTGGCAAGCTGCCTTAGCTCCCGCACACCGAGTGTCGGGAACCGCCAGAAATGATGCACCTTGAAGTGCGTCAGTAGATGGCTCATCCCGCGAAAGTGGTCGTCATGGGGATGTGTTAGGCAGACGAATTCGAGATCAGTCACTCCGCGGTCTTTGAGGAACCGAAAAGTGGGATTGGTTGTGTGGTCGCCGACAGAAGGGGCGTAGCAATCAACGACGCCCCAACGGTTATCGGGCCAGCCGAGGATGATGCTTTCACCCTTGCCGGCCCCGAGTACGTGGATCTCCATTGACTGCAGAGCCCCCTCAGTTGCCCTGCTTCGGATCATCGCCCAACGATTCACGGAGCCATTCGTCGAGCTGGCGCTCTTCGGCTTCGCTGACGATCACGTCTGGAATCGGATGCACGACGAATTTCACGTCTGAGCCGGCTTCGACAGTCCAGCACTTAAAGCGACGGCGCTCACGAACACCTTCAGCCTTCAGCTCGGGGGCCGGATACTCGCCGTGAATCGTTTCCCCTGCGTCAGTAGTCAGGGTGACGTACGCGACGTTGCCGTCGTACTTCTCAAGGAAGCCCTCGAATTCTTCCAAGATCTTCCCACGCGGTTTGGCACCAGACGACTCCAGCTTCCTCAGGCTCGCGGCCAATTCGACGAGCGCTTCGTACTCCATCTCCTCCCGCTGCTGAACCCTGCCCCAATTCGACTGAAGGACCTCGCGCAGGAGTTTCTGCACTGTTTCCAGATAGAGACGCTTGTTCCGCGCGGAATCAGGTGGTGGAGCTTCATCGAGGTCGATCACCGGCGCGCTACCGTGCTTCTCCGTTCGCGGAGACTCCGCGCTGCGCGCGTCAATTGGGTCCGACTCGACGCGGTAATCCTCTGCGCACCGAGATCGCTTGCTGTTGTTCAGGGTGGCTAACCCGCCACCCTGGTCACGCAGGAAGTCAGGCTTGCGCTTCACCGTCGTCTCCGGTAATCACAGTTGGCACGTTGGCCTTGCTCATCATGAGGGTTCGAGCAGTGCGGGCCTTCAACAGTGCCCGTTTACACTGCCTTTCCAGTTCCCTGATGTCCGCTTCGTCCAGCGCGATGCTAAGGCTCTGGTCTCCGCCCCTGCCGTCGTAGCGAAGGCGAAGCGTGTGCGACACGACAGAGCCTTCAATCTGCTCCGCGTCGTCGCTGAACACAGGCCGTATGTCGGTTACGACACGCGCCCCCTGCAAGAGGTTCTCGTGCTCGTACATCAGGTCCAGAGCGATCGAGATCAAGCGGACGGCAGGCGTCGTCAGCAGTTGCTTGAATTCGGGCTCAACCGTAGACCAGCGGTCGAACTCCGTCGCGTTCCAAGGGGACTTCGCGGCGTGAAGAGCGATCCGCACGGCTTCCAGAATTTCGTCTGGCTCGATTCGATGCTGGCGAAGAAGTGCTTGGAGGGCGAGAAGCGGTCGCATGACCCGCCGCCCCTCTTCAGTCTTATCTTTCCCTAGGACATGGACGATTACGCGTTGGAGTTCATTCGGGTGCATCGGCTGCGGGTTTGCAGCACAAATTCGTTCTCTGATTGCGGCAAGCGTTTCTGCAGGTGTATCGCGGATCTCCGCAAGGTCAGCAACCTGACTCGCCTGCAGCCGAAGTCGGGGCGGCATGGGGTTGCTCCTGTGCGGGGTTTTTCGATACGCGAACGGCAACCGTGATACGCCGAAGCTCCTCCTTGTCAATTCTGAATTCTAAAAAGGTCTCCGCTGGCGTCAAGGGGGTCGTCGTCCAGAAGGGGGACGCGAGACGGGAACTGCTTGACTAACCGGGCTTTACCGCCCCGTTCTCCCGTTTCGCGCGGAGTGGCCCGACGCCCCAAGCTCGCGACCTTGACTGGACAGCGAGTGAGACCTGCCTCGGCACCGGCACGGCCGCATTTGCGGGCATCTCCGCCGCGGTCTCGACTTACCAGACTGCGAACAACTCTTCTGCCGCCAGTGGTGGTGGCAGCACCGGCCTGTTCCATCTGACCGGCACGAACGAGCAGACTGCAACCGCGACAGCCACGTCCAATAACCAGGGTGTGCTCACCACCGAAACCCGGCTCGCGTCTTCCAGGGCTCGAAGATCCTCCACGCGACAATCGATACCGGCAAATACGCGCTGACCGGATCGAGCAGCCAGGGAGTGTCGATCAACGGCTCGGAGGATCACGCGGGTGTGGAGTCCCACTGGAGCGGTTCGGATACCTCGACGGCCAGCTTCACGGAATCCGGCTACCGCGCCACCGGCGAGTATGACCTTGAGAGCACAGTGGTGAGCACGCAGAGTTCGAACTGGGGCACCCACCGCCGGCAACGGCGACCCCGACGAGGTGCCCGAACCGCCCGCCGACCCCATCACGCAACCCGGCGACCTGTGGGAACTCGGCCGCCACCGTCTGCTCTGTGGCGACGCCACGAAGGCCGACGATGTGAAGCGTGTGCTGGGCGATACACCGGCGGATCTGCTCCTGACCGACCCGCCGTATAACGTCGCCTACGAGGGCGGCACGGACGCGAAGCTCACCATCGACAACGACGACATGGCCGAGGATGCCTATCGCACCTTCCTGGCCACGGCACTGCAGAACGCCATCACGCACGTCCGACCCGGGGGCGGCTTCTACATCTGGCACGCCGATTCGCATGGGCTCACCGTCCGAGCCGCGGCTGCCCAGGCCGGCTTCGTCGTCCGCCAGTGTCTCGTGTGGGTCAAGTCGACGCTCGTGCTCGGCCGGCAGGATTACCAGTGGAAACATGAACCCTGCCTCTACGGCTGGGCCGATGGGGCCGCCCATACCTGGCTCAGTGATCGCAGCCAAACTACGGTGCTCGAGTTCGACAAGCCCTCGCGTAACGCTGACCATCCCACCATGAAGCCGGTGGCCCTGTTCGCGTACCTGCTGCGGAACTCGTGCCCACCCGGCGGGCGTGTGCTCGATCCCTTCGGCGGCAGCGGCACCACCCTGATCGCCGCCGAGCAGGAAGGACGCACCGCAGCCCTGCTCGAACTCGACCCGAAGTATTGCGATGTGATCATCAAGCGATTCGAGACGTTCACGGGGGTGAAAGCCCGAAAACCCTGACATACTGCGGACAAACTGTGACATTTTGCGGTGCTATGGGATCAGGGGCCGGCATGACGGTCGAGGTGCGATGATGCCGAAGCGTGGTGCGAACCTGGAAGCACGGTTGGATCGCCTGGCGGCCGCGATCCG